>JADZEI010000095.1 GCA_020850615.1 Dehalococcoidia bacterium | reverse complement strand
TGGTACCTGCTGACCCGGAGAAAGCCGTACGACGACCTCGGTGAGGACTACTTCGAGCGGCGGGGGGACCGGCTGCGACAGGCCAGGCGCCACCAGCGCAGCCTGGAGAAGCTCGGCTTCGACGTGACGATCACTGAGGCCGCCTGAACCTCCGCGGGGTTATTTTCAGAGCAGAGGGGTAGGGGGTGAGGGCCGCGAGCGTCATTGGTCGCCTATCGGTGGGCATGGCACGCGCTACCGCGAGGCATGATCCTGGGGGCCGCGGAGCCGATGCTCCGCGACTACGCCTGCGGCGCCCGCCCGCGCCGCCACCCACCCTTTTCGCGAATCGGGTGATCACTTCGTTGTTTTTACTACCGGGCGGTAGGAATTGGCTTCCCAAGGGCGCGGTGCGGCCCTATCCTATCGTGGCTATTGACATCGAGCCGAGGAAAAAGACATGGCTGCAACCCCGCTCACCTCGTCCGGGCTGGATCTCTCCTGGCTGGACCTCTACGACGAACCTGCCTCCGCGACGCCGGGCAAGAAGGGCCTGACGCTCAAGGAGATCAACCTCGGCCGCTATGGTGACGCCGCCCGCGGTAAAGGCGATATGACCACGCGCATGCGCGGCGCCATTTCTCGTCCCGGCGCCCAGCGCTTCGGCCCCAACTACCAGTCCAAGGCCGACGTCTGGTCCGAAAACTGCATCATGCTCTACGAAGAGGCCACCCAGCGGCAGTGGTCCTCCGCCCGGGACATCCCCTGGGACACGCTCGAAGAGCTGCCGGACGAGCTCGAGCGCGCGATGTGCCAGCTCTGCACCATGCTCACCGAAGTCGAGTTCATCGCCGGTGACGTGCCCGGCCAGTGGATGCCGTTCGTCTCCGCGCAGGACTTCGAAGCCGGCCTCTTCCTCATGTCCCAGATCATGGACGAAGCGCGCCACACCGACGTCTTCCGCAAGCGCGCGCTCGCGAACGGCGGCGGCCTCCTCGCGCAGGGTGCCGGCCTCGGGCTTCGCACCCTTATTGAAGCGCGCGACTTCACCGAGATGTCCGTCCTCATGCACGTCCAGGCGGAAGGCTTCGTGCAGTCGATGTTCCGCATGGGCGAGCTCATCGGCCAGACGGACGCGGACAAGCGCATCTTCCGGATGAGCGCGCAGGACGAGTCGCGCCACCTGGCCTTCGGCGTCATGCACCTCAAGTACGTGCTCGACACCGAGCCGGAGCGCCGCGAAGAGCTCCACCACTACCTCGACAAGGCCGAGGGCGACGCCGCGGGCGGTGGCTCCGGCGACGTGACCTTCCCGCCGGTGTTCGAATCGCTCTGCATCCTCCTCGGCGGCGGCCCGGACAAGTTCGACGAGGGCCTGCAGAAGTTCCTCCTCCTTCGCAAGCGCCAGATCAACGAATACCTGCACCGGCTCGAAGTGGCCGGGCTGGGCGACCGCCGCCAGCGCGTCGGGCCGCTCTTCGCGCAGTTCGTCGACCCGGTCTGAACCGTCCCCCACGCCCCGATGGCCCCCGCCGGGGGGCCGTTTCGTTCCAAACCACGGAGCCGAGGTAGCCCATGTCCACCAGTGAAGCGCTCGCGAAGGCCCAGGTCGTCGCCGAAGTCCCGCAGGAAGCCCGCGATAAGGCCCGCCAGCTCGGTTGGGAAGACGGCCTGATCGAATCCGCCCTGGCGAAGGGCTTCTCCCTCCAGGAAGTCTGGCAGGCGTTGCGCGGCAACGTCACCGGCGACCAGGCGAAGCAGTTCCTCGCCGGCGGCCAGATGGTCCGCCCCGAGTTCAAGTGGATGAAGGTGCCGACGGAGTGGGGCATCAAGGCGCGAGCCTCGGACCCCGAGCTGGGCCTGGCCATCGGCGACCTGAACGTGGGCACCTACGGCGACATCCCGGACGTCTGGTACAACCGCACGGAGATCGCGCGCGGGTCGTATCCGAACCCGGTCAACGAAGACATGGGCTACACCATCTTCGAAAAGGCGATCGTCTGGGCCGATTGCTGCGTCCCGCTCTACGAAGAGGCGATCCGCGACCGCTGGATCTCGGCGACGGACCTGCCCTGGGCCAGCCTCGAGCCACTCGCCGACGACATCGAGCGCGCCGTCTGCCAGGTGATGACCGAGCAGAGTGACCGCGCCTACTTCGAGGGCGCCCTGCTTTCGGGCTGGCTGCCGGAGATCAGCTACGGCTACCTCGAGCTCAAGCTCTTCCTTTCGACCGTGATCTATGACGTTGCCCGGCACGCCGAGGCGTTCCGCAAGCGCGCGCTGGCGAACGGTGGCGGCCTCGGGCTCCAGGCGCCGACCGACTACATGCGCAGCGCCCAGGAAGCGCGAAGCTACCCCGAGCTGATCAACATCCTCTTCGTGCAGGACAGCACGCTGCTGACGTTGTTCAAGAACGGGGAGCTCTTCGCCCAGAACCAGCTCGAACGCGACCTCTACGCGCTCTGCGCGAAGGACCGCCAGCGGATGATGGATTACCAGGTGGAGCGGCTGAAGCACTACCTCTTCAAGCACCCGGAGCGCCGCGAAGAGCAGAACCTCTACTTCAATAAGGGTGAGAACCGCCTCGCGAAGGACTGGACCGACCCCGTCGTGAATGAACCGCTCGCGATCCTCCTCGGCGGCGGCAAGGGGAACATCGACGAGGGGATGAAGAAGCTTCGCGCGTTCCGGAAGCTCCAGGTCCAGGACTACGTGGACGCCCTGGCGAAGGCGACGTTCTACCGCACGAACCTCAACGGCCGGCTCGCGGAATACCTCGCCGACTGAGACCTCCCGGAGGGGGAGCGCACACAAAGGGCCCCGGCACTGCTCCTTCAGTGCCAGGGCCCTTTGGCGTGGACGTTGCTGTCGCGCCGCTCAGGCGCGGGAGCGGAGCGGGAGCACCCGCCGGAGCAGACCGGGCCGCCGCACCGCCGGCGCGCTGGCCTGGGATGCGGGCGCCTGGGCGAGGCTCGCCGCCTTCCGGTCCGCACGGAGGAGCTGCAGCTCCTGGTGCTGCTCGGCCGCGCGCCGGACCCACTCCGGCTGCGGGTCGCCGGGGTGGACGAACCGCTGGTAGTTCGAACGGACCAGCATGTCGAGGTGGACGTTGTGCTCGTGGAACATCTCTTTTCTCGTTTCTCGCTCAGTCGGCTAACGGTGGGACGCCGCTCGCGTGGGCGGGGTGGCGCCTGCGGGTGAACAGGAAGATCGGCGCCCGGCCCCCGTTGCGGGGCGTGTCCTTTTCGGTAGTTTCGCGCAGCAGGCGGGCGTATTCGGCGCCGCGTTCGAGTGCGCGGTTGCTGTGCTCGTCGATGTGGAATCCCTTGCGGCTGTGGAGGATGGCGATACGGGGCGAAGTCGCGGACACCAGGTACAACACGGGTAGTTCTCCGAATATGCGTGCCAATGATGGCGAACGAATACTGGCGCCTGCCGGTGACAGGCGAAGTGCGTCCTATTGGCGGTAACGCTGGCGGCAGGGAATACCGCGGCCAGGGTTGCCTGGACGAGCTCACGAGTGGTGTCACGATCGGGGGAGGCCGGCGCAGGGGAAACAAAAACGCCGTACCTGTCTCGGTACGGCGTGGTGGCCGGTGTACCGGGAGAGGTCGCCTAGATCAGGGCACGACCCGTAGCAGTGGCGGAGAAAACGATGTGCTTGAGCATTGGATCTCTCCCGCGGGAAGTGCCCCGCTTGCTAACTGGGAACGAACGTAACGGCCGGGAAGTTACCTGTCAACGGTATTTCTTGCAGAAATAGTGTGAAGTGCACCACACAGGGCGGGCCCCCTGCCATACGCCGCGCGGTTCCGTGACGCTGACGCGCGTGCGCGGTATGGTGCCGCGCATGGACGAACGAGAGGCGCTCCGGGCCGAGCGGGATTCGCTCCGGCGCCAGCTCGACGAGTTCCGCGACTACCTCCCCGACGCCCTCCTCGAGGCCGAGCTCGCCACCCGGCGCGTCACCTACATGAACCGCATGGCGAGCCTCCTCCTCGGCTACAGCCAGGCCGACGTCGCCACCGGCCTCGATAGCTTCGACCTGCTCGACGCCGCCGGTCAGGAGCTCGTGGCGGACATCCTGGCGCGGCACCTCCAGCCCGTTTTCGACAGTGGCACGGCCTACCAGCGCACCGGCCGGCAGGACCTCTTCGAAGTGGACATCCTCCGCAAGGATGGCGTGTTCCTGCCGGTGGAGACACAAGGCTCGTACGTCCTGGACGCCGATGGCCGGCCGCACCGCATCCGCTTCGTCTTCCGCGACATCTCGGAGCGGCGCGCGAACGAGGCGGCGCTCCGCCGGAGCGAGGCGCAGCTCCGCCAGTTCGCCGCGAGCGCGCCGGTCATCCTCTTCGCGATCGATGCCGCGGGGACCCTGACCATGCTCGAAGGGCGCGGCCTTGGCGTGGCGGGGCTCGACAAGACGCGCCTCATCGGCAAGTCCATCGCGCACTTCCGTGAGGTGCAGCCCGCGCTCGTGCAGTTCGCCGAGACCGCCCTGGAGGGCGGGCCAACCACTTCGCGTGTCGAGATCCGCGAGCGCGTGTTCGACGTCGCGGCGGAGCGGAGCCTGGACCAGGAAGGCCGCGTCACCGGGCTCGTCGGCGTCGCGACGGACGTGACGGGCCTGGCCCGGGCGGAGCAGGCGCTCGTGCAGGCCCAGAAGATGGAGAGCCTTGGCCTGCTCGCCGGCGGCATCGCCCACGACTTCAACAATGTGCTGACCACGGTCCTCGGCGTCGCGGGGATGCTCAAGCGCGCGCCCGACCTGGGCGAGGCGAGCCGCGAGCAACTCACCGTCATCGAGATGGCCGCCCGGCGCGGCGCCGACATCACCGGGCGGCTGCTGACCTTCGCGCGCGGCGGCCTCTCCGAGGTGGTGCGCTTCGACCTTCAAGATGTGATCTCGGACGCGGTGCGCCTGGCCCAGCCCTCGCTCCCGGCGAACGTGACCGTTGACGTGCGGGTGCCGCTGGTGCCGGTGACACTCACTGGCGACTCGAGCCAGTTCACCCAGGCCGTGCTCAACATGCTGATCAATGCCCGCGACGCGCTGCCGGCTGGCGGGCGGATCGGCATCGCGCTCTCGGTCGCGAACGGCACTGCCACGCTCGTCATCGAGGACGACGGGACGGGCATGGACGAGGAGACGCAGCTCCGCCTCTTCGAACCGTTCTTCACGACGAAGCCGCCCGGTACCGGCACCGGGCTCGGCATGTCTATCACCTACAGCGTCGTGCAGGTGCACAACGGCACGATCTCGGTGCGCAGCGCGCCCGGGAAGGGCACGAAACTCGCCATCCGCATCCCGGTCGAGGCGCGCCCCGCACCCGGCACACCCGGCGGCGCCCGGCCAACCATCCTCGTCGTCGACGACGACGCGCTCGTGCGCCGGGCGACGGCGGCCGTGCTCGACCACCTTGGTTTCGACGCGATCGAGGCGCCGGATGGCGGGCAGGCGATCGCGCTGGTCGAACGGGACGGGGCCCGGTTCGTGGCGGTCATCCTGGACATCGTGATGCCCGGCCTTTCGGGCCACGAGACGTTCGACCGGCTGCGCGCTATTCCGGGCTGCCCGCCGGTGTTCCTCTGTTCGGGCTATGCCGCCGAGTCGCAGGTGCCGCCGGACGCGCGAGAGGCGACGGCGGGCATCCTTCGCAAGCCGTTCACGCCGGACGGCATGGCGGAGCTGCTCGAACGCGCCGGGATCACGGGCGCGCGGGGCTGACCCGCGTCAGAGCAGCGCTTCGATCGCCTCGATGACCGCCGGGTCGTCCGGCGTGGTGCGCGGCCCGAACTTCGCGACGACGTTGCCCTCGCGGTCGACGAGGTACTTCTGGAAGTTCCAGAGGATGTCGCCGCCGAGCGGCTCCGGCAGCGTCGTGATCTCCTTATAGAGCGGGTGCATGTCGTCGCCGGCCACGCTGATCTTCGAGAACACCGGGAAGGTGACGCCGTACTGCGTCTCGCAGAAGGTCGCGATCTCGTCGTTGGTGCCGGGCTCCTGGCCCATGAAGTTGTTCGCCGGGAAGCCGAGCACGCAGAAGCCGCGCTCGCCGTACTTATCCTGCAGCGCCTGGAGCGGCGAGTACTGGGGCGTCAGGCCGCAGGCGCTGGCCACGTTCACCAGCAGCAGCACCTTCCCCTTGTAGCTGGTGAGCGGCTCTTCCGTGCCATCGAGGCGCGGCATCGTGTAGTCGAGGACCATCGGGGGCATCCTCCATGTGTCGTGGGCGGCCATGCTACGGCGCGCAGGCTCAGCCGTCGCGCGCGTTTCGCAACCTGTCGAAGATCCCGGCCGGGAGAGGCATGGACGACCCGGCTGGCGAGCTCCATCCCCCGGCCGTCGAACCCGGAGCTGCGCCCGTAGGCGGGGAGGAGCGGGCCGCATCGCCCGCGCGAATCGCACGTTCGGGCGCGGTTTATGTGCGTATTGCACACCCGATCGTACACGTCGTATGCTGAGGGTGGCTGCTTTGCAGGGGCCCGGGGGGCCTCCCGCCGTCCACGCAGCCCGCGCTCTCTCCCCAGGACGCATGTACGGGTTCGGCCCCATGGCCGGCACATCCCGCAGTCGCGCGAACCCCGCCGCGACGCATCCACCACAGGCTGGTTTGGATTGACTGCCCCAGAAAGCACAACTGAAGAAGAACAGACCCCCAAGCAACCCGCTGCACCGCGACGCCGGCGCACCACAGCCGCCGCGGCGGCCGCTGCCGCAGCCGAGCAGGCGCAACTCACGGAGGCCGATGCCGCCCCGCTAGCCGCGGCTCCCGAGCCGCAGCCGGAACCTGCGCCCGCGCCTGAACCGGAGCCCGCCGCGAGCGAGGCCCCGGCCGCGCAGCCGGAAGCACGCGAACGCGATGGCGGCGAGCGCAGCGAAGGCCGCGAACGAGGCGAACGGCGCGAAGGCCAGCCGCGCGAACGCAACCGCAACGGCCGCGAAGAGCGCTTCCGGGACCGCGGCGAGCGCAACGAACGGCGAGACGACCGGGGCGAACGCGGCGACCGTGGTGAGCGCGGCGAACGCGGTGAAGGCAGCCGGCACGAGCGCCAGGAGCGCGAACAGCGCGCGGCGATGGCCCCGCTGAACATCTCCGAGCTCGAAGCCAAGCCGCGCGAAGAGCTCATCGCCATCGGCCTCACGATGGGGCTCGAAGACGCCGACGCGCTGCGCAAGCAGGACCTGATCTTTCGCCTGCTCCAGGCCCAGGCCGAAGCCCGCGGCAACATCTTCTCCGGCGGCTTCCTCGAAGTCAGCGACGACGGCAACTACGGCTTCCTTCGCGGCGAGGGCATGCTCCCCGGCCCGCACGACATCTACGTCTCGCAGTCGCAGCTCCGCCGCTTCGCCCTCCGCCCGGGCGACTACGTCACCGGGCAGGTGCGCCACCCGAAGGACAACGAGAAGTACTACGGCCTCCTGAAGGTGGAAGCGGTGAACGGGATGGACCCGGAAACCGCGAAGCGCCGCCCCTACTTCGAGAACCTGACGGCGATCTTCCCGAAAGAGCAGCTCCACCTCGAGACCACGTCCGACAACCTGACCCACCGCGTGATCGACCTGATCGCGCCGATCGGCAAGGGCTCGCGCGGGCTCATCGTCTCGCCGCCGAAGGCCGGCAAGACGATGCTCCTGAAGAACATCGCCAACGGCATCACCACCAACCACCCGGACGTGCACCTCATCGTCCTCCTCATCGGCGAGCGGCCGGAGGAAGTGACCGACATGCAGCGCAACGTCCGCGGCGAAGTGGTGTCGAGCACCTTCGATGAGCCGGTCGAGGACCACACCCGCGTCGCCGAGATGGCGCTCGAGCGGGCCAAGCGCCTCGTCGAAGGCGGGCAGGACGTGGTCATCCTCATGGACTCGATCACGCGCCTGACGCGCGCCTACAACCTCGCCCTCCCGCCGAGCGGCCGCACGCTCTCCGGCGGCGTGGACCCGATCGCGCTCTACCCGCCGAAGCGCATCTTCGGCGCGGCCCGCAAGTGCGAAGAGGGCGGCTCGCTCACGATCCTCGCGACCTGCCTCGTCGACACGGGCAGCCGCATGGACGAAGTGGTCTTCGAAGAGTTCAAGGGCACGGGCAACCTCGAGCTCCGGCTCGACCGGCGGCTCGCCGAGCGGCGCTTCTACCCGGCGATCGACATCCAGGCGAGCTCGACCCGCCGCGAGGAGCTCCTCCTCGACGAGCGGACGCTCAAGGGCGTGTGGCTCGTCCGCCGGATGACGGCGATGATCTCGCAGAACTCGCCGAACCAGCTCGAAGCGACGGAACGGCTGCTGGAACGGATGGCCCGTACCACCACGAACGACGAGTTCCTGACGAGCCTGAAGACGGACCTCTAGCAGGCACTTTCCCCCGAATTCGACTCAGCCCGGGGCCGGGCTCGCCCGGGGAGTTCCTGCGCGTGGTCCAGTCACCCGAATGCACGGGCAGTAACCCGATTCTCACTGGTTTGGCGCGGGATCACTACCGATTCCTCTTAGTGAGATGTCTCGCAAGGGAATACCTTCGCCCTTCACGCGTCCGCGGCGCGGGTTCAACATGCGCCTCCCGCGCCTCGCGCAGCGCATCCACTGGAAGCTCATGCTTCCCTATGCGCTGCTCACGGTGTTCTTCGCTGTCCTCGGCACGTATCTCGTCACGCGGCTCGTCACGGGGTCGCTGGAAGAGCGCTTCACCAACCAGCTCGCCGAATCGTCCCGGGTGGCCAGCGATGCCGTCGTCCGGCGCGAGCGCACTCACCTCGAGATGGTCCGCGGCGTGGCCTACACCGTCGGCGTGCCCGAAGCCCTTGCCGCCCACGACGCGGCCACGCTCCAGGGACTCGTCGAACCGCTCGCGGCGAACGCGAAGACCGAGCGCGTCGAAGTGCTCGACCGCAACGGCGCGCGCGTCCTCGGCCTGGGGCTCAACGACCCCGCGACGCTCACCTACACACCGCTGACCGAAGCAGACGACCGCGCGAGCTGGTCGCTCGTCGCCGACGTCCTCTCCGGGCGGAGCGACGGCACCGGCGACAAGTGGGCGCAGCTCGCCTGGACCGGCCAGGGGCCCGCGCTCTACACGGCCGGGCCGATCCGCGACCTGGACGGCAACGTCGCCGGGGTCGTGCTCGTCGGCAGCCTGCTCCAGTCGTTCCTGCCCGCGGTCAAGCTCGAAGCGCTCGCCGATGTGACGTTCTACGATGCTGCCGGCACGCCGCTCGCCTCCACCTTCTACTTCGGCGCCGAAGAGCAGGCCAGCCTCGCCGTCGCGCGGGAGGCCGGGATGGCCGGCGGCATCCTCCGCGAGCGCAAGTCGCTTTTCGGCCGCGATTACGAGCTCGTCTACGGTGACCTGCGGCTTCGCAACGAAGTTGTGGGCCAGTACTCCGTCGCCCTGCCAAGCAAGTACATCTCCTCCGCCGGGTCGAGCGCGCAGCTCCGCATGAGCGTGCTCTTCGCCGCGATCACGGCCGCCGTGCTCGGGCTCGGGTGGCTCATCGCGCGGCGCCTCACTGGCCCGCTGCTCCGGCTCGTCGGCGCCGCCCGCGCCTTCTCCGACGGCGACCTGAGCGCGCGGTCGGGACTGCGCCGCGGCGACGAAATCGGCGAGTTGGCGGAATCGTTCGACCGCATGGCCGAACGCCTCCAGCGCCAGCACCTCGCCACCGTCGGTGCGCTCGCCTCCGCGATCGACGCGCGCGACCCGTACACGGCGGGCCATTCGATCCGGGTGGGACACCTCTCCTCCGACATCGGCCGCACGCTTGGCCTGGGCCGCGCCGAGCTCCAGCACCTCCTCGTCGGCGGCTACCTCCACGACATCGGCAAGATCGGCGTCCGGGACTCGGTGCTGCTCAAGTCCGGCCAGCTCACGCCGCAGGAACGCGAGATCATCGAACAGCACCCGCGGATCGGGCTCGAAATCCTCGCGCCGGCCGAGCTGCCCGAGGCCGTGCTCGCCATCGTCGGCGGCCACCACGAGCGGCTGAACGGCACCGGCTATCCCCTCGCGCTTCGCGACGACGAGCTCAGCGCGTTCCCGCGCATCGCCGCCGTCGCCGACATCTATGACGCGCTCACCACCGACCGCCCCTATCGCAAGGCGATGGAAGTCGGCGAAGCCCTCCATCTGCTCCGGCGCGAAGCCGACGCCGGGCTGCTCGACCCGGGCGTCGTGTCTGCGATGCGACACCTCGCGCGCGAGTGGGAGGACCGCCGGCGGAGCGACCCGGTCCTGCTCGGTCACTGGATCGACCTCGGGATCCGGGAGGCAGCATGAGGCAGCGTGCGGCCTGGATCGGCGGTATCGTGCTGCCCGTGCTCTGCTTCGGGGCGGCCTACCAGGGCTCCGGGTACGGGCTCGCCGGGCCCGCGCGCGAATGGCTCGACGTCGATACCGCCTCCGCCCTCTCGGCGGATTACACGTCCGAAGACGTGGTGGTGCGGCTCGCGCCGGTTCGCCCCGAAATCGTGCAGGCAGCCGCGGAAGACGCAGCCGCGCTCGCCGCCGGGACCGCCGCGCCGCCGACGAGCGCAGCAACGTCCAGCGCAGGCGCCACACGGACGCCGACGCCCACCCCGGTCGTGCGCACGCCGCAGCCGGCGCCGGTGGGCGCGACCCCGGTCTCGGCGGGCACCCCGCCAGCGACCACGGACCCCACCCGGACCGCGACGAGCCGGCCCGGCACCCCGGTGACATCGAAACCGGCGACAACCACCCCTGCGGGCGGCACCGCCCCCACTGGCACGGGTACGAGCCCTGCCACGCCATCCACGCCCGGCACCGCGAGCACCCCGCCGAGCAGCTCGACCACGACGCCGTCAGCTACGCCCACTAAGACACCAACACCAACCCCGACGCCCACGCCAACCCCCACTGCGGGCAGCGGAGGCCCGAGCGCGACGCCGGGGACGACCACGCCACCGCCCGGTTCGACGCCGGTACCGACGACGCCGGCGACCCCAGAGCCGACGACCCCCGCGCCAGCGGCGACCGACACGCCCACGCCCGGTACGCCCGCGCCAACGCCGGATGGTGGCGGCACCGCGCCGACGCCCCCGGGCCTGGATGGCGAGCTCCCGCCCGGCCATGGCGGCCCCGTCCCCGGCGACGACAAGGACAAGGAGAAGGACAAATAGGCCGTCGCCGTGTCGTGGCCGCGACAAGACCTGTCGCGAATTGGCCCTAGAATCGCCGCATGGAACTGCTTCTCGCGTCCGTTGCCATCGCCGTGCTTGCGGTGGTCGTCGTCTTCGTAGCCCGCCGCCCGGCCGCGCCGCCTCCCGGCGGGCTCGCCGTTCCCGAGCTCGTCCAGGTCGCCGATGCGGTGCGCGCGCTCCAGACGCAGACCGCCGTCCTCGTCGAGAAGGTCGGCGGCATCGGCGAACGCGTCGGTGCGGTCGAACAGCAGCAGGGCACGGTCCGCGAGGGGATCAACCGGCTGGGCGTGGGCCTCGAACGGACGAGCACACTTGCGGGCGGCCTGCGCGACACCACCGAGAGCATCCGCGCTGAGCTGCAGAAAGCCTCCGATGGGCTCGCCGCGATCCAGGCCGGCGCCACCGCCCGTCGTACGCTCGAAGACGAGACTGCGCGCTCCATCCGCCGCCTCGAGCAGGTCATCGCCGGTTCGGCCGCGCGCGGCGCCGCTGGGGAGAACATGGTCGACCTGGTGTTCTCGCGGCTCCCGGCGGAGTGGCAGGCCCGCGACTTCCGGATCGGCGCGCGCGTGGTCGAGTTCGCCCTGCGCCTGCCGAACGGGCTCGTGTTGCCGATCGACAGCAAGTGGCCGGCGACGAACCTGCTCGACCAGCTCGCCGCCGCGGAGGACCCGGCCGAGCGGGCGCGGCTCAAGTCCGCGATCGAGCAGGAAGCCCGCGCGAAGGCGCGCGAGGTGGCGAAGTACCTGAACCCCGAGCTCACGCTCAGCTTCGGCGTGGCCGTGGTGCCCGACGCCGTCTACGACGTTTGCGGTGCGGTGCAGGCCGAATGCGTGCGCGACAACGTCGTCCTCGTGAGCCACAGCATGTTCGTGCCCTACCTGCTGCTCGTCTTCCAGACGGTGCTGCGCAACTCGCGCGACGTGGACCTGGAGAAGCTGGCCGCGCACCTGCAGGTGGCGGACCAGGCCCTCCGCGCGCTCGGCGACGAGGTCGAGGGGCGGCTCTCCCGCGCGATCACGATGCTCGGCAACTCGCGCGACGACCTCCGGGCGCAGGTCTCGCGCGCCACCACCGGCCTCGCCGCCATCCACGCCCACGCCGAGGTGGACCTGGCGGACCTGCAGCTCCCCGCGGAGCAGGCGGAGCTCCTCCCCGCCTGGGCCGCCCGGGAGTGACCGCGCGGAGGTTTGGGGGCCGCAGGCGTAGCCGCGGAGCATTGCTCCGCGGGATTATCCGTGCCATGCCACACCGATAGGCCACCACGTCCCGGGGCTGCGAGGGCGGGAGCTTCGCGACCGCCCGGCTCGTCGCGCGATGGGCGTCGCGGGCGTACGGCGGGTGATGGGGCGGCCGCGGGGCCGGTGTCGCGGATTGCCGGGCGGCGCGGCGGCCGGGCCTGCTACGCGGCCCGGCTGTGCTGGTTCGGTGCCGTGCCTTCGACGTGGCATCCGTTGGGCTGACGCTCGTGCCCACCAGGGGCACCGGCTACACCGGGTTGGGGCCGCAGTAGCGGGCTTCGCGGGGCGGGGGGCACAGGGGCGCGGCCCTGCCCTCCCTGACGGGTCGGGCTACTGATTGGCGTCCGTTGGGCTGGCGCCAGCGCCCACGAGGGGCGCGGCTACGCTCCGCCAACGGGCAACGGGCAACGGGCAACGGGCAACGGGCAACGGGCAACGGGCAACGGGCAACGGGCAACCCGTCCCCCTACTCCTCCTCCGAGGACATCGCCATGATGTTGAAGCCGCTGTCCACGTAGACGGTTTCGCCGGTGATGCCGCGGGCGCCGTCGCTGGCGAGGAAGGCCGCGGTCGCGCCGACGTCGTCGATCGTGACGTTGCGGCGGAGCGGCGCCTGCGCGGCGAAGCTCTTCTGGTAAGCGCGGAACCCGCTGATGCCCGAGGCCGCGAGCGTCCGGATCGGCCCCGCGGAGATGGCGTTGACGCGCACGCCCTGCGGCCCGAGGTCCGCCGCCAGGTAGCGCACGCTCGCTTCGAGCGCGGCCTTCGCGACACCCATCACGTTGTACCGGGGCGCCACCTTCTCGGCGCCGTAGTACGACAGGGTGAGCACGCTCCCGCCGCTTTCGGGGAAGAGCGGCAGCGCCGCCCGCGTGAGCCCCACGAGCGAGAACACGGAGATGTTGTGGGCGAGCAGGAAGCCGTCCCGGCTCGTGTCGACAAACCGGCCCTGGAGGTCCTCCCGGTTCGCGAAGGCGATCGCGTGGACGAGGATGTCGACCGTGCCGAAGCGCTCCTTCGCCTTCGCCATCACGGCCGCGATCTCCTCGTCGGAGCCGACATCGCACTGTTCGATGAAGTCCGCGCCGAGGCTTTCGGCGAGCGGCCGGACGCGCTTTTCGAGCGTGGGCCCGGCGTAGGAAAAGCCGAGCTGCGCACCCTCGCGGTGGAGCGCCTGCGCAATCCCCCAGGCGATGGAGTGGTCGTTCGCGACGCCAAAGATGAGCGCGGTCTTGCCTTCGAGCATTGCCATGGGCGAAGGGTACGCGGCGGCGCCGGAAGGGTGAAGCACGCCCGCAGACACGCCCCCGGTGGACGCCGTCACCGGTTCGTCACTGCTCACACACTCGCGCAGTGCCGTCTCTCATGATGAGGCCCGGGAAAGCCCGGGGAGGAAGGCATCGTGCAGGAATCGCCGCGCCCGGCCACCCCACGCGCCATGTCGGTGACAGACGTGGAGTGCCCCGGCGCGATCTTCGTGGTCAACGCCCACGGGGAGATCGTGTTCGCGAACGCGGCGCTCCGGCGGCTCTGGCCCGCCGGGACCCGCATCCGCGCCTGTGGGGACGACCTCCCGGGCCCCGAATCGCCTGAGACCGAGGTCCGCGTGCGCCTGGGGCGGGCCGATGGGCCGTGCCTGCGCCTCGCCGTCACCTGCCGGCCGACGGTGGTCGAGCGGCAGGTGCTGTACACCTGCACGGCGGCCGAATCGCCGCGCGAGCGGTTCATCGCCCAGGCCGAGCTCTCGCCCTTCGGCGTCTACGTGCTGCGCAACGGCCGCTTCGTCTACGCGAACTCGGCGTTCTGCGCGCTCGCGGGGCGGCGGATCGACGAGCTGGCCGGCACGCGCGCGATCAGCCTGGTCCCGCCGGAAGAGCGGCGCGGGCTTCGCCGCCAGGCCGCCCGCATCATCACCGGCGATAGCAACCATCGCTACGAATACCACCTCCTCGCCGCGGACGGCGCCCGCCGGCTCGTGGTCGAAACCGTGCGCGCCGTGCTCTGGGGCGGCGAACCGGCGATCGTGGGCTGTTGCCTGGCGATCGAAGAATCGACCCGCGCGGCCGACCTCTTCCGGGCGGCGACGGAGCACTTCGAACGCGCCGAATCCACGCTGCCCGAGATATTCGCCCTGGCCGGCGTCGCGGGCCGCTTCCTCTTCGTGAACGAGGCCCACCAGGAGACGCTGGGCTACACACGCGACGAGCTGCTCGGGATGCGCGCCCAGGACCTGGCCCACCCGGAAGACCAGCCCGAGCTCATCCGCCGCATGCGCAAGCACATCCGCAACGGCACCCCGCTCGACTTCACCTTCCGCATCCGCCGGAAGGACGGGGGTTTGCGCTGGTTCGAATCCCGGATCGAGATGATCTACGACGACCTCGGGCGCTACGCGGGCACCGCCGTGATTTCGAACGACGTGACCGCGCGGCGCCGGTTCGTCCGCCGGATCGCGGGCGTGGCGGCGGCGGCGCGCAGCCCCGAGGAGCAGCTCGCCGCCTTCGCATCCTCGCTCGCGCACGACGGCGTCGAGCTCTCGCTGGTGAGCGCTCGCGCGGCCGCGGCCGGGCCGGGGACCGGGCTGGCGATGCCGCCCGCGCGCGCCGGCGAATCGCTCCACGCGATCGCCGCAACGCTGCTGGCCGCAGCCCTGAACCCGGTCTCCCGCCGCACGGCCGCCTGAGCTACGGCCGCACGGAGCTGCCCATCTGCTGCGTCTGGTCGCGCTCCCAGAAGCGGTGCCTCGCGATCGCCGCCAGGAAGTCCTGGCCCAGCGTCGCCGTATCGGTCTCCGCGAGGACCACGCCCGCGAGCGGGTCGCCCCCGGCGGAGGCGGGCTCGGCCTGCGCGGCCATGCCGATCGCCGCGCGGACGAGCTCGGCGCCTTCGCCCGAAGCCGCGATCGGCTTGTAGTGGGCGTGCGCTTCCTTCACGAACTGGACTGCAGCAGCGCCATCCCGCAGCGCCGCGATGCTGGTAGCGCCGCCGGGCACGTAGACCGCGTCGAAGAGGACCGAACCCACGGTGCTGAACATCTTCGTCGCCTCGAGCGCGCCGCCGCCGGCGCCCTGCACGGGCCCGAGGAAGGTCGACACGACCTCGGCGTTCACACCCGCCGCGGCGAGCTCGGCGGTGAGCTGCTCGACCGCCGCAGCGTCCACGCCATCGGCGCAGAGCACGGCCACCTGGCGCCCGGCCACGGTCTGGCCCGGGTTGCTCAGCTGGCTGAGGGCGGCCGAGGCGGCAAGCCCCTGGTCCACCGGCGGCCCGGCATCGCGCGCGGGCCGGCGCTCGACGTTCGGGACGCCGACGGCGGGCCCGACCGCGCGCGCGAGCTCGATGTCGATGTTCGCGAGGATCTCGTTGACCACGCGCTCGCGGACGGTGGCGCGCTGGACCTTGCCCAGCTCGAAGCGGAGCGCGCTCACCAGGTGCTGCTGTTCCACCAGCGAGAGGCTGTGGAAGAAGAGCGACGCCTGGCTGAAGAAGTCCTTGAACGAGGGCGCCCGCTCGCGCGTTTTCGGCCCCTGCAGCATCTCCGGCACGTGCACGTAGCCCTGGTCGCCGGGGGCGAGTACCGGGCAGCCGCCGCCGATCGAGTTCGGGAAGTAGTTCGCCTTGCCGGTGTTGATCGTGTCCCGGTGGAAGCCGTCCTGCTGGTGGTTGTGCACCGGCGCGATCGGCCGGTTGATCGGGATCTCGTGGAAGTTCGGCCCGCCCAGCCGGGTGAGCTGCGTATCGAGGTAGGAGAACAGCCGCGCCTGCATCAGCGGGTCGTTCGTGACATCGATCCCCGGCACGAGGTTGCCGACGTGGAAGGCGACCTGCTCGGTCTCGGCGAAGAAGTTGTCCGGGTTGCGGTTCAGCGTCAGCCGCCCGACGCGCTCCACGGGCACGAGCTCCTCGGGCACGATCTTCGTCGCGTCGAGGATGTCGAACGGGAAGGCGTCCGCCTGCGCTTCGTCGAACACCTGGATGCCAAGCTCGTACTCGGGGTAGGAGCCCGCCTCGATCGATTCCCAGAGGCCGCGGCGGTGGTAATCCGGGTCCATGCCGTTGATCTTCTGTGCTTCGTCCCAGACCACCGAGTGGATGCCGGCGAGCGGCTTCCAGTGGAACTTCACGAACCGCCACTGGCCCTCCGCGTTCACGAACCGGAAGGTGTGGATGCCGAAGCCCTCCATCGTCGCGAAGCTCCGCGGGATGCCGCGGTCCGACATCAGCCACATCATGTGATGCGCCGTTTCTGGCACCAGGCCGATGAAGTCCCAGAACGTGTCGTGCGCGGAAGCGGCCTGCGGCATCTCCGAGTCCGGCTCCGGCTTCACCGCGTGCACGACGTCCGGGAACTTGATCCCGTCCTGGATGAAGAAGACCGGCATGTTGTTGCCGACGAGGTCGAAGTTGCCCTCGGTGGTGTAGAACTTCGTCGCGAAGCCGCGCACATCGCGGGCGAGGTCGAACGACCCGCGCGAGCCCTGCACGGTCGAGAAGCGGACGAACACGGGCGTCCGCGCGGCCGGGTCCTGGAGGAAGGCGGCCCTGGTCAGCTCCGTGAGCGGGCGATAGACCTGGAAGAAGCCGTGGGCGCCGCTCCCGCGCGCATGGACGACGCGCTCGGGGATGCGCTCGTGGTCGAAGCGCGTGATCTTCTCGCGGAGGTGGAAGTCCTCGAGCAGCGAGGGGCCGCGCTCGCCCGCCTTGAGCGAGTCGTCGGTATGCGGGATCGGCACGCCCTGGTCGGTCGTGAGGACGCCGTCCTCCGGGTGGCTGCGAAACGTCTCGAGCGCGGAGACCTTATCGTTCGAGGTACCGGGATCCGAAGCCCCATCCGCGGCGGAGGGGCGGGGTCGCTGAGCAGGCATTGCACCAACCTGGGAGAGATCGCGGCGAAGCGCGGCACCGTCAGGGTAGGTACACGCATAGTCAGCACGGGTCATACCCGCGCGAGAGGCATAACAGGGGCGTGTCAGGGGGTGCGGGCGGCACACCAGAGGCGAAGCCGTCGTCGCGGAGCACCGGCTCCGCGGCTCCCAGGATCAAGCCTCGCGGTAGCCTGTGCCCCCACCGCGCAAGAGGCGAAGCCGTAGTCGCGGAGCTCCGCGCCCTCCAGGATCAAGCCGCGCGGTAGCCTGTGCACCCACCGCGCAAGAGGCGAAGCCGTAGTCGCGGAGCACCGGCTCCGCGGCCCCCAGTGCCATGCCCCGCGCTAGCCCTCCACCCACGCCCGCCTAGTCCATCTCGACGGCAACGACCCACGGCCACTCGCCGTCCTCGGTGGCCAACCCCGCGGCGATGGGATTCCGGACAACGTATGCAACCGCGTGCGCGACCTCACCCTCGCGCAACAGGCGGTCGTGATACCGCGGTTGCCACAGGAACGGGCCGTTTCCCAACTCGCGCGCGAGGCGTGTTGTGTACGGCTTGAACGACTGCGCCCAGCGGGGCACCGAAAGGCGCGAGGGCCGAAGGACGACATGCAGGTGGTCTGGCATCAGGCAGGCGGCGACCAGGAATATGGCTCCGCGGTCTTGTTCGTTGCCAACGGCATCCCAAACCGCCTGGCCTACAGCTCCCCGGAACGGTCGCGTCTTCGGGGAGGCGCGCAAGGTCAGATGGAACGTGTTGGCGGGATTCGAATAGGCGCCGGAAGGCAGGCGGGTCGCGCGGTGGAACGGGATGTCGTCAGGCACGGTGCGTAGCATAGGCAAAGGCCGGCGCGGTGGGGGCACAGGCTACCGCGAGGCAGGATCATTTCGGGCCGCGGAGCCGGTGCTCCGCGACTACGGCTTCGCCACCTGGCGGGCGGGGGTGGAGGGCTACCGCGAGGCAGGATCCCTTGGGCCGCGGAGCCGGTGCTCCGCGACTACGGCTTCGCCCCTGGTCGGCGTGTTATCCCTCCTCCTGGCCCATGGCGCGGCCGCGTTCGCGGGCGAGCTCCTGGAAGCGCGACGAACCGACGGCGATGAAGATGCCCTCGGCCTCGGCGCAGAGCGTGTCGCCGTCGAACAGCTCGCTCGAGACGAAGATCTTCTTGCCCTCGCGGCGGTCCACGCGGCCGACGAAGCGGACCTCCTTATAGAGCGGCGTCGGGCGGCGGTAGCGCACGGTCAGCGTGCCCGTCATGCCCGGCGTGCCGCTCATCGACTGGACCATGCCGAGCACTTCGTCGAAGGCGGCGGCGACGTGGCCGCCGTGGACGTGCCCCGGCGGGCCTTCATACGCGAGTCCGAAGACGGCGGTGCCGGCGACCCCGTTGCCCTCGACGCGCAGGTTCAACGGCGCCGCGACAGGGTTGCCCTGCCCGGAGATCGGGCTCATCTCGAACATCGCGCGCGGGTTGCCGGAGGTCGATGTCTCCGCGAAGCCCCAGAGCGGGTGGCCGCCGGGGCTGAGCGCGAGGCGGTCGGCGATGGCCTCGGCGTGGTCGGCCGCGGCCTCGATCTCCGCGGGAGGCGCCTCGGTCTTCATCAGCAGGTCGATGGTGCGGCGCAGGGCGTTCGCGAGGCGCCGGCGGGCAGCTGCCTCGCGCGGCGGCGGGGCGCCATCCGGCACCCAGGTGGAGTACGGCCGATCATCGGCCGGGGGAGAGTCGTTCGTCATAGGCGAATGATACCGCGGAGCGCGTTGTTTTCAGTGCCCCGTGCCCAGTGCCCCGTGCCTGGGGGCGCGTGACATCGCCGCCCCAAACGACGTGCATGGGCGCGACGAGCCTGCCCGCAACGCGCCGACCGCCGTCCACCCCGGGCACTGGGAACGGGGCGGGGAAGGGCCGCGAGGGCACCGGGCACCAGGGCGGGGAGGCTGGGCGGGGCTACTGGAAGAGCGCGCCCACCGACTGCCCGGAGTGGATCCGCCCGATCGCGTCGCCGAGGAGGGGAGCGATGGACAGGACGGTCGTGTTGTCGAGCAGCTTGTCCGCGGGGATCGGCACGGAGTCCGTGACCACGAGCTCCTTCACGTCGAGCGCCTTCAGCCGTTCGACCGCGGGCCCGCTCAGGATCGGGTGGTAGCAGCTCACGACGATGTCCCGCGCGCCGTGGTGGCGCAGCGCCGTCGCCGCCGAGACGATCGTGCCGGCGGTGCTGATCTCGTCGTCGAGGATGAGGCAGTTGCGCCCTTCGACCTCGCCGATGACGTGCATCGCCTCCGTCGTCTCGGTGTTGCCGATACGGCGCTTGTCGATGATCGCGAGGGGCAGGTCCAGCTTCACGGCCAGGTCCCGGGCGCGCTTTTCGCCGCCGACATCGGTCGCGACGACGGTGTAGTCGTGCAGGTCCTTCGTGCGGAAGTACGCGGCCACGGTGTAGAGCGCGTTCAGCTCGTCCAGGGGGATGTTGAAGAAGCCCTGGATCTGCCCGGCGTGGAGGTTCATCGTCAGGATGCGGTCGACGCCGGCGGTCTCGAGCATGTTGGCGATGAGGCGCGCAGTGATCGGCACGCGCGGCTGGTCCTTCTTGTCGCTGCGGCCATAGGCGTAGTACGGGATGACCGCGGTGACGCGACCCGCGGAGGCCCGGCGGGCGGCGTCGATCATGATGAGCAGCTCGAGGATCGAGGTGTTCACCGGCGAGGAGAACGGCTGCACGATGTAGACATCCTGGGCGCGGATGTTCTCCTGGTACTGGACGAAGATGTTCTCGTTCGCGAATTCGAAGACGTCGCAGCGGCCGAGGGGGCGGCCAAGGCGGGCGCAAATGGCACGCGCCAGCTCCGGGTGGGCGCGGCCGGAGAAGACGGCGAGGTCGCTGTACACGGGCGGGTCCTTCAGTCGCGGGATGGCGGGCGGTGGCGTGGGGTGGGGCGCCTCGGCGCACGCTCAGGGTAGCACGCGCCCCGCGCAGGTGCCCGCGGCCGGGGGGGAAGCCGTAGCCGCGGAGCATTGCTCCGCGGGATTGTCCGTACCATGCCGCGCGGTAGCCCTCGACACGCCCTGCGAGGTGCGCACCCTGCCGGGTGCGCGGCGGTGCCTATCGGTGCGGCAGGCGTTAGGCTTAGACGCTCGGGCCCACAAGGGGCCCCGGCTACACCTGGCGTGGCCGCGGAAATCGAAAATCGAAAATCCCGTCAGGCTTCCGCCAGCTGGAACAACACCCCTCCGCTGTCCTTCGGGTGCAGGAACGTGTGCCGCTTCCAGTCGCTTTCGATGACGCCGCCGAACGGCGTGATCCCGTTCGCGCGCAGGCCCTCGGCCGCCTTGTCCGCGGATTCGACGTCGATGCAGATGTGGTGCATGCCCGCGCGGCGCGTGTCGATGAACTTCTGGACGAAGCTGTCCGGCCGGGTCGGCTCCATCATCTCGAACTCGAGCTGGCTGTTCGGGATGCGCATCACCGCGCCGTTGTAGCCCAGGTGCTCGTCGGTCCAGCGGTGCAGGAGCTCCATGCCGAAGACGCGCTCCTGCCAGGCGATCTGCTTGTCCAGGTCCTTGGTCGCCATCGAGACGTGGTCGACGCGCTTCACGCCGACTTCGCCCGGCGTGGTCGTGCGGTCGTGCGCACCGGGGAACTTGTAGGGTTCGAAGAGCTGCCAGAGGATGCCGCCGCTCTCCTTGGGGTGGATGTAGGTGATGCGCCAGGCGCCGTCGTCGGTGATGCCGCCGAACGGGGTGAGCCCGAGCCGCTGCAGCTCCGCGGCCGCTTCCTCGATGCTCGCGACCTCGATCGTGATGTGGTGGAGCCCGGGGCCCTGCTCATCGAGGAACTTCTGCACGAAGCTCCGCTCGCCCACCGGCGAGATGATCTCGAACTCGATGTCCGTGCCCGGGACCTGCATGGTGCAGCCGTCGAAGTCGGATTCGCCCGGGTCCCAGCTGCCCAGGTGCTTGAAGCCGAGGATCTTGCCGAGGAACGCGGACTGCGCCTTCCAGTCGGCGTGGCCCATGCTGATGTGGTCCAGGTGCTTGATCGTGATCATCCGTCCCTCGTGTGGCGTCCTGGGCGTCGCGCGCGGGCTAGCGGGGGCACGGCGAATGGTGGTTCGCGTGCGGCCCGGGGTTGCGTGCGCCTGGCCCGGTGAGTGTGCGCGTATGCTACGGTTGCCCCCAGAGCGCCGCAATGCAGCCCCCCTACCGCTCCGCCACCCTGCTCGTGAACCCCGCGGCCCGCGGTGTCGCCCGGCGCGTGCCCGAACCGGAGCGCATCGTGCGGTACCTGCGCCACCGCGGGCTCGAGGCGCAGCTCGTCACGCCCGGGTCCGCGCTCGAAGCCACCGCCGCCGCCGAAGCCGCCGCTGCGCGCGGCGACGACCTCCTCTTCGTGGCCGGCGGCGACGGCTCCGTGCGCGACGCCGCGCTTGGCCTCGCGGGTTCGGACACGGCGCTGGCGGCGCTGCCCGCGGGCACGGTGAACATCTGGGCGCGCGAAACGGGCGTCCCGCGCGGCATCCGCGCCGCCGTCGACGCCCACCTCGCGGGGCAGACCGCGCACGTCGACCTCGGCCGCGCCGATGGGCACTGCTTCCTGCTCATGGCGAGTGCGGGCTGGGACGCGGCGGTCGCGCGGCGAGTGTCGCCGCGGCTCAAGCGGCGGCTCGGCGACGTCGCCTACATGCTCCAGGGCGCGAAGATGGCCCCGCGGCTGCGGCCCATCCCCGCCTGCTGGCACACGGACGGCGCCGCGCACGAGGGCCGCGTCGGCGTACTCGTCGTGAGCAACACGCGCGTCTACGGCGGCAAGGTGCAGTTCTCGCCCGGCGCCTTCGCCGACGACGGCCTGTTGGACGTGGTCGCGGCCTGCCCGGGCTCGCCCTGGGCGGTGGCGCGGCTCGGCGCCCGGCTCGCCCGCGGCCGCATCGCCGCCGACCCCGCAGCAACCGCCGAAGTCGCGCACGAAGTGACGATCGACACACCCGGCATCCCCTACCAGCTCGACGGCGACTACGCCGGCGAATCCCCCGTCACCTTCCGCGCCGACCCGGGTGCGCTGCGCGTGTCGCTGCCGGCGGGGCCGCGCCCCGCGATCCTGGCGCCGCAGACGTAGCCGCGGAGCATCGCTCCGCGGGATTGCCCGATCCATGCTGCGCGGCAGCGTGCGATGGCGCCGCAGGCGTAGATGGCATGAGAAGGCCGGTCACCCGGCGCAGTCACGTACTGTGCTGCAAAAAAGAGGAGTGACCGGCAATGACACACGATACCAGCATCCAGACCGTGGGACTCGAC
>JADZEI010000094.1 GCA_020850615.1 Dehalococcoidia bacterium | reverse complement strand
TACGGGGTGCTCGGAGCACAAGGGAGGGCAGGTGCTCCCGGCAGGGTGGCCGGCAAGTGGTAGAAGACACCCCGTCCGGCAAACGGGCACGTCCCAACCACTCCCCACGACGTATAGGGAGGGCAGGCGCACCCCCTCCCGATCCCGCCGCGCGGATGCCCGCCCCACACCCCACCCCTACCCGTACAGGTCCCACCCCACGAACGCCTCCTCCGTCTCCACCGCGAACGCCCGCGCATACTTCCCCGTCATCCAGTAGAACCCCGCCAGCAGCCCAAGCGCCGAGAGCGTCCGGTCCGGCACGTAGTGCCCCACCACCGCCCGCGCCTCGTCCACCCCGCCACCGGCCCCGCAGAACGCGTCCACGAACCCCAGCACCGCCCGTTCCCGCGCGTCGAACTGCACATGCTCGCTCGACCGGTAGTGCTCCACCGCCGCGATCCGCGCGTCCGGCACCCCCAGCGACCGCGCGATCGCCACGTGCTGGTGCCAGAGGTACTCGAACCGCTGCACCCGCGCCACCCGCAGGATCGCCAGCTCCCGAAGCTCCGGCTCGAGCCCGCATTCCGCCCAGACGCTGTTCACGAACCGCACGTACGCATCCAGCACCCGCGGCGAGCCAGCCAGGGCGCCGAACAGTTTCGCCACCCCGCGGCCCTCGTGCAGCCGCCGCCAGACCACGTCCAGCCCCTCGTCGCTCGCGTCCACCGGCGAGTCGGGGAACACCAGCGACCCCACCGTCTCCTCGCCGATGTACGGCCGCACCCAGCGCAACTCGCCAACACTTGCCGGCGAGCTCCCCACCCCCGTGCGCCCCTCCGCCGCGACGCCGCCCGCTGCCACGAGCTCGCGCTCCACCCCTGTTGGCTCGCTACCGGGCACCGGGTCCCCGACCACGTGCACCACCGGCAGCGGCACCTTCTTCCGCGCCCGGGCAACCAGGTCCAGCCGCAGCCAGCGCGACACTCCCGCCGGCAACGTCGAGATCACCACCGCGTCGTATGGCGGCCCTTCGCGCAGCTCGTCCTCGATGGCGGCGAGCGGGTCGCGCGCCCCGATCATCGTCCGGGTCACCCGCGCACCCGCCTGCTCGAAGCTCGCCGTCGCCCGCGCCAGACTCATGCGCGCGTCATCGGCGAGCCGCAGGTCATCCCACGCCTTCCAGCCAAACCCCGGCGCGGCCGGGACGAGGATCGTGAACTCGATGGACGGGTCGATGCCGGCTTGCTCGCGCGCATAGTCGCTGAGCGCGCGGCTCCCCGACGTCCGGTTGCAGACGACGAGCTGGCGGGACATGGACGTTCACCTCACACGCTGCGGCGCGGGGGATCACCCCCCGCACGACGTCGTAACCCGCAGCGCTGATCGTAGTCCCGCTGTCAATCAGCGCCGGCCGGCCTCCCGCTCCACCGCATCGGGCACGGTCCCGTCGTCCGGCGGCGTCATCAGGTCCCGCCGCTTCGGGTCCTCCCGCAGCCGCTCGTCCGACGTCATCGACTCCACGTCGCGGCCACCACCGGGCACCCGCACCTCGCCCGCCGCCTGGTCGCCCGGCCGCAGCCCCGGCTCCTGCTTCGGGTTCTGCGCCTCCTTCGGATACTCACCAGGGGCGCGATCCTGGTACTCCTTGGGGAACTCCTGGGTCACTGGCCTACCTCCTCACATTGGTGATCCACCCTCCCCCGTCCCGAGTAACGCCCACATCAGCGCCCAAAGGCCCAGAGCCCGAAAGCCGTAAAGCCCCAGTTCCCCCAGACCGCCAGCGCTTCCACCCACGCGGCGGACGCCGACTCTACGCCTTTACGCCTCTACGCCTTCACGCCTTTTCCCCCTCTACGCCTATGATTCGTGCACCAATGAACAGCGATCCCGCTCCCACCAACCCCAAACTCCCCTTCGAGCTCCAGCAGGGCGAATTCGTCGTCAAGTTCGCGCGGCGGCACGTCGTCTTCCTCGCCTGGCAGCTCGCGAAGGTCGTCGTCCTCGCCCTGGTCCCCGTCGCCGCTGTCCTCGTCCTGGTCCAGCTCACCGCCGGCCTCGGCAGCACCGCCGGTCGCATCGCCCTCGTCGTCGCCGCCATCTGGCTGCTCTACTGGCTCGTCCGCGGCTACTTCACCTGGTATCGCTACAACAACGACCTCTGGGTCATCACGAACCAGCGCATCATCGACTCCACCAAGTTCCACTGGTTCCACCAGCGCATGGCCTCCGCCGACCTCATCAACGTCGAGGACCTCTCCATCAGCAAGGAGGGCGTCCTCCCTACCATGTTCAACTTCGGCAACGTCCTCTGCCAGACCTCCGGCGAGAAGCCCAACTTCGTCCTCTCCGGCATCCCCGAGCCGAGCAAGATGCTCGCCACCGTCGATTCCGCCCGCGACGCCGCCCGCCGCGAGCTCACCAACCCCGCCACACGCCTCCTCGAACACTAACCGCCCCGCGCAGCGCCGCGCAGCGGTAGTCCGCCGAGCCCAGCCTCGGCGGCGCGCCAGCCCAACCCATGCCTCGCGGCAGCATCGCCCACAACCCGGCACCTACCGCCGCCGCAACGCGCGCAACACCGCCCCAACCCGGTGTAGCCGGTGCCCCTTGTGGGCGCGAGCGTCTAAGCCCAACGGCTGCCCCACCGCCAGGCCCCGCCACAACCCGCCACCACCCCCGCTCGCGCAGCGCCCGCTACTCCCCCTCGCCCGCCGCAGCGGGAGAGGGGGTCGGGGGGTGAGGGCCCCTGTGAGGGACCAACCCCCGCAACTCCGCCGCCGCCGCCCGCACCCGGACCGGCGCCGTCCCGCCCGGCACGTCCCGCGCCGCCAGCGCGCTATCCACGTCCAGCGCCAGGATGTCCTCCCCAAACAACTCGCTTGCCTCGCGATACACCGCGAACGGCAGCTCGTTCAGCTCGCAGCCGCGCTCTTCGCACTCCCGCACCAGCCGCCCCACCACGCCGTGCGCGTCCCGGAATGGCATCCCCTTCTTCACCAGGTAGTCCGCCACGTCCGTCGCCAGCGAGAAGCTCTGCGCCGCCGCCTCGCGCATCCGCCCGAGCTGGAACACCAACTGCGGCACCATCGCCGCGAAGATCCGCAGCGTCGGCACCACCACCCGCGACGCCGCCATGATCGCTTCCTTGTCTTCCTGCAGGTCCCGGTTGTACGCCAGCGGCTGTCCCTTCAGGTTCGTCAGCAGGTTCAGCAGCTCCCCGTACACCCGCCCGGTCCGCCCCCGCGCCAGCTCCGCCACGTCCGCGTTCTTCTTCTGCGGCATGATGCTCGAACCCGTCGCGAACCCGTCCGGCAGCTTCACGAACCCGAATTCCGCCGAAGCCCAGAGCACCACTTCCTCCGCGAGCCGCGAAAGGTGCATCTGCGTGATCGCGCACGCCGCCAGGAACTCCGCCGCGAAGTCGCGGTCCGCGGTCGCGTCCAGGCTGTTCCGCGACACTGCCGCGAACCCCAGCTCCGCCGCCACCATCGACCGGTCCAGCGGATACGGCGAGCCGGCCAGCGCGCCCGACCCCAGCGGCAGCACGTTCGCCCGCTCCCGGCACTGCTGGAAGCGCTCCCGGTCCCGGAGCACCATCTCGCCGTACGCCAGCAGGTGGTGCCCCAGCGTGATCGGCTGCGCCCGCTGCACGTGCGTGTAGCCCGGCATCGGGTCCGCCGCGTGCCGCTCGCCGAGGTCGCACAGCACCAGGATGAACGCCCGGCACGCCTCCGCCGCGTCGTCGCACAGCTGCCGTACCAGCATCCGGTTCAGCAGCGACACCTGGTCGTTCCGAGACCGCGCCGTGTGCAGCCGCCCCGCCGCCTCGCCCGCCTGCTCCCGGAGCAGCGTCTCCACATGCGTGTGGATGTCCTCGAGCTCCGGGCGCCACGTCACCTCGCCTCGCCGGAACTGCTCGAGCACCACCGCCAGCCCGGCCACGATCGCGTCGGCGTCGCCCTGCGGGATGATCCCCTGCCGGCCGAGCATCCGCGCGTGCGCCACCGACCCGGCGATGTCGTATTCGTACAGCCCCTGGTCGACACCCGCCGTGTACTCCCGTGTCAGGGCATCCATGTCGCCTTCGAAACGGCCACCCCACTGGCGCTGTTCACCACTCATCCGGCCGGCTCCTGCAGCTCTGGTATGGCGAGGAGCTCGGTCAGCTCATCGAATTCGTACTCCGCCCGCACATCCGCGGCGTCCGGCGCCGAGCGCCGCCACGCCGCGGCCATGCCCACCCGTTGCGCCCCGGCCACGTCCTCCGCGAGCGAGTTGCCCACCATCAGGCACCGCGCGGCGCTCAATCCGAGCTGCCCCAGCGCGTGCGCGAAGATCTCCGGGTGCGGCTTCAGGTACCCGACTTCGACCGACACCGTCTCGGCGTCCCAGCCGATGTCCAGGCCCGCATCGCGCAGGTCCGCCCGGAAGCGCTCCCCGCCGAACGCCCGGTTTGTCACCACCGCCAGCCGGAACCCCCGGTGCCGCAGCTCAGCCAGCACGTGTCCGGCGTCCGCGTACGGCGCCTTCCCGCCTTCAACGCCCGAGACGTACGTCGCTTCCAGCAGCCGCCCGGCGACTTCGCGGTCCAGCAGTAGTCCGATCTCCTCGAGCGCCCTGCGCGCCGTCTCGCCGTAGTCGGGCTCGACCAGGTCCGTCGCCCGCGCGTGGCGCATCGCCTGTTCCATCGCGTCCCACGCGGTGCGCGCCACGAGCGCCGGGTCCGCGCAGCGCACGCCCAGCTCGCGCAGGAACGCCGCCGCGCGCTCCGCCGCAAGCGACCGGAAGACGGCCGGCGGCGGCGCGTTGCGCGCATGCCAGAGCGTATCGCCGATGTCGAACAGGAGTGCGCGGAAGGGCATGTCGTGGGCCGTGTCTCGCGCCTGCAGCGCAGCCTCATCGTGGCATGGGCCCGGTGTCCGGACAAACCCGCCGGGGCTCTTCCCGCCCGCTATCGGGCCAATCTTGGATGAAGTTCCAAGAGACCACCGACGAACCATGAAACGAGCCGTAACATCCGCGCGATACAATGACGCTCGTATGCGACTTCGAGCCACCCGCACCTTTCTCGTCGAACCAGCCCTCCCAGCCGCGATCGAGCCCCTGAAACACCTCGCGCACAACCTCTACTGGAGCTGGGACACCGATGCCGTCGCGCTCTTCGAGCGCCTCGGCAGGGACCGCTGGGAAGACGCAGGCCACAACCCCGTCCGCCTCCTCCAGATGACCCCGCGCTCCGAGCTCGAGCGCCTCGCCCGCGACGACGGCTTCGTCACCCACCTCGACCGCGTGAACCGCGCCTTTACCGCATACATGGCGCGCACCCCTCAGAAGACCGTCCCCGGCACCTCCGACGAGGAGGTCATCGCCTACTTCTCGCTCGAATTCGCGCTCACCGAGAGCCTCCCCGTCTACTCAGGCGGCCTCGGCGTCCTCGCCGGCGACCACCTCAAGTCCGCCAGCGACCTCGGCCTCCCGCTCGTCGGCGTCGGCCTGCTCTACCGCGAAGGCTACTTCCAGCAGGCCCTCGGCCCCGATGGCTGGCAGAACGAGGAATACGCCGCGATCGACCTCGCCTCGCAGCCCCTCCAGCGCCAGCACGGCGCCGATGGCGAGCCCCTCGTCATCCCCGTCCCCTTCGACGGGCGCAACGTCTCCGTCGCAGTCTGGCGCATCGACGTCGGCCAGACGCCCCTCTACCTGCTCGATACCGACATCGACCAGAACTCCCCCGGCGACCGCAAGATCGGCTCCCGCCTCTACGGCGGCGACATCGAAACCCGCATCCAGCAGGAGATGCTCCTCGGCATCGGCGGCGTCCGCGCCCTCCACGCGCTGAACCTGCACCCGGCGGTCTGCCACATGAACGAAGGCCACTCCGCCCTCCTCGGCGTCGAGCGCATCCGCATGCTCATGGAGCAGACCGGCCTCTCCTTCGCCGAGGCCATGCTCCCCGTCTCGTCCGCCACCGTGTTCACCACCCACACCGCCGTCGCAGCTGGCATCGACCTCTTCCCGCCGGACCTCGTCCGCCGCCACCTCTCCCACTACTACAACGCCATGGGGCTCGGCGACCGCGACTTCCTCGGCCTCGGCCGGATGAACCCGGACGACGACATGGAGCCCTTCTCCATGGCCCTCCTCGGCCTCCGCCTCAGCGGCTACCGCAACGGCGTCTCGAAGCTCCACCGCACCGTCTCCCGCCGCCTCTGGGAAGCGGCCTGGCCCCGCCTCCCCCTCGAGCAGGTCCCCATCGACTCCGTCACCAACGGCGTCCACCTCCCCACCTGGGTCGGCTCCGAAGTCGGCGACCTCTACGACCGCTACATCGGCCGCGAATGGCGCGACGATCCCGTCCGCCCACAGGAGTGGAAGCGTGTCCATGAAGTGCCCGACGAGGAGCTCTGGTCCGCGAAGGTCCGCCAGCGCCACCAGCTCGTCAGCCGCGCGCGCATGCAACACCGCGAAAGCGCCGCCCGCCGCGGCTTCGGCGGCGCCGACCCCGAGTTCGGCGAAGCCCTGGACCCCAACGCCCTCACCATCGGCTTCGCCCGCCGCTTCGCCGGCTACAAGCGCGCCACCCTGCTCTTTCGCGACCCGGACCGCCTCGCCCGCATCATCGGCAACCCCGAACGGCCGATCCAGTTCATCTTCGCCGGCAAGGCGCACCCCCGCGACGAACCGGCGAAGCAGCTCATCCGCGAAGTCGTCACCTATAGCCGCCGCCCCGAGTTCCGCGACCGCCTGGTCGTGCTCGAACGGTACGATGTCGAGCTCGCCCGCGCCCTCGTCCAGGGCTGCGATGTCTGGCTCAACACGCCCCTTCGCCCCCTCGAAGCCAGCGGCACCAGCGGCATGAAAGCCGTCGCCAACGGCGGCCTCCACCTCAGCGTCCTCGACGGCTGGTGGCACGAAGCCTTTCAGCCCGGCCTCGGCTGGCAGGTCGGCCGCGACCGCATCGACGACGACCCCGAGATGCAGGACGCCTTCGACACCGAGTCGCTCTACGACCTCCTCGAAAACGACGTCGCGCCCCTCTTCTACGAACGCGACCCCGACGGCCTCCCCCGCCGCTGGCTCGCCCGCATGAAGGCCAGCGTGGGCACCTTCGCGCCCCTCTTCACCACCCACCGCATGGTCGGCGAATACGCCGACACGGCCTACGCGCCCGCCGCTCACAGCTGGGGCGCCCTCCGCGCCGGCGAAGGCGCTGCCGCCCGCGAGCTCGCCGCCTGGCTTGCCCGCGTCCGCGAACACTGGCACGAGATCAAGGTCTACGCCGTCGAAGACGACGGCAGCGAGACCAGCGCCCTCGCCCAGGAGGTCAACGTCACCGTCCAGCTCCACCTCGGGCAGCTCCTCCCGCCCGATGTCCACATCGACCTCGTCTATGGCGAGACCTCGCCTTCTGGCGATTTCCAGGGCGATTCGATCGCTCCGATGACCTATGAAAGCATGGGCGAAGATGGCATATGCCGTTACCGCGCGACCATCGCCCCCGAAACCAGCGGGCGCGTCGGCTACGTTGTACGTGTGCTCCCCGCACACGCCAACCTCCACAACGCTCTCGACCTCAACCTGGTCTACTGGGCCTGACCGGCGAAAGGAGCCCTCGCAGTGCCAATCGGAAGCATGACGTTCGTCCTCCACACTCACCTGCCCTACTGCCGCCTCGCCGGGCGGTGGCCCCACGGTGAGGAGTGGTTCCACGAAGCGATGCTCGAATGCTACCTGCCGCTCGTCCGCGCCTTCCGCCGCCTCGCCACCGAGATCGATGGCTCCCTCGGCGTCACCATCAACGTCACCCCCATCCTCGCCGAGCAGCTCGGCGACCCCCTCATGCGCGACCACTTCCGCGAATACCTCGCCGAGCGCATCGACCGCGCCCGAGAGGATGTCCGCCGCTTCGCCGAGGCCGGCCAGCGCGGCAAGACCGCCGAGTTCCACCTCATCCGCTACGAGGGCATCCGTGCCTTCTTCGAAAACGAGCTCCGCGGCGACATCATCTCCGCCCTCCGCGACCTCGAAGCCAGCGGCCACATCGAGATCGCGACCTGCGCCGCCACTCACGGCTACCTCCCCCTCCTCGATAACGAGTCCGCCGTCCGCTTTCAGGTGAAGACCGGCGTCGAATCCCACATTCGCAACTTCGGCCGCCAGCCCCGCGCGTTCTGGCTCCCCGAATGCGCCTACGAACCCGGCCTCGAACGCTACCTCGAAGAAGCCGGCCTCAAGGTCTTCTTCGTCGAAACCCACCTCGTCACCGGCGGCCACGCCCGCGGCAAGACCCTCGGCGGCGTGCTCGGCCCCTACGGTGAGCTCATCCGCGAAGTACCCGAAGAGGAGACCGTCGAGCTCCCCCTCCAGCTCGGCACCACCTTCAAGCCCTACCACGTCGGCGATTCCCAGGTCAGCGTCCTCGCCCGCAACGAGCGCAGCGGCCTCCAGGTCTGGTCCGCCGCCCACGGCTACCCCGGCGATGCCTCCTACCGCGAATTCCACAAGAAGGACGGCACCAGCGGCCTCCACTACTGGCGCGTCACCGGCCCTAAGGTCGACCTCGGCGACAAGGCGGACTACGAACCCAACTTCGCCTACGCCATGGCCCGCCAGCACGCCGACCACTTCCGCGGCGTCGTCAAGGGCGAAATGGAAGCGTATCGCAGCGGCGCCGGCTCCCCCGGAATCGTCATGTCCTCCTACGACACAGAGCTCTTCGGCCACTGGTGGCTCGAAGGCGTCGAGTGGCTCGAATGGGCCATCCGCGGCATGGCCGCCGACCCCGACGTCGAGCTCGTCTCCGCCGGCGACTACGTCACCCGCAAGCCCGTCACCGAGGCCATCGCCCTGCCCGAAGGCTCCTGGGGCAACGGCGGCGACCACCGCACCTGGCTGAACGCCGACACCGAGTGGACCTGGCCCGAGATCCGCCAGCGCGAGCTCCGCGCCGAGCCCCTCCTGAAGCAGGACACCGACGCTTCCCGCCAACTCGCCCGCGAGCTCCTCCTCCTCCAGTCATCCGACTGGCAGTTCCTCATGACCACGGGCCAGGCCCACGACTACGCCATCGAGCGCTTCCGCAGCCACCTCGAACGCTTCGACCGGCTCGCCGACGCCATCGAAGGGCACTACCCCGCCCTCGATGCCCTCGTCAGCGAGTACCTCGAGCTCGACAACCCGTTCCCGGCCATCAACCCCCGAAACTACGCACCGCTCCCGTCGGTCTCCGCGTCGCTCCGCTAGCACCGGATGATCTACTGGGCCCAGCTCCTGCACTTCTACCAGCCGCCCGTGCAATCGCACGCGGTGCTGGCCCGGATTGCGGACGAATCCTACCGGCCGCTCCTCCGCGTCCTGGAGGAGCGGCCCTGGGTCCGCCTCGCCGTCAACATCAACGCCGTCCTCACCGAGCTCCTCGTCGAGCACGGCCTCGCCGACGTCATCGATTCCCTCCGCCGCCTCGCCGCCCGCGGCCAGGTCGAATTCGTCGGCAGCGGCAAGTACCACCCCATCCTCCCCCTCATCCCCGAAGGCGAACGCGAACGCTCGATCGCCGAGAACGCCCGCACCAACCGGCACATCCTCGGCGAGGCATGGGCCCCGCGCGGCTTCTTCCCGCCCGAGATGGCCTACAGCGACGAGATCCTCGAAAGCGTCGCCAGCTCCGGGCACGACTGGGTCATCGTCAGCGGCGTCGCCTGCCCCACCGCCTGGCCGACTAACGCCGTCCACCGCGTCCGAGCCAGCCACCGCGACCTCCACGTCCTCTTCCGCGACGACGGCACCAGCAATGCGATCTCGTTTCGACAGACCGACCCCGAACGCTTTGTCTCCTCGTTGCAGCGCAACCACGACCATGGAGATCACTATGTCGTCACGGCGATGGATGCGGAGACCTACGGCCACCACATCAGCGGCTGGGAGCGCGAGTTCCTCGCGGCCACCTATGACCTCCTCGCGGAGCAGGGCGCATCGCTCACGGGCAGGCGTGTGCAGGTCGTGACGCCCGGCGAGCTGCTGGATCTCTTCCCCGGCGGCCCGCACGTCGAACCCTACCCCTCCTCGTGGAGCACCTCGCGCGACGACATCGCCGCCATGAACCCCTACCCGCTCTGGCGCTCGCCCGGCAACCCCGTGCACGAAGCCCAGTGGGACTACGTCCAGCACTGCCTCGACGTCCTCGCCGTCGCCCAGCGCTACGCCACCACGCCCGAATCGTGCCGCTTCGCCACCATTGCCAGCGAGCGGCTCCAGCCCGCGCTCCACAGCTGCCAGTTCTGGTGGGCCAGCCAGCGCCCCATGTGGGACCCGCCCATGGTCCTGCGCGGCCTCCTCCTCCTGAACGAAACCCTGGTCCTCGCGGGCCGCGCCGTCCACTTCGGCACGGCCCCGGAACGCGTCAAACGCGAAGTCACCTGGCGCCTCGCGGCGGCGACACCGCCCGCGACGCCATCGAGCGGAGATTGCTGACGGAGGGAACCCCATGAAGATCCTCTTCGCCTCCGCGGAGGTAGACCCGTTCTCCAAGGTGGGCGGCCTCGCCGATGTCGCCGCCGCGCTGCCCCCGCGACTCCTCGAGCTCGGCCACGACGTCCGCGTCGTCACGCCCTGTCACAAGAGCGCCATGCAGGCCTTCAAGGACGCCCGCCACCGCCGCGGCGTCACCGTGCCCCTCCCCGGCCGCGACCGCCACGTCGAAATCGCCACAGCCGAGGGCGTGGGCGGCGTCCCGGTCGACCTCCTCCTCGACGACCACTACTTCGGCCGCGAAGCCGTCTACGGCGAAGCCGACGACCTCCTCCGCTACCAATTCTTCTGCCGGACCATCATCCAGATGATCACCAAGGAGGACTGGGTCCCGGACATCCTCCACGTCAACGACTGGCACACCGCGCCGCTCGCCTTCGCCCTTCGCAACCTCGCCTGGGGCAACCCGGTCCTCCGCGGCATGGCCTCCATCCTCACCATCCACAACCTCCGCTATCGCGGCCCCGACGAGCTCAACGACTACCTCTCCCAGGCCATCTACTACAGCGACCGTATCACCACCGTCAGCCCCACCTACGCCCAGGAGATCCTCACCACCGAAGGCGGCGAAGGGCTCGATTCGCTCCTCCGGCTCCGCTCCGATGCCCTGGTCGGCATCCTCAACGGCCTGAATTATGACGTGTACAACCCCCGCACCGACCCCCACATCCCCGTCCAGTTCGACCTGAGCTGCCTCGAAGAGCGACGCGGCAACCGCGAGGCCCTCCTCCACGAGCTCGACCTCCCCGCCGGCGACGGCCCGGTCTGTTCCATGGTCACCCGCCTCACCGAGCAGAAGGGCGTCGAGATCGTCCTCCAGGCCCTCCCCGAGATGCTCGCCGCCCGTGCCCAGCTCGTCGTCCTCGGCACCGGCGACCAGTGGCTCGAAGAAGAGCTCGCCCGCCTCCAGATGGCCCACCCCGACTCCGTCCGCCTCCTCGCGAAGTTCGACGAAGCCCTCGCCCGCCGCATCTACGCCGGCAGCGACATCTTCCTCATGCCCTCCCGCTACGAGCCCTGCGGCCTCGGCCAGCTCATCGCCATGCGCTACGGCGCCGTCCCCCTCGGCCGCCGCACCGGCGGCATCGGCGACACGATCATCGACGCCGACGAACACCCGGAGACGGGCACCGGCTTCCTCTTCGACCAGTTCAGCGCCTTCGCCCTCGCCGGCGCCGTCGACCGTGCCGTCCGCGCCTTCCGCCAGCCCGACCACTGGCTCAAGCTGCAGCAGAACGGCATGGCCCGCGACTACTCCTGGCGCGCCTCCGCCACCCAGTACATCGACGTCTACATCCAGGCCCTGCGCGCACGCGGTATCGTACCGCTCGAATGACCGCGACCGTGCACATCGCCGGGCTGGGCCCGGGTGACCCGTCCCTCCTCACCGTCGCCACGCGGGAGCTGCTCGCCTCCGGGCGGCCCGTGCTCCTGCGCACCCGCCACCACCCGACTGTCGCCGCCCTCCCCGGCGCCGGCGACTGGGAGAGCTGCGACGACCTCTACCAGTCCGCCACCTCGTTCGATGACGTCTACAGCCGCGTCGTCGAACGCGTCCTCGACCGCGCCCGCGCCGCCGGCGAACTCACCTACGCCGTCCCCGGCCACCCGCTCGTCGCCGAGCGCACCGTCACGGCCCTCCTCGCCGCCGCGAAGGCACAGGGCGTCCAGGCCCGCGTCTATCCCGCCCTCAGCTTCGCCGACCTCGCCGCCACCGCCCTCGGCATCGATTTCGGCGCCGTCCAGCTCTGCGACGCCCTCGACCTGCGCATCGACCCGCAGCGCCCCGCCCTCGTGAGCCAGGTCTTCGACCGCGATTCCGCCACCGCGCTCAAGCTCGCCCTGCTCGACGTCTACCCCGACGGGCATCGCGTCACCGTCCTGCGCGCCCTCGGAACCGCCGCCGAAGAGCTCCGCGAGCTCCCCCTCGGCGAGCTCGACCATCGCCCGGCCGGCTACCTCGATGCCGTTTTCGTGCCCGCCATCGCGCCTATCGAGGACCTTCGCCGCTTCGACGGCCTCTTCGCCGTCGTCGAACGCCTCCACGCGCCCGGCGGCTGTCCCTGGGACCGCGAACAAACCCACGAGACGCTCCGTCCCCACCTCCTCGAAGAGAGCTACGAAGCCCTCGAAGCGATCGACGCCGGCGACCCCGCGAAGCTCGCCGAGGAGCTCGGCGACGTCCTCCTCCAGGTCCTCATGCACGCCGAGGTCGCCAAACGACTCGACGAGTTCGCCTTCGCCGACATCGCCGAGCACATCGCCCGCAAGCTGATCCGCCGCCACCCCCACGTCTTCGGCGACACCGTCGCGAAGACCGCCGACGAGGTCTACCAGAACTGGGAAGCCCTCAAGCAGGCCGAAAAGCCCCGCTCATCGATCCTCGAAGGCGTGCCCGCCACCCTGCCCGCGCTCGCCGCCTCCCAGGCCATCCAGGGCCGCGCCCGCCGCATCGGCTTCGACTGGCCCGACATCGAAGGCCCCCTCGACAAGCTCGTCGAGGAAGTGCACGAGTTCGCTCGCGCCCAGGCCGGCGACGGCGACCGCGAAGACGAGTTCGGCGACATCCTCTTCGTCCTCGCCAACATCGCCCAGCGCCTCGGCATCGACGCCGAACAGGCCCTCCGCGGCGCCAACGCCAAGTTCCGCCGCCGCTTCGGCCACGTCGAACAGCTCGCCGCCGAACGCACCCTCGACCTCAAATCCCTCGATCTCCCCGCCCTCGACGCCCTCTGGGACGAAGCCAAATCCATCGAACCCCACCCCTAACGCCGCATCTCGCACCCGCGGGTGCGCGCGCCCCGCGAAGCGGGGTAGTCCGCCGAGCCCAGCCTCGGCGGCGCGTCTAAGCCCAATCCATGACTCGCGGCAGCCCCCGCCCGAGGCCGGCAGCGCAGCGCCCGCCCGGCCCTCAATACCTCCGCCCACCATCCGCGACCGCGCTACTCCCCCTCGCCCGCCGCAGCGGGAGAGGGGGCCGGGGGGTGAGGGCCCGCGCCCCCCGGAACCTCCGCGACCCCGCCCCCAACGCCCCGCGCCCTCCGCTACCTCTCCTGGGGCCGCGGCACCCACCGCTCCTGGAACCCCGTGTCCGGCTGCCTCTCCGCGAACTCCCACGCCTGCCCGAACCGGTCCCGGTAGGCCACCGCCCGCACCGGCTTCCGGCTCACCGGCCCCTGCCGGTCCGTCGGGTATCCCACCGGCACGACGCAGTACACCTGGTTCGTCTCCGGCACCTGCAGCAGCTCCGTCAGCGCCTCCCGCCCGAACATCGGCAGGTTGAAGATCGAGCCCCCGAGCCCCAGCGCCCGCGCCGTCAGCAGCAGGTTCTGCACCGCCGGGAACGTGCTGCCCCCCGGCGTCCCGTGCCGCCCCTTGAGCCCGGTCACGAGGATGATCGCCGGCACCGTCGCCAGGTTGTGCGCCAGGTCGTGCACCCCCTGGAGCGAGAGCCGCTGCGCCCGCGGCAGCTGCGCGATCAGCGAAGGGTCCTCCGCGTATTTCGGCTGGTATCGCGTCCAGCCCAGCATCGCCCACTCCTGCATCCGCGCCTTGATCGCAGGGTCCGTCACCACGATGAAGCGCCAGTCCTGCGCGTTCTGGCCCGATGGCGCACGGATCGCCCCGTCGATCAGCTGGAACAGCACCTCTTCCGGGATCGGGTCCGGCTTGAACCGGCGAAGCGCACGGCTCGTGTACAGCACTTCGAAGAAGCCCGGCTGCGGTTCGGTCATCGGCGTCACTCCCTTGCAGTGCGCCGGATTCTACCGGGACTCCGCCTCCGCCGCAGGCCACGAAAAAGCCCGGGCTACGGAGACGTCCCCCAACATCTCCGCAGCCCGGGCAAGGACCCGGGAAACCCCACCACTTCGGCCGGCTGCCGCCGGCTCAGGACACCGCTTCCCGGATCTCCTTCAACAGCGAAACACCGTCCGCTGTCATCGGTATGTACGCCGACGCACCCGCGCTCCGGTATCGCCGGCACTCGTCGTTCCGCGGGATCGCCGCCAGGACGACCACGCTGACGCCGTCTTTCGTGAACTCGGCCACCCGGCCCTCCGGGCAGTCGCTCGTTGTCGAAACGACGACATCCGTTGCCTCGGGGTCATCCGTGTTGCCGCATTCCGGCAGCACGAACTCTGGCGCCTGGCGTAGCTGTGCCAGCAGCGCCCTCCTCAGCAAACGGTCTGAGGTGACCACATGCACGACTCGCCTTCCCATGCACCCAAGCATTGCCGCAAACGCCCATGCTCGGGAGCGACCATTCGGGGGGCACAGTGGGGGCCGTTCGGCCGCCGATTACACCACCAGCGAAGCCCCGGTTTAGCTGGCACGGCCGGTTTAGTGCTAAGATTGCCGGTAAGACATGCCCGCACAGGAAGCGGATATCGCCGCCGCCGCCGCCAGTCTCGCTGCTCGCCTCGCCGAAATGGCGGTCACCAGCGACCTCCTCGCCACCTCCGAGGACCTCACCGAGATCCTCCAACGGCTGGCCGTCCGCGCCCAGACGGTCACCGGCGCCGAATACGCCGCGATTTCGACGTTTGACGAACAGGGCATTCTCATCCGCTTCGTCTACACCGGCATCTCCGAACAGGACGCCCGCAAGCTCGGCATGCCCCCCCGCGGCCTCGGCCTCCTCGGCGAGCTCGCCAACCATGACCGTCCCATCCGCCTCACGGACCTGACCAGGCACCCAAGCTCAGTCGGCTGGCCCGAAGGCCACCCGGACATGGCCATCTTCCTCGGCGTGCCCATCCGCGCCGCCGGCCGCACCATCGGCTCCCTCTACATGACCCGCACCCGCGGGAACCCCGAGTTCACCCCCGAAGACGAGCTCGCCGCCGTCATCCTTGCCATGCAGGCCGCCATCGCCGTCTCCACCGCCCTCGCCCGCGAGCGTACCGGCCGCGTCTTCCTCCTTGAAGAACGCGAACGCATCGCCCACGACCTCCACGACGGCACCATCCAGTCGCTCTACGCCCTCGGCCTCGAATTCGACGCCATGGGCCATAGCGACGGCTTCCCCGAGCACATCCGCGAGGGCCTCCAGCTCGCTGTCACCCGCATCAACGAGCTCATCGGCGATATCCGCCAGTACATCACCATGCTCGAAGCCGAATCACCGAGCACCCAGCCCGAGCTCTCCCGCGACCTCGCCTTCGTCGTCCGCAAGCTCGTCCCGCCCGGCGTCGATGCCGTCGTGAACATCACCGCCGCCGCCCTCCAGGAGCTCTCCGGACGCGACGCCGAAGACTTGCTCTACATCGCGCGCGAAGCCCTCAGCAATGCTACCCGTCATGGACACGCGACCAAGGTTGCGGTAGATCTTCGTCAGACTAACGACGAAACCGCGCTCACCATTCAGGACAACGGCGTCGGCTTCGACAGTGCCAACGCGCGCAAAGGACTGGGAAGTGTCACGATGCGTACAAGAGCGGAGCGCCTCGGTGCGAACCTGACGGTGCTCGGCATTCCCGGCATGGGCACCACAGTCCGGGTCGCAATCCCTCGGAGGTATGAAGACGACGATGACGAGCACCAGTGACACCATCCACGTACTGCTCGCGGACGACCACGATATCGTCCGCGGCGGCCTCAAGGCCGCGCTCCGCTCGCACCCCGAGTTCAACGTCGTGGGCGAAGCCCGCGATGGCAACGAAGCCATCAAGGAAGCCCGCCGCCTCAAGCCCGACCTCGTCGTCATGGACGTCCGTATGCCCCGCGTCTCCGGCATCGAAGCCTGCCGCGAGATCCGCTCGGACCTTCCCGAGACGAACGTCCTCATGCTCACGTCCTACGCCGACGAGCGCGCCGTCCTCTCCGCCATCGTCGCCGGCGCCAGCGGCTTCATGCTCAAAGAAGTCCAGACCGCCGAGCTCATCGAGGCCATGCGCACCGTCGGCCGCGGTGGCAAGACGCTCGACGCCACCTCCTCCGCGGCCGTCATCGAGCAGATCCGCAAGGGCAACGTCATCAGCGAAGAGGACCGCCTCGCCCAGCAGCTCACCGAGCGCGAGCTCCGCATCCTCGACCTCATCGCCGACGGCCTGACCAACCGCGAGATCGGCGAAGAGCTCTACCTCTCCGAGAAGACCGTCAAGCACCACGTCAGCGACATCCTGAGCAAGCTCGGCCTCACCCGCCGCGTCGAAGCCGCAGCCTTCGCCATCCGTCGTGCCGCCAAGCGCCCCAGCGACAGCTAACACCACTCACTCCACCCGGCACAACGAAAGGGGCTCACCGGCCGGTGAGCCCCTTTTTTCGCAATTTCTGCGGCGCCGTGTCCGGCGCGGCTACTTCACCGTCAGCGCATACTCCAGCGCGTCCGCCAGCGCGATCCAGCTCGCCTCGATGATGTCCGTCGAGCTGCCCACCGTCGTCCAGTACCGGTTGCCGTCCGTGCTCTCGATGAGGACCCGCACCCGCGCGCCCGTTGCCGCCTGGCTGTCCAGGATGCGCACCTTGTAGTCCACCAGCTTCACGTCCGCGATGTGCGGGTAGGCCGCGATCAGCGCCTTCCGCGCCGCATCGTCGAGCGCGTTCACCGGGCCGTTACCCTCCGCCGCCGTGTGTTGCAGCGCCCCGTCGATCCGGATCTTCACCATCGCCTCGGCGAGCATCTCGTTCAGCTCGTTGCCCTCGTGCGTCGCCCGCCGCCGCTCCACGATGACGAAGTCCTCCAGCTCGAACGGCTGCTTGTAGCCCGGCATCGTCCGCCGCACGAGCAGCTCGAAGCTCGCCTCGGCCCCCTCGTACTGGAAGCCCTGGCTCTCCTTCTCCTTCACCGTCTCGAGCAGCTTCTTGATCTCGTCCTGCGTGAACGGGTAGTCGATCCCGTGCTCCTGGAGCTTCATCAGCAGGTTCCGCTGCCCCGCCAGCTCCGAAACCAGGACGCGGCTGCTGTTGCCCACCAGCCCCGGGTCGATGTGCTGGTACGCCTTCTCGTCCTTCATGATCCCCGCGACGTGGTATCCCGCCTTGTGCGCGAACGCCGAAGCGCCCACGTACGGCGCCTGACCGTTGGGTACCATGTTCGCCAGCTCGCTCACGTAGTGCGAAACCTCCGTCAGCCGCGCCAGCTGTTCGTCCTCGATCACCTCGAGACCCATCTTGATCTTCAGGTTCGCCAGCACCGTCAGGATGTCCGCGTTGCCACAGCGCTCGCCGTAGCCGTTCACGCAGCCCTGCACCTGCCAGACGCCCGCCTCCACCGCCGCCAGCGAGTTCGCCACCGCAAGGCCCGCATCGTTGTGGCAGTGGATCCCGAGCCGCACGTCGTTCATCCGGTGCTGCACCGCATCGATCGCCCGCAGCATCTGGAACGTCGTCATGCCGCCGTTCGTGTCGCACAGCACCAGCGCGTCCGCACCGGACCGCGCCGCCGTTGCAAGGCACTGGAGCGAGTAGTCCGGGTCGTCGTGGTAGCCGTCGAAGAAGTGCTCGGCGTCGAAGAACACCGTCTTCCCCATCTGCTTGAAGTACCGGACCGTGTCCGAAATCATGGCCAGGTTCTCTTCCGGGCTCGTCTCCAGCACGGACCGCACCTGGTACATGCTCGCCTTGCCCACGAGCGTGATGCCCGGCGTCTCCGCCGCCACCAGGCTCTGGATGTTCGCATCGGTCTCGCAGGTCAGGTTCGGCTTGCGCGTGCCGCCGAACGCGCTCACCTTGGCGTTCTTGAGCTCCACCCCCCGCAGCCGGCGGAAGTACTCCGCGTCCTTGGGGTTCGAACCCGGGAACCCTCCTTCGACCCATTCGAGGCCGAGCTCGTCGAGCTTCCGGGTGATCCGGATCTTGTCCTCGACCGAGAGGGAGATCCCCTCCATCTGCGATCCGTCGCGGAGAGTAGTGTCGTAAAGCTGCACGCGATCCGTAGGCATGGCGCGATCAAACCTTTCTGAAGGTCACACAGGGCTGAAGCGGAAGAAGAGACAGGAAGCGCTAGAGGGCACGCCAAATCGCAGCCCCGCGGGATTGCCGCGGGGGAGGTATCACCTGTCGTGTCGGCACGAACGCCATAGACATCGAGCATAGCAGCGCCCGGGCCAAGCGTCGAAAAGACGCGCCAGCCGCCTGCACGGTATCGTGCGCCCCGACGAACCGAGGGACAGCCCCATGGAACGCTGGGAGATCGAAGCGAAGCTCAACCGCGACCGCGCCTGGCTGGTCGAAACCTACGCCGCGCTCGACCCCACCCAGCTCACCGCTCCGGCCACCCCGAGCGAGCACGAACCCGGCATTATCTGGACCGCGCTGGACCACCTCGCCCACCTCTCGGGGATCGAGCTCAACTTCGTCGCCATGGTCCGGCGCCACATCGCCGGCGACGCCAACCCCGTCGCGCTCATGACCGACGACACCGGCGCGCCGCGCTCCCGCGAATCGCTGATGGCCCACGTCCACGCGATGACCGAGGACTGGGCCCGCCGCCACCGCGGCAAGTCCCTCTCCGAAGTGCTCGCCCTCGGGCAGCACGCCCGCGCCCAGACGCTCCAGCTCCTCTCCGAGCTCACCGACGCCCAGCTCGCCGAGACCCTGCCCGGCGCCCCCTGGGCCGACGGCACCGTCGGCGCCATCCTCGCCGTCCACGCCGACCACGGCCGCATGCACTACCGCTGGGTCAAAGACGGCTGGGCCACGCTCGCCGCCACCTGACGCTGGCCCTGCGCAAGGCCGTAACCCGCATGGCGACTCTCTTCTCCCCCTCGCCCGC
>JADZEI010000093.1 GCA_020850615.1 Dehalococcoidia bacterium | reverse complement strand
TCCTCGCGCGCCTGGTTGCCTGCATACGTACCCGCCGCTGCTACGACCCCGACCTCTGGCAATGCCGGAAGGCCGCCTCTGCCGCTTGACGGACAACCACAGATGTCCTGACGGTCGGGCTACTGATGCGGTGGGTGGTTGGTGTGGCGCTTCGCGGTGGCGGGATCGGTGGATGCGCGCGAGCCCTTCCTCACGGTCGGGCTACTGATCGGGGGGTCGGGCGCGGTTGGCCGCCCCTCGCGGGTCGGGCTACTGATAGCGGGCGGTGATGGTGCCGCTGTGGTGGGTTCGAGACCAAGCCAAAGGGCCGCGTATGCGGCCCTTCGGTGGTGCGGTGCGGTGCCGGGGCGGTGGTTAGCCGCGGGGGAGGCCGAGGCCGCGGCCGGCGATGATGCCGCGCTGGATTTCGCTGGTGCCGGCGGCGATGGTGGCGGAGACGCCGCCGAGGTACGCACTCGCCTGGTCGACGATCTCGTACTTCGTGCCCTTGCGCAGCTGGCCGTGCGTGCCGAGCAGGTGCATGCCGGTGAGCTGGATGCGCTGGCCCATTTCGCTGCCGAAGAGCTTGCTGGCGCTGGCTTCGTGGTTCGGGACGCGGCCGGCGGCCTGCATGGTGGCGACGCGGTAGGCGAGGAAGGTGCCGACGTTGACGTCGACGCAGCGGTCGGCGAGCTCGTAACGGATGGAGGGCCGCTGGTCGACGAGCTGCGTGTTCTCCTTCGCGATCTTGACGAAGTTCTCGACGGTGCGGCGGCCGCCTGCGAAGGCCTGGATGCCGCTGCGCTCGAAGTCGAGGGCAACGGCCATGTGGTACCAGCCGCGGTTCACTTCGCCGACGACCTGGGTGGCCGGGACGCGGACGTCTTCGAAGAAGACCTCGTTGAAGCTCCAGTGGTCGGCCATGTTGATGAGGGGGCGGACGGTGACGCCGGGCGACTTCATGTCGAGCATGAACATCGTGATGCCCTTGTGTTTGGGTGCCGCGGGGTCGGTGCGGGCGGCGAGCCAGCCCCAGTCGGCGTTGTGGCCGCCGGAGGTCCAAATCTTCTGACCGTTGATGATGTAGTCGTCGCCGTCCTTGACGGCGCGGGTCTGGAGGGCGGCGAGGTCGCTGCCGGCTTCGGGTTCGCTATAGAGGGTGCACCACCAGTCGTCGGCGTTGGCGATGCGGGGGATGAAGCGCTGCTTCTGGTCTTCGGTGCCGTAGAGCATGAGGGAGGGGCCGACCCAGGCGATGCCCATGTTCATGGAGGGGGCGCCGGCGTAGGCCATCTCTTCGTTGTAGACGAGCTGGCGCATGTGGTCGGCGCCGCCGCCGCCGTATTCCTTGGGCCAGGCCATGGCGAGCCAGCCGCGCTCGGCGAGCTTCTTCTGGAAGCCCATGGTGTAGGCGTACTCTTCTTCCTTGGTCTCGAACTCGCGGCGTTCCTTGCGGGAGGCGGGGACGCCCTGGGGGTACTGCTCGTCGAGGAAGTGGCGGACTTCCTCGCGGAAGGCTCCGACATCGGCTTTGTGGCTGAACTGCATGGCTTGCGCCCTCCGATAGATTCGCGTGGGGCCGAAGCATACCGGCTCGTGGCGGTGCTCGCACCTTGCCGGGTGCGCTGCTAGGGTGAGGATGCCCGTGGCGGGGCAACCAGGGTGATTCCGATGATGCAACGATGGACGCGGCTCGCGATGGCGGTAGCTGCGCTTGCCATGCTCGCCGCCGGTGTGGCGACGATGGTCGTGGGCCAGTCCGGGCAGCCGGCGAAGGCGCAGATCACGCATGCGGGCAACACGATCGAGATTCTGCCCGGGGAGCTGGGGTTCAACCCCGAAGTGTGCGTGCTGAACCGGAACGACGAAGAGGTGCGGTTCTACAACACGGATACCGTGGCGCGCCGGATCGTGGTCCCGGAGCCGTTCGACCCGACACCGGAGGAGCCGGACTATCGGCTGGACACGGGCTGGATTGAGCCGGGCGCGTACTCGAGCTCGGCCTGGGTGGTCACGGCGAACATGGACGTGGAGTACGAGGACTTCGACAACCCGGAGCTGACGGGCAAGATTGAGGCGCCGCTGAGCCCGGGCGCGGCGACGAACTGCAAGCCTGCGCCGCCGACGCCCACGCCGACGAACACGCCGGTGCCGACGCCCACGCCGACGCCGACGCAGTACCCATCGGCGTGCGACCGGTTCTTCGCGAACTCGCGGGGATGCGCGGTGGCGCCGCAGGTGAGCCAGGACGAGGAGTAGGGCCGTGGGGCGGTTAGCCCGTCTGGTATAGTGGTCATATGGCGGTCTCGACGTTCAACGTTGGCGATCTGATCGCGTTCGAGGGCGACAAGCCCGTCGTGGCGGGGACGCGGATCGGCGTGGTGCATATTCTCGAACTGCACGGCGAGGGGCTGTCGCCAGAGGAGATCACGCACGAACTGTTCGACGTCGTGTCGGTCGGGCAGGTATACGGCGCGCTGGCGTACTACCACCTGAACCAGGAGAGCGTGGACGCGTACATCGGCCGGTACCATGAGGAGCATGACCGGCTGGCGGCGTCGAACCCGAAGTGGCCGGCGCCGCAGCGGCCCTAGTGAGGCTGTACCTCGACGACGATTCCGGACGGCGGGCTTTTGATCGAGGGTTGGACACGCCTCGGATTCAGCGTGGTTAGTTCCCTTGATGCGGGTATCGAGGGTGCGCCGGACGACGTGCATCTCACATTTGCCGCCGCAACCGGCCTGGTGCTTGTGAGCTCGAACATCCGCGACTTCCCCCGGATACACGCGGAGTGGCTCGGTGCCGGGCGGTCTCACTCCGGCATTATCATCATCGTGCAGCAGAAGTTCGGCGTCGGCGAACAACTGCGACGCCTCGAGCGCATCGCGGGGACCATTGGCCAGGCGGGGATGGTGGACCGGCTGGAGTACCTGAGCTCGTGGGGGTGAGCCGCGTGGGCGGCGAGCAAGATGCAATGCGCCGTGGGGGGTTCGACTGCTGTAGCGATACAGATGCGCGTATTCTGTTCGCATGAAAACACGGCGGGGCAGCCGCAGCGATAACGTCATCGACCGGCGTGGGGCGTCCACGCGAGGGCTGGGAGGCAAGGGGCTCCCGGTGGGCATCGGCGCGGGCGTCGGCATCCCCGGGGTCATCATCGCCCTGGTCCTGTACTTCATCTCCGGGAGCGGCGGGGGCGGCGGGCTCGGGATCGACTCGCCGTTCGGGCAGCTCCCGGCGGCGCCGGCGGCGAGCGACGAGGACGTTCCCCCCACCGCCGAGAGCGACGAAGAGGCGGCGCTGGTGGAGTTCGTGTCGTTCGTGCTCGACGACCTCCAGATCTTCTGGGGCGACACGTTCGAGGCATCGGGGCAGCAGTACCGCGACGCGAAGCTGGTGCTGTTCCGGGATGCGGTGCAATCGGCCTGCGGGCCGGCGTCGTCGGCCACGGGGCCGTTCTATTGCCCGGGCGACGAGCGGGTGTACATCGACCTCGCGTTCTACGAGGACCTCTCGGGGCGGTTCGGTGCGCCGGGGGACTTCGCCCAGGCCTATGTGCTCGCCCACGAGATCGGGCACCACGTCCAGCACGTGACCGGCATCTCCGGGCAGGTCGACCGCAAGCAGCGCAGCGACCCGGACCAGGCGAACGAGCTCAGCATCCGCCAGGAGTTGCAGGCGGACTGCCTCGCAGGCGTCTGGGCGCACTCGACCTACAAGCGCGACCTGCTGGAGTCGGGCGACCTGGAGGAGGGGCTGGACGCGGCCGCGGCGGTGGGCGACGACCGGATCCAGCGCGAGGCGACCGGCCGCGTGAACCCAGAGACGTGGACGCACGGCTCTTCCGAGCAGCGAATGAAATGGTTCCGTACGGGCTTCGACACCGGCGACGCCGACCAGTGCGATACCTTCTCGGGAGATTACTAGACGAACGGAGGCACCCCCATGCCGCCCGGATTACTCCTTCTTCACGCGTTCCCGCTCGATGCCAGCATGTGGCGGCCCCAGGTCGCCGCGTTCGAACACGAGCGGACGGTCGTCGCGCCGAACCTGCCGGGCTTCGGCGGCGAGCTCCTGTGCGACGCGCCGCTGAGCATCGACCTGGCGGCGGACCATGCCGCGGCGGCGGTGCGGGCCGCCGGGCTGGACTCGGTGGTGGTCTGCGGGCTTTCGATGGGCGGGTACGTGGCGCTGGGCATGTGGCGTCGGCACCGGGACCTGGTGGCCGGCCTGGTGCTGGCGAACACGCGCGCGAATGCCGATGACGCGGCCGGGCAGGAACGCCGGCGGCAGCTGGCCGCGCGGCTCCGGGCGGAGGGCAACGGTTTCCTGGCCGCGGACCCGCCGCCGCTGTTGTCCAGCGGCGCGCCGGGCGAGCTGCTGACCCTGGTGAAGGCGACCATCGCCAGCCAGCCGGCGGAGGCGATCGCGCAGGCGGCGGAGATGATGGCGGCGCGGCCGGACGCGACGGCGTCGCTCGCGGACATCAGCGTGCCGGCGCTGGTGATCTCGTCGGACGAGGACACGCTCATCCCGCCCGACGCGACCCAGGCGGCCGCGGACGCGATCCCGGGCGCGCGGTTCGTGCTGATCCAGCGTGCGGGGCACCTTTCGAACCTGGAGCAGCCGGTGGCGTTCAACCGGCTGCTGCGGAACCTGCTCGAGCGCGTGTGATCGGTGCGCACGAGAGCGGGTGACCGGAGCGGCGGGCTTGGGTACGATGTCGGTAAGCCCCCGTAGCTCAGCGGATAGAGTGTCGGCCTCCGGAGCCGAAGGCAGAGGTTCGAGTCCTCTCGGGGGTACCAGGTTTCCACGCGGTGTTGGAGCGGCGCCTTCCCCAGTTTCTCGCGCGCGAGTGGCTGCGGCCGTAGGATCGGCGGGCCCGCTTTCGGCGCCGAGGACGATCCATGGCCTTCCCTGTTGAGATGACGAACGTCACGGGCGTGCTGCTCGCCGATGGCTGGCATGTCGTGGACTGGGCCGTGGAGGGCGGCGAGCTGGTCTCGACGTTCGCGTTTGCGCGCTTCGCGTTCACGAGCGGCGGCGAGGCGGTGCAGGACGGCCGGAGCGTGGTGGCCGGGTTCTCCTTCTGTGAGAACCGGGAGCTGATCGCGGGCCCCTTGAGCTCGCTGCTCGCGGTCAGGTCGGCCACGGCGGAGCAGGCGGAGGTGCGGCGCGCACGCTCCCGGGAGAGCGCCGCGGTGAGCTGAATTGCGCCGCGCGGGGCGCGAAAACTAAAGATCCGGGCTTTCCGGGCCGACCTTTGTGGCGTAAGGGGGTGCGCATGCTCTCCGCTCGCGCATTGGCACGGCTCGCTTCGGCGGGGCTCGTCGCGGTGTTCCTGGCGCTCGGGGCGGTGTTCCTCTTGGGGGCGCACGAAAAGCGCGAGGCGTTCCTCGAGATGCAGCGGGCGGCCGACCTGAACGAGGCGTTCCGGGAGGCGCGCGAGAATTACCTGCGGCTGGACCGCGCGCTGGCGCGCTACCGCGACACGGCAGATGTCTCCGAGTTCGAGGGTTCGGACGAGTGGATCGAGGAGCTGGAGTCGGCGCTGGTGCAGAGCGGCGAGTTCCACGATGACCACATCGACGTGGTGATCGACGACATCGAAAGCCACATCGACGAGCAGGTGGCGCTGGCCGCGGTCTACCCACCCGCGGGGCCAGGGGTCAGCAGCATCCCGCCGCCGCGGCTGCCCCCTCCGGAGCAGTTCCGGTCGTTGCCGGCCGTGTTGGACCCGCGTGGCGCGGGCCTGGAGCTCGAAGCGGAGGCGCAGCTGTCCCAGTACCAGGCGCGCGAGGAGCAGTTCCTCTGGGTGCTCGGGATCGCGTTCGCGGCCGGGCTGACGCTGGTGGTCCTGCTTATCGCGGCGCAGCGGCACTACACGCGGCGGCACCTCGCGCAGCTCGCCGAGCTGCAGCACCTGCGGCAGGCGATCCGGCACGACTCGCTGACCGGGCTGGGGAACCGGCGGTGGTTCGAAGAGCAGCTCCTTTCGCACGCGGGGACGCCGGGCCAGCCGCTGACGCTGGCGATGATCGACGTCGACCAGTTCAAGGAAGTGAACGACACCTGGGGCCACGACTACGGTGACCAGCTTCTCCGGGACGTGGGCCGGGTGCTGGCCGAGAGCTGCGAGGGCGAGGGGAACGTCTTCCGGATCGGCGGCGACGAGTTCGCGGTCATCTTCGCGACGGATGCGGTGCGGGCGGAGCGGCTGGCGAGCCACGCGCGGGTGCTCGCGGAGGCGCGGCTCGACGGGCGGGCGACGCTGAGCATCGGGCTATCCTCGTGCAGCCGGGAGCGCCATGACGAGGCGTTGCTGCGCCAGCAGGCGGACGCGGCGCTCTACGAGGCGAAGCTGCGGGGGCGGAACCAGGTCGTGTCGTTCGAAGCGACGACCGGGAACGCACTGCTGTTCCCGGCGGCCCAGATCCAGGCGGTGCGGCGGCTGCTGACGGAGCGCCAGCTCGACGTGCACTTCCAGCCGATCTGGGACGTGGCGACCAACGCCGCGTTCGCGTATGAGGCGCTGGCGCGGCCCGACCCCGAGTACGGGCTATCCGGGCCGACGCAGGCATTCGACATCGCGGAGCGGTTCGGGCGGACGGCGGAGCTGGACTGGCTCTGCCGGGAGCGGACCCTGGCGCATGCGAGGGAGCTGCCGCCAGATGCGCTGCTGTTCATGAACCTGTCGCCACATTCCATAACGCACCAGTCGTTCCGGCCGGAGGCGCTGTTGCGCGAGATCGAGGCAGCCGGGCTTTCGCCGGACCGGGTGGTGTTCGAAATCACCGAGCGTTCGAGCGTGCCGGCGGACGTGATCGCGACGGTGGCGCTGCGGATGCAACGCCAGGGGCTGCGGGTCGCGCTCGACGACGTGGGCTCGGGCAACAACGGCCTGGAGATGCTGCGAAAGGTGCCGTTCGAGTACGTGAAGGTGGACCAGGCGGTGGTGCAGAGCGCGACGGAGAGCGGCACCGGCCGGGCAACGTTCCTCGCGATCCTCGCGATCCTCGCGTTCGCGGCGGAGGCGGGGGCGCGCGTCATCGCGGAGGGCATCGAGACGCCGGAGATGCTGGGCCTGGTGGACGAGATTTCGCGGACCGGGGTGCCGGCGGAGGGCGGGCTGGTACACGCGATGCAGGGCTTCCTGCTGGGGCGGCCGCACGAGGGCTTCGAGGTCAGCGGAGTGGTGGAGGACCTGGCGGCGTAGGCGAAATCGCGGCGCTACTTGATCCCGCACGCGTGGCAGCGGATTCTGCGCACATGAAAGATAAGCTCATCGCAGCAGTCGTCGAACGCACCGGGCTGGACCCGGCCATGGCGGACAAGGCCGTGGACGCCGTGATGGATTTCCTCAAGGACGACCCGAAGCGGGTGACGGCGCTCCTCGGCCAGGCCGGGATCGGCGACATCGGAGACGTCGGGGACAAGCTTGGGAAGCTATTCGGGCGGTAGAGTGCCGCCCGCCCGCTAGGCCGCGTCGTTCCAGATGGTGCCGTTGCTCGTGAGGACGACGAGCGTGACCAGGATCACGGCCTCGACGAGGAGGACGACGCCGGCGACGCTGAGCCACATCACCTGGGTGCCGCCGCGCGTGGCGAAGCCGGGGATGGTGAAGATGATCGTCGACCCGAGGAAGACGAGGAGGAAAATCACGCCGAGGCTATTGGCGCTGATCAGGAAGGGCAGTTCGGGCAGCATCGGGACTCCGGTGTGCATTCTTCGGGGCGGCAATCCACCGCGCAGGCGGATCATACTCAGTCTGCACCTTAAGGCGAACCCGCCGGGTGGGCGGCCGGTGAGCACGGGTCCGGCCGCGCTGTGACGCGGTGCAGCTGACCGATTCGTTCCGGGCGATGGACACGGCGATCGACGTGTTCGTGGAGGCGGCGGCGCCGCGGTTCGACCTGCCGCTCTCGATCCGGTTGCTGTTCGAGCGGCAGGAGGCCCGGTATTCGCGGTTTCGCGCGGAGAGCCTGGTCTCGCGTCTGAACGCGGGGGAGGCGGTGGTGGATGCGGAGCTCGCCCGCGTGGTGGGCATGGCGCTCGAAGCGCACGCGTTCACGGGCGGGCTGTTCAACCCGATGGTGCTCCCGGCGCTGCGTGCGGCGGGGTATGACCGCACATTCGCGGAGGTTGCGCACGGCGCGCCGCGGGCACAGCCGGTGCTCGACCCGCGCGAGGCGATTGAGATCGAGGGCGAACGCGTGCGGCTGCGGGCGGGCGGGCTGGACCTGGGCGGCATCGTGAAGGGCTGGACGGTGGACCTGGCGGTCGAGCTGGCGGTGCCGGAAGTGGAGGGCGTGCTGGTGAACGCGGGCGGCGACCTTCGAGCGGAGGGCAACGAACCCGGCCTGGACGGCTGGCAGGTGGAGGTTGATCGGCCGGGGGGTGGGGTTGCGTGGGGCGGGGTTGTCCGCGGTGCGGTCGCGACCTCCACGGTGCTGCGGCGGCGATGGCAGACGGCGGCGGGCCCGGCGCACCACCTGGTGGACCCGCGCACAGGCCTGCCGGCGGAGAGCGGCATCGCGCAGGCGACCGCGTGGGCGCCGCTGACGTGGGTGGCGGAGTGCTGGGCGAAGGCGGTGGTGGTGGGCGGTGCGGAGGCGGCGGAGCTCGCCCGCGCGGCCGGCGTGGCGGTCCTGGGGCTGGACGCGGAGGCCGGAGTCGTCGTTGATACAATGACACCTTGACGAGTTTCAAAATCCTGCGACTCTTTTCGCCCCATGCGAGCGATGTGCCTCCCGTAAGCACCTGGAGGTAGCAATGAACCGAATCGCATCGCTTGTCGCCGCTGGCGTCACCACCGTCCTCGCGGGCACCGCCGTCGCTGCGGCATTCAGCGACGGGCAGGGGAGCCCGTCCATCGACGACGCCACCACGGCAACGTCGACATCGACAGTCATCGCGCAGAGCACCCCGTCGCCGTCGTCCTCGCCGTCGTCCTCGCCGTCGTCCTCGCCTTCGTCCTCGGCGTCGCCGTCGGGCGATGACCGCGGCGGCGACCGGAACGACGACGATGATCGCGGCCGCGACGACGACCGCGACGATGGCGGCCGGGGCGGCGACGACGATTGGGACAACGGCGGCCGGGGCGGCGACGACGACCGCGACGACGGCCGGGGCGGGGACGACGACGACGGTTGGGACGACGACCGGGGCGGCGACGACGATTGGGACGACGACGGCGACGACGATGACTAGTCCGCGCCGGGCGACCGGGGGCACGAAGTTCATGGGCACCCGCGTGGCGACAGCCGGCGTGGTGGCTGGTGGGTTCGTGCTCTCGTTCGGGGCGCTGGCGGCGGGGATGGGGGCGGAGCCGTCGAGCCCCGCCCCCGCCCTCGAGGCGCCGCCCGTGCAGCTGGTCGTGACGCAGGACGGGACGGTCATGGTGGTTTCGGCGGAAGCGTCGGCCACCATGGCCGCGGAGGGCGCGGCGGTGGTCCTGGAGGCCGCGGTGGCCGCGAGAGCCGACGGCCAGGCGGTGGTGACGACGCCGCAGGGGCCGGTGATGGTGCAGGCGACGCTCCCGCCTGCACCAGCTGCTCCGCCGCCGCCACCGCCTTCGGTGGCCACGGCGCCGCCGAAGCCGGTCGCGACCGCGGCGCCGCGCACGAGCAGGGGGTCCTGACGTGCGCGCGATGTTGTTCGCGGGCCTGGCCGGCCTGAACGTGCTGTTCCTCTCGATCACGCTGGAGGGGTTCGCGCCAGAGAGCCCGGCGTGGTCCGGGGAGCACACCGCGTGGTACCTTTCGCGCTCGGCGGGGCTGGTTGCGCTGGTGTGCCTGTGGGTGGGCGTCGCCGGCGGGCTGTTCATGTCGTCGGCGTGGCTCGACGGGCTCGTCGGCCGGGGGCGGCTGCTCGCGATCCACCAGTCGGCGACGCTGGCGGGCCTGGCCCTGGCGGCGACACATGCGCTCGTGCTGATCCCCGACGGCTGGACCGACTTCACGACGGTGCAGCTGTTCGTGCCGTTCGCGGCCGACTACGACGCCGGGCTGAGCGGCATTGGCACGCTCGCGTTCTACCTTTCGTGCGTGGTGACGGGGACGTTCTGGATCCGCGGGCTGATTGGGCCTCGTATGTGGAAGCGAATCCACTACGCTGGCTTCGTGGCGTTCTATGCCGCGTGGTGGCACGGGTTCAAGCTCGGCACGGACACACAGGAGCCCTGGGTGATGGCGATCTACGTGGTCACGGGGCTTTCCGTGCTCACCGCGGTCATCGTGCGCGTGACGTATCGCCGCCCGGCCCGCCGGGTCGCACCTGTTTCTGGAGTGAAGGTTGCCTGAGAAGCCAGTCTCCCCGGATGCGCTGCAGCGCGTGCTCGATGGTGCGCAGAGCCCCGGGGAGCCGGAGTTCCGTGCCCTCGCGCGCATCGCCGCGGGGCTCGGTGCGCTCGCCCCCGATGGGCCCGATGCGTTCGCGGCGGCGCGGTTGCGGCGGGACTTCGTGCAGCGCCTGGACCGCGAGCCGCCCTCGCCGCTCATGCGGTTCCTGGGGCGCTGGCTCGGGTTCGGGCCGGCGCCGCGCCCGCTGGTCGAACGGCTGGCGGCGGGCGCCATGCTCGTTGCGATTGCGGGCGGCGGGGCGTCGGCGGCGACCGGGGAGAACCCGCTGAGCGGCGCGGCGGATCTGCTGCGCAACGTCGTGACGAACCTGGACCCGCGTGGCAGCGGCGGTGGGAACGGGGTGGAGGCGACGCCATCGCCGGAGGCTGCGGGCGAAACGGCGACGGGCACCGCGACGGCCACGGGCACGCCCACGCCGGGTGCGTCGCCGGCCAGCGCCCAGGGCACGCCGGGACAGGGCGGCGGGACTGTCGCGCCGGCCGTCTCGATTACGCCGGGTGGGGCTGCGACCGCGCCGGCAGGGGCTACGGGCGGAACACCGGTGCCTACGGCGGCCGCGCCAGTGGCGACCACGACTCCGAGTTCGTCATCGACGCCGGATGATGACGACGACGACAGCAGTGGAAGCGGCAGCGGTGACGACGATGACGAGACCGAGACGCCGGAGGCTTCCGAAACGCCGGACGATTCGAGCACGCCGGACGACAGTGGGGACGACGATTGAGCGCGGCGGTACTGCACCCACTGGCGCCGGGCCTGGCCCAGCTGCGCGCGGCGATCTTCGGTGGCCCGGCGCGCACTGCGGCGGAACAGCTGCCTGCGCCGGGCGACGAGCTGGCGCGGCTGCGGCGGCGTGACCCGGATGCGTGGCACGTGTTGTTCGACCGCGAGATGCCGGCGATCTACCGCTACGCGCTCGGTTCGGTGGGAGCGGCGGCGGAGGCGGAGGACATCGCCAGCGCGGTGTTCGCGGAGGCGTGGGAATCCGCGGGGCGGCTCGAAGACCACGGGTTGCCGGCGCGGGCGTGGCTGTTCGGCATCGCGCGGAACATCATCGCGAGCCACCGGCGGAAGCTCTTCCGGCGGCCGCCGGTGCTGTCGATCGAGCCGTACGACGCGCCGGACGAGCGGGCGGTGCTGGACCCGGAGCACCTGGACCTGGCGCGGGCGGTGCAGCGGCTCGACCGGGTGCAGGGCGAGGTGGTGGTGCTGCGGTTCGTGCACGGGCTTTCGCTGCAGGAGACAGCGGCGGTGCTCAACGTCTCGGTGGACAGCGTGAAGGGCCGGCAGGCGCGGGCGCTCACGGCGCTGCGGAAGCTGCTGGAGGGGTAACGGGAGCTTGGCGGGGCCGGGCTTAGCGGCGGAGGTCCGAGAGGTCGGTGACCATGACGGTGCGGCCGGCGCGGGAGGACGACCCGCCGGCCCGCTCGATAGTCACGACCGCGCTTTCGTAGGACTTGAGGTCCTGGGGGAGCGTGGTTTCGTAGCGGACGAAGCCGCTGTCGTCCGGGCCGAAGGTGCCGAGGCTGAAGAAGCGGCCGTCGGCGCTGACCCAGAGCTGGTAGGTCTCGTCCTGGCCGACGGCGGGGAGGCTCATCGCGACGAAGAACACCTTCTTCTGGGTGTTGTCCCAGACGAGCCGGCCCACGGTCGGGACGGTCTCATCGAGGGGGACGATCTCGGCGACCTGGCTTTCGGGCGAAAGGAGCGCGAGGAGCAGCGCACGGTCGCCGCGGGCCGCGGCTTCGATCTCGCTGCTGGCGCGCTCACCGTCGGCGAGGCGGCGGGTGAGGGCGGTGATCTCGACGCGCTGGGCGATGGCGGTGTCGATCTGGGCATCGAGGCTGGCGTTCTCGTCGCGAAGGTCGCCGACCTGGCCGCGGAGGGAGACGAGCCCGGCGAGCGAAGCGAGGGCAACGATGATCGCGGCGGCGGCGGTGGCCGCGGGGGTGAACCGCACGACGGTCTGGAACGGGGAGCGGCGGATGCCGGCGGCGCCGAGGACGCGGCCCTTGAGGTGCGACGGGGCTTCGACTGGCGGCGCGCTCATGCCGATCATCGAGGCGACCCACTGGCCGTCGGAGACGAGCTGGCGGCAGGGTTCGCACTCTTCGATGTGGAGGCGGACGAGGGCCGCAACCTCGGGTTCGAGCGAACCGAGGGCGAACTCGTCGGCCTGTTCCTGGCTGAGGTGGGGCGAGAGGGCGGGGTCCATCACTCGTGCTCCGTCAGGCCAGGTCCTGCAAGGAGCGCCGCAACTTCTGCATCCCCAGCCGGATCCGCGTCTTGATCGTGCCGAGCGGCTCGTTGAGCGCGAGGGCGACTTCCTGCTGGGTCATTCCGCCGAAGTAGGCGAGCTCGAGGGCGAGCTTCTGTTCTGGAGGGAGCGTAGTGAGGGCGGCCCGGACGAGGCGCTGCTCTTCGTGGAGCTGGGCTTCGCGGAGCGGGTCGTCGGCGTTCCCGGGGAGCATCGCCATCGCGTCGTCGGGCTGGTCGGTGGAGGCGGGCAGGCCTTCGCGGCGGCGCCGGCGGCCGCGGGAGCGGAACTCGTCGACGGAGCGGTTGCGGACGACGCTCATGAGCCAGCTGACGAAGCGGCCGCGTTCGGCGATGAAGGCTTCGGGGCGGCGCCAGATGCGGACGAAGATGTCCTGCGTCGCGTCTTCGGCGAGCTGGCTGTCTTCGAGCACGCGCATGGAGGCCGAGAACACGAGGTCCGCGTACCGGTCATAGAGCACGGCGAACGCTTTTTCATCGCGGGCGGCAACGGCGAGCATGAGGGCCTCATCGGTCCAATCAACGCGGTCGGCGCTTTGCGCGGCGCCCGCGGGCAGGGCAATTTCGCCCGTCCTGCTTACGCTACGAAGACCCGCGGCCTCTGGATTCCCGTTCCATGCCATTACGCTGCTCAGGGGCGATGATACACCGGTGGAGGAGAGGTAACGGGCACCCTTTACCGGGTGATTCCGGATTGTGCACGCGATTTACAGGGGATTGCCTGCGTGTAGGGAACACTGAGCCACGAAATCCGCATTGGAGTCGCCCAGTTGATGAGAACCGCACCCCTGGCGCTTGGTGCCATCGCCGCGTTCGGCCTGATGCTGGGTACCGCCTGCTCGGACAGCGATGCGGGGCGGCAGCCGGACCCGGGAGCGAATTCGCCGACGCAGCAGGCGCTGAACACGGCCACCGCGACCGGCGGTGGGGGCTCCACCGCGACGGCAACGGTGAGCCTCCCCACCGGCACGATGAGCACCGCCGACCTGGTGAAGAAGGCCGGGCCCGCGGTGGTCCGGATCTCGACCGGCGGCTCGGTCGGGTCCGGGTTCATCGTCGATGCTTCCGGGTACATCGTCACGAACAACCACGTGGTCAGCGGGTCGACGAGCCGCGGGCTCAACGTCACGCTGGCGGACGGCTCGGCGTACGTCGGGACGGTGGTGGGAACGGACCCGCGGTCGGACCTGGCGCTGGTGAAGATCGATGCGGACCAGGAGCTGGCGGTGCTGCCACTGGCGGACCTCGATAAGGTGAACATCGGCGATGACGTGGTGGCGATCGGGTACGCGCTGGACCTGAGCCGGGGCGAGGGCGCGTCGTTCTCGGTGACGCGCGGCATCGTGAGCCAGAAGAACCGCGCGATCAGCGAGTCCTCGCCGATCCTCGGCGCCGTGCAGACAGATACGGCGATCAACCACGGCAACAGCGGCGGGCCGCTGCTGAACCTCCAGGGCGAAGTGGTCGGCGTGAACACCGCGCTCCAGCCGGACGGGAGCTCGTCGACGGGCGTGGCGCAGGGCATCGGCTACGCGGTCGGCTCGGACACGGTTGCCGCGGTCTACCGGGAGCTGAAGGCCGACGGCCGGGTGACACGCGGGTTCCTCGGCGTGCAGGGCTTCGAATCGCTGCGGCCGGCGAAGGCGCGGGAGCTCGGCGTGCCCGAAGAGAAGGGCGGCATCCTCCTGCCGGCAGGCGACATCGCCTCGGTGGCGGCGGGCGAGCCCGCGGACGCGGCGGGCATCCGCGCCGGCGACGTGATCACGAAGATCGGCGACCAGGAGATCCGGAATGAGGGCGACCTTGCCCTGGCGATGATCAAGTACGCGCCGGGCGACGCGGTCGAGGTCGAGCTGTACCGCGACGGGAAGGCGATGACGGTGACGGTGACGCTGGGCACGCCGCGGACGGTGTAGCGGGCGGGGCGGGACTCACTCCCGCGAAGGGCGCCCCACGTGGGGCGCCCTTCGTGCGTGTGGGGGCGGGTGGTGCATGCTGGGGGCATGCGTGTGGTGTCGCTCGTGCCGAGTTGACCGAGCTGGTGGTCCGGCTCGGGCGCAACTGACGGCCGGCGCCGTCATTCAAAGGATGCGAAGTAACACCCCTCCTGCAGTACGATCCTCGACATGCCAGCCGCATTTACGGCCGCCACCCCGTAACAGACTCGCTCCTCGGGGATACCGACGACATCGGCTGGTGGCAATTGCGAGGCGACGGCGAACATGGTATTGGCTGGAAAGGCGCTGAAATGCGATGGCGCTTCGCAGCTCCAGCCGGAATCGAAGAGAAATGATGTCAGGTAGCAACGCACGTCGAATACTCGATACGACGTTTCGTCTGTTGCTTCATCGAACCAAACCAGGCGAGGTCCAAAGAAGCCGTCTTCCGCCCAGTAGACGTCCGACGGCGCCGCCGGGACCTTGAGCGCGGTGCGGGAGCCGGTCTTGACGCGAAGTTGGATGGACGTGTCATTGGCGAACCACTTCCCGACGTCCTGGGAGAAGGTTTCGATTCGCACCCACATGATCCTGGTGCCCGGCGGCGGCTGGAACTGATTTATGGTGAGGGTCTGAGGGCCGCTCTTGGGCTGGGGAAGAAGGCCAACTCCAAACAGATCGGCACTGCCGCGGCTCGTTCCGATGCTGACCCGGTAGCCGTCGGCCCAGAGGGGCGACGAGTACTGAAGCTGAACCGTTCCGGAATACTGATCGCCGCTGAGCGGCGCCAAGAGCGTTGATCCAGGCTTCATGGACGTTGGAATGGCGCATGACTTGTCCCCGGTCTTGTCGGGGTTAGGGCAGTGGTAAACCGGCTGCTTCTTCGTATTATCACCAATCGGCCAGTCGAAGTTTACGCCTTCGAGGGCATATCCCCCGGAGAACGCCTGTGACTCCCGCGCACTCTTGCCATCGCTGGTGAGCCTGCGGGCGATGGCGTCGCCCCAAAAGAGGCTCACATGAAGATGATCAACGGTTCCGTCGAAGACCGTCCCGAGCGGCTCGCCAACTTCAACCGTGGCGGCATCTGCGATGGTCGCGTCGACGTGGCAGATCTGGTACCAGAGGTACAGCGGTTGCCCGCCGCGCGGATTGGGCTTCCGCGCATCGGAACGAATATGGATGAGGTCGCCCCCCGGGTCAGGCTCAGGTTCCACAGAATCGTACATCCGGCATTCATCGTCGAGGCGCTGAACTTTGCCAGCGATCGGCGCGTGCACCACAAGACCGGCCGGCGAGCCGTTCACCGGCACGAGATCGAGGCCGAACTCGTTCGCCCCGCCGATCGCGTGTTCGCCGACGAAGTACCCGTTGATGGATCTCCAGGGGCCCGTATCCTGGCTTACCGGTAGCAGGATTCGGATCGATGCCGCATCGGACCCGGTAGGTTGGGTACCCAGCATGCCTATGAGCCCGACCAGCAGCATCACTCCCAGCGATGCTGCCCAGCGGATGATCGTTCGATTCTCTGTGAGCATTTGCCCTCCCATTAGCGAGTAATGTTTATATGTCCTATACGCGGCTGCTCCGTCAAGGCGGAATCTCGGACAGCCGTACAACTCCACGCACTCCTGCCGGCATCACGGCACGGGCGCTTCACCCGGGTGGGGCGCCCTTCGTGCGTGTGGGGGCGGTTGGTGCATGCTGGGGGCATGCGTGTTGTGTCGCTCGTGCCGAGTTTGACCGAGCTGGTGGTTTGGTTGGGGCGGGAGGAGTCGCTTATGGGGCGGACGCGGTTCTGTGTGGAGCCGGCTGGGGCGGTCGAGCATGTCCCGGTTGTGGGTGGGACGAAGAACCCGAAGGTCGAGCGGATCGTGGCGTTGGCGCCAGACCTGGTGCTCGCGAACCGGGAGGAGAACCGCCGGGAGGACATCGAGGCGCTGGAGGCAGCCGGGCTGGAGGTGCTGCTGACCGACCCGAATACGGTCGCGGAGGCGGCGGCGATGATCCGGGAGGTGGGGGCGCGGGTGGGTGCGGCCGGGGCGGCGAATGCGCTCGCGGAGCGGATCGAGTCGATGCTGGCGGAGGCGGTCCCGGGGCGGGGGCCGCGGGTGTTCGTGCCGATCTGGAAGGAGCCGCTCATGGGGCTCGGTGGCGCCGCGTATGGCCACGACCTTATCGAGCAGGCGGGGGCGGTCAACGTGCTGCGCGACCGGGCGCGCTACCCGGAGGTCAGCCTCGAGGAGGTGGCGGAGCTGGCGCCGGACCTGGTGCTGCTGCCGGACGAGCCGTACCCGTTCAAGGAAGCGGACGCCGCGTACTTCGCCGGTGTGGCGCCGGCGCGGGTGGTCGATGGGCGGCTGCTCTGGTGGTACGGCCCGCGAATCCCGGAGGCGCTAGACTTCCTTCGCACGCTGTTCGGGGAGGGGAAGCGATGAACCGGAAACTGCTGGTGGCGCTGCCGGTCGCGGGGGTGGCCGTGGCCGGTGCCGCGGTGGCCGCGCGAAAGGCGATGGACGCGGGGCCGCTGCCGCAACCGCCCGGGCTGGTGCGGGAGATCGGCGGCGAACAGATCCACTACATCGACGAGGGCAGCGGGCCGGCGATCGTGCTCGTGCATGGCTTCGCCGGGCACACGTTCAGCTGGCGCGAGGTGATCCCGCTGCTGACGCCCGCGTTCCGGGTGGTCGCAGTGGACCTGCCGGGCTTCGGATACAGCGACCGCGACCCGGAGCGCCCCCTGAGTCACGACGAACACGCGGAGCGGCTGGTGCGGCTGCTCGACACGCTCGGAATCGAACGAGCGACGCTGGTCGGGCACTCGATGGGCGGCGGGGTGGTCACGCGAGCGGCGGTGGCGCACCCGGAGCGAGTCGAACGGCTGGTGCTCGTGGCGTCGGTGGACCCGGCGGAGCCGATGCGCTGGCAGCACGGCCAGCCGGGCGCGAGCATCCGGGCGATGTCGGCCGGGATGTCGCTGCTGGCGGCGTTCCCGCCGCTGGCCACGTATTTCATCGGCAAGGGACTGCGCGGGATGGCGTATGACCCGGCGACGGTGACGCCCGAGGTGGTGCGCGGCTATGTGCGCCCGCTGCTCATCCCGGGGACGGTGCGCTGCCTGGCGCGGATGATGCGCGAGACGGAGCACCAGGAGGTGGTGGACCTCGCGAAGGTGGCGATGCCGGTGCTCGTAGTCAGCGGCGAACAGGACCCGGCGTTCAACGTGGCGGTGGGCGAGCGGATCGCGGCCGCGATCCCGGGGGCGCGGCAGGTCGTGCTGGAGCAGTGCGGGCACATGGCCCCGGAGGAGCGTGCCGACGCGCTCGTCGAGGAGCTGCTGACGTTCCTGCACGAAGCGGTGCCCGCCTGATGGCCGACATCCGTATCGTGCCGTCGCTCGACTTCGCCACGGCGTCGCTCGATGCGTTCCTGGAGCTGGTCGACGAATTCCCGTCGCCGGCTGTGGGGCTCGCAACCGGCAACACGCCGCTGGGGCTGTACCACGCGCTGGGGCGGGCGGTCATGGATGGCGCCGTGAGCGTGGGGCAGGTGCGGCCGTTCGCGATCGACGAGTACGTGGTGGCGCGGCACCACCCCTGTTCGAACCGCGAGTTCTTCGAGCGGCACTGGGAGACGATCGAGGATGCGGCGCCGGTCGCGCAGTTCGACCCGGAGGCGCCGGACCTGGCCGCGGAGGCCGCGCGGTTCGCGGCGGCGCTGGCGGCGGCCGGCGGGCTCGACGTGGCAGTGCTGGGCATCGGGACGAACGGGCACCTGGCGTTCAACGAGCCGGGCAGCACGGCGGAGTGCCGGGCACGGGTGGTCGAGCTGGCGGACGGGACGCGGGAAGCGGTGAAGGGCTGCTTCGGCGCCGAATCGCCGCGCGCGGGGCTGACGCTGGGGATGGCCGAGCTGCTCGGCGCGCGCGCCGTGCTGTTGCTGGCGAACGGCGCCTCGAAGGCGGGCGTCGTGGCGCGGGCGCTGCGCGGGGTGCCGTCGCCGGAGTGCCCGGCGAGCCTGCTGCAGGGTCACGAACGGCTGCTGGTGGTGCTCGACGAGGATGCGGCGCGGGCGCTGGATTAGCCGGCCGGGACGTCGAGCATGGCCGCGATCTCGGCGAGCATGGCCGGGGTGTTGGCGTTGATGAAGCTGCGCAGGCCCGGGTCGACGGTGCGGAGCTCGGACTCGGGGACTTCGAGCGCGCGGAGGCCGGCGAGCGCGGCCAGCACGCGGTTCTCGCCGGCGGCGAGCGCGCGTTCGAACGGGGCGAGGCAGGCGGCCGGCCGGTAGACGGCGAGCAGGGGCTGGAGGAAGCCGCGCGCGTGCGGCACCACGGCGTCGAAGCCCTCGCCGCAGGACGCGAGCAGGCGGACCAGGGCGGGTTCGACCAGCGGCGAATCGACGGAGGCGGCGAAGCAGAGCGGCGTGGCGACGCGCGGGAAGGCGGTGATCAGCCCGGCGAGCGGGCCCTCGGCGGCGTAGCGGTCTTCGAGGAGCTCGACGGGGACGCCGACTTCGAGCGGCGGGAGCGGCTGGCCCTTCGCGTGGACGACGAGCAGCTCGGAGCAGGCGAGGGCGAGGCGGCGGGTGACCCACTCGACCAGGGGCCGGCCGTCGAGCTGCGCCCAGGCCTTGTCGGAGCCGAAGCGCCGGCTGCGGCCACCGACGAGGATGACGCCCGTGAGCGCGGGAGAGTCGTCGACAGCCATGGGGGCACACTACCATGGCGGCAGGAGTGCGCATGCCCCTCTTCCGGCGGAAGCCGCGGATCGACGAATCGATCTACAAGAACCTGATGACCTCGTTCGGGCGGGTGGTGGACCTGGACCCGTTCGTGACGCGCCCGGCGGAGGCGCTGGCCGAGCACGTGCAGCGCGAGGACGCCGCGCTCATCGCGGAGCTGGATGCGCGGATGTACGAGGGGGCGGCGATGTACCACCTGCGACTGCTCGCGGGGTCGTGGATCATGGCGCGCGAGGGCTCGGTGCCGGCGGCGACGGCGGAAGCGTTCGAGGAGGCAGTGGCGTGGCGGTTCGACCCGCTGGTGCGCGGTTCGGGGCGGCTGTCGCACCGGCTTTCGGAGCTGGCGCGGGGCGAGGCGCCGCGGGACACGCGGGTCGACGCGTAGGCGCTGTGTGACATGGGTGGCTGCAGGTGCGCCGGGCGGGGGCTATCCTGCCCGCTCCGGGAGGCGACCGTATGAACATCCTTGCCGAGCAGCTGCGCCACGACGCCTGGGCGAACCACGCGGTGGTGGCGACGTTCGAACAGGCACCCGCGATCTTCGACCTGGTGTGCTACGACGGCGACCCGCTGCGGACGCGGGCGCAGCACCTGTACGCGACCGGGCAGGCGTTCCTCGAGGTGCTGCGGCTGGAGCCGAAGTACCCGGAGCCGCCGGAGCGGCTGGCCGACCTGCTGGCCTACGGCGACGCAACCTGGGCCGCGATCATCGCGATCGTGGAGCCGGTGGAGGGCGCGGGGTTCGATGCGCCGTACTTCGTGCCGTGGTTCAAGCGGGAGGCGCCGATGCACGTGGTGATCTCGCAGGTGCTGGCGCATTCGGGGCAGCACCGGGCCGAGCTGGCGTGGGAGCTGGCGCGCGCGGGAGTGAGCACCGGCGAGATCGACTTCATCCAGTGGCTGGCCGGCGGGCGGCCGGCGCCGGGCGAGCCCGTCGTCCTCGACATCGACTTCGAGGACTGATCAGCGGGCGAGGCCGCGGAGAAACGCCGCGACGGCGTCCATACCCTCGTCCCAGTTCTGGCGCTGGGTGCGGCCGCTGCCCGCGGGCGGCTTGAAGTCGTGGTCGCCGCCTTCGAGCCAGTGCACGGCGATCGCGGGCGAGAGCTGGTAGCCGGCGACGTCGGCCGCGGTGCCGAAGGGGTCGCGGGTGCCCTGGACGATGAGCGCAGGGGTGCGGAGGTCCGTGAGGTGGGCGGTGCGCGGCTTTTCGGGGCGGCCGGGGGCGTGGAACGGGTAGCCGAGGCAGACGAGGGCGCCCGCGCCGAGCTCGTCTGCGACCATGCTGGCCATGCGGCCGCCCATGGACTTGCCGCCGATGGCCAGGTGCGGGCCGCCGCCAAGTTGCGCCACGACGTCGCGCCAGGCCCGGAGGAGCACGGCCTCGCGGTCCGGCGGGCGCTTGCCGCCGGTTTCGCGGCGGGCGCGCATGTAGGGGAATTCGAAGCGGGCGACGCGGAGGCCGCGCTCGGCGAGGCCCTTCGCCCAGGCGTCCATGTAGGCGCTGTCCATGGGCGCGCCGGCGCCGTGGGCGAGGACGAGCGTCCACTCGGCCTCGTCCGGGCCATCGAAGAGCAGTTCCGCGGCGGTCGTGGTCATGCGTGGCCTCCCCCGTTGCCGCTCCCGGTGGCATGGTAGGCAGCGCAACAACGCAGCAACAGGGGACGTTCGATGGAGATTGCCGGGATCGGCGTGGTGGTCACGGGTGGCGGTTCGGGGCTGGGCGAAGCGACGGCGCGCGCGTTCGCGGCGCGGGGAGCGAAGGTCGCGATCATCGACCTGAAGGGCGAAGACGTGGCGCAGGCGATCGGCAACGGCGCCCGGTTCTCGCAGGCGGACGTCACGAACGAGGAGCAGGTGACGGCAGCGCTCGACGGCGCGGTCGCGGCGTTCGGCGGCATCCAGGTGGTCGTGAACTGCGCGGGGATCGCGCCGCCATCGAAGACGGTGGACCGCGACGGCAAGCCGCACGACCTCGCGCTCTTCCGGAAGGTCGTCGAGGTCAACCTGATCGGCACGTTCAACGTGATCCGGCTGGCCGGCGCGCGGATGCTGAAGAACCAGCCGAACGCGGACGGCGAGCGCGGCGTGATCATCAACACGGCCTCGATCGCGGCGTTCGAAGGGCAGATCGGGCAGGCGGCCTACGGCGCCTCGAAGGGCGGCGTGGTCGGGCTGACGCTGCCGGTGGCGCGCGACTTCGCCCGGGACGGGATCCGCTGCGTGACGATTGCGCCGGGCCTGTTCATGACGCCGATGCTGGCGGGGCTCCCGGAGGCGGCGCAGCAGGCGCTGGGCGGCACGGTGCCGTTCCCGTCGCGGTTGGGGCAGCCGGAGGAGTACGCGAAGCTGGCCCTGCACATCGTGGAGAACGCGATGCTGAACGGCGAGACGATCCGGCTGGACGGGGCGATCCGGCTGCCCCCGCGGTAAGGGGGTCGCGGGGCGGGTGTGGCGCGCGTAGGATGCGTGCCGTGCCATTTGTGACTGTCCCCGGCGGCGTGCGGCTCTGGTACGAGGAGCTCGGTGCGGGCGAGCCGCTGCTCCTCGTGATGGGGCAGGGATCGGACCACCACGGCTGGGACGGCGTGCGGGATGACTTCGCCGCCCAGCACCGGGTCATCGTGTTCGACCACCGCGGGACGGGCGCGAGCGACAAGCCGCGGGAGCCGGCCTACAGCATCGAACTGTTCGCGGCCGACGCGGTGGCGTTGCTGAACCACCTGGGGATCGAGCGCGCGCACGTCTACGGGATCTCGATGGGCGGGCGGATCGCGCAGCGCCTGGCGATCAGCCACGCGTCGCGGGTGGGAGCGGTGGTGCTGGGGTGCACGACGCCGGGGAACCGGATGGGCGTGAAGCGGCCGCCGGACGTGGACCGGATGATGTCGACGCGCGCGGACGACCCGGAGGCGGCGCTGCAGCTGCTCCTGGAGCAGATGGTCTCGCCGGAGTATGCGGCGGCGCACCCGGAGTACGTCGAGCGCTACCGGGAGCGGGCGCTCAACCCGATCCCGCCGTTCGCGCAGCGGATGCACTACCTGGCGAGCGAAGGGCACGACGCGTGGGACGAGCTCCCGGGCATCACGGCGCCGGTGCTGGTGATCCACGGCGACAGCGACCAGGTGAACATGAGCGCGAACGCGGGGCTGCTCGCGGGGCGAATCCCCGGCGCGGAGCTGAAGATGATCGCGGGCGGGCGGCACGGGTTCTTCGTGGAGTTCCGGGAGCAGGCGAGCGCGGCGGTGCTGGACTTCCTGCGGCGGCACCCGCTCGATGAGTTATAGTCGTGAACTGTAGATCTATCGACAATCTGGTTGGATACGCGTAAGATGACCAGTTGATCGGCGGAGGCGTCACCGGGACGCCGGCCGAGCCTGGGCGACGAGCGCCCGCAGTGCGCTCACAACACCGATGTAGTCCATTTGCGAGTTTTCCGGGTAATCCCCGGCAGCATGCGTCCGAAATACTCGGTAGTATCTGGCGCTGCTGATGCTTCGCCCCAATCGATTCGACACAGGTCCGGCCCACTGCGGCCGGGAGCGAGAAGCTCGCACGGCACGGGAGGCGCGGGCATGGGCTTTCTAATCATCTTCTTCGTTGGGCTGGTGCTCACGGCGATCACGTTCGTCATCGGCGAGCTGTTCGACCTGGGCGATGCCTCGGCGGACACGGGCGGCGAGGTGGGGCACGGCGGCGGGGCATCGCCGCTGAGCTCGCGCATCGTCTTTGTGTTCGTGACGGCGTTCGGCGGGTTCGGGTACATCGCCTCGGTGATGGACTGGGCGCTGTGGGCGCAGGCGCTGGCGGCGATCGTGGGCGGCCTGGGCGTCTCCGCGGGGACGTTCTTCCTGATCGTCGTGCCGATGGCCCGTCAGCAGAGCACCGTGACGGTCCGCGAGTCGGACTTCATCGACCTGACGGGTGAAGTGACGGCCGAGATCCCCGAGAACGGGCTCGGGCGGGTCACGGTGATCGCGCCGTCGAGCGGGGCGCGCGTCTCGCACGCGGCGCGTTCGGCGAACGGGATGCGGATCCCGTTCGGCACGGAAGTGAAGGTGATCCACGCGGGGCAGGGGACGGTCACGGTCGTGCCCTCGACTGCGAGCGGCATCGCGCCCTTCCCAACATCCAAGGAGCAGAAGTCATGATTGTCGTCCCATTCGTCGTCGCCGGCATCGTGGCGGTGGTCATCCTGGTCGCGGCGCTCTATGCGCGGTTCTACGTGAAGGTGCCGCCGGACCAGGTGGCGGTGTTCACCGGGCGCGGCGGGTTCCGGGTGGTGCGCGGTGGCGCGAGCTTCCGGCTGCCGGTGATCGAGCGGGTCGACTACATGTCGCTGGCGCCGTTCGAGACAGCCCTGCCGATACGGGGCGCCTATTCGAAGGAAGGCGTCCAGGTGAACGTGGACGCGATTGCGCTGGTGCGGTTCGACTCGCAGGACGCGGCGATCCGGACGGCGGCCGAGCGCTTCCTCAACTCGGACCGGCAGCACCTGCAGCAGACCGTCCAGGAGATCCTCTCGGGCCACCTGCGCAGCATTTGCGCGAAGATGACGGTCGAGGAGCTGAACAGCTCGCGCGAGACGCTGGTCTCGGCGGTTTCGAACGAGGCGGGTTCGGACTTCGGCGGGCTCGGCATGAACCTGGACGTGCTCACGATCCAGCACATCAGCGACGACCAGGGCTACCTCGAGAACCTGGGACGCAAGCGCGTGGCCGAAGTGAAGCGCGACGCCGAGATCGGTGAGGCGGACGCCGTGCGCGACGCGATGATCCGGTCGGCGGAGGCGAAGCGGGAAGGCGAGACTGCGCAGGCGATCGCCGACGCCGCGATCGCGGAAGCGGCGCGTGACCGCGACCTGCGCATCGCCAAGGCGAAGGCGCTGGTGGAGGCGGAGCGTGCCCGCGCGCTGCAGTCGGGCCCGTTGGCCGAAGCGGAATCGAAGCGCGAGGTGGTGAAGGCGGAGGTCGCGGTCGAAGAGGAGCGGGTGCGTTCGAACATCGCGGTGGAACAGCAGGAAGTCCTGCGGCAGCAGCAGGCGCTCGAAGCGAGCGTGATCAAGCCGGCGGAAGCGGAGCGGGAGGCGGCCGTGCTCCGGGCGGAAGGTGAGCGGCTGGCGATGGTCCAGCGGGCGGAGGGCGCGGCCCAGGCGCGGGCGCTCGAAGGCGAAGGCGAGGCGAAGCTGCGCATCTCAATCGCGGACGCGCGCCAGAAGGAGCTCGAGGCCGAGGGCGAGGGCGAGGCGCGGGCACGCACGCTGAACGCGGAGGCGACGCGCGCCGAGCTGGAGGCGCAGGCATCGGGCCAGAAGGCGTTGCTGCTCGGCGAGGCGGAAGGCAAGGAGCGGCTGGCGGCCGCGCTCAACGCGTACAACCAGGCCGCGCTGCAGCTTTCGGTCTACCCGGAGCTCATCGCGAAGCTGCCGGAGATCGCGAACGCGCTCGCGTCGCCGCTGGCGCAGGTCGACCGGATCGTGATGATCGACGGCGGCGGCGGGAACGGGGCCGGGCCGGTGGGCAAGTTCAGCAGCACGGTGCCGATGCTGCTCGCGCAGGCGATCGAGACGCTGCGCGCGGTGGGGCTGGACCTGCCGGGGCTGCTGAACGGCCAGGGCGAGGACGGCGCCACCAACGGGCGCGTAGCCACGCCGGCGAACGGCGCTGCGCCGGCCACGAACCCGGCGATCGAGAGCCTGGCGGCGGAAGTTGACGCGGGTGGCCCGCCGGTGCCGCCCGCCGCGGACCAGCCGTGACGCCGGACAGCGGGCCGGGGGCGCTGGCGCTGCTCTGCGGCGAGGCGGAGGTGCAGTCGGCGTTCGCGCGGTTCCTCGAAGAGCACTGGGGCGCGGCCGACCGGGTGGCCGTGCCCGGCGGCGCCTGGTGGGTCGCGCAGGCGGCCGACCTGACGGAGGGGCGCGTCAAGAAGGTGCTGCTGCGCGGTCGGGCGCCGGTGAAGGAGGTGGTCGAGCTGCTGCTCGACCGCGTCTCCCTGCGACAGGTGGTGGTGCTCGGTCACCAGGACTGCGGCTGGTACCGGCGGGAAGCGCGTGCGGTGACCGCGGGCGAACTCGTCCGACGGATTGGCGCGGACATGCTGCGCGCCCGGGAGGAGATCGAGCGGTGGGCTCCGCGGCGGATCACGGTCGAGGGCTACATGCTCACCGATTCCGGCGGCCAGGCGGACTTCCGCAAGCTGTTCTGACCGGCAGCTACAGGACCGGGACGGCGGGCTGCTGCGGAGCGGGGCGCGGCGCTCCGGTCCGGCGCGTGCTTGCCGACGCCCTGGACGCGATCTGCATTTCATACGAGCACGTCAAGTTCGATTCGCCGCACACGACATGAAGCGTGCCAATTAGCTACCTGCAGGTATCAAAGATCAGGGGGAACCCTGAGTTCAGAAGGTACAGGCCCTCGATACTCTCGCTCGACACCAGGTCGCGAACTCCGGGCACCCGCGCCCCGGACCACAGGAGATCGCACGTGTCGGTTGCACTTGCCCCCGGGCAGCTGGCGGTTTCGAGCCGATTGCTCGAAGCGGTAACGGCTCCGGTTGTCATCATCGATAGAGCGGGCATCGTCGTCTCGCTCAACGGCGCGGCGGCGCGATTGTTCGGACTGGACGCGGAGTCCGCATCGGGCCTGCCGGCCACGCTCTTCTTCGGCGACGGACTGCGGTTCGCGCCGGGCGAACTGCACAGCTCCCACGGCCCGCACTTCCGCATCATGAGCGCGGCGGGCACGCGGGTGATGCGCTTCAACACGATGTCCATCCACGACGAACACGGCGCCGAGCTGCTCGTTTGCACCGGCACGGATGTTACGGAGCACATCGCGACGATGCGGCGGAACCTCGACCTCGAGCGGCAGGTGCGGACGCTGGCCACGAACATGCCGGTCGTGCTCTGGGCGGTGGACGCCCGGGGGGTGTTCACGCTGCTCGAAGGGCGCGCGCTGGAGTCATTCGGGACGGGGCGCGAGGGGTTCGTCGGGAAGAGCGCCTGGGAAGTGCTGGAGCGCAACCAGGCGGTGCTGGATTTGCTCTCGCGCGGGCTCGCCGGCGAGACGTTCTCGGCGACCTTCGAGCTGGGCGGCCGGCAGCTGGACGGCTGGTTCGAGCCGATCCGCGACGAGGCGGGCGAGATCGCCGGGCTGGCCGGCGTTGCTGCCGACATCACCGACCGGCGGCGCCAGGAGATGGTCGTCGCGCAGTCCCAGAAGATGGAAAGCCTGGGCGTGATGGCCGGGAGCGTCGCGCATGACTTCAACAACCTGCTGACGGCGATCCTCGGATTCGCGGGGCTGCTCAAGCTTTCGCCCGCCCTGGACCCGCGCGACCGGGAGCAGCTCTACCACATCGAGCAGGCGGCGCGGCGGGGCGCGGACATCGCCGGGCGGCTGCTGTCGTTTTCGCGGGGCGGGCTGGCGCGGTTCGTGCCGGTGGACCTGCGGGAAGTGGTCCAGGAAACGGCGGACCTGGTCGGGCCGACGCTCAAGGGCGACATGCGGCTGGCGATCCACGTGCCGGAAGCGGCGGTGACGGTGGAGGGCGATGGCGCGCAGCTGCAACAGGCTGTGCTCAACATCGTGCTCAACGCGCGGGATGCGCTGGGGGACCGCGGGACGATCGCCGTCGAGCTCGGAATGCGTGCGGGGCGCGCGTATCTCGCCATCTCCGACGACGGGCCAGGGATGGACGAGTCAACGCGGGCGCGCATCTTCGAACCGTTCTTCACGACCAAGGAATCGGGGGTCGGTACCGGGCTCGGGCTGGCGATCACGTATGGCGTGGTGCGTGGGCACCGCGGTGAGATCGACTGCACGTCCAATCCCGGTGACGGCACCGTGTTCGAGCTGCGCTTCCCGCTGCTGACCACCATCGCGCCGGTGATCCCGGAGGCGGACGCGGGCGATGGCAACCTGGTCCTGCTGGTGGACGACGACGAGCTCGTGCGGCACAGCGTCTCGCAGACGCTTTCGGCGCTGGGGTACAACGTCGTCGAGGTGGCGAACGGCGCGCTCGCGGTGGAGCTGGTGCGGGCGCGGCCTGGACGGTTTGCGGCCATCCTGCTGGACCTGGTGATGCCGGGGATGACCGGCCGCGAGGTGTTCCACGCGATCTCGGGCATCCGGCCGGACCTGCCGGTGCTGGTGTGCACCGGGTACGCGGCGGACGCGCACATCGACGACGCGATGAAGCGGTCGATCGCGGGGCTGCTGCAGAAGCCGTTCACGACGGAGCGGCTGGCGGATGCGCTGCACGTGGTGGGCGCCCGGCCGTCTCGCGGCGCGGAAGCCTGACCGCCGGAGCGGCGAACCGGCTACACTCCGCGCATGGCCCGAACCGCGGCGACGGCAGCTGTCGCGACCCTGCCGCCCTACCCGGCCCGGATCGAGGGGTACGGGCTGGAGTTGCGCCCCTGGGACGCGGAGCTGGTCGCGCGCATGGCCCACTGGGACGAGCACGGGTTCCCCTTCCACGGGTTCGACTTAACACAGCTGCGGGACCCGCAGCGGGCCCAGTTACAGCTTTCGAAGGTGGTCCTGGATAAGCCGCACCGGCACTTCGTGGCGGTGGAGGACGGCGAGCCGGTTGGGCGCGTCTCGGTGAATCTGGAGGACGAAGCAGGCCTGTACTTCTGGGCGGTTCACGTGCCGCCGCGGCATGAGGGGCGGGGCGTGTGCCGGCGGATGCTCGCGGCGCTGATGGACTGGCTGGAGCGGGAGGTGCCGGGCAAGGACTTCGTCCTGAGCACGAACACGTTCGCCGAGCACGCGCACCGGGCCTACTACGCACTCGGGTTCCGGGTGGCCGAAAGCCGCTGGTACTTCGACGGGGAGCTGGCGGAGCGGCTCTGGAAGGTGCATCACACGGTGCGGGAGCCGATCGCGCGGCACATCCGGTTCCACAGCGGGCGCTGGGAGGTGCGGGTGTACGTGATGAAGCGGCCGCGCGGGGCGCCGATGGACCTGGGCGTGCGCGGGAGCCGATAGCGGCGGGGCCGGATGCGGGTAGCCCCGGCGGGGCGGATACTCCGCCGCGAGCGCGGCTGCGGGGCCGTGTGGGGGTGGAGTTGCCGTGCGTGAGCGCTTGAAACCGGAGTACGCGGTCGCGATCGTGTACGTGGCTTCGATGTTCGTGAACATCCTCGACACGACCATCGTGAACGTGGCGTTGCCGACGCTGGCGGACGAGTTCGACGTGCGGACGGCGTCGATCGAGTGGGTGGTGACGGGCTACCTGCTGAGCCTGGCCGTGTGGATCCCGGCTTCGGGCTGGATCGGTGACCGGGTGGGGACGAAGCGGACGTTCCTGTTCGCGATCGTCGTGTTCACCGCGGCTTCAGCGCTCTGCGGGGCGGCAACGAGCCTGGACCAGCTCATCGCCTTCCGGATCCTGCAGGGCGTGGGCGGCGGGATGCTGACGCCCACGGGCTTCGCGATGCTGATGCGGGCATTCCCGCCGGAGCGGCGGGCGGCGATTTCGCGCGTCATCATCATCCCGACGGTGATCGCGCCGGCTTCGGGGCCGGTGATCGGCGGGTTCCTGATCGATTCGCTTTCGTGGCGGTGGGTGTTCTACCTGAACCTGCCGATCGGGGTGGCGACGCTCGTGTTCGGGTGGATCTTCCTGCGGGAGCACCGCGAGCCGCGGGCGGGCGGGTTCGACGTGCCGGGGTTCCTGCTTTCGGCGGCGAGCCTGGCGCTGGTGCTTTTCGCGCTGAGCGAGGGGCCACAGTCCGGGTGGAGCTCGCCCACTGCGTGGGGCCCGGGACTCCTGGGGCTTGCAGCGCTCGGGCTGCTGGTGAAGGTGGAGCTGGAGCGCGAGGCGCCGTTGCTGCAGATGCGGCTCGTGAGCGACCGGATGTTCCGTGGCGCGATGGCGGTCTCGACGTTCGCGACGGGCGCGTTCCTCGGGGTGCTCTTCGTGATGCCGATCTTCCTCCAGGAGGTACGCGGCGCCTCGGCGTTCGAATCGGGGCTGACGACGTTCCCGGAGGCGGTGGGCGTGCTCATCGGCGCGCAGATCGCGGGACGGTTGTACCCGACTGTAGGCCCGCGGCGGCTGATGACGCCGGGCCTGGCGGCGATGGCGGTGGTGCTCGTGCTGCTCACGACGTTGGACGCGGAGACGAACCTCTGGCTTGTGCGGCTGCTGATGCTTGCGGTGGGCTTCTCGATGGCGTTCGCGATGATGCCGCTGCAGGCGTGCGCCTTCACCGGCATCCGGCCGGCTGACACGGGACGGGCGTCGTCGATCTACAACGCGCAGCGGCAGGTCGCGTCCGCGCTGGGCGTAGCGGTGCTTGCGACGATCCTCGCGGCATCGCTCCCGGACCGCGTGCCGTCAGTCGCGGAGCAGGTGGACGCGTTCCGGGCGGTGTTCCTGGCGGCGGCGCTGATCGCGGTCATCGGGGTGGTCGCGGCGCTGCGGATCCGGGATGCGGACGCGGCGGCGACGATGCGGGTGCGGAGCGGGTAACCCTCACCCCCTGCACCCTCCCGCTGCGGCGGGCGAGGGGGCGCTGGCGGCGGTGGGGTGGCGGTGGTGCCGGGGTGCGGCCCTGCCCTCCCTATACGTCGTGGGGAGTGGTTGGGACGTGCCCGTTTGCCGGACGGGGTGTCTTCTACCACTTGCCGGCCACCCTGCCGGGAGCACCTGCCCTCCCTTGTGCTCCGAGCACCCCGTA
>JADZEI010000092.1 GCA_020850615.1 Dehalococcoidia bacterium | reverse complement strand
GTCGAGTCCCACGGTCTGGATGCTGGTATCGTGTGTCATTGCCGGTCACTCCTCTTTTTTGCAGCACAGTACGTGACTGCGCCGGGTGACCGGCCTTCTCATGCCATCTACGCCTGCGGCGCCGTCCGAACTGGCGTGAATCGTGAACCGTGAACTAGGCCAGCACCTCCCGCACCGTCCGCATCGCTTCGACCGCGAGGGGGAAGCCGCCGTAGGGGATGACGGTGACGACGATCTCCTCGAGCTCCTCCGGGGTGAGCCCGTGGGAGAGGCCGCCGCGGGCGTGGATCTTCAGCTCGGCTTCGCGGCCAAGGATGGCGAGGATCGAGACGACGACGAGGCTGCGTTCGCGCTTGGTCAGGTGTGGGCGGCTCCACACCTCGCCGAAGGCGAAGTCGAGCGCGTAGCGGCCGACGGCGCCGAGCCGCTCCTCCATCCGCTCGGCGGCTCCGGGCGCGGCGGCCGCGGGCCCGAACAGCCCTTCCATCACCTTGAGCCCGGCCGCGCGCCGTTCGTCGTCGTCCGCGGTGACCCAGGACTCGGTTTCGAGGGCGACCCCGAGGTTCTGGAGCACGGTCTGGAGCTCAGTCATCGCGTGCTGGGCGCGCGGGAACCCGGCGTAGGCCGCCGCCTGGATGAGGATTTCGGCCAGCTGGACCGGCGAGAGGCCATGGTTGAACCCGCCGCGGAAGTGCGACCGGAGCTGCAGGCCCTGCCCGCCGAGCGCCGTGAGCATCGCGATCACCGACATGCTCCGGTCGCGGAGGGTGAGCCCGGGGCGCGTCCAGATGTCGCCGAAGGCGAAGTCGTAGGCGAGGTTCATCAGGGTGGTGTTTGCGAGCTGGCGCTCGGCGGTGTCGGCCCGCAGTTCGGGTGTGCCCCGCACGGAGGCGATGATCTCCACCGCCCGGTGATGCCGTTCGCGTCCCGTCCCATCGCTCATCGTGAGCCTCCTGCCCTGGGCGCGTGGCGCCCGGTGTCGTTGGCAGGGGACGTTACACGGTTGCGGGTGGATTTTCGACGACCGCCGGGCGTCGCGATGTCCCGGGATGTGTGGCGGTGGTACAGGGGGGCGGCCCTGCCCTCCTGACGGTCGGGCTACTGATATGCCCCCTGGGCGCCGCCGCGAAGACGCCCGGCTCATCGCCGGGCGTCTCTGTGGGTGGTGCGCGGCGCATTCGCGCCGGACAGGTCGAATCAGCTACTGGCCGGCGCCGGGGTTCTTCCCGCCCGTCGCGAAGAAGCTCACGCAGTCGCCCTGGTTCTTGAAGGCGTTGCCCGTGCTGTCGATCATCGACTCCCAGCCGCCCTTCTTGCACTGCTCAGCGGTCGGCAACGTCTCGGTGATGACGACATTGTCGAGGGCAGGCCCGTAGAAGTCGCCAGCCGTCGTGCTCTGGAAGAGGATCGTGGTGCTCGCCGCCGTCGCCATGAACGTGTAGGTTTCCGTCCGCCACTTCATGTCGACCAGGCGGTTCACGATCCCTGCCGCAGCGACGTCGAACGAGTAGCCCACCGGGGCGGCGCCCGTGGCGCTCACGTCGAGGGTCTTCACGGTGGGCGCTCCGTCGGGGTTCCCGGAAAGGTCGAACGTGACCGTATACGTGGCACCGATGCTCGTCGGGATCGTCTGGCTAATGGCACCCTGGCTGGAGCCGTTCAGGTCGATGCTGCGGGCGCCATCGGACGCCACCCAGTGGCCCTGGATGTAGTCCACCGAGCCGCTCACGACGTTCCAGCCGGTGATGTCCGTCGAACCGGCGGGTTCGAGGGTGAACCCGCCACCGGTGTTGCCGGCTTCAAAGCTGCCGTTGGTCTGGACATCTACGGCCAGCGCCGCGCCGAGGAGCCCGGCGGCAAGCGCTGCCGACCCGGCAAGGGCAAGGATCTTCTTCATGGTGGGGGGCCTGCTTTCTGAGTGGGCGTTAGGGTTCCCATATGAGACCCCTACACGAGTAATACGGGACGCGCGCATCTGTGTTACGCGATATAGCGAGCCACACGACACTGGCATTCCCAGAATCTGCACGGGATATGTCGACGGCGTGCGGCGCCTCGCGGCAGCCAGGCGGAGCGTAGCCGCGCCCCTCGTGGGCGCTGGCGCCAGCCAAATGCATGCCCCGCGTCAGCCCCGAACCGAGGGCGGGAGCTCCGCGACCGCGCGGCCCGGGCGGCGATGGCGTGGGCCCGCGGGGTGGGCCGCGGCGCCCGCTGACGCGGGGCGGATGTAACGGAGCGCGGTCGAGCGCTCCCTGTTGGTCGCGCCACTGATGGCGGCCGGGCACTTAGCGGCGGCCGTGTCGCCGGGTTGGGGCGGCCTATCGGTGTGGCATCCGTTGGGCTTCGACGCGCCGCCGAGGCCGGGCTCGGCGGACTACCGCTGCGCGGCAGCCGCGATCACCTCACGCGGCGATCTTCACGGTGCAGCGCGCACGCTCGCCCTGCGGGTCCCAGTCCGGCACCGCCCGGATGTCGAGCTCGAAGTAGACATCCGCCGCCCATGCACGCCGCGAGATCATGCCGGAAAGGACGGCGAGATCGTTCGGCGTCACCCGCTCCCGGAGGATCACCGTGACCTCGACGCCCGGCGGTTCGTCCGGGAACCCGGCGTCCTGGGGGAGCTGGCGGGCGCGCAGCTCGACGAACCCCTCGCCATAGAGCGCGATGGCGCTCTCCCGGAACTCCCGCAGCATCG
>JADZEI010000091.1 GCA_020850615.1 Dehalococcoidia bacterium | reverse complement strand
CTCCTCGCGCGCCTGGTTGCCTGCATACGTACCCGCCGCTGCTACGACCCCGACCTCTGGCAATGCCGGAAGGCCGCCTCTGCCGCTTGACGGACAACCACAGATGTCCTCATGGTCGGGCTACCGATAGGTCGCCACCGATGTGCGCGGCCGGCGCGCTTCACGTGTAGCCCGGGCCCCTCGTGGGCCCTGGCGTCAGCCCAACGGATGCCCCGCGGCAGCCGTGGCCGAGGGCGGGAGCGGAGCAGCCGGCCGGCTCGTACGGCGATGCGGTCCACCCCGGGGCAGGCGTGTGATACACGCTGGCGCGGGGCGGGGGTGCGGGGGTGCGGCCGAGCGCTCCCTATTGGTCGCGCCACTGATTAGCCGCCACTGATGGGCGCCCGCCTTCGGTCGGTGCCGGCCGCTAATACGACCGGGGGAGCCCGAGCTCGTGCTGGCCGATGAAGTTCAGCACCATCTCCTGGGTGACGGGCGCGATGCGCATCACCCGCACTTCGCGCCAGTAGCGCTCGACGTCGAACTCCTTCGCGTAGCCGAAGCCGCCGTGGGTCTGGAGGGAGCGGTCCGCGGCTTCGAAGCCCCATTCGGAGGCGAGGTACTTGGCCATGTTCGCTTCGGCGCCGCAGGGCTGGCCGGTGTCGTAGAGCCAGGCGGCCTTGCGGATCATCAGCTCGGCCGCCTTCAGCTTCGCGTACGAGTCGGCGAGCGGGAACTGGATGCCCTGGTTCTGCCCGATCGGCCGCCCGAAGACCACGCGGTCCTTCGCGTACGCGGCCGCTTTCGCCAGCGCGACTCGTCCCGTGCCCAGCGCCTCGGCTGCGATCAGGATGCGCTCCGGGTTCAGCCCGTCGATCAGGTGGTAGAACCCGCGCCCCACTTCGCCCACCACGTCCCGCGCGTCGACCGGGAGGTCGTCGTAGAACACTTCGTTCGAGTCGACCGCGTGCCGGCCCAGCTTCTCGATTTCACGGATGGTCACGTACTTCGGGTCGAGGTCGGCGAGGAAGAGGGTCATGCCGTCCGTCCGCTTCGCGCACTCCTCGATCTTCGTGGTCCGCGCGAGCAGGAGGACCTTCGACGACTCCTTCGCCTTCGAGGTCCAGACCTTCTGGCCGGAGACGATGAAGCGGTCGCCGTCGCGCCGGGCGAACGTGGTGATGGACGGCGTGTCGAGCCCGGCCGTCGGTTCGGTGATGCCGAAGGCGACGTGGAGGCGGCCTGCGGCGGCGTCGGGCAGGATGCGCTGCTTGAGCTCCTCCGTGCCGTGCCGGACGACCGGGTTGAGCCCGAAGATGGTCAGGTGGAGCGCGGTCGCGCCGTTCATCGCCGCGCCGGAGGCGGAGACCTCTTCGAGGAGGATCGAGGCCTCGGTGATCCCGAGCCCGGCTCCCCCGTATTCCTCCGGCATCGCGATCCCGAGCCAGCCCGCGTCGGCGAAGGCCTCGTAGAACTCCCACGGGAACTCGTGGGCCTGGTCGCACTTGCGCCAGTAGGCGTCGTCGAAGCGGCCGGCGAGGGCCTTCGCCTGGGTGCGGATCTGCTGTTGGGCTTCCGTGGGCTCGAAATCCACCTGCTCACCTCCGTGGGGCAGTGGCGATCCTACCGGCGCGGGGTGCAAGCCGCTCGCGGGGCGGGTGATCACTGGCGCGACCAATAGGGAGCGCACGGCCGCGCACCGGCGTCCATGCACCGCGGCAGCGCGTGGCAGCGCACGCGACGCGCATCGCTGTGCGAGCCGGGCGGTCGCGGGGCTCCCGCCCTCGCAGCGCCGGACGGTGGTGGCCTATCGGTGGGGCATGGCGCGGACAGTCCCGCGGAGCAATGCTCCGCGGCTACGCCTGCGGCGCCCGCCGGCTACTTGTTGAGGGCGCCGGCGGAGCGGATTTCGGCGGGGAGGTGGGCGTAGTCGACGAGGGCTTTGGCGATGACGGCGAGGGCCTTCTGGCGGCCTTCGAAGGGGTCGATCACCACTTCCTTCTCTTCGAGCACCTTGTAGTCGAGGAAGAAGCGGGTGATTTCGCGCATGAGGTGGGGCGGGACGCCGGCGAGGTCGCGCACGTGGTCGTAGGCGGGGTCGTTCGCGTGCACGGCGAGGATCTTCTCGTCGGCCTTGCCCTGGTCGCGCATGTGCATGACGCCGATGGGCCGGACGACGCAGATGGTGAGCGGGTGCATCGGCTCCTGGCCGAGGACGAGGACGTCGAGCGGGTCGCCGTCGTCGCAGTAGGAGCGGGGCACGAATCCGTAGTTCGCCGGGTAGTGCACGGAGCTGTAGAGCACGCGGTCGAGGCGGAGGAGGCCGCTGTCCTTGTCGAGCTCGTACTTGTTCTTCGAACCGGCGGGGATTTCGATGACGACGGGCAGGGCCTCGTCGATGGTTGATGCGTCCACGGATATGTCGTGCCACGGATGGGTCATACCAACATTGAACCACGGGAATCCGTCATGCGTCCGGCGGGAACGATAGGAATTGTCCCGCCGCGGTCAGTGTCCGGACCGTTCGACGAAGCGCTCGATTGCGTCGAAGTAGGGCGCGGCGCCGACCCAGAGGAGGTCGTTGTGCCCGGCGCCGGGGATCACGACCAGCTCGCGTTCGACCGCTTCGAGCAGGTCGTAGAGCTCGGCCGCGTGCGAAAGCGGGATGAGGTCGTCCTGTTCGCCGTGGATGATCAGGGCCGGGAGGGCGATGCGGCGGACCTTGGCCTCGTGGGCGCGCACGAGCTCGCCGCCTTCGCCCGCCTCGGGGTCGAGGCCGAGGAACCCGGCGAGGCGGCGGAGGCTGCCGGCGCCGCTTTCGACGATGAGCCCGGCGAACCGGCCAGCGTGGTTCGCGGCGACTTCGAGCGCGGGCTGGGTGCCGAGGCTGCGCCCCATGACGAACCGCGGGCCCGTGAAGCCGCGGGCATCGAGGATCGCGTGGAAACGCGCGGCCACGGGAGCGGCGTCGCTGACGAGGGTCGCGAACGTGGGGCGGCCGGAGCTGCGCCCGTAGCCGCGGAAGTCGACGACAAACAGGTTCACGCCGATGTCGCGGTAGAACTCGGCGATGTCATCGTGGTCCGCCACGACTTCGCCGTTGCCGTGGAAGTAGAGGATGGTGGGCGCGCCGTCCGCCTGCTCGTAGAACCGGGCGCCGAGCAGGACGCCGGGCTCGACCTCGATCGCGTGGTCGGCGGCACCGGGGGGCGCGGGCGAGTCGTCCCGCCGGGGGTAGAAGACCATGCTCCCGGCGCCGAGGCGGTCGGCGAGGCCGTAGTCGGGGTCAGCCGGCGGCACTGGCGCCATCGTAGCCGGGCACGAACTTCCGCCATTCGAGCTGGGTGCCGAGATAGGGGTAGAACGCGTAGTAGATCGAAACGCGCGGCATGTGTGGCTGGGCGTGCATGTCCATCCGGGCCTCCTGGGGCGTGCGGCCGGCTTTGCGGTGGTTGCATGGCTTGCAGGCGCTCACCAGGTTCTCCCATGTGTGGGCGCCGCCGCGGTGGCGGGGCAGGACGTGGTCGAGCGTGAGGTCCTTGGTCGCGCGCCCGCAGTAGACGCATAGCCAGCCATCGCGCGCGAAGATCTCCTTCCGGGTGAGGCGGATGCGCGGCCGGGGCCGGCGGATCAGGTTCACGAGGCGGATGACCGAGGGGAGGGGGAAGGTGGTGGTGGCGGTGTGGATGACATGGCGGCCGGTTTCGAGGACTTCGGCCTTCCCGCGCAGGACGAGCACCATCGCGCGCCGAACGTTGCACACGTTCAGCGGCTCGTAGTTCTGATTCAGTACGAGTACCGCCCCAACGTCCATGCGAGGTGTCCCATCGCGCGGATGGTAGCAAAGCGGAGATCAGCCTCGCAATCACCCGGGATAAACGCGGTGATTCGCGCGCAGGAATGTCGCCCCGCTGTGGGAGCCGCGTAAGATGCGCGGCCATGGACCTCGAGACTGTCATCTACACCGTCGACAACGGCATCGCCAGGGTGGTGATGAACCGCCCGGACAAGCGGAACGCGCTGAACCACCAGCTCCTCGACGACATCGACGCGGCCTTCACGGCGGCCGAACAGGACGACGACGTGGGCGTGGTCATCCTTTCGGCCAACGGCCCGTCGTTCTCGGCGGGCTACGACCTGAAGGGCAGCTACTACACGAAGCCGCCGGAGAAGGACGGCCGCTGGACGCTGAGCAACGCGCTGATGGCGCTGCGCGGCATGGAGGCGCGCTACCAGCGCATCTGGAATTGCCCGAAGCCGACGATCGCGCAGGTGCACGGGCACGCGCTGGCCGGCGGCTGCTACCTGCAGCTCCTCTGCGACATCTCGGTGGCGGCGGAAGACGCGGAGCTGGGCCACCCGGCGGTGAAGATGGGCGGCGTCAGCAGCATGCCGCTCTGGCAGGTGGCGCTGGGGCTGAAGCAGGCGCGCTACCTGCTGCTCACAGGCCGCACGATCAGCGGGCGCGAAGCCGAGCGGATCGGGCTGGTGACGATGGCCGTGCCGCAGTCCGAGCTCGTCGCGACGGTCGAGAGCATCGCGCAGGACTGCCTGGGGGTGCCGCGGGAGGGGGCGCTCCAGAACAAGGAGGCGCTCAACACGTCGCTGGAGATCATGGGCGTGGGCGCGCTGTTCCGCTATCACGGGCAGATGAACGCGCTGGGGCGGCTGCGGGACAACCGGGGGGTGTCGGACGGGTTCGAGCGGTTCCGGTAGGGGGCGTTGTCCGTTGGCCGTTGGCCGTTGGCCGGCGAACCCTCACCCCCTGCCCCTCTCCTGTGCGCGGGAGAGGGGAGCCTGGTGCTCGCCCGAGGCGGTGCGGGAGGGGAGGGGGATGCGGGAGACGGCTCCAGGGTGGGGGGCGTGGTATTCGATGGCGGTGGGGAGGTCGCCGGGGCGGAGGGGGGCGATGAGGGCGAGATGGCCGGCGGGGTGGGGTTCGATCGTGAGCGGCAGGGCGGTGCCGGCGGCGGTGCGGAGGTACCAGGCACCGGCGGATGGTTCGAACCCGGGGCCGCGCGGTTCCACTTCTGCGAACCAGGTGGCGCCGCGGCTGCCCGAGCTGCGCAGCGCGAACGGCGCGGTGTCGCCGTCGGCGGGGGCGGTTAGGCGCGCGGTCGCGGCGATGACCAGCAGGCCCGCCGCGGCGCCGCCTGCGAGGCAGGCAGCGAGCGCCCACACGGGCGCGTGGCTGGCTGCATCGGCGGCGTGGAGGAACGGGTAGGCGTCGAACACGTACTGGAAGCTTCGTCCGGCGGGGCCCGCCGCCGCAGCCCGGCGCGCCATGCTACAGTTCGGCGATGCAGCAGAGCCCCCTCCTGAAGCGTGTCCGGCCCGAGGTCATGGCGATCACGCCGCGCATCACGGAGGTGCGCCGCGAGTTTCACAAGCACCCGGAGCTCTCGTGGAAGGAGCACCGCACCGGGCAGGCAATCCTCACGCGCCTGGGCGAGCTCGGCCTTGCCGACGTGCGGCCGGTCGCGGGGACGGGCGCGACCGGCATCGTCCAGGGCGGCCGGGGCGGGCCGGCGACCCTGTGGCGCGCGGACATCGACGCGCTACCGATCCCCGAGCGGAGCGGCCTGCCCTTCGCCTCGGTGAACGACGGTGTGATGCACGCCTGCGGGCACGACACGCACATCGCGATCGCCCTCGGCCTGGCGGAGCTGCTCGCGGCGCGCCGGGACAAGCTCGCCGGGAGCGTGCGCTTCCTGTTCCAGCCCGCGGAAGAGCACTCAGGCGGGGCGCAGGCCTGCGTGGCCGACGGGGTGCTGGAGTCGCCGGACATCTCGCGCGTGCTGGGCCTGCACATCAGTGCGGACATCCCGCTTGGCGCGATCAACGTGGCGCCCGGGCCGTTCTTCGCAGCCCCCACGGCGTTCCGGGTGACCATCAACGGTGTCGGCGGGCACGCGGCGGCGCCGCACCAGTCGGTCGATGCGATCGTGGTGGCGGCGCACGTGATCACCGCGCTCCAGACGGTCGTGAGCCGCTCCGCGCCGCCTTCGGAGGCTGCGGTGCTCACCGTCGGGCGGCTGAACGCGGGGTTCCGGGGCAACGTCATCGCGGAGTCGGCGACGATGACGGGCACGATCCGGACGTATAGCGATGCGATGCTCGACCTGATGCTGCAGCGGACGCAGGAGGTCATCGGGGGCGTGTGCGCGGCCTTTGGGGCGTCGTTCGATTTCCTCCACAACACGAGCTGCCCGACGTTGGTCAACGACCCGGGCGTCGCAGGGTTCGTGCGGGAGACGGCGGGCCGCCTGCTGGGCTTCGAGAACATCCACGGCACGCCGACGATGGGCGCGGACGACATGGGCGTGTACCTGAAGGAGCGCCCGGGCTGCTACTTCTGGATGGGCGCGCGGAACGAGGCGAAGGGCATCGCCGGGCGCCACCACGACCCGGGGTTCATGGTCGACGAAGACGCGCTGCCGCTGGCGATGGAACTCGGGCTGCAGCTGATCGAGGGTACGCACGGGTAGGGGCGCGGCCGGGCACGCGCACATCACCCGGGACGGGGTTGCGGCGGAAGTACAACTTGTGAGGTCCGGGGCCTTACACTGGGGCATGCTCGAACAAACCACGGCACGGCATGAGTTGCACCAGCTCGTGGACGCGTTGGACGACGAGCAGGCGCAGGACGTGCTCGACTACCTGAACAACCTTGGCGATGACGACGAGGCGACGCCGGAGGAGATTGCGGCGCACGAGACGGGGCTCGCGCAGATTGCGGCTGGCGACTCCGTCTCGCTGGAGGAGCTCGAGCGGGAGCTCGGCCTCGACGGAGACCGCGAACTCGACGGTACACCCTGGCCGCCAGCGAAGCCGGAGCTGCACCGGATCATTGACCTGTTCGACGAACCGCTGGCAGCGGAAGTGCTGACGCACCTGCGGGCCTTTCTATCGCCAGTACGACTCAACCATGACGACGTGGAGCGGATGGCGGCACGGCTCCGGGCGTTCGCCCTCAGGCTCCGAGCCGGAAACGGCGACCCGGCCCGGACCTGACGGTTCGCCGCCCGGCTGTCCCGGATCGCAACCGTGCCTTCGATGCCACCTCCGTTTGGCTGACGCGCCGTCGAGGCAGGACTCGGCGGACTACCGCTGCCGCGGGCCGCGCGCGCCGCAGGCGTAGCCGCGGAGCATTGCTCCGCGGGATTGCCCGTACCATGCCCACTGATAGGCCACCATCGTCCGGGACTGCGAGGGCGGGAGCCTCGCGACCGACCGGCTCGTGGCGCGATGCCCGTGCCCCCGGGTGCAACCGCCCACCCGGCGAACAACGGCCGGACCTGACGGTTCGCCGCCCGCGTGCGCGGCCGGTTACCCGTGGGAGCCGCGCTCGAGCTCGTCGCGGAGGAGGCAGTCGCCGAACTGGGCGGCGGCGGCGTTGCGGGCGGGGATCCAGCCCTCCGCGGCGCCGGTGACGTGGTACCAGCCTTCGCCACGGGTCGCGGGCGGTGCGCCCGGTGACGTAAGCACGAACTCGTCGGCGGTGAGCTCGGCCAGGTCCTCGACGGTGGTCACGGTGGACGAGCTGGCGCCAGGCTCGGCGTGGACGGCGACACCCGCGCCGCCACCGCAGGCGAGCACCTCGCCGGGCACGGCCGTCAGCGTGTAGGAGGGCTGCTGGGTGAGGTACCAGACCTGCCAGGCGCCGGCGGCGTTGCGGCCCATGACCAGCGTGAACGGCCCCGCGTCCGGGTAGCCGCCGTTGAACAGCGCCAGGCCGCCCGCGAGCGAGTTGCTCCCTGCGACGAGCTGGATGCAGGGCAGGCCCTGCGGGTTGTCCTCCATGCAGGCGTCGCGGGAGAAGCGATCCAGGTGGCGGGCGCCGAGCGCGGCGACCGCGGCGTCGATCACATCGGTGCTGCTGGCCGCGGCCCGCGTGGGCGTCGGCGTGACCGTGGGGCTGGACGGCCGGGTCGGGGTGGTGGTCGGCGTGGCGGCGGGCCGGGTGGGGGTGGCCGCCGGGGTCATGGCGACGGCGGTGGTGGGTTGGGGCGTGGGCGTTGGCTCGTCCTTTTCCGAGGAGCTGCAGCCCACGAGGAAAAGAGCGAGGGCGGCCGCGGCCATCAGGCCGCGCCGCCCCCACATGAGGCCACTCAATCGACCGCTCACCAGTCCAGGAATTCGCTCGCTACCCATCCATCGGCCCTGCCGGTGATGTGCACCCAGGTGTAGCCATCGGCTTCGTGCCCGGCGCCATCAACCATCGTGACAGGCGTGTTGGGGGCGAGGCAATCCACCACGCCCGCGGAGATGTCGGGCTTCGTCCGGACGCGGAGGCAGCCGGGGCTGCCGTCGGTGCGGGCGGGGATGCCGCCGGCGGCGCTGACGGCCGGCTCGGGCGCGGGCGGCGCGACGGCGAGCTCGGGCTCGGGTTCGGGCTCAGCGGCGGGTGCTGCGGGCGCCGCGTCCGCGACCGCCGAGGCGGTCTTCGTGACGTAGCGCGATGCCACCCAGCCGCTGCCGCGGGCCGAGCTCACGGGCACCCAGGAGAAGCCGTCCTTCGCGACCGCCTCACCGGTGATGGTGAGTCCCGTGCCGGAGGGCAGGCAGTCCACGCGGCCGCTGGAGAGGCCGGGCGCGCTACGGAGGTTCAGGCAGCCGCCATCGGCCGCGACCACGGCGGAGTCGCCCGAGGCCACCGCGCCACCGGCCGCGGGGGCCGAGACATCGGTGCTGACGCCGGATTCGCCGGGCCCGCCGCCGGGGATGCGGTAGATGTGGACCTGCAGCCCGTTGCGGGCAGCCGAGGCGTAGGGATCGTAGTTCGGGCGCAGGCGCACCCACTCGTCCCAGTTCTGGTTCGAATCGACGGCGTTGAAGCGGCCGTTACCCAGGTTCGAAAGGATGATCGCGGTGTGCAGGCCGGGGTACGAAGCGTACGCGCCGCTGTTGCTATCAGACGCGATCTGGATGATGTCGCCGTTGCGGGCTTCGGCGGCGGAGACTTCGATGGCGCCGGCTTCGAAGTAGCCCTGGCGGTAGTCGTAGCCGACCTTGCGTCCGGTCGCTTCCATCACGACCTGCTGCATGAAGGTCCAGCACTGGCCGCCGTGCGTGCCGAGGTAGCTCAGGGCGACGCGGGCGATGGGGCCGTTTTCTTCTTCCTGGGCCTGGGCCGGCTGGGCCCGCATGACCAGGACGGGAGCTGCCAGTGCGACAACGAGCAGCACGAGCAGCCCGCGGATAAGTGACTTCTGTGCGACGAAACCCCTCACAAACACCTCCCAAATGGGTCGCAAGCAGGCTCGACCGTAGCCGGGGGCCTGCGCTGGAACATCTGCGCAGCGGCAGAGGTTTGCAAACTCTGTGTTAACCAGAAGGGTGCGCCTTGCAATTATGTTCGAGCCATAAGCTGTGGACCGAGGGTGGGGCGGAGGAGTCCTTAACGGGGGGTTGGTAAACCCTTACGGGCACGGTGGGACGAGGCAATTGCCGATTTGTCGATTGCCGATTGCCGATTGGCGTTTCCGCGTGGGTGGCGCGCGGAGCGGGTAGTGCGCCGAGCCCTGCCTCGGCGGAGCTGCCAGTACCGGCGCCCCGCGGCAGCCCGCTCCACGCCCCGGGGCTGCGAGGGGCGGGAGCGGAGCGACCGGCCGGCTCGCGGGGCGAGGGGCGTCGCGGGCGGGCGGGCGGTGGGCGTCGTGGGCTGGCGCGGGACGGTGGGCGTCGTGGGCTGGCGCGGGACCTGGTCGCTCGTACCACGCTCGCCCGCTTCCTCACAGGCGCGGCGCCGATGCCGTATCGCGCGCTGGCGCGGCGGCGATGGTACCGGGGTGCGACGGCGGCTTCGATGACACATCCGTTTGGCTGACGCTCGTGCCCACAAGGGGCACCGGCTACACCCCGGTCGTGGCCGTTCGCGCGGCCGCGGGGCGGTGTAGCTGGGAGCGCGCGAGCGCTTGCTCACGCGCGCGCTACTGATTACGTGCCGTCGAGGCAGGCTCGGCGGACTACCGCTGCGCGCCTTCCGCCGTCGTCGCGGCGGTGGTGCCGAGAGCTGATGTCCGACAGCCAGCCGCTACGCGCTGACCGGAACCGGCCGGCCGGCGGCGAGGAGGCCGCTCTGGAGGGCGTGGCCGACGACGGTGTCGAGGTTGGCGCCGATGGCGAGGAGGGCGTCGAGGTCGATTTCGCGGGCGAGGCCGTAGCCCTGGAGCATGAAGACGAGCTCTTCGGTGCAGGCGTTGCCGGTGGCTTTGGGGGCGAAGGGGCAGCCGCCGAGGCCGCCGATCGAGCTCTCCAGGCGCGTGTAGCCGCTCTGCAGCCCGGCAAGCGCGTTGACCACGCCCATGCCGCGTGTGTCGTGCAGGTGCAGCCCGAGCCTCACCGTGGGGAAGCGCTCGCGCACCGCCTCGCCGAGAGCGGCCACTTCGTACGGGTTGGCGGCGCCGATGGTGTCGGCGAGCGTGACTTCTTCGAGGCCCATGTCGACGCACTCGGCGACGAGCCCGAGGACGCGCTCGGGCGGCGTGGGGCCTTCGAACGGGCAGTGGTAGGCGGTGCCGATGACGACGGTGACGGGCATGGCGGCGGGCTCGGCCGCGCGCACCACCTGGCGGAGCTGGTCCATCGATTCGCGCACGCTCATCTTCACGTTCCGCTGGTTGAACGACTCGCTGGCGACGACGACCAGGTTCGCGAGGTCGACCTTCGCTTCGAGCGCGCGTGCCAGTCCGCGCTCGTTCGGGATGAGGGCGGCGTACTGGACGCCGGGCACGCGGTCGATCGCGGCCATGACCTCGCCCGCGTCGGCGAGCTGGGGCACGGCCTTCGGGCTCACGAACGAGGTGGCTTCGATGCGCGCGAACCCGGCGCGGGAGAGCTCGTTGATCAGCCGCACCTTCTCGGCGGTGGGCACGAACTGCTTCTCGTTCTGGAGGCCGTCGCGCGGGCCGACTTCGACGAGCAGAACCTCGGACGGCAGCTCAGGCATCAGATAACCCCGGCTTCCTGGAGCGCGGCGCGTTCGGCCGCGGAGAGCCCGAGGAGCCCTTCGAACACCTCGGCGTTGTGGCTGCCGAGCGTGAGCGGGCCGGCCCAGCGCACCTCGCCGGGCGTGCCGCTCAGGTTCGGGACGATGCCGGGCATCGGGAACTCGAGGCCTTCGTCCAGCATCATCTTCTGGATCATGCCGCGGGCGGCGAAGTGCGGGTCGTCGACCATGTTGCGGGCGGTGTAGATCGGGCCCGCCGGCACGCCGGCCTCATCGAGCAGGGTGACGAGCGCCCGGCTGTCGAACTGCTGGGTCCACTGGCCGACGATGCCGTCGATCTCGTCCTGGTTCTCGCCGCGGGCGGTGTGGGTGGCGAAGCGGGGATCGGTCGCCAGCTCGGGCTGCTCCATGACGTCGCAGAGGCGCCGGAAGACGTTGTCGGCGTTCGCGGCGATGAGCACGTCGACGCCGTCGCTGCACGGGTAGGTGTTCGACGGCGCGACGTGGGGGAGCACGGGGCCGCTGCGTTCGCGAACCTTGCCGAGGAGCTGGTAGTCCGGCACCAGGCTCTCCATGAGCGCGTAGACGGCTTCGTAGACGGCGACGTCGACGACCTGGCCGCGGACGGCGCCGGGTTCGCCGCGGGCGCCGGACTTGATTGCCTGGAGCGACGCGAGGGCGCCGAGCGCGCCGAACATCGCCGCGAGCGAATCGCCGAGGCTGACGCCCGTGCGGGTGGAGGCGCGGTCCGGGTAGCCGGTGGTGTAACGGATGCCGCCCATCGCCTCGCCGACGCTGCCAAAGCCGGCTTTCTGGCTATAGGGGCCGGTCTGGCCGAAGCCGGAGACGCGGACCATCACGAGGTCCGGGTTCGCGGCGAAGAGGTCCTGCGGGCCGAGGCCCCACTTCTCCATGGTGCCCGGCCGGAAGTTCTCGACGACGACGTTGCTCTTCGCGATGAGTTGCTTCGCGAGGTCGCGGCCTTTGTCCTGGCGGAGGTCGAGCGTGACGCAGCGCTTGTTGCGGGCGTAGATGGTCCAGAGCAGGTCGCGACCGTTGACGTTGTCGGTACCCCAGTGGCGCAGGGGGTCGCCGGCGCCGGGCGGCTCGATCTTGATCACGTCGGCGCCGAAATCGGCGAGGAGGCGCGCACAGAGCGGGCCCGCAATCAGCGAGCCCATTTCAACGACACGCAGGCCGGCGAGAGGTCCCCCCTCCGGGACCCGGGCACGGTCTTCCGTCACTACAGTCCTCCAGTCGGCCTGGTCAACAATCGCGTCACAGCGGTGTCCTGATTCTCAGTTTTGGTATACCGTCTGTCAATTCGCCGACCGGTCCACCCAGGGGGGCCCGGAAGTCCGCGAAAACGCGAGGAGGGAAGCATGCCACGACTACGCCAGGTCTCGAAAAACGACGCGCCGGACGAGGTGAAGCAGGTCTACCAGGGCCTCTTCGGCGACCGCGACCCGGTGGCCGAGCCGGGCACGGCGACGGGCACGCCGGGCAACTGGTGGACTGTGTTCGCGCTGGTGCCGGACGTGCTGGCGCACGCGCAGCGGGGCTTCGCGCTGGTGAGCAGCCGGCGCCGCCAGCTGACGCCGCAGCAGCGGGAAGTGGCGCTCACGCGGACCGGGTTCGCGCAGGGCAGCCAGTTCGTGTTCTCGCAGCACTGCAAGGCCGCGCGCAGCGTGGGGCTGACCGACGAGCAGCTCGAGCACATCCCGAGCTGGGGCATCTCCGACCGGTTCGACGCGGCCGAGCGCGCCATCCTCGCCTTCACCGACGAGATGGTGCTGGCCGATGGGCGCGTGCAGGACGGCACGTTCGCGGCGCTGAAGCAGCACCTTTCGGACGAAGCGATCCTCGAGCTCGCCTACACGATCGGCACCTACATGCTGCACGCGACGATCACGCGCGCGCTTCGGCTGGAGTACGACGACGTGCCCGAGCGGATCGTGGAGATCGCGGCGCCGGAGGGCCAGAAGGCCGCGGACGTGATGGGGGCGATCTCGCGGGAGTAGGGTGCGGGGGCGATGGCGGGGGGCCCGGGCGACAGGCGTACGGAGAATCCCGCGGCGCCCCGCCGCGCAGCGGTAGCCTGCCGAGCCCAGCCTCGGCGGCGCGTCTAAGCCCAACGGATGCACCGCGGTAGCCTTGCGCGTCCACGGGTACCCCGCCCCACGCCAGCGCAACACATCATCGCCCGTCGGTGTGACATGGCACGGACCGTCCCGCGGAGCAGTGTTCCGCGGCATACGCCTGCGGTGCCCGGCGTGGACATGGGGCGACGCCGCCCTCACCCCCGGACCCCTCTCCCCCGCGGGGGAGAGGGGAGACGGCGTGGTGTGGATGGTCGCGCGCGGTGCGTTGCGCCACGGGTGGCGGATTCGCGGGCTACCGCGCGGCATGATCCTGGGGGCCGCGGAGCCGATGCTCCGCGACTACGCCTGCGGCGCCCGCACCGGACAACGACCTGATAACTGACGACCGATGACTGATCACTAACTCGCCTACCAGCCCTTGAACTGGGGTTCGCGCTTTTCCACGAACGCCCTCGGGCCTTCGCGGGCGTCGTCGGTGGTCTGGGCGATGAACATGCTCATCTGGGCCATATCGAGGTGCTCGTCGAAGGGGATGTTCTGGGAGCGGTAGACGAGCTTCTTGGCGAGCTGGAGCGCGGTCGCGGGGCCCTTCGCGAGGCTCTTCGCGTATTCCGTGACCTTCGGCATGAGCTCGTCCGGTTCGTACACGGCCATGAGGTAGCCCATGTCGAGCGCTTCCTGGGCGGTGATCAGGCGGCCGGACCAGATCAGGTCGAGCGCCTTCTGGGTGCCGACGATGCGCGGGAGCGTCCAGCAGCCGCCGTCGCCGGGGATCAGGCCCATGCGGACGTAGGTCATGCCCACGCGCGCGGTGGAGGCGGCGAAGCGGATGTCGGCCATCGAGGCCATGTCCATGCCCGCGCCGGCGGCGGCGCCGTTGATCGCGGCGATGTACGGCTTTTCGAGCTGGATGAGCGCGCGCGGGATCGGGTGCACGCGGTCGCGCAGGCTGTGGCGGCGGTCGGCGACGGTGGCCTGGGTGCGGAGCACGCCATCGCCGGCGGCCTCGGCGGCGACGTTCATGCCGCTGCAGAAGCCGCGCCCGGAGCCGGTGATGATGATGACCCGGACGGCGCGGTCCTGGTCGGCGCGGAGGATGGCGTCGCACCATTCGCGCAGCATCTCGTCGTCAAAGGCGTTGAGCCGCTCGGGCTTGTTCAGGGTGATGGTCGCGACACCGTCTTCGACGGCGTAGAGGATGGCGTTGTAGTCCACGGGGAGCTCCGGCAAGTGGGGTGTGCCGGGATTCTACGCCAGACCGGCCCCACGCTCGCGTCAGAATCCTGCGCGTTTGCGCAGGGCCTGCGACTTGCGCTTCGCGGGGGCCACTGTGGGCGCGGGCGGCGCCGCGGCGAGCCCTTCGAGCGCGCGGCGGACGCGCTGGAGCATGGTGCCGACGCCGTTGGAGTGCTGCCAGACAGGCTCCTTGCCCGCCCTCTGGGCCGCCTCGGCGGTGCGGATGCTGGCGGCGTGGCCGATGCAGGCGGTGTTCACGACGACGATGTCGCAGCTGCCGGCGGCGGCCGCGACGGCCTGGTCGCCCTGCTTCGCGGCGCCGGGCGTGAGCCACTGGGCGCGCACGTCCCACCGTTCGAGCACGGGCATCGCGCGCTTCCGCATGTACTCCCGGCCGCCGACGATGACGACGCTGCGCCCGGGGAAGCTCGGTTCCTGTTCGAGGGCGGGCTCGGTGCCGCGCTGGGTGAGCGTCTCCCGGACGCGCGCGCCGAACTCGGGGTAGGCGAACTGGAGGCCCTGGAGCTGCGCCTCGGCGTCCTGGCGGTCCTCGTCGTCTTTGCCCGCGAGCATGGCGGCGAGGGAGTCCATCGCGCTGGCGATGTCCGCGCCCTCTTCCAGCTGGGTTTCGAGAAGGATGGCGAGGGCGGGCACCTTGAGGCGGCGCAGCTTGCCCATCGCCTCGGCGCAGAGATCGCGGACGCGCGTCGAGTCGCCGTCCTCCTGGAGCTCGCGGACGAGCCGGTGGAAGGCGTCGCGGGCGTCGATGTCGTGGCGCTGGGCGAGGGCAGCATCGAAGGCGGCGCGGTAGACCTCGATGCGCTGGTCGCGGTCGAAGAGGGCCGCGCCTTCGAAGCCGCCGTCCTCGATGAGCTGGCCGAGCTCGTTGAGCAGGTTGTCCGGGCGGGACCCGGCGCGGAGGAGGTCCAGGAGGTCGATGACCTGCGTGCGCGGGTCGGTGACACCGAAGGTCTTGAGCGCGGGCAGGTACGCATCGTCGGCGAGCAGGCGGACGGCCGTTTCGGGGCCGGAGCCGGCCATGAACACCTCCTGGAGGTGCTGCCAGGAGCGGTCGAGGCGGGAGTTGGCGACGATCGCGGCGTAGCCGGGGAACTGGCTCCAGGGGGCGCGTTCGCCGCTGGCGGCGGCGCGGTAGAGGGCGAGGAACTCCGCGTAGTGGCGCACGGCGCCGGCGCGCGGGGCGTAGCCGGCGAGCTGGCGCCGGTCGCGCAGCGAGACCTCATCGGCGAGGGCGACGCAGGCGAGCGTGGACAGCGCAGCGGGCGGCGCGAGCTCCTTGTCCACGAGCGGAAGCAGGCGGAGGGCGAGCTCGACGAGGCGGGCGGCTTCGAGCGGCTGCTCCTGGTCGAATTCGCGCGGCCAGCTGTGCACCCAGTCGTTCACGGTGTCGACGCCGTGGAGGACGTTGGCGTAGAGCAATATGGCGAGTGCCTGGGCGTCGGGGTGGAGGCCTTCTTCGCGCAGGACACCGGCGACGAGTCCCGCCACCATGCGGCCGCCGCCCCGGACCGTCGCGACCAGGTGGGCGACGCGGCAGAAGTCGGCGAGCTCGGGGGCGGTGCGCTTGAGGGCGGGGTCGCCGACGAGGCGCTGGAGCGTCCCGAGGGCCGCGGTCGAGCTGACGCGGTCCTGGCGGAACCCGTTGCCGCCATAGAGCTCGGCAAGCAGGAGCTTCCGCACGGAGGCGACGTTCTCGATCGGCTCGATGGGGCCGATGTCGTCGTTCAGGAAGCGGAGGACGACGGACTGGAAGGCGTCGCGGGCGATGCGCGAAAGGTTCGCGTCCTCGACGGCGCCGTCGCTGCGGAGGGCCTGGGAGAGGTGCTCGTAGGCCTGCTGGAGGCGCCCGGCGCGATGGGCGGCCACGCCGGCGACGGCGCGCAGCACGGCGTTGTCGCTGCTGGCCTGGATGGTGCGGTTCGCCTGGTCCAGGGCGCCGGCGGCATCGTCCTGGGACTGGCGGAGCAGTTCGCGCCAGTCGAGCGGCTCGGGGCCGGGCTCGGGGGGCGCGGGGGCGGGTGGTGGCGGCGGTTCGGGCGCGGCCTGGGGCGCCAGCTTCGCCTCGAGCCGTTCGAGCACGGATGCGAGCCGGTCGAGGCGGGAGTCAAGGCGCTCGATAATTGCCCAGGCGGTGGCGTCGGCCGGGGCCGGTGTGGCCGCGCGCAGCGCTTCCCCCGCCTCGACGGCTTCGCGGGCGGCTTCCACCAGCACGGGGGGCGCGGCGGGCGGCGGTTCGGCGACGGGAGGAGCGGGCGGTGGCGGCGCGGGTTCGGCCATGCGGGCGCGCATCGCCGCGTCCTGGTCGATGGCTGCCTGTTCGTCGGCGCGGCGCAGCTCGATCGTCGTGCGCGTCTCGGCGTCGACGTCGAGGCGGTCGCCGAAGCGCTCCTGGAGGATGTCGAGGGCCATGGGCACGGCGGCCACGTACCAGCTCTTCGTCCCCGGCGACCAGCGGTAGCCGGGGACGAGCTTCACGAGCTCCTTGTCGGCGATGCTGCAGCGCACGGCGAGCTGTGGCCCTTCGAGGCGGACGACGGCCACGTCCTGCGGGCGCGCGGCGTAGCGGAGGCGTTCGCGGGCGTCGTCGACGTCGATCCCGGTGGCCGGGTCGTTGAAGCGCCAGCCGTCTTCGCCGAAGACGCGGTCGAGCGCGAGGACGACGGCTGGCTGGCGCGGGAACTGCCAGCCAGCCTGGCCGGTCCAGCGGCAGCCGGGGATCCGGCGCACGGAGCCGCGTTCCCACGGCTCCGCCTGGAGCAGGTACCGGTTCTCGTCCGCCCGCAGGGTTGGCATCGATCGGACTCTAACACGCGGGCTGGCGCGCCCGGGCCGGCCCCGGCCGGGCGCGCCGATGAATCAGGGGATTTCCGTAACGGGATACGGGGGTTCGAAGTCGGACGCGGCCGGGTTGTCGGTGTACTCGCGCAGGCGGAGGGTGCCGGAGCTGCCGCCGAACTCGCCGTCGACGAGCAGGACGATGCCGTCTCCCTCATCGATGCAGACGAGGCCGGTGCCTTCGCTGCTGGTCACTTCGAAGCAGCGGCCATCGCGCCCGGCGATCTCCTGGCCGGCCACTTCCTTCACCTCGACGTCGGGCGCCCCGGCGATCTCGTCGAGGGAGTCCTCGATCGAGACGATCGACGGGAGGGGGATGGCGGAGGTCACGGAGCCCGTGCCCTTGATGCAGCTCTGCTCCCCATCGAAATCGACGCAGAGGAAGCTGTCCGTGCCATCGTTGAGGATCATGAACGAGCCCTCTTCGCCGCCGAGCGAGCCGGAGATGCCCATGAGCTGGCGCGGCGGGTCGGCGGCGATGGTCAGCGTGCCGTCGAGGGCGCCGGTGCCATCATCTTCGCCCGTGAGCTCGTAGACGAGCTTGTAGGTCGCCTCTTCGAGGTTCGCGGTGGCGTCGCGCAGGAGCGACAGGCCATCGTCGGAGTTGTCGGCGCCCGTCGTCGCCGTCGCGGTGGCGGTCGAAGTCGCGGTGTTGTTGGCCGGCTTCGTGCTGTCGCTTTGCGTCGCGGTGCGGGTCTCGTCGGCGTCTGCGGATGCGTTGTCGTCGTCGCCACTGTCGCTGCAGGCGGCGAGGCCCAGCGAGAGGGTCAGTGCCATCACGCCCGAAAGGGCGAACTTGCCAATCTTCGTCATTCAGCTGCTCCCGGGTGCCGGGCGCGGCGAACGAACCACCACCCCCGCTGCACACCCGATCCCATGATGCGGCCGGGCCCGCCGCGCGCCAATTCCCGGGTTTCCCTCGTTCTTACCGGCTTCATATGGTTCGAGACGGCCCCCCGGCGGTACTGTTACCGCATAGACACCCGGGTTGCCACGCGGTGACGCCCCGGGAAAGGAAGTGGCCGGCAGTGACAACGACGCGCCTGGTCCCCGTGCTCGCGCTGGTGGCGCTGGTGCTCGCGCTCGCGCCGCTGCTGGCGGTGCGCCCGGCGGGCGCTTCCGGGCTGCTCACGGTCGAAGTCGTGGCACCGGCAGGCTCGGGCACGCCCGGGTCGCCGCTCGCAGTGACCGTGCGCGCGCTGGGCGAGGACGCCGAGCTGGCGCCGCTCGAGTACGCGGTCGAGGGCGGCGCGATCCAGGGCACGCTCTCGCTCTCGCGCGTCGAGCCGGGCATCGCCGAGGCGACGGTGTTCGTCGCGCGCGAGACGGCCGGCGAGGCGACGCTCTCGGTGCGGATGGCGGGCACGGTCGTCGCTTCGCGCACGTTCCAGTTCGGGCAGGCCGCGCCCATCCGCATCGAAGTGGCGCTGGTGAACGGGCCAGCTGCCTCGGCGCGGACGTGGCGGTTCGAAATCGTCGATGCCGCCGGGGCCGTGGCCGACACCGTGGAAGTGAGCATGAGCGGCGACCAGCCGCGCGCGACCACGGCATCTCGCGACCTGCCATTCGGGCAGTACACCGTGCGGCAGCTGCTCGGCAGCGACACCGCGACCGTGTGCGACGGCGCTGCGTTCTACGCCACGGACGGCGCGAACGTGCCGGTGACGCACGCCGCGGGCGGCGGGGCGGCGGTGGTCACGGTCACGGTCTGCGACGAAGCGCCGGACGAGCTCGGCGTGAGCATCCCGGTCGACCCGGTCGCGCCCGCACCATCGCCGTCGGTCGACGTGCCGGGCAGCATCAACGAAGTGCGCGGCGTCCGTATCGGCGGCGACGAGCCGCTGCCGCCCGCGACGGGCTCCGGGACGGCGCAGGACGCCGCCGCGGCGCCCGCAAACAGCGTCTCCCTCGTGGCCGCCCTCGCCCTGCTCGCGCTCTGCGCGCCGGGTGCGGTGCTGGCGGTCCGTTCTGTGCCAGGCCGGCGCGAGCAGTAAGCGCGCGGCCCCTGCCTCTCCAGCGAACCCGGGCCCGCTTTGGTCGGCTGGCCCGGGTTCGCTGTCTCCGCGGATCGGCGCGGTAAAGTTCGATACTCGCGGGTTGGTTTTCGCTATACTCCTGACCGGGTGGCGGGCACGGGAGTTCCCTGTGTCCCGCGGTGCGGATAGTTTCTGGCGCCTGTTTTTCGGGAGCGGCCTGTTCGCGCTCGCCGCGAGCATGGCGACGCTGTCGTTCGTCGTCCTCGGCGCGATGGATGCGCCGCCGGCCGGGCCGGGGCTCGTGCAGCCCGTGAGCGCGGCCACCGCCGTCGAAACCCCTGCCACAACAGCCCCCGCGGGTAGCGCGGCGGCGCCGGCGCCGCGCGTTTCCTCGCCCACAGTGGAGCCGGCCGTGCAGCCGACACGGTCGCTCGCGCTGGAGGCGGCGATCCGCGCGGCGATCGGCCCCGCGCACCAGGGGAACGTCTCCGTGGCGGTGCACCGCCTTTCGGACGGCACGACGGCGGCGGTGGGCGCGGGCCAGGTGTACTACGCGGCGAGCACGTTCAAGCTGGCCGTGCTCTACGAGGCGCTCAAGCGGCGGGCCGCGGGCGAGCTCGACTTCGCCGAACAGATGGAACTGACCGCCGAGGACATCGCCGAGGACCTGGGCACGCTCGGCAGCGCCGGCGGCGACCACGGCCTCACGGTCGGCGATTGCGTGCAGGCGATGGTCATCGTTTCGGACAACAGCTGCGCGGTGGCGCTGATGCGGCGGTTCGACGAAGGTGCGATCGACCGGACGCTGGCCGGTCTGGGCATCGAGGACACGTCCGTGAACACATACGACCTCCCGGCGACGGCGGCGGACATGGCCCGGGTCATGGAGGCGCTGGTCACGGGCGAGGGCATCGGCGCCGGGGGCCGCGACGACGCGATGCGGCTCCTGCTCGCGCAACAGACGCGCGTGGGCATCCCCGCGGGGCTCCCGCGGGACGTCGCCGTGGGCAACAAGACGGGCAACTACCCCGGGGCCACGCACGATGTCGCCTTCGTGGCGGCGCCCTCGGGGCTGTACGTGATCGCGATCCTGACGGGCGGCGACTGGGCGTGGGAGCCGGTGCAGGCCGTGAGCGAAGCGGTCTACCGCGCGCTCGAACCGCACGGCGGGGAGCTGGCCGCGCTCCCCTGAACGCTACGTTTCCGCGAGCCATCGTCCCGCTGCGGAAGCGGCACGCCGCCGCCCAACCCTGTTAGGGTGGGAGAAACCAACCCCCGGGAGGCGCCCCATGCGCCACATGGTGCTCGCTTCGGACTTCGACGAAACCCTGGCCACGCGTGGGCGCGTGCTGCCGGAGACGCTCGACGCGGTGGTACGCCTGAAGGAATCGGGGCGGCGGTTCGTGCTGGTCACCGGGCGCATCCTCGAAGACCTGGAGAACGTCTTCCCGGAGCTCTCGATCTGCGACCGGGTCGTCGCGGAGAACGGCGCGGTGGTGTTCGACCCCGGGAGCGGCAATGTGCGGACGATCGCACCGCAGCCGCCGAAGGAGTTCGCGATCCAGCTCGCGGTCAAGGGCGTGGACCCCCTCGACGTGGGGCGCGTCATCGTGGCGACGGTGGAGCCGCACCAGGACACGGTGCTCGCGACGATCCAGGAGCTGGGGCTGGAGCTCCAGATCATCTTCAACAAGGGCAGCGTGATGGTCCTGCCCGCGGGTTCGAACAAGGGCGTCGGGCTGCAGGCGGTCATCGACGAGCTCGGCGTCGAGCGCACGCAGGTGGCGGCCATCGGCGACGCGGAAAACGACCACTCGCTCTTCGAGACGGCCGGCTTCCCGGTCGCGGTGGCCAACGCGCTGGAGAGCCTGAAGGCGAAGGCGGCGATGGTGACCACGCAGGTGAGCGGCGCGGGCGTGCGGGAGCTCATCGACCACCTGCTCTCGGCAGACATCGCGGAGACGCCGCTGGGCCAGGTGGTGGAACGCGCGAGCCCGGTGTACCGGGGCTAAGGCGCGGAGTCGACGAGGGTGGCGAGGACGCGCTCGCTGTCCATCGCGAGCAGGGCCGGGACATCGAGGCGGAGGCCGGGGAAGACCGCGCTCTCGATGATGCCGTCGCTTCCGGGCTGGACGCGCGCGAAGGCGCCGTCGTCCAGGCGGAACCAGTCGACCGCATTCTGCAGGACGCGCCAGACGATGTACTCGCGTACGCCGTTGCGCTCGTAAGCGTCCTTTTTGTCGTTCAGGTCACGGGAGAGCGTGCTGGCCGAGACCTCGACGACGAGCTCCGGCGCGCCGCGCAGGTAGTGGTCCGGGCCTTCGCGGAGCGATGCGCCCGGACCGGTGCGAAAGAGAAACGCGTCGGGGTGGTACTCGTTGTGGTCGTCGAGGAAGACGCTGGCGTCGTGGCCGGTGCGCGTCTCGGGGTGGCTACGGCGGTAGGCGGCGAGCCACTCGCGGACGAGCATCGTCTGCTCGTCGTGGAGACCGTAGCGGACGGGCGATGCCACGTAGACCACTCCCTCCACGAGCTCGGCGCGGAAGTCCGGGGCCGCCAGCTCGTAGCGCCGGTGGAACTCCTCGCGGTCCATCCGGTCGCCGGTTTCGAGCCAGGCCGCCGCGACCATGTCCGAAGGCGCGCTCATGGCACCATTCTACGCGCTGCGCGCCCTCGACCGGGGAGACGTGGCGCGCAAAGATGCGGCGATGACCGCACCGGCCGTCCGCTGGCTCGACCTGCCCGCCGGGCGTTTCCGCGCGCTCGAGTGGCCCGGCAGTGAGCCCACGGCCGTGTTCCTGCACGGCCTGACGGGCATCGCGGAGGTGTGGGGGCCGGTGGTGGCGCGGCTTGGCGAGGGCGCGCCGCGGTGCATCGCCATCGACCAGCGCGGTCACGGGCACAGCCCGAAGCCGCCATCCGGCTACGCGGCCGCGGACTTCGCCGCCGATGTGGTCGCGGCCGTGGCGGAGCTCGGGCTCGACCGGCCGCACCTGGTGGGGCACTCGATGGGCGGCCGGGTGGCGATTGTCGCGGCGGCGCGGTACCCGGGGCGCTTCCGCTCGGCCGCCATCATCGACATCGGCCCGGAGGCGTGGGCCGCGAACTGGCGCGAGAGCGTGGAGGCGTTCGAGCGGCTGCCGGCCTCGTGGCCCGACGCGGAGAGCGCCATTGGGCGCGCGGGTCGCGGGCGCGGCGGGGAATCGCTCGATGCCGCGCTCGCGAGCGACGCCGAGCTGCGGGATGTGGCGGTCGCACGGCTGGGCGAGCTGCCCGGCGGCGGCGTGGCCTGGCTCGCGGACATCGAGGCACTGAAGCAGACGGTCCGCATCCACCGCTCGCGGGACTACTGGCGCGACTGGGAGCGGATCGCGATCCCGGCGCTGCTCGTGCGCGGGGGAGAATCGCGCGAGTTGCGCCCGCGGGTGGCCGAGGAGATGCGGCGTCGCAATCCGGGCGTCCTTTACGAGGAGCTGGCAGGGGTGGGGCATAATGTGCCGCTGCTGGCCCCCGGGCGGCTCGCCGAAACGCTGGCGGCGTGGTGGCGATCAGCCGGCCCCGGCCGGTCGTAGGAAGGTACATGCGGTTACGCGTTCTCCCGCTCCTGGTGGCGGCTGTCGGGTTGTGTGGGCTCCTCGGGGCGACGCTCGTGCTGGGCGCGGACCCGCCGAAGCTGAAGTACCGCGCCTACGCGCCGGTGGTCACGCGCGGCGAATTCCCGCCTACGCCGTCACCCACCGCGGTCCCGACGCCAACCCCCCGCCCGGCGCCGTACGACGGGCCGGTGGCGTCGATCTACCTCGGTTCGGCGCGGATCCTGGGCGGCGCGCCCGTGCAGGTGCGCGACACCAATTGGGTGAGCGGCCGCGAGGTGTTCCAGGACCCGAGCGCGCCGCAGTACATCGCCCACTACCGCAGGTTCGGGCACCCGGGGAGCCCGGCGGTGAACACCATCTTCGCGGCGCACGTGAACTACGCCGGGTACGGCAACGGTCCGTTCGCGTACCTGCTCAGCGCGAAGCCGGAAGACGCGCTCTACGTGACGATGGCGAACGGCGAGGTGTACACCTACACCGTGCGGTCCGTGGAGCTGGTGCACCTGGACGACCTGGACATGAACCCGGTGGTGTACCCGCCGCTCGATAGCACCACCGAGCGGGTCACGCTGATCAGCTGCGGCGGCACGTTCATCCCCGCGGCGGTCGGCGGCGAATACACGAGCCGGGTGATCCTCGTGGCGGAACGGTACGTGGGGTAGTCCTTAGTCCGTAGTCCTTAGTCCCGAACCGCGCGCGACCAGGGACTAAGGACTACGGACTCGGGACTCACTTCGCGGTCATGGCACCGTCGATGGCGACCGCCTGGCCGGTCATGTACATGGGGCTCTTGGTGAGCAGGTAGACGGCGAGCTCGGCGACTTCTTCGAGCTTGGCGTAGCGCGTGGCCGGGATGTTCTGCTCGTACTGGTCGTGGGCGGCGGCGGCGGCGCCGGGGGCCACGCCCTCTTCGATGCGGCGCATCATGTCGCTTTCGACCGGGCCGGGGCAGATGGCGTTGACGGCGATGTCCATGGGCGCGAACTCGATCGCGGCGGTCATGGTGAGCCCGACGACGGCGTGCTTGCTCGCGCCATAGGCGGCGAGCATGGGCGTGCCGATGATGCCCGCGACCGAGGCGGTGTTGACCACCCGGGCGGCGTCGGCGTGGCGCAGCAGGGGCAACATCGCCTTCAGCCCGAGGAAGACGCCGCGCAGGTTCACCGCGATGACCTTGTCCCAGGCGTCGGTGGGGTAGCTGGCGAGCGGGGCCTTGGCGCCTTCGACGCCGGCGTTGTTGAAGAAAAAGTTGGCGCAGCCCCAGAGCTCGTTGCACTTCGCCGCATAGGCGTAGACCTGGGCTTCGTCCGTGACGTCGGCGGCGAAGCCTTCGGCGAGGCCGCCGGCGGCGCGGATGGCGGCGACGGTGGCGTCCACTGTCGCCTGGTTGGAATCGACGCAGAGCACGCCGAAGCCTTCGCGGCCGAGGAGCTCCGCGGTTGCGCGGCCGATATTGCCGCCCGCGCCGGTGACGACGCCGACCCTACGATCCATCACATACCTCCGATACAGGCGAAGGGTACGCCACCGGGGCAAGCGCCGGAGCGCCCGATGGGCCCTCGTGGCGCGCCCATCGGTACGGAGCGGCGCGGGAGGTTCAGGCGGCGGCGGCCGCGGCGGGTCAGTCGGTCATGATGCGGGCGTCGGCAACGAGCCCGTCGCCGCCGAATCTGAGCAACAGCCACCTGTTGTCGATGCAGGCGGCGTCGGGACCGGCGTGGTAGTACCAGTCGGCGGGATAGAAACGGTCGTCGGTCTCCGGGTCGCCCAGTCGCTTCACCAGCTCGTCCGCGGACAGCCCCAGCAGCTCACCGCGTTCGACCATGCCCTCGGCATCGTCGATCCCGCCGCGCGTGAGCTCGCAGAGCACCTCGGAGGCGACCAGGCAGCCGGGAACGAGGAGCAGGGCCGCCACGACGACCGCGACAGCCGTCAGAAGCGTGCGGCGCTGTCCTATCCGATGCGTGCCGTGCCCCTACGAATCCGCCGCGGTGGCCGCCGCTGCTTCGAGGACGCCGGGGCCGAAGCCGGAGATGACGCCGCGGCAGGCGGCGCTGAGGGCGGACCAGGTCGTGCCGTCCCAGGCGTGGCTGCGGACTTCGATCACCGGGCCCTGCCCGGCGCGGACGGCAGCGGCGAGCTCGGGCAGGGCCTCGTGGTGGATGGTGTCGCTGAGGATGACAGCGGAGCCGCTGCGACCGGCGAGCAGCTCGGCCGCCCCTGTGGCGTCGCGGAATGTCGCGACCTGGCGGCCGGGCGCGGCGGCGATGGCGGTCCCTTCGGGCACGACGAGGAGGACGGCGCTCACAGGGAGCCGAGCTCCGCGTAGTCCGGGTCGTCGCGGGTGACGCCGGCGGCGTAGAGCGCCTCGATTTCGTCTTCGGACATGCCAATCACGCCGGCGAACACCTCCCGGTTGTGCTCCGCGAACATCGGCGCGGGGCGGCGAACGCTGGCGGGCGTCCGCGAGAAGCGCCACGGGAACCCGGGGAAGTTGAAGGTCCCGGCTTCCGGGTGGCGAATGCGGACGAAGTAGCCGCGGTCGTGGAGGTGATTATCCGACGCCAGCTGCCAGTTCGGCATCACCGGTGCGGCGGGAACGCCGGCCTCCTGCAGCTTCTCCGCGGCGGTGACGTGGTCGAGGACGGAGAGCCAGGTGCGGATGGCCTCGTCGATCTCGGCGGCGCGGGCACGGCGGCCCTCGGCGCTGCGCAGCGAGTCGTCCTGCTTCCAGTCGTCACGGCCGAGGACGGTGCAGAGCCCATCCCACTCCTCGCCGTCGCGGACGGTGAGCGCGAGCCAACAATCCGTGCCGAAGGTGGGGTAGACGTCCTGCGGGCTGTACACGGCCGAACGGTTGCCCATCGGCTGGGGGACGGCGCCGGTGACGCTGTATTCGAGGAATTGCTGGGCGATGAACGGGTTCACGGCTTCGAGCAGGGCCATGTCGATCCACTGCCCCTTGCCGGTGGTGCGGCGGGCGTGGAGGGCGGCGAGGATCGCGACCGAGCCGTGGTTGCCGGTCACGGGGTCGGCGTAGAACGTGCCGGTGCCGAAGTACTGGGTGTTGTCGTAACCGAGCAGGCTGGCGAGGCCGCTGGCGGTCTCGATGTTGCTGCCATAGGCCGAGTAGTTGCGCTCCGGGCCAGTCGCGCCGAAGCCGGACATCGAGCACATCACGAGGCGCGGGTTCAGCTGTTCGAGCGTGTCCCAGCCGATGCCGAGCTGGCCCATGACGCGGGCGGAGTTGTTCTCGATGAGCACGTCGGCGGTCTCGATGAGCTGGAGGAAGGCGGCCCGGCCCGCGGGGTCGGCGACGTTCAGGCAGACGGTGCGCTTGTTGCGGTTGAGCTTGTTGAAGTAGCCGCTGCGGTTGAAATGCTCGGGCCAGAGGTCGTTCGCGACCCAGGCGAGGGCGCGGGTGGCGGGCTTGGTGGCGAGCTCGATCTTGATAACGTCGGCGCCGAGGTCGGCGAGGTGGCGGCCGGCGATCGGGCCCGCCCAGTTCGCGGTCATCTCGATGACGCGGAGGCCGGCGAGCGGGCCCTGCGGCGTCTCGGGCGCATGCACCGGCCGGTGGTGCGGCACCGCCGCGTTCGCCCATTCGAAACGGGGCGCGAAGACCTGCTCGTTATGTTGCCCCAGCGCCGGGGCCGGGCCCTGGACCGCGCAGGGCGTGCCGGTGAGCTTGTAGGGGAAGCCCGGCGCCTTGAACGACGCGCCGCCGGCGATGACCTCGCCGAAGTACTGGCGCGCCTCGAGGTGGGTGCTGTTCGCGAGGTCCTCCATCGTGCTCACGGGCGTGACGGCGATGCGGAGCTCCTGGGTTGCGTGGTAGATCTCCTGCTTGGTGCGCGTCGCCGCGTACGCCTGGAAGATTTCGAACACCTCCGCGAACCGGGCCATCCAGTTCAGCGGAAGCTGGAGCTCGAGGTCGTCGAGCTTGTCGAACCGCTCGGTGAGGACAAAGAGGTCCGGGTAGGCGACGAGGTTGAAGAGGAAGATGTAGCCATCCAGGCACTTCGCGTAGAGGCTGCCGGTGCGCTGCTGGACGACGCCCTGGTGCGTCCAGATCGTGGTCAGCCACGAGTGGTCGTTGAGGAAGGCTTCCTGGCGGGAGATCTCGACGAGCTGCCCTTCGCCGGTGTCGCGCGCGTGGGAGAGCCCGGCGAGGGCGGCCGTCGCCGCATGCAGCCCGGCGTGGAACTCGGCCTGGTAGCCGGGCAGCGAAAGCGGCGCACGGGAGGGGTCGCCGGCGATGTAGCCGTAGCCGCTGGTGGCGTATTCGGTCAGCGGGCTCGCCTTCCAGTGGGAGCGTTCGCCGCTGCGGCCATAGGGCGTGATCGAGATGATGACGGCGTGGCTGTTCGCCTCGCGGGCGGCCGTCTCGAACTGGTCAGCCTGGGCGCCCATGAGGCCGTGGACGATGATGTCGGCCTTCGCCGCGAGGGCGCGGACGCGGGCATCGGCGGCATCGAGCTCGACGCCGAGCTTGCCGGCGTTGAGCCAGTTGAAGAACGCGCTTTCGCCGTTGTGGAGCGGGCCATCGCCGCGGAGGGGGTCGCCGCCCGGCGGTTCGACCTTGATGACCTGCGCGCCGAGGTCGGCGAGGAGCTTGCCGCAATACGGGCCGGCGACGCCCGTGCCAAGTTCGAGGACCACGACATCGCCGAGTGCACCCTGTCCCATCATGCACACCTCCGCGCGGGCAACTATACGGGGCGAGGGCGGCTGTTGGCTGTTGGCTGTGCGCGTGCTGTTGGCTATTGGCTGTTGGCTGTTGGTGCCAGGCTGGCGCGGGCGTGTTTGCCCCAAGCGCGCGAATCGCGGGGCGCGGGTGGTGGCGGAGCCCGGCACCGGTGTCGCTGGTGGCACGCGAGCGCTCCCTCGGCCGGTCGCGCCACTGATAAGCGGCGTCGTCGCGATTTGGGGGGCCAACAGCCGATAGCCAACAGCCCGCGCGCCGATTGCGTTGTCGGTTTCGCGCGCGAATGCGGGGCGGCGCGCGTGCGCGCCCGCACGTAGGGCCATTCCTGCTAGGATTTCGCAATCAGCTGGCGGCAGGCGTGGCCGGGCCGCGGTATTTCACACCATCGAGGCATCCATGGATTGGAAAGACAACCCCCAGCAGGCGGAGTGGCGCGCCACGGTGCGGCAGTTCATCAAGGACCGGCTCCCGGAGGGCGTTTCCGGCACCGACCCGTTCGCGGACCACGAGCCGACGCCCGAGATGGAGTCGTGGCGGAAGTCGCTGGCCGAAGTGGGCTGGATCGCCCCGCACTGGCCGAAGGAGTACGGCGGCGCGGGCCTGACCACGATCGAGCAGTTCATCCTCAGCGAGGAATTCGCCGAGTCGGACGCGCCGCGCCTGGGCGGCATCTCCACCATGATGCTCGGCCCGACCATCATCGCCATCGGCAACGAGGACCAGAAGCGGGAGCATTTGCCGCCGATCCTTCGCGGCGAGACCGTGTGGTGCCAGGGCTATAGCGAGCCGGGCTCCGGCAGCGACCTCGCCTCGCTGCAGTCGCGCGCCGTCCGCGATGGTGACGACTTCGTGCTCAACGGCCAGAAGATCTGGACGAGCGGCGCGCACCGCGCGGACTGGATGTTCTGCCTGGCGCGGACGGACCCGGACGCGCCGAAGCACCGCGGCATCACCTACTTCCTGATCGACATGAAGACGCCGGGCATCACGGTCCGGCCGCTCGTGAACCTGAACAACTTCCACCACTTCAACGAGGTGTTCTTCGAAGACGTGCGCGTGCCGGCGCGGAACGTGGTCGGCGAGGTGAACCGCGGCTGGTACGTCGGCGCGACGACGCTGGACTTCGAGCGCTCGTCGATCGGCGGCGCAGTGGGCGCGCAGAAGGCGCTCGACCGGGCGGTGAAGTACCTGAACGCGAACAAGGCGAAGCTGTCGGCGTCGGACTACAGCGCGATCCGCCACCAGTGGGCGGATCGCGCGATCGAGACCTCGGTGGCGCGGCACCTGGCCTACCGGATCGCCTCGATGCAGGCGGCCGGGCAGATCCCGAACTCCGAGGCGTCGATCGCGAAGATGTTCGCGAGCGAGCTGTCGCAGCGGGTTGCGCGGACGAACGTGCGCATGCTCGGCATGTTCGGGCAGCTGACGGACAGCCGGGCGCCGTTCAACGGCGAGTCCGCGATCGAATACTGCCAGACGCTCTCCTCGACGATCGCGGGCGGGACGAGCGAAATCCAGCGGAACATCATCGCGACGCGCGGCCTCGGGCTGCCCCGCGGCTAGGTTTCGGTACAGGACGCAGAGCAAGGGCCACCCGGATCCGGGTGGCCCTTCGTCGTGCCCGGCGCGGCGGGAGCTCGTGCTAGCATGACTGTCATGCGCGACGAAGAACGGTCGGTGGACATCAGCGGAGACACGAAACTGCGCACGCTTGCGGAAGAGGTGCAGGCGACGCAGGAGCCGTGCACGCTCCGGCGCGACGGCGAAGAGATCGCGCGCATCGTGCCGGTGAAGCCGCGCCGGAAGCGCAGGTACCGTGTGCCGAGCGAGGCGGACATGGCGGCGTTCCGCGCCGCGGCCGGCGCGTGGAAGGACATGGATACCGACAAGCTGGTCGAGGACATCTACGCCAGCCGCGATGCCGGCTTGCCACGCCCGGCCGGCCGCGTGCCCACCGACGAGGAGTGGGCCGCACTGCAGGCGCTTGCCGGGGCGTGGTCCGATGTCGACACGGACACGCTGAAGGCGAACATCCGCGCCAGCCGTGAGGTGCCGTCCCGGCAGCATGAGTACCCGTGAGGTTGCTGTTCGATACGGACGTGCTTATCGACTTCCTCAAAGGGCGGGCTGACGCGCGCAGGCTCGTCGCCTCCCTCGCTCCAGGCGAACTCCACATGAGCATCATCTCGTACGGCGAGCTTTACGAAGGGGTCGTGCATGGCACCGATCGGGCCCGGCACGAGGCGGACTTTCGACACGCTCGTGGTGGCCTCAGATGTGCTGCCGCTGACCCAGCCGATCATGCGCCGCTGGGGCGAAGCCCGAGGGCACCTTCGGAAGCGCGGCATGGTCGTGGCAGACATGGACCTGCTGATTGGCTGCACGGCGGTGGAGCATGACCTGGAGGTGGTGACGCGGAACCGGCGCCACTTCGACCGCATCCCGGGGGTGCGGATTGCCGGGCTGGCCTAGCGTGTCAGCTCGCGCGGCGCTGGGGGATGCCGCGGAGGAGCGCCGGTGTGGCGCCGTGGTCCAGCGTCTTCGCGAAATCGTCGATCGTCACGGGGGGTGAGAAAAGGTAGCCCTGGCCCGCGGGGCAGCCGGCTTCGCGCAGGAAGCGGAGCTGCTCCTCACTTTCGATGCCTTCCGCGACGACGTGCAGGTCCAGGGCGGCGCCAAGGTCCACGACGGTCGAGAGGATCGCGTTCGAACGCGGCGCCGCGCCGATCCGGCGGACGAACGACTGGTCGATCTTGAGCGTGTCGACCGGCAGCGATTGCAGGTAGGCGAGCGACGAGTAGCCGGTGCCGAAGTCATCGATGGCGAGCTTCACGCCGAGCCGGTTGAGCTGCTCGAGCGTGCGCAGGGTTGCCTGGATGTCGTCCATGAGGATGCTCTCGGTGAGCTCGAGCTTGAGCCGGTGGGGCGGCATGCCAGTGCGTTTCAGGGCGCGGCCGATCTCGGCGACGAGCGACTGCTCCTTGAACTCCGGCGCGGAGAGGTTGACCGCGAGGCCGAGGTCGCGGGCGGCGGGGTTGCGGGTGCTCAACTCCATGATGTCGCGGCAGGCGTGCTCGACGACCCAGCTGCCGATGCGCAGGATCTCGCCGGTCTCTTCGGCGAGGGCGATGAACTCGGAGGGCGAGAGGATGCCGCGGTGGGGGTGCTCCCAGCGGAGCAGCGCCTCCATGCCGAGCAGCTGTCCGCTGCGGAGGTCGATCTCGGGCTGGTAGAAGAGCCGGAGCTGACCATCGGAAACCGCGCTGCGGAGCTCGGCATCGAGGTGGAGTTGCTCGATCGAGATCTCGTCGAGGCCCGCATCGAAGACGGCGTAGCGGGCCTTGCCGCTGCCCTTCGCACGGTAGAGCGCGACGTCCGCCTTCCGCATCAGGTCGGTGACGGACTCGGTGCCGGAGTCGTTTGTGGAGATGCCGACCGAGACGGTCACGAACATGGCGTGGCCGTCGATGTCGAAGGGGTGGCGGAGGTGCTCGACGATCCGGTCGGCGACCTGGGTGGCGATCGTGGCGGAGCGGGGGTCGAACACGAGGATGGTGAACTCGTCGCCGCCGAGGCGGGCGACGAGCCCGAGCTGCCCGGTGACCTCCTGGAGGCGGTTCGCGACCACCTGGAGGAGGCTATCGCCGGCTGCGTGGCCGAGCGTGTCGTTCAGGACCTTGAAGCGGTCGAGGTCCATGAAGAGGACGGAGACCGTGCCGGGGCGGCCCATGCGCAGGGCCTCGCGGGCGCGGACCATGAAGTGGGCGCGGTTCGGGAGGCCGGTGAGGGTGTCGTGGTAGGCCTGGCGGCGGAGGTGCTCGGTCTTCTCCTGGATGGACTGGGCCATCCGGTTCATCTGCTGGCCGAGCGAGTCGAACTCGGCGATGTGGGTGGTGGGCATGCGCGCGTCGAGCCGGCCTTCGGCGAGGTCCTGGGCGACGACGGTGGCGCCGCTGACCCAGCGGATGGCGGCGCGGTTCGCGCGGAGGAAGAGCCAGGCCGCAAACGTCGCGGCAACCCCGGAGACGATGAGCGGCTGGACAATCGCGGAGGTGAAGCCGTTCTGGGCGAGGACGCCAGCGAACGCCGCAGACGAGCCTGCGACGACGATGAGCGGCAGCCAGAGGAGAGCTCGAAGCGGCACGTATCCTCCGAAGGTAGGGGAAGCACCGGCCCCCGCCCTCTCCTGTGATGTTCGGCACGTGGCGGCGCGTTCAAAAGGGGTGACAGCACGGTGGACAGCGGGCGGCGCCCGCGGCGGGGCGATATACTGAGCCCATGATCGTGCGGCAGCGGATGACGGTCGCGGAGTACCTCGCCCTCCCCGAAGAGAAGCCGTATCTCGAGTACGTGCATGGGGAGGTCGTGGCGAAACCGATGCCCAGCAAAGATCATTCCGGACTGGCCTTCGAGATTGGCGGCTTCCTCCGCGACTATCGCCGCGTACATGGCGGATTCGGCGGGGTCGAAAGCCGGAGCGAATTCCCCGACCACCGGGACCACCGCTTCCTGCTGCCGGACGTGTCGTTCTGGCGTGACGCCAGCGCGGTCGGCGAAGGTTCGCGGATGAACCCGCCGACGCTCGCGGTCGAGATCCGCTCGCCGGAACAGTCGCGGGCATCGCTGCGGACGCGGGCGGCGTACCTGCTCGGGCACGGCGTCGAGACCGTGTGGCTGGTCGACCCGGAGGCGCGCGCGGCCGAAGTGCACGAACGTGACGCGGCGCCCGTAACGCTGCCGGCGGACGGCGAGCTCACCTCCGCGGCGCTGCCGGGCCTGGCGGTGCCGCTGGCCGAACTCTGGGCCGTCCTGGGGTAGCCCGCTACTCCTCGTTGCGGCGTTCGAGGACCCGGCCGAGGGCGCGGCCCTTGTCCGGCGTGGGGTCGGTGACGAGGCCGTAGATGTCGCGCCCCTCGTGGTCTTCGGGCAGGTATTCCGTGATCGGCAGGCCCTCTTCGGTCACGAAGAGGAGGCAGTGGCAGTACTTGAACTTCTGCATCTCGTCGCACGCGCAGATCCAGTCGCGGCGCTTCACTTCTTCTTCGCGGGGGAGGTAGAGGCCTTCGGGCCAGCTGCCGTTCTCGTCCTTGGGCGGGTAGAAGTTGCAGGGGCAGAGCGGGCGCCCGTACTCATCGAGGTTGGAGGCGAGGCCGAGGACCACCCCTTCGGTGATGTAGCGGTCGGGGTGCAGGTGCGTGCCGGACTTCTCTGCGAACTTCTCGGCGTACTTCCACATCTTCTGGATGGATTCGGGCTTGGGATCGTCCATTGCGGCCTCCTGCGTGTCCGATCAGGATAGCCGCTCGCGCGGGCGGGGGTCACGGCGCGGGGACGGGACGCGGGCTGCGCGTTGGCGGGGGTACAGGGGTCGCGCGAGCGCTCGCTCACGCGCGCGCTACTGATAGTGCGTGTCCTCGGCATAGCCACCGCAGTGGCGCGGCACCCGGCGCGGCGATGGTGCGCGCTGCGCGGTGGCGGTGGCACAGGGGTCGCGCGGGCGCTCGCTGACGCGCGCTACTGATGGCGATGCCGGGCGCGACCGCCCGGCCCAGGGCACAGCACCCGGCACGGCGATGGCGCGGGCTGCGCGGTGGCGGAGGTGCCGGGGGGCGCGCGAGCGCTTGCTCACGCGCGCGCTACTGATTGGGGCGCGGGCGGCTAGAACGCGTTCGGGTCGGCGGCGAGGTCCCGGGCGCGGCGGGCGCGTCCGGCGGCAGCGAGCTGTTCCAGCGCCGCGGTGATCTCCACCAGGTCGCCCGTATCGAGGTCTTCGAGCAGGCCGCGCACGTACTCGCGGTTCTCTTCGCGCGTGTGGGTGACGGCGTCGCGGCCGCGATCCTGGAGCCAGATGCAGATGCCGCGGCGGTCGGTCTGCGAGATTTCGCGGCGGATGAAGCCGCCGCGCTCGAGGCGGTCCAGCAACGCCGAGACGGACGGCCGCGTGACCATCAGGCGGTCGGCGAGCTCGGCGTTGCTGATGCCTTCGGACTGGAAGACGTAGGCGAGCAGGCGGAGCTGCGTCACCGTCAGGCCCTCGGTGTCCCAGACGCGCAGGCGGAGGGCGTCGAGCAGGCCGCTGGCGCCGAACAGGGCCTGGATCGTGGCATCTTCGGCCGCGGTCCGTTCCTCGCTCGTCATGCGGGCCTCCCGGGGGTGGGCTGACGGTGGCGCATGGTCACGCCTGGAGCTGCTTGATGATGGTCTTCACCGCGTCCTCGTCTTCGGGCGACTTGATCGCGGCGCTGAAGCCAATGCGATCGGCGATGCCACCGTACCGCTCTTTCGCGGCATCGGCGACTTTGTCCCAGGGGGCGAGGACGGCGAACTCTTCGAGCATCTCGTCGGGGATGACAGAGGGCATTTCGGCCCACTTGTTCTGGAGGCTCATCTCGTGGAGCTTCGCGGTGGTGTCGCCCCAGCCGTGGTGGTCGAAGACGTTCTGGTAGGTGCGGGTGGAGCCGTAGAAGCTGATCTGGCGCCGCACTTCCTGTGCGGCCTGCTCGACATCGCTCCAGGTCTTGCCGGTGGCGAGGAAGCCGCCGCCGCAGACTTCGAACTGGTCGCGGGTGCGGCCGCTCTTTTCGAGGCCCTTCATCACCTGCGGGAGGATGACGTCGCGGGTGTACTTCATGGTGTTGAAGCCGTGGAGCTTGATGCCATCGGCCACTTCGCCGGCGACGCGGGCGTTGTGCTCGTTCACGGCGGCCATGTGCACGGGGACGTGGGGGTGATCGATGGGGCCGGGATTGAAGTTCGGCGTCATGAGCGTGAAGGAGTAGTGCTCGCCCACGTAGTCGAGCTTCTCGCCGGTCTGGAAGCTGCGCCAGATGGCCTTGAGCGACTCAATGTACTCCTTGATGCGCGGCGCCGGCGGCGACCACGGGACGCTGAAGCGGCGCTGGTTATGGCCCTTCACCTGCGTGCCGAGGCCGAGGATGAAGCGGCCCTTGCTGTAGCGCTGGAGGTCCCAGGCGATCATAGCGGTGACCATGGGGCTGCGCGGGAAGGCGATGGCGACGGAGGTGCCGATCGAGATGCGGCTGGTGTGCTCTGCCGCGATGACCAGCGGCAGGAAGCTATCGTGCGAGGTCTCGGCCGTGTTCAGGCCGTCGTAGCCGAGCTCTTCGGCGCGGACCGCAGCGGCGGCGGCGTCTTCCAGCCGGCCCGCGTAGAGGCCCGTTTCGACTTTGAAGCCCATGTCTTGCTCCTCTGCGGCAAGCGCCGCGTGGGGCGATTCTGGCAGCGAGTCGATCCATCGGCAAGAAGCGGGGCGGGCTGCCTTAGCCGTGGACGGTGCGGAGGCGGACGAGATAGACCGTGACGGCGACGGCGACGACCGCGAGGACGACCGCCACCCAGGTGGTATCGCGGAAGAGGTAGGCGCTGCCGCCGATGCCGAGCCAGAGCGTGCCGATGGAGAACACCTTCGCCGGGACGGTGGCGCCGCGGTCGTCGCGGTAGTGCTCCAGGTGGCGGCCGAACCAGCGGTTGGTCGTGAGCCAGCGGTAGGCGCGAGGCGAGCTCTTCCCGAAGCAGGCCGCGGCCAGGAGGAAGAACGGCGTGCCCGGGAGCAGGGGCAAGAACACCCCGAGCGTGCCGAGGGCCACGAATATGCCGCCGGCAGCCCAGAGCACGGCACGCAGCAGCCGGCTGCGCGAGGGCCGGGGCGCTGGGTGTGCGGCGTGGCGGCGGTGGTTCGCAGCGACATCGGTCTATCCAGTATGCCCGGGCGGCGGGCGCGCGTCAGGCCCGGCCGGGCGGCACGGGACGGGCCTTTCGGGTCGAAGGTCGGCTAGAAAATGACGCGGAGGAGCTTGCCGCCGCTGAAGGTGAAGGCGGTGCCGTCCGGCATCATGCGCAGGGCCGTGGTGGCGGTGAAGTCCTTGTGCTTGAACTGGTGCGAGAAGGCGCCGTCGCTGCGGAAGACGACGATCCGGTCGTTCGCGGGGTCCAGCACGGCGATGTCGCCGCCCTTGCCCACAGGCTGCGGGAGCTGGGCCGCGACGAGCCGCTTGTTGATCCCCGCCTCGGAAAGCGCGAGGACGACCTGCCCGGCGAACCGCCGGATCGTGCCGTCGGCGTCGGCGGTGAGGATCTCCTGTTCGACGTTGAGGCGGCGGGCGGCGGCGAGGTCCGGCGTGTCGAGCACCTTCTGCGGTGCGGCGTTGAACCCGGAATCGCCGGGGGCGAAGCGGTAGACGGTGGACGCGGCCGCATCGAGCACGTAGAGGTCGCGCCCGCTGACGGCGATGTCCGTGACCGTGAGGTTCGACGGCGCGGCGAACTCGATGCTGCGGACCTGGCCGTCCGGCTGGATACCCCAGAGCGCGCGGCCGCTATCGGCGACGAGGAGCAGGGGCTGGCCGAGGTCCTGGGTGTCGAGGTAGGCGATGGCGACGGGGCGGGCTCGCTTCGCTTCCTTGTCCTCGCCGTAGACCGCCTTCCGTTCGCCGGTGGCGATGGCGACGGTGATGACCTGGTTCGAGCTGCTGTCGAGGATGTAGGCGGACTCGCCGCCGACGGCGAGGCGGGCGGCCGTAACCGGCTTTTCGCCGAACTGTTCGAGGCTGGCGACGACTTCGACCGCGGTGGGCGTGCGGACAGCGTCCATCCCGGCGAGGGCGGCGGCGACTTCGGCGATGAGCTGGTCGGCTTCGGGGCCGGCGTTGGGCGCTTCCTTCGCCTCCAGGAGCATGGCCTGGGCGTCGGTGAGCTCGGCCCGGCGGATGGCCGGGTCCGGGTTCGCCTCTGCGGTCACGATCTTGTAGCGGGCGTCGTCGATGAGCTCGGCGTAGGCGTTCGCATCGTCGCCGCTGAGCAGGCCCGGCACCGTGATCGCGCCGACGAGCGCGAGGAGGATGCCCAGCCCGACGACGATGATCAGCCAGGTGGGGGCGCTGTGGCCGTGGGCCGTCGGGCGGCGCCGCGAGAGCGAACCGTCGCCCTTCCAGCGGCCGGTCATCTGGCCGCGGACCTTCACCAGCGAGCCGCCGGTGTTGATGGCGGCCGCGTTCTCGCCGGCGATCGTCTCGGCGACGGGCGCGGCCACGGACGAGCGGGCGCGGAGGTCGTCGGCGATTTCGCTGGCGAGCGGGACATCGAGGACGTGCGGGTCGGGCGCGGCGGGGAGCTCTTCGCGGACGAGGCCGCGGGTGAAGCTGTCGCGCCGCTGGTGGCGGCGGCGAGCGTCGGCGCTGGCGGGCTCGTCGAAGGTGGTCACGCTGCCGCCGTTGTGGCGGCGGTGGCCGGCCGCGGCCGCGGCGACGGCGAGTGCGGCCCGGGCGCGGCGTTCAGCGGCGAGCGCCGCGAGCGTGTTGTCGCCGGAGGCGCGCTGGAGCGGCGCGGGTATCGCGTCGAGCTCCTCGCCCGCAACGGCGGGGGCGACAGCGGCGCGCGCGCGCTGGGTGACGTCGACGAGGCGGCGGCGGGCAGCGGAGACGCCGTCCTCTTCGTGCGCTTCGATGAAGAGGCTGGGCTGGTAGGAGTTGCGCGGCGTGTTGTCGATGACCTGCTCGGCGCGCGGGGAGACGAAGGCGGGCGGCTCGGGCGCGGCCTCGCCGATGACGTACTCCTCTTCGGCGGGCTCGTCTGCGGGGAGCTGCGGTTCGCGGCGGGCGGTGCTAGCCCCGCGCCGGGTCACGAGCACCACGGTGACGTTCTTGAGGTGCTGGATGCGGTGGTAGAGCTCGGCGAGGATCTTGTCTTCCTCGAGGCCGAGGATGCCGCCGATGAGCTCGTCGTCGAGCTCGCGGATGGCTGGGGTGGAGAGCATGAGAAGGCGGTCGCCGGCGGCGAATTCGATGCGGCGGAGCTGCGCCTCGGGTTCGCCGCCAAGGCCGAGCGGGCGGCCGTGCGCCTCATCGGGCAGGTAGACCGCCACTTCGTCGCCGCTGCGGTGGTAGACGACCGAGGGGCCAACCTGGGCGACGACGGCCTGGGCGCCGCGGCGGCCGAAGCAGCTCATGCCGATGCTGACGCGGTGCTGGGCGATGCTCTTGCGGTTCCAGTCACGAAGGGAGCGGTCGGCGTCGGTGAAGACCCGGCGGAGGGCGCCGGTGAGGCTCATATCGAGCGTGTTCCAGGCGTTGCCGGCGCCCGAGACGACGTGACCCGCGAACGCCTCGCCGGCCGGCGTGGTGCCCTCAGCCACGATGTACAACTCTGCGCGGTCGTCGGCCGGTCCCTTGCCCAGGAACACCCCGGCATTGGGACCGCGGTCAACCGGTTCGTGATCGACAATCGCGAACTGGCCAACCTGGAGAGGTTCGGTCAAACCCGACCGTCCTTGTGCTCACAGGATAGGCACGGGGCGACACGGACTCCTCGGCGCCACCTGTTGCCGGCCGGCAACAGCACCCCGCGTGCGCCGGGGGAGGTCACTATACCACCCGTTTCCCGCATTGGAGCAACCGTCCCGAAACCCTGTCGTTAGGGGGAATCCCGGATTTTCACGTTCCCGAAACGCGCACAACGGCCTGTCGCGACCGGCAATTCGCGGCTTTCGGGCGGACGCCAGGGAGCGCGGCATCCGGGGTTTGCCCGGTTCGAATGTTGGCGGAGCGTCGAGTAGGATCGGCGCGGGCCGCCGCGCCCGATACCGCGCGCCTACCCAGGAGCTCCCATGCCGACCGCAGCCATCCGCGACATCACCACCTACTACGAAGAGGCCGGGAAGGGCGACGCGCTCCTCCTTATCAATGACCTAGGGGGGGACCTGCAGTCCTGGGCGCTCCAGGTGCCGGAGCTGGCGAAGCACTTCCGCGTCATCGCCTTCGACAACCGCGGCGCGGGCCGTTCGAGCGCGCCGGACCGGCCGTACAGCATTGCGGCGATGGCCCAGGACGCGGCCGCGCTGCTCGACGCGCTGGGCGTTGAAAGCGCGCACGTGCTGGGCGTGGGTATGGGCGGGTTCATCGCCCAGGAACTGGCGATCGCGCACCCGAAGCGCGTCCAGAAGCTGGTCCTGCTCGGGTCGGCGGCGGCGCTCGATGGCTATGGGCGCACGGTGGTGCGCACCTGGATCGACGCACGCCGTTCGAACATGAGCCGCGAACAGGTGGTGCGGTTCACGTCGCCCTATCTTTATAGTCCCGGCCTGCTGGACGACGAGGACCGGTACGAGCGCGCGGTCCTGAGCTCGGCGAGCAACCCGTACGCGCAGCAGGACCACGCCTTCATCCGCCAGGCGCGCGCCGCGATCGAATTCGACGCGCGCGACCGGCTGGGCAGCATCAAGCAGGAGGCGCTGGTCATCGCCGCAAAGGACGACCTTCTCTTCCCCGCGCGGCTGACAAAGCAGCTCGCGAGCAAGATCGGCGGTGCGAAGGTGCTCGAGCTGGAGGGCGGCCACGTGGGCTACGTGGAGTACCCGCAGGAGTACAACGCCGCGCTGCTCGAGTTCCTCGGCACGGGCGTGCGGGAGCCCGAGGCCGCGACCGCCTGACGCGGGGCACTGCGGGCGGCGGTCGCGACCAACGGGCGGGCCGCGCTAGACCGTGAGCTGCGGCATCTCCCGTGCCCGATCGCCGCAGGGGATGGCCGCGGCCGGCATGGATGTGCCGCCAACGGCGAGCTCGATGGACTCGGGCTCGCAGTCGAGCACCCAGGTGCTGCCGACCTGGACCCGGATGCGGTCCTGCGGCACGAGGATGACGCGGCCGCGGCCCTGCACGGTCAATGACTGCGGTTCGATGCTGATGACGTGCCCGATGAAGCGGTCGGTGCGGGAGACCAGGAGATCTCCCGGCCGCGGGGCAAAGCTCGGTGTATCCACTGCCTGTGCCTCGATTCTGCTAACGCTCCGCCCTCACCCCCTCTCCCGGCGGGCGAAGGGGAGGACACAATCGCCAGCGTGACGGCGCTGCCCGGCGGGGTGTCGCCGGGCCGGGGGCCGCACGTGGCGCTCCAGGCACCCGGTTGGGCGTGCCGGGGGCCGTTCGAATACCGCATTGTGGCCATAGCAGCGGGGCGTTGAGTGGGCCGTTTGGGCCCTCCGCAAAGGGTCTTTCGGCCCCGGCGCGGGTGGCGGGTGGGGTGGCGGGGGCCGCACAATAGCCGGCAGACCGCCTCCTGGAGTCCCCCGCGATGCCCATGGCAAACGAATACGTCCCGGCCTCGGCGATGTGCGTCGTCGCGCATCCCGATGACACCGAGTTCCTCTTCGCCGGGACGGTGGCGAAGTGGACGCAGGCGGGCGCCGACGTGACGTACGTGATCGTGACGAAGGGGGACAAGGGCAGCGCCGACCCGGAGATGACGCCGAGCCGCCTGACCGAGATCCGGGAGGCGGAGCAGCGCGCGGCGGCGCGGATCCTCGGCGTCCGGGCGTGCCTCTTCCTCGGCTACGAAGACGGCTACCTGGAGCCCACGCTCGGGCTGCGGCGCGACATCACGCGGCTGCTCCGGCGCTACCGCCCGGAGGTGCTGATGACGTTCGACCCGGAGACGCGGTTCTTCGGCGGCGTCTACCCGAACCACCCGGACCACCGCGCCGCCGGGGACGCCGCGATCGACGCGATGTTCCCCAGCGCGCGCGACCGGCTGACCTTCCCGGAGCTGCTGGCGGACGGCCTGGAGCCGCACAACGTGAAGCAACTCTGGCTCGGGTCGAGCGCGCAGTCGAACTTCTGGGTCGACATCACGCCGACGATCGAGCTGAAGATGGAGGCGATGCGCGCGCACCCGAGCCAGTTCGGCGAGGACATGGTCCAGTTCGGGGCGGAGATGGCGCGGATGCAGGCCGCATCGCAGCCGTTCGACTACGCCGAGACCTACCGCCGGATCGTGATGGACGAAGGGCTCGCGGAGCTGGCGCAGGGGATCTGAAAGCCGGCGACGCTGTGCCAGCGGGCCGGTCGTGCCGACCGTAACAGTGTGAAGTACGCAGATTCACGAACGGTGCGGCTGGCGGTTGGCGGCGCACTTGCGGTGCTTGCCGTCGCGGGCGGGGCGCTGCTGCCGGCCTGGCAGGGCAGCAAGCAGGCGGACGCGCAGCAACAGACCGCGCGGCCGTTCAAGGTGCGGTTGCCGCAGCTCGCGCGCGATGGGCTCTCGCCCGTCGGGCAGAACCAGTTCGCGACGAGCGCGACGGCCGTCTATTCGGGCGGCAAGGCGAACATCACGGCACGGGTGACCGCGGAGCAGACGGACCTGGTCGTGGTGGACATCGAGGTCTACGGGCCGCCCGGCACCCGGGTCAATCAGCAGTACTTCAACGGCGCGTCATTGAATGCGAAGGAGGAGCGGGCGTTCAACGTCACGTGGACACCACCGGCGGGCGCCGCCCCGGGCACGTACGTGGTCAAGGTGGGTATCTTCGCGACGGGTCCGGAATGGGAAACGCTCTTCCACTGGAACGATAACGCGGCGACGTTCGTGGTCCCATAGGGTCCGCTCGAGCAGGAAGGCGGGGGCGGCTAGCGCTGGTTCTGGTCGCTGAGCCCCGGGCCTTCGGCGTTGGTGTACCGGCCCTCCGGGTCCCCGGGGAGCAGGAAGGGCGAACGGGTGTGGATGTTCTCGCGTTCTTTCAGGCCAACGGCTCCGCCGGCGCGACCGGGCTCTTCGCCGGCCTCCCCGCGGAGCCACTCAGCCGGGACGACGTATTCAACACCTTTGCTGCGACTCATATCTGACCTCCGGACGCAACGATACGCTTCCCGCTGCATGTATGCGCTATGCGGGCATGCTTTCCCTAACGGAACCCTTTCACAGTATCCGGCGGGTAGAGCGGCGGCTTTAGGGAGATCCCCTGCAATCCCGGTAGACAGACGGTTTCAGGCAGAGGCGAAGCGGGCGGCGAAGTCGGCCTCACCGAGCACTGCGCCGCGCCGCCGTTCGCTGACGGCGAGCTCCATGCGCGTGAGCTGCGCGAGCCCCCGGCGAGTGTCGCTGGCGACGCGCGCTTTGTCCTGCAGCTTCAGGCGCGTCTTGAACAGCCAGTAGGTGAGCGCACGGTACTGGGAGAGCTCGCAGGCTTCGCGGATGAGGTGGCCGGTTTCGACGTAGTACTGGGCGAGGAGGTCCTCGCGCGTCTTGCCGTAGACACGCTGGTACATGTTCTCGTCGGAGCGCGGGTCGTGGCCCCAGGCGCGGTGGCGGTTTTCCTTATGGATCTCCTCTTCGACGCTGAGCTGGAGCGCTTCTTCCACGAGCACGCCGTAGAGGTAGTTCAGGTGCGCGCTGTGCTTGGCCGGGCCGATGCGGGCGGCGAACTCGTCGTCCTCCAGCTCGAGCGGCCAGCGCCCGTGGAAGAGGAGCTCCTCGCATTCGCGCGAGGGGACGACATCGGGCAGGGCCGAGAGCAGGCGTTCGGCGAGCAGGAGCCAGTCGAAGGCTTCGCCGCCGACCAGGTAGGTGTAGGTGCGGTCGCCCATGCGCTCGACGGGCAGGCGCCAGCGCGCGACCGCGTCGAGCAGCGCCTCGAACCAGTGCTCGCCGCCGAGGATTGCCTGGCGCATGCGGAGGACCGTCTCTTCGGGCGCGGGCAGGTATTCGCCGTCGATCGGCGCATCGTTTTCGGGGGACTCAGCCGGGCCTGCGGTTCGGGACATGGACGCTGATCATAGCATCGGCAGGCGCGCCGGCAGGGAAAGTCACCACCGTTCGCGGCGCGGGTCCATGGCGCGGACGCGGCGCCCTTCGAAGAAGGGACAGGCCTCGGTGTCGGTCCAGGGGGCGAGCACGCCGCTGCCGGGGTGGAGGCAGGTGCCGCGTCCGCCTTCCGCGTCTTCGACGAACTCGTGGCAGTTCCCGCAGGTGGCGGCCGCCCGGGGGAGTGGGGAGAGCGACCGCGGGCCGCCCCAGTCGTCGCCGGCGTCGTCGCCGAAGAGCTGTTCGTACGTGCGGCCGAGAAAGAGCGGCGGGTCTGCGGGCTTCGCCTCGGGCGCGCCGCCGCGCGCGGCCTGGCGGCGTTCCGCTTTACGGCTTTTGCGGCGTCCCATAACGAAAAATCGTACCGCCGTTCGGCCGTCGCCGCGAGACTGCGGCCAACCCACTCGTCACGCAGGGGACACCGGCCGCCACTCGCTGCGCCACGCGGGAGCGACGACTGTGACCAGCGAGAGAGGTATCCCCGGCCGCGGAGGTTGGCGCATGCGCAGGAGCTGGATTCCCGGGTTGGTCGCGGGCGCGGCGCTGGCTGCCCTCGGCGGCGTGGCCGCCTTCGCCGCATCGAGCGATGCCCCCTTGCGGGCGGGCGACCAGGTGCGCGTCACCTGCGCCGGCACGGAGCTCGCGGTCACGCGCGTGGACGCGACGACGATCAGCGCGGCGTGCAAGGGCGCGACTGCGACCGCGACGAGCTCCGGGGGCCGCCGCGGCAGGACGGCCACGGCAACGAAGACCGCCACGCCAACAGCGACGAAGACCTCAACGCCGACACCGACCAAAACCGCCACGCCTACACCAACGAAGACGGCGACCGCCACCCCGACGAAGACGGCCACGCCCACAGCCACGGTACCCGGCGGCGCGTACACGACGATGCTGGCTGGCTGCCCCGTATTCCCCGCGAACAACGCCTGGAACACCGACATCTCCGGGTACCCGGTGCACGCGAACTCGGCGAACTACATCGCTGCGATCAACGCCGGGCGGACGAAGCTGCACCCGGACTTCGGCGAGAACCCGGCCTACGGCATCCCCTACGTGGTGGTGCCGGAGAGCCAGCCACTGGTGCCCATCACCTTCACGGCCTATGGCGACGAAAGCGACCCGGGCCCGTACCCGGTGCCGCCCACCGCGCCGGTCGAGGGCGGCGCTTCGGCGACGGGCGACCGGCACGTGCTCGTGCTCCAGCAGGGGACGTGCAAGCTGTACGAGCTCTACCGCGCGTTCAAGACGCCGACGGGCTGGAGCGGCGATTCCGGCGCGGTGTTCGACCTGCGCTCGAACGCGCTGCGGCCGGCCGGGTGGACCTCGGCCGACGCGGCGGGGCTGCCGATCCTGCCCGGACTGGTGCGGTACGACGAGGTGGCGGCGGGCGAGATCACGCACGCGCTGCGGTTCACGGTGAGCAAGACGCAGCGGGGCTACATCGCGCCCGCGACCCACTTCGCGAGCTCCTCGACGAACCCGAACTACGCGCCAATGGGGCTGCGGCTCCGGCTGCGCGCCGACTTCGACACCTCCGGGTACACCGGCCAGACCCGGGTGATCCTGGAGGCGCTGAAGGTGTACGGGATGATCGTGGCGGACAACGGCTCGGACTGGTTCATCTCGGGGGCGACGGACCCGCGCTGGGACGACGACGACCTGGCCCAGCTCAAGACGGTGCCGGGAAGCGCGTTCGAGGTGGTGGACACGGGGCCGATCCAGCGGTGAGTCAAGCCCCGCTGTGAGACGCAGTTCACGTAGCGGAGGAAAAGGGCCGCATATGCTGGCGCGACCAAACGAGGCCGGGAGCCTGCGCGATGTCCAAATTCCTTGACTGCGGGAAGATCAACCCGACCTCCGGCTGCGGCCACATCCTCGTCGCCGAGAACGAAGAGGAGCTGCTCCAGCTCGCCGCCGGGCACGCGAAGGACGGCCACGGGGTCGACCCCTCGCCCGCGCTGCTCCTGATCGTGAAAGCGAACATCGAAGAGGGCGAGTTCGAATCGAGCGGGGTGGTGGAGCGGGTGTAGGGGTAGGCGGCTGGCGGGGTTGGGTAAGAGCGGGTGGGGTGATTGTCGATTGCCGATTGTCGATTGCCGATTGGGTGGGGCGGGTCACTCGAACAGCTGGGCGAGCTCGATGCGGACGCCGGGGAGGGTGGCTGGTTCGACGGTCGCATCGGCGCCATAGGTGGTTTCGGTGTACGAGCCGTCGCCCTGCCGGCGCCAGGCGCGGAGCGTGCGCTCGATGGGGTGGACGAGCCAGATCTCGCCGTCGCCACGTTCGCGGTAGGCCGGGAGCTTCTCCCGCACGTCGTATCGCCCCGTGGACGGCGACCAGACTTCGACCACAAGCGGCAGGGGCACGGCGTACTCGTCCAGCTCCTGCACGCGCTGGTCCATCGGCAGCAACGCACTCGCAGGGATGACGGCGATGTCCGGGACGTAGAAGGTGCCCTGCGACGTCCGCAGCCGGGCGTGGTTGGCGAGCACGCGATACCGGTTTCGGGGCAGTGCGTTCTGCAGCAACACCCCCAGGTAGAAGCTGATGTCCCCGTGGGCCTGCGTCATCGGTGGTTTCTCCCGGAGCCGGCCGCACACGAGTTCCCAGACCGTGTCGTCGTCTTCGAGAGAAAGCTGGCGGTACGTTGCTTCGCTCACCGGCATACCGCGATTGTCGATTGCCGATGACCGATTGTCGATGGGGTCAGAAGTTCGGCGGGCGCTTTTCGAGGAAGGCGCGGACGCCCTCGCGGTATTCGGGGCCGGTCATCATCTCCCGCAGGCGCGCGTTGCTGTCTTCGACCGCCGCGCCGACGTCGCGGTGGAGGTCGAGCGCGACCTGCTGGCGGGTGGCGCGGAGCGAGGCGGGCGAGACCCGGTCCGCGAGCATCCGGGCGTAGTCGTAGGTGCGCGGCAGGAGCTCGTCTGGTTCGAACACGCCGTTGAAGAGGCCCATGCCCGCGGCCTCTTCGGCGAGGACGACGCGGCTGGACAGGAGCAGGTCGTTCGCGTGGGTGAGCCCGACGATCCGCGGGAGAATCCACGAGAGGCCGAACTCGGCGGGGAGGCCGAGCTTCGCGTGCGCGGTCGTGAGCTTGGCCCCTTTCGCCGCGAACCGCAGGTCGGCGTAGCAGACGATGGCGAGGCCGACGCCCGCCGCCGCGCCGTTCACCGCCGCGATGACCGGCTTCGAGAGCCCGAACTGGTAGGCGAAGTCGTGGTCGAACTCGGGGCGGAAGCCGTAGCCCGGCAGGGACAGCTCGTCCGGCGTGCCAGGGTCGTAGGCGCCCTTCGCGATGTGCCCTTCGAGCGCGGCCGCGTCGGCGCCGGCACAGAACGCCCGCCCTTCGCCGGTGACGACGATGACGCGCACCGCGGGGTCGCGGTCGGCCTCGGCGAGGCACCAGCGGTACTCGGTGTGCATCCGGCCGGTCCAGGCGTTCATGCGGTGCGGGCGGTTCAGCGTGAGCGTGGCGATACGGTCCGCCACCGCGTACTTCGTGGCCTTGAGGTCCACCGGGCTCCCCCGCTCGCAATGGCGAGCGCGCCTATTGTGCACCCGTGTGGGATGGGCGGATGAGCCGGGAAGGGCCTGACCCGGAGAGTGCGGCGTGTCGCCCCGGCTCACCGCCTCTTGTCCACATGGTGATATTCGGCCGCTTCATACGACACTTGAGTCACGTCCCGGTGCGCGTATGCGGTTATCCCGCAGCTGTCACCTTCGGGTTTCGCCGGCGAAAGGCGACTTTTTCGCGGCTTCCGCGTTCCCGCACGCTGACGCACTCTTACGGGATGCGCGGAGCTGCCGGGCTTATCCTCGGGGCCTTTATCGTGGCCCTCGCCAGTGCCTGTGGGGGCGGCGGCGACGGCGACGCGAAGCTGGTGTTCAACAGCCCCTCGCACACGAGCGTGGCCAACGCCAGCCCGACGCCCACCTCCACGCCGATCCCTCCTCCGGAGCTGATCCTCTCGGCGACGACGGTCTACCAGGCGGGGGCGGTGCTCGTGTCGGTCGTGGGCGAAGTGACCGGCGGCAACGTGCAGTTCCTCGGGCGGACGTTCCCGCTCGCGCAGGGCAGCCAGAGCCTCTACACGTTCGTGCCGGTCGACGCGGAGGACGCGCCGGGCGACCACCCGCTGCGGGTCGACTTCGTGCTTTCGAACGGCTCCCAGGGGCACGTCGACGAGACGATTAGCGTGATCTCGGCGCAGTGGACGGTCGACGCGATCGATGTGCCCGAATCGCAGACGGGGCTGCTGGACCCTCGGGTCGGCGCCGACGAGCTGGAGCTGCTGAACTCCGTGTACGCGAAGGTCACACCGCAGAAGCTGTGGACGGGCCCGTGGGCCGTGCCGACCGCGGGGGCGCTGACCACGCGGTTTGGCGAACAGCGGTCGTACAACGGCAGCGAGCCCTCCGGGCACCACGGCGGCACGGACATCGGCGCCGCCGAAGGGACGCCCGTATACGCGACGAACACGGGCCGGGTGGTGCTCGCCCGGGAGCTGCGGCTGCGCGGCAACATGGTGGTCGTCGACCACGGCGGCGGACTGTTCTCCGGGTACGCCCACATGAGCGCCTTCTCGGTCGCCGAGGGCCAGTTCGTCCAGCAGGGCGACCTCATCGGCTACGTCGGCAACACGGGCCTCTCCACGGGCGCGCACCTGCACTGGGAGATGTCGGCGGGCGGAGTGCTGGTGGACGGGATGCGGTTCACGGACGGGACGAACGGGTTTTAGGGCTGTCGGCTGTCGGCTGTCGTGGCCCGGGCCCCTGGTGGGCCCTGAGCGGAAGCCCACGGATGTGACACCGCCAGGCCACCAGCGTCCGGGTCTGCGAGGGCGGGAGCGGAGCGACCGGCCGGCTCGTGGCGCGACGCGCGTCGCGGGCGTGGCGTCGCGCGCTGGCGCGGGACGGCGGTGCCGGGGTGCGGCGGAGCGCTCCCTCGGCCGGTCGCGCCACTGACGAGCGACGGCCGGGGCAGCTGCGCGGCCCCGACTGTCCTGGTTCGCGACGGTGCCTTCGATGCGGCATCCGCTGGGCTTAGACGCTCGTGCCCACAAGGGGCACCGGGCTACACCCAGTGGGCCGAGGCAGGGCTCGGCAGACTACCCCTCTGCGCGGGTCGGCGTGCCCCGAGGGTCGCCGGCGGCCCCTTCGGCGACACCGGTCGCCCCGGCGTGAATCGTGAAACGTGAATTCACCTCGGGCCTACCCACTCGCGCCTCCGGCCGGTACTATACCCCAAGGGGGTATCTACATGACTGCTGTGGAACAACGGACGTATGGCATCCGGCGGACGCTGGCGCTGGGCTACGACGACGCGGTCGCGCGCGTGCGGGAGGCGTTGATGGCCGAGGGATTCGGCGTCCTGACGGAGATCGACGTGAAGGCGACGCTGGAGAAGAAGCTCGGGGTGACGCGGGAGCCGTATGTGATCCTCGGCGCCTGCAACCCGGTGCTCGCGAACCAGGCGCTGACGGCCGAGCCGGAGGTGGGCCTGCTCCTGCCCTGCAACGTGGTCGTCCGGGCGCATGGCGGCGAGACGATCGTGGAAGCGATGGACCCGGGCGCGGCGATGGGCATCGTCCAGAACCCGGCGATCCACGACGTGGCCGAGCAGGCAAAGGCGAAGCTGACGCGCGCGCTCGAGGCGCTGCCGGGGTAGGGCGGAGGGTGGCGGGCAGGGGCGCGGCCCACCCAGAGGAGCGGTAGTCCGCCGAGCCCAGCCCATCGGGTGTAGCCGGTGCCCCTTGTGGGCACGAACGTCTAAGCCCAACGGCTGTGGCATCGAAGGAATGGCCGCGAACCCGGACAGACGGGCCGCGCAGCTGGCCCGGCCGCCCCGCGGCAGCGTGCGATTCCGCCCGCACCCGGGGGCACGCGCGTCGCTCCGCGAGCCGGGCGGTCGCAGGGCTCCCGCCCTCCGTTGGTGGCTGCCGCGGTGCATCCATTTGGCTGGCGCCAGCGCCCACGAGGGGCGCGGCTACGCCTGCGGCGCCCGAGCGCGTAGCGCGGTAGTCTGCCGAGCCCTGCCTCGGCGGCGCGTCAGCCAAACGGGTGCCGCATCGAAGGCACCGTCGCGAACCAGGATCAGCCGGGCCGCGGCAGCGTGCGATTCCGCCCGTACCGGGGGCACGCGCGTCGCTCCGCGAGCCGGGCGGTCGCGGAGCTCCCGCCCTCGCAGCGCCGGGACGTGGTGGCCTGTCGGTGGGACAGGGTAAGCCAGTCCCGCGGAGCAATGCTCCGCGGCTACGCCTGCGGCGCCTGGCTACTCAGAACCCCAGGTAGTTCGCGGGGTTCACCGGGGCGCCGTTGATGCGGATCTCGAAGTGGAGGTGCTCGCCGGTGGTGTAGCCGGTGAGGCCGGAGATGCCGAGCGGGGTGCCGCCGCTGACCTGCTGGCCAGCCACGACGTCGATCCGGTCGAAGTGCGCGTAGAGCGTGGTCCAGCCGCCGCCGCAATCGATGATCACGTGGTAGCCGTAGGAATAGGTCAGGTACTCCACCTTCGCGACGACACCCGTGCAGGCGGCGAAGACCGTCGAGTGGTGCATGCCCCAGAGGTCGAGGTCGATGCCTTCGTGGATGCGGCCGACGCCGCGATAGGTGCCGAAAGGATCGCTCACGCCGTGCCAGCGCGAGAGCGGGTAGTTGAAGCGGCCCGCGCCGCCGGGGGCCGGGGCGCCGCCCGTGGGCGTGCTGCCGCCGCCGGAGCTGCCGCTCCCGCTGCTCGGGGTGGACGGGACGACCGGCTCGGGCTCGGGCGGTGGCGGCGGCTTCTTCGTCGCGCCCACGAGGAGCAGGTAGCGCCCGGACTCGAGGCTCTTCGGGTCCGTGATCGCGTTCGGGCGATAGTCGACGACCGTGCCGGAGGTGATGTTGTCGTACTGCGCGACGATCGAATCGACGGTGTCGCCGAAGCCCACCTTATAGAGGATGCCGTCCTTGCGCGGGACCACGACTTCCTGGCCGACGAGGAGGAGGTCGCCCTCGATGGTCGGGTTGTTGTCGAGGAGGGTGCCGGCTTCGATGCCGAAGCGCTCGGCGATGTAGGCGGGGCTGTCGCCGGGCTGGGCCGTGTAGAGCACGAACGGCTTCAGGGGATCCACGATGTCGGCGAGCGGCTGGATGCCGGCGCCCTGTTCGGTGCCGGTCGCAGCAGCTGCGGCGACGCCCGAGGAGAACGCGGAGACAGGCGAAACACCGCCCGCGGCACGCACGCTTTCGACTTCGTTCGTGGTGATGATGGCGGCGACGGATTCACGGGTCTGCTGGCTCGTGCCGGGCCGGAAGTAGGTGACGGCCCGCCCGGATTCGCCGCCGGTGATGCCGGAGAGAGCGAACGTGGGTGTGTTGAGGCCGGTGCCGGAGGCGGGCGAGGTTTCGGGGAAGCGGGCCGCGAAGGCGACCGAGAAGAGGGCGACGGCAACCACGACGAAGTGGACGGCCATCCTGCGGCGGCGGTGTGCATGCGCGTGCGAGCGCGCCCGTGTGCCCTCAGTACCCATACGCGGAATTCAAGCCAGGTAGCGCCGGGACGGTCCCGGGTGGCAGCTGGTTCCTGCCTCTACCGTGCTCCTCTCCTCCTCAGGTCACTATCCCGGCAACTACGGAATGCCGGTGCTGGTGGTGCTTAGTGGTTTCCCCCTGGGTGGCGAAACCGAGCTTTCCAGGCTCCTGGTCGAGTGAGCGTTTCCACCGGCGGCGTGCAATGGGGGTGCACCTGTGATCCGGCGAAGTCCCGGGGATGATAACTGTGATGCAGGTCACAAGCTATACCGGCGCAAGGTTTGTTAAGAAAACGTCTTTCAATGCGTGCCATTGGGGAAGTGGGGCATTGGCCGGGGTGGCTGAGCAATTCACGGTCCACGATTCACGGTTCACGCCGGGAGGGCGTGGTGGGCTTGCCCCGAAATGGCGGACATCCAAGATGACCGGGGAGGTCGGAGAAGGATGTCAGAAACGGAGAGCAAGGGACGCCGGCGACGGCGGTCGTTCACGCCGGAGTACCGGGCGGACGTG
>JADZEI010000090.1 GCA_020850615.1 Dehalococcoidia bacterium | reverse complement strand
CTTCAGTCGAGCACCCAGGGCAGTCTCCCGCACGGGCTCAAAGCACCAGAAAGGGAACGCCCTTCAGCCACCACCGAGGCAGCCATTTTCATCCGCCATCCTGGCCCTTTGCCATCGTGTCTCCCGCTGCCGCGGGCGAGGGGAGCTGGCGTGTCGCCGGGAGCGGACAGCGGACAGCCAACAGCCAACAGCCAACAGCCAACAGCCAACAACAAGGCTGGCGTGTTGTTTGGTCCATGCCAATGCGGTTCAGCGGGAGGTGAAGGTTGCGCCAATCATTGCCGAATGACGTACAAGCATGTAAGGAGAAGGTGGCGCATACTGGGAGCAGGGTGATGAGCTATGAGCACAATGACTGACGACCGCAACGAAGGCCAGGCGCAGCCGCCGATGCCGCTCCGCAACGAAGAGCTGCACGGGCTGACGCGCTGCACGCGCTGCAAGCTCAGCTACCTCCCGGCGAAGTCCACGAGTGCGCTCCGGCTGACCTACTGCAGCTTCCTCTGCGAGCTGGGTGACCTCGGCTTCAGCATCGCGGGGCTGGAGCACATGGAGATGAAGAAGAAGGGCGCCGAAGGCGAACCCGCGCCGGAGCCCGAGGCCGAGCCGGTCGCGCCCTGAGGGGCGGCTGCACAGGCCCCGCGATTACCGTAGGATCCCCGCCACACTCACGAGGGGATCCTTAATGACGGAAATCACTCATCGATTTGTCGAGACGAACGGCATCCGGATGCACATCGCGGAGGCCGGCGAAGGGCCGCTGGTGCTGCTCTGCCACGGCTTCCCGGAATCCTGGTACTCCTGGCGCCATCAGATCACCGCGATCGCGGACGCGGGCTTCCATGTGGTCGCGCCGGACCAGCGGGGCTACGGCCAGACGGAGGCGCCGCAGGACATCGCGGCCTACACGCAGCTGCACCTCGCCGGGGACATGGTGGGCCTGGTGCAGGCGCTCGGCGAGGAGACGGCCGTCATCGCGGGGCACGACTGGGGCGCGCCGGTGGCGTGGAACTCGGCGCTTATGCGGCCCGACATCTTCCGGGCGGTGATCGGCCTTTCGGTGCCGTACACGCCGCGCGGGTCCATCCGCCCGACGGACGGGATGAAGATGATGGCGGGCGAGAACTTCTTCTACATCCTCTACTTCCAGGAGCCGGGCGTGGCAGAGGCGGAGCTGGAGGCGGACGTGCGGCGGTCGCAGCGGATGTTCCTCTACTCGGCTTCGGGCGAACCGGCCGCGGGCACCGTCTTCCGGCAGATGCCGAAGGACCGCAAGTTCCTGGACTGGTCGGTGGACCCGGGCGAGGACTGGGAGACGTTCGTGACGAAGGCGGACCTGGACTTCTACACGGCGGAGTTCGAGCGGGCGGGGTTCCGCGGCGGGCTGAACTGGTACCGGAACGTGGACAGGACGTGGGAGCTGATGGCGCCGTTCCACGGGGCGAAGATCATGCAGCCGGCACTGTTCATCGCGGGCGAGCGGGACGGGGTGATCGCGAACCGGCAGACGGTGACGGACCTGCCGGTGCATCTGCCGAACCTGCGGAAGACGGTGCTGCTGCCGGGGTGCGGACACTGGACGCAGCAGGAGCGGCCGGCGGAGGTGAATGCGGCGATGATCGAGTTCCTGCGGGGGTTGTAGGCGCGCGGGGCGGGGTGGGGCTGCCGCGGGGGCGGGAGCGGGAGGGGCGGACCTGCCCTCCCTGATGGTCGGGCTACTGATTGGCCTGGCTCTCACCCCGTCTCGTCTTTCGCGCGGGGGACAGGACAGGATGCGCTGGGTGGAGCGATACCGGGGCGAGCCGGGCGGTCGCGGAGCTCCCGCCCTCGCGGCGCCGGGCGTTGGTGGCGGGCTACCGCGGGGCATGATCCTTGGGGCCGCGGAGCCGATGCTCCGCGACTACGGCTTCGCCCCCGGGCGTGGCAGGCGTTGGGCTTAGACGCTCCGCCGAGACTGGGCTCGGCGGACTACCGCTGCGCAGCGGGACAGCCCCATGTCGTTCGTGGGGTCAGGAGAAGATGGAAGCGGGGGCGAGGGCAATCCGGGCGAGGCGGGCGGTCGCGGGGCTCCCGGCCTCGCGGCGCCGGGCGTTGGTGACGGGCTACCGCGGGGCATGATCCTTGGGGCCGCGGAGCCGATGCTCCGCGACTACGGCTTCGCCCCCGGCGCCGCGCTCCGCTGGGCTCAGGCGCCCGCCGGCTATCCGCTGACAATGGGGGGCGGATCCGGGATACTCCGCGGACTACGACGGGGGACCCTCTTCATGGAATACCGCACGCTCGGCAACTCCGGGCTCCAGGTCTCGGTGGCCGGATTGGGCTGCAACAACTTCGGGATGCGCATCGACGCGGAGGCGACGCAGGCCGTGGTCGACAAGGCGATCGAGGTGGGGATCAACCTCTTCGACACGGCGGACGTGTACGGCGGACAGGGGCGGTCGGAGGAGCTGCTCGGGCGCGCGCTCGGCGGGCGGCGCAAGGATGTGGTGGTCGCCTCGAAGTTCGGGATGAAGATGGGCGAGGGGCCGTACAAGTCGGGCGCCTCGCGGAAGTACATCGTGCAGGCCTGCGAGGACTCGCTGCGGCGGCTGAACACCGACTACATCGACCTCTACCAGGTGCACACGCCGGACCCGAAGACGCCGATCGAAGAGACGATGCGCGCGCTGGACGACCTGGTTGCGGCGGGCAAGGTGCGCTACACCGGCCATTCGAACTTCAGCGGCTGGCAGACGGCGGAGTGCCACTACGTCGCGCGGATTGGCCACCTGACACCGTTCGTCTCGGCGCAGAACGAGTACAGCCTCGTGAACCGCGGCATCGAAGCCGAGCTCGTGCCGGCATGCGAGAAGTTCGGCGTGGGCATCCTGCCGTACTTCCCGCTGGCGAGCGGCCTGCTGACCGGCAAGTACCGGCGCGATGAGCCGATGCCCGAAGGCACGCGCCTCGCTGCCTGGGGGCCCCGCGCGACGCGCTTCGTGAACGACCGGAACTGGGACATGCTCGAAAAGCTCGAGGCGTTCGCGCGGGAGCGGGACCACACGATGCTCGAGCTGGCGATGGGCTGGCTCGCTTCGAAGGCGTACGTCCCCAGCGTGATCGCGGGCGCGACCCAGCCGGAGCAGATCGAGCAGAACGCCGCGGCGGTGGAGTGGCGGCTCACGCCCGAGGAGCTGGCCGAGGTCGACGCTATCACGGCCTGAGCGCGGCGGGGCTTTCGCGGTTCATCGTTCGCGTTCAGGCTGGGGGCCGTGAGCACGACGCGGGCCAGTCGCGGCTCCCCGGGCGAGGTCGCGCGGTATTTCGCGCGGCTGGGGGCGATCGCGTTCGGCGGCCCGGCGGCGCACATCGCGCTCATGCGGCGAGAGCTCGTCGCCGAGAAGCGATGGGTCACGGACCAGGAGTTCGCGGACCTGCTGGGCGTGACGAACCTGATCCCCGGGCCGAACTCGACCGAGATGACGATGCACCTCGGCCACCAGCGGGCCGGGTGGCGAGGGCTCTGGCTCGGCGGGTTGTGCTTCATCGCGCCGGCGGTGGCCATCGTCCTCGCGCTGGCCTGGGCCTACGTGGAGTACGGCACGACGCCGGCGGGCGAGGGCATCCTCCTCGGCGCGCAGCCGGTGGTGCTGGCGATCATCGTGCAGGCGGTCTGGGGACTACGCGGCGCGGTGATCAAGGGGCCGGCCACGCTGCTGGTCGTGGCCGGAGCGGTCGTCCTCTCGCTGTTCGACGTCCAGGAGTTCGTGATCATTATCGGAGCGGGGCTGGCGCTGCTCGGGTGGACGCTGCTGCGGCGGTGGGGGCCACGGGGAGGGGCGGCCGCGGGTGCGTTCCTGCCGATCCCGCTGCTCCCCGGCGGGTGGTGGGCGGCGGCGGCACCGGCCGGGTATAGCCTGGGCGAGCTGTTCCTCGTGTTCCTCAAGATCGGCGCGGTGCTGTATGGCAGCGGGTACGTGCTCCTCGCGTTCATCGAGACGGACCTCGTGGAGGGCCGCGGCTGGCTCACGGAGGAGCAGCTCGTGGACGCGATCGCGGTCGGGCAGTTCACGCCCGGGCCGGTGTTCACGACGGCGACGTTCATCGGCTACGTGCTCGACGGCGTACCGGGCGCGGCCGCGGCCACGGCCGGCATCTTCCTCCCATCGTTCCTGTTCGTGGCGCTGACGCACCCGCTGGTGCCCCGGCTGCGGCGGTCGCCATGGGCCTCGCCGTTCCTCGATGGGGTGAACGCGGCCGCGGTGGCGCTGATGGCGAGCGTGTGCGTGACGCTGGGGCGGGAAGCGCTGGACGACTGGTTCCAGGCGGCGCTGCTCGGGGTCGCGGCGTTGGTGCTGGTGCGGTTCAACCCGAACAGCGCGTGGATCGTACTCGGCGGCGCGGGGGCGGGGTTGCTGTACGAGCTGGTGCGGTAGGGGCGTGGTCGAGCGCTCCGCGGGCCTGGCGTCAGGCCCGCGGGTTCAGCTGGCGGTGAGCTTCGCGCCGCACTCGGCGCAGAACTTCGAGCCGGGCGTCGACTTCGCGCCGCATTCGCCGCAGAAGGCTGCGACGGCGGTGGCGGTGCGGGTGCCGCATTCGGGGCAGAACTTCTTGCCGAGCGTCTCGGCGCCGCAGCTCGTGCAGTTGGCGTTGACTTCCTTGCCCTTCGCCGACATCCGGACGTTCTCTTCGAGGAAGGTGTCGTTCTGGACCTGCGTCTCGACGAACTGGGCGCGGACGCGGGTCTCGACCTCTTCGGCGATGGGTGCGCAGTCCTTGCACATGTTCGCGGAGGTGTTCCAGCAGACCTGCTCGCAACGCCAGTCCCCGCAGTGGCGGCACTGCTTGAAGAGCGGCCGGATCTCTTCGACGGCACGCTTGAGGGCGCCGTCGTGCTGCTTGCCGCCGATGGCCTGCTGGATGTCGTAGGCAGAATCGGCGCCGCGGCCGAACATGCCGCCGGTGAAGTTGGAGGCGCTGCGCATGAGGCCGCTGGCGAGCCCGAGCCTGTTCTGCTGGTAGCTGCTCATGTAGCCGTTCTGGCAGCGTTCGCAGATGAACTTGAACTGGAAGCCGTTCTCGGTCGAAAGGTCCTGGTAGTTGCCGGTGAACTCGATCGGGGTCGACACAGCCGCATCCTCCACGCCCCCGTCCGGGGCCGGCATGATAGTAACGCTGCCTTCCCGTCTGGACTGTTGGGAAGGGCACAGAATTCGGTCGCTACGGGGATCATCGGCGCCGGACGGGAGCTGGGCCACCGGGCGGGCGGTAAAGGCGGCGCTTGGCCGCCGGTTTCGAAGGCATCGCGGGCCCTCCGCCGCGCGGCCGGGTGAAACGCCGGGCGGGGTCGCGGACACCGTAGAATAGGGTGCAACCCGCGCCCGCCGTTCGCCCCAGTGAGTGACCGGCGGCGCATTCCCCCGGGGGTTTCGCATGCCTATCCATATCCGACGCCAGCCGATGGCCATCCCGACTCGCGAAGAAGCGCTGCCCGGGCGCGCGCAGCCGGTACCGGTTTCCGGGAACCACCTCGTGCTCGGGACGCCGCTGGAGGGCCCGTGGCCCGAAGGTTTCGAACGTGCCACCTTCGCCATGGGCTGCTTCTGGGGCGCAGAGAAGTTCCTCTGGCAGGTGCCGGGCGTGTATTCGTCGTTCGTGGGGTACACAGGCGGCCCCACGCCGAACCCGTGGTACGACGAGGTGTGCTCGCAGCTGACCGGCCACGCGGAGGCGGCGGTCGTCATCTACGACCCCGGGAAAGCGAGCTACGAGGACTTCCTCAAGGTGTTCTGGGAGAACCACGACCCGACGCAGCTGCACCGACAGGGCGGCGACGTCGGGACGCAGTACCGGTCCGCGATTTATGTCCACGACGAGGCCCAGCGGACGGCCGCGGAGGCCTCGCGCGAGCGGTACCAGGCGGAGCTGACGAAGGCTGGCTACGGCCCGATCGTCACGGAGATCACGGAGGCCGGCCCGTTCTACTACGCGGAGCCATACCACCAGCAGTACCTCGCCCGGAACCCGCGGGGGTACTGCAATCACGGGTTCTGCCAGGCGGCGTACCCGGGGGGCGGGGTCAGCGCCTGACGTGCCTGAGGGCTTCACGGTTCACGGGGGCGTCGTGCCCGGGCGCACGGCCGTCGCGAGGCGGTCACAGTCGAAGTCGGGCTTGCGGGCCGGACCACGGTACGACCCGCGTCGACGTCCGGGTGCAGGACGACACCGTCTGGCTCTCCCTCCAGCAGATGGCGGACCTCTTCCAGCGCGACAAGTCGGTGGTGTCCCGGCACATCCGGAACGTGTTCGCCGAGGTGAACTGCTGGAGGAAGCAACTGTTGCAAATTTTGCAACAGTTCAGCGTGACCGATCGGTTACCAGGGGCGTAGCCCATTACAACCTCGACGTCATCATCTCCGTCGGATACCGGGTCAAGTCGCAGCGGGGCACCCAGTTCCGGACCTGGGCGACTCGGCGCATCGCCGAGTACATCGTCAAGGGATTCGCCCTCGATGACCGGAGGCTCAAGGAAGCGGGCGGCGGCTCCTAGTTCGATGAGCTCCTCGAGCGCATCCGGGAGTCTGATAGAGGACCAGGTCGCCGGTCGGCACGGGCAGAGGTTCGTTCGCCACGAGTCACCTCCTCTGCGGGGCCCTATGGTGCCACATCTACCTTTGGTTGCGCAGGCGCGAGTGACACCAGAGCACTCGAGCGGTTCGAACCCGCGTGAATCGTGCACCGCGAACCCCGCTCAGGGCAGGTCGCGGACGATGAGGGTGCCGGTGCCGCCGGTGCTGCCCTGGGTGCAGCGGGTGGTGAAGGTGCCGGGCTGGAGCTCGACGTCCTGCGAGCGGGCGATACCGCCGAGCACGTTGCGGACCGCGGTGATGGTCTGCTTGCCATCGAGCACTTCGAACGAGGTCACGGTCGAGGAGCGCGGATTCGTGACGTAGAAGCGGATGGGGCCCTCGTCGACTTCGATGCGCTCCGGGGAGCAGCCGCCATCGCCGAGGGTTATCGCGACCTGGACGCGCTCACGGCCCGGGGCGCCGCCGCCGCCGGAATCGGCGCAGGCGGCGGCGAAGGCCATGACGGCGGCGAGGGCGGCGAGGCTGCGAAGGCGGTCCATGCGGGGCGGGCTCGATGGTGTTATATGGGCGCCACGCGGCGGGTGCAAGGTGGCACGTCAGCGAATCTCCACCCTACGTAATGTAAACGTTGAGACGCAGGCGCTGCTCCCATCGACGCGCGTCTCGGGATCGCCTACTGTTGGGGTGGTGGCGTAATGGCAGACCGCATCGAACGCGAGATCGAAGAGATCCTGGCCCGGCTGGATCAGGAGGAGCCCCTGCCGGCGGGGGAGAAGAAGCCCGTCTCCATCATGGCGGCGAAGGCGAAGCGGAGCCAGGCGCCAGCTCCGCCGCGGGCCCCGCGGCCGAACCCGCTGGCCAATGTGAACCTCACGTCGTTCCTGATCGCCGGTGCGGCGATGGTGCTGGGCGGGCTGATCCTCGCGAGCTTCTGGGAGCCGCTGATCTGGGCATCGTTCGCGGGCGTGGTCGTCTTCCTCGGCGCCTTCGCGATGTCGTTCTTCCGTTCGCGACCGGCGGGCGGTGGCAGCACCCGCGGCGGCTCGCAGGGCGTCTACTGGCGGGACCGCTACATCCAGTACGAACCGGCCAGCGCCAGCACGTGGCAGCGGATAAAGCGGCGTTTCCGCCGCTGAGCCGGTTTTCGGCTGCTTAACGGCAGAGTCGCGTACCCTCGCATGGTGAATATCCGCGCCCTGGTGCTTGCGGCCGTGCTTTCCGCGGCCCTCCTCTCCGCCTGTTCCGACAAGGACGATTCGACCGGCACCGGTGAGACCGCGACGCCCGCCGACTCAACCGCTTCGACCACTGCCACCGGCACCGCGACCACCCCGGGCAACGGGTCGACCCCAACCTCGGCGGCGACGACGCAGGCGACCGCGACGCCGACCGCGAAGCCGAGCCTCGGCGCCGCGGAGCACATCGGCGCGAACGCGTTCGAACACATCCGGCAGCTGTCCGAGGTCATCGGCACGCGCGAGGCCGGCGGCGCCGGCGACCGGGCCGCGATCGAGTACATCCGCGCGACGTTCGCCGGGTACGGCTACGACGTCGAGGTCATGGAGTTCGAGTACGAAGGCGACCGCTTCCGCGCGGGCAGCGTCTCGGCGGGGCAGGAGGCGTTCGACAGCTTCACGATGAACGGCAGCCCGGGCGGCTCGGCCTCCGGGACGGCGGTGTACGTGGGGCTGGCGCGCGAAGAGGACTTCGCCGGCAAAGACGTCCGGGGCAAGGTCGTGCTCGCGGACCGGGGTGACATCCCGTTCGCGCAGAAGATCCAGTCGGCGCAGAGCCGGGGCGCGGTCGCGATCATCGTCATCAACAACGCGGCGGACGACTTCATCGGCAACGGCGGCGAGGGCGTGACCATCCCGGCGGTGGGCGTCTCGCAGGAGAGCGGGGCCGCGCTGATGGCGGCCGCCGCGTCGGGCGCCGAGCTCACGCTCGAGGTGCCGGGCATCCGCAGCACGAGCTGGAACGTCATCGCGCGGCCGGCGCCGGGCGCGACCTGCAGCGTCCTCGTCGGCGGACACCACGACTCGGTGGCGAGCGCGCCCGGGGCGCTGGACAACGCCAGCGGCACCGCGACCACGCTCGAGCTCGCGCGGGCCTTCGCGGCCGACGGCATCGACGCGGGGCTCTGCTTCGTGACCTTCGGCGCGGAGGAATCGGGCCTCTTCGGCAGCGACGCGCTGGCCGAACGGATGGCCGGCGAGGGCACGCTGCCGGAGGTGTTCCTGAACCTGGACATGACCGGCCTGGGCGACGCGATCCAGCTCATCGGGTCGGCGGAGCTGGTGCAGCAGGCGGACAGCGTGGCGGAGGAGCTCGACATCGAGGCGCTGCCGCACGAACTGGCCGGTTTCCTCGGGAGCGACCACCAGAGCTTCCGCGAGGAGGGTGTGCCGGTGCTGTTCCTCACGACGGACGACCTGGGCAAGTTCCACACGCCGGAGGACACGATCGACACGATCGACCCGGACGACCTGGAGCGCTGCGGCGACCTGGCCTACGCGATGGTCAAGGAATTCGTGGCGACGTTTGCCTGAGGCGGGGGACCATGCCTAGCATCACTCGCGTGAGGGGAATTGCGTCTCTGATGGCGGTGATGGCCGCGGGCCTGGTGCTCGTTGCCTGCGGCGGCGGCGGCGAAACGGCCGAGGGCGACGGCCAGCGCGTGACCGACCCGGCGCTCGTGCCGACTTCGACGCCGATCCAGAACCCGATGGTCTACAAGATCAGCGGCGACACGATCCAGATCCTCGGCGGGCCGACGCTGACGACGACCGCGGGGACGGCGCCGGCGGGGAACGGCCGCAAGGAGTACGAAGTGCAGCCGGGCGACACCTGCTCGGCGATCGCGGCGAACCTGGGCGTGACGCTGGACGCGCTGCTGAAGGCGAACCGGACGATCGACGCGAACTGCGCGAACATCTCGCCGGGGCAGAAGCTGGTGGTGCCTTCGGCGGCGACGGCCACGAGCACGACCGGCACGGGGACGGGCACGAACCGCACGCCGACGCCGTCGAGCGACGCGAAGGAGTACACCGTGGCCGACGGCGACACGTGCGGCGGGATCGCGGCGAGCCTGGGCACGACGATCGAGGGGCTGCGCGGCGCGAACCCGTCGATCGATGCGGATTGTTCGAACCTGCAGCCGGGGCAGACGTTGCGGGTGCCGTAGGGCTGTCGGCTGTCGGCTGTCGGCTGTCGGCTGTCGGCTGTCGGCTGTCGGCGAGAGCGTGCCGTAGATGCCGATCTGAGGCCAACCGTCGGCGCGAGGCGGGGATGCGGGATACCGATACGAACACAGGCTGGCGCGGGGCGTGGTTGGGACAATCCCGCGGAGCGGTGTTCCGCGGCTACGGCTTCGCCCGCCGGGGGCGAATTGGTGGCGGGCTACCGCGAGGCGTGATCCTGGGGGCCGCGGAGCCGATGCTCCGCGACTACGGCTTCGCCTCTGAGCCGACAGCCGACAGCCAACAGCCAACAGCCAACAGCCAACAGATGGTTCCTTACGGTGTGTGGGTGGGTGGGGGCTGTACACTCGGGGGGATGGGTTTTCGTAACATCCGCGTTGGCAGCCTCCTCGGCATCCCGATCCTGATCAACCCGAGCTGGTTCATCCTGCTCGGGCTCAGCACGTGGCTGCTGGCCACCCGCATCTTCCCGGAGATGCTCGAAGACGCCTCGACGCTCACGTACGTGCTGATGGCGCTGACGAGCGTGATCCTCTTCTTCTGGTCGATCGTCCTCCACGAGCTGGCCCACAGCGTGGTCGCGCGGTGGTACCGGATACCGGTGAAGAGCATCACGCTCTTCGTCCTCGGCGGCGTGGCGCACATCACCCAGGAGGCGAAGAAGCCGCTCGCCGAGCTGTTCATGGCGGCGGCGGGGCCGTTTTCGAGCCTGCTCATCGGCATCGCGTTCATCGCCGCGTGGTACGTCCTCGGCGGGCGCGACCCCGGCGGCGCGGACGCCCGCGCGCTGGACCTCGTGCTGCTCTGGCTCGGCCTGACCAACGGGATGCTGGCGGTGTTCAACATGATCCCGGCCTACCCGATGGACGGCGGGCGCGTGTTCCGGTCGCTGATCTGGCTCGTGACCGGCAACCACAGCGTCTCGACGCAGATCGCGGCGTGGACCGGGCGCGGGTTCGCGTGGCTGCTGATCGCGCTCGGCATCCTGGCGGCGCTCGACGTGGACGTGTACGTGGCGGAGCCGGGATTCGGCGCGCTCTGGCTCGTGTTCCTCGGGTTCTTCCTCGAAAACGCGGCCCGGCAGGGGCTGATGCAGAGCCGCTACGTGCGCGCGCTCGACCAGTACCGCGCGGGCGAGCTGATGCTCACGAACCCGCCGACGGTGGACCCGGAGATGTCGGTGGCCTCGCTGGCGCGGGGTGTGCTCGAAATCAACCCGCGCGTCTGCTACGCGGTGGAGGCGGAGGGGCGGCTGGCGGGGATCGTGAGCGCGTACCAGCTGCGCGCGGTGCCGGAAGCGCTGTGGGACCGCATGACCGCCCGCGAGGCGATGGTGCCGAGCTCCCAGCTCCAGGCGGTGGCGCCCGACCGGCTCGTCTCGGAGATCCTGCTGGAAATGGAGAACCGCGACCTGACGCACCTGCCCGTAGTCCGGGAGGGGCACGTGGTCGGCATCATCGGGCGCGACCGGATCCTGGGCGTGCTCAAGCAGGCGGGGCTCATCCGCGGGATGTGACTCAGGCGGCGCGGCGGTGCAGGTCGCGCACGCGGTCGATCAGGGCCGAGAGCTCCCGGGTTTCGAGCGGTTTCGCGAAGTAGTAGCCCTGTCCGCGTTCGCACCCGGCCTCTTCGAGCAGCTGCACCTGGCGCTGGACTTCGACGCCCTCGGCCACCACATCCAGCTGGAGCGAATGGGCGAGGCTGATGATGCCGTGCACCAGGGCCGACGTGCGGGCGTCGCGGCCGGCGGCCTCGATGAACGAGCGGTCGATCTTGAGCGTGTCGAGCGGGAGCTTCTGCAGATAGCTGAGCGAGGAGTAGCCGGTGCCGAAGTCGTCGATCGCGAGCCGCACGCCGAGCGCGCGGAGCTCCTGGAGCGTCGAGACGGCGCCGGCGAGGTCGTTGATGACGCTGCTTTCGGTGACTTCGATTTCGAGCAGGTGGGCGGGCAGGCCGCTATGGCGGAGGGCCGCGGCGACGCGCTCGACGAGGTTGCCCTTGCGGAATTCGCGCGCGGAGACGTTCACGGAGACGGTGAGGTGGCCGCCGTGCTGGTGATTCAACGCGGCCGCTTCGCGGCAGGCCTGGTCCAGCACCCACTGGCCGATGCGGACGATCTCGCCGGTCTCTTCCGCGAGGGCGATGAAGTGGCCGGGCGGGATGATGCCCCTGTGGGCGCGATTCCAGCGCACGAGCGCCTCCACGCCGGTGATGCGCCCGGACCGGAGGTCGACCTGCGGCTGGTAGTGCAGGATCAGCTCGTCGCGGTCGACGGCCTTGCGGAGGTCGACTTCGAGGCTGAGGTTCTCGGCGGAGCGCCCATCGAGCGAGGGGCGGAAGAGGATGCAGCGGGAGCCGCCCTCGCCCTTGGCCTGGTAGAGCGAGATGTCGGCCTTGCGGAGGAGCTCCGTCGGGCTGGTCTCGCCGGGCGTGCTGACGGCGAGGCCGATGCTCGCGGTGACAACGAGCTCGTGGCCGGCGACGTGGAAGGACTGGTTCAGCGCCTGCACCACGCGGTCGCCGAGAGCCATCGCCTCGATCGGCAGCATGTCGGCGGCGAGCACGGTGAACTCGTCGCCGCCGAGCCGTGCGACCATCTGCCCGGGCCCAACGGTCGCGGCGAGGCGCTGGCCGAGGACGGAGAGCAGCTTGTCACCGACACCGTGGCCGAGCGTGTCGTTGATGACCTTGAAGCGGTCGAGGTCGAGGCAGAGCACGGCAACCTGCTGCTTGCGGGCGGCGGCTTCTTCGAGCAGCTCGGTGAAGCGGGACATGAAGCAGGCGCGGTTGGGCAGGCCCGTGAGCGCGTCGGTGAACGCTTCGTGCTGCAGGCGGCGGGCGGTCTCGCGGACGCGCCTGGATGCGCCGTCGAGGGCGGTGAGCATCTCCACGAACTCGCGCGGCAGGCGGTGTTCGGGCACCTCCGGGCGCTGGCCGCGCTCCAGCGAGACGAGCGCTTCGCGCATGGCGCGCTGCGCCCGCGTCACGCGCGACGAGACGACGGCAGTCAGGACGACGAAGATGACCACGGAGGTGGCGAGCGGCAGCACGACGGCGGTCTCGAGGGGTGCGCGCTGCCTGGCGCCGAACGCCCACGCGACGCCAAGGCCGCCGAGTGTGCCGGCAAGCGCCGCCGAGAGATAGAGCGCGCCGGTGCTGAGTCCCAACAGGCTGCGTGGCCCGCGGTCGCTCGCCATGGTGTCCCTTCGACCGCGCGGATTCGCCGGGCATGCGATGCTGGGCCCGAGCCGCGGATACCCGGGTATCGGCACAGCGGATTCGCGACAGTAGCCGTCGCGTGGCGCTCCGGGGGTGCGTGGGGTGTACTGCCACCGGGTCGTCACCCGATCGCAATGTCGTTGTTATGGGGCGGGCGAGAGGCGCGCGGGAGGGCGGGGCGCCGAGGCCGGGCTCGGCGAACTACCGCTGCGGCGGCCGGGGCGAAGCCGTAGCCGCGGAGCAGTGCTCCGCGGGACTGTCCGCGGGATGTCTCGCGGCAGCGCGTGCCAAGCCCGTTCGCTGCGAGGGCAGGAGCGGAGCGAGCGGCCGGCTCGTGGCGCGGGGGCGTGCCCCGGGGCGGTGCGTGTCGCGCGCTGGCGCGAGGCGGTGGTGCGGGGGGTGCGCCTCCGCTCCCTCACGGTCGCGGCTCGGATTTCCGCTGCTCGGGGCGGTACCTATCGGTGGGGCATCCGTTGGGCTTAGACGCTCGGGCCCACGAGGGGCCCCGGCTACACCTGGGGGTGCCGTCGTACCGGCTCCGCGTGCCGGGGGTGCGGGGGGTGCGCCTCCGCTCCCTCACGGTCGCGGCTCGGATGTACGGTCGCGGCTCGGATGTGCCGATGGCCCTGGCCTAGGTTTCTTCGAAGGAGAATTCGGTGGTGTTCATCATCACGCCCATGATCATGATGGCGAGGGTGAGGACGAGGCCGCCGATGCTCAGGAACATCGAGTAGCGGCGGAGGCGGGAGACTTCGGCTTCGCTGCCGCGGCCGTTGGCCTGGGCTTCGATGGCGTCGACGAGGCGGGGGCCGACGAGGAAGGTGTGGAGGCCGAGCATCGCGAGCATCACGAGGAGGACGGTCATCTTGATGATGAAGAGGACGCCGTAGCGGAGTCCGGTGAACGGCTCGTCCTCGGGGATGGCGTAGAAGTCGCGCCAGGTGGAGATGAGGTAAGTGCCGGCGATGAGGATGAGGACGAGGCCAGCTCCGCCGATGTAGCCGAAGCGGTGCGTGATCGTGCGCATCGCGGTGACGCGCATGGCGAGCGGCTCGATCTGCCGGGATGCGGGCACCCAGGCGAAGGCCAGGAAGAACTGCGGGCCCACGAAAAGGGCGATGCCGAAGATGTGCAGCCAGATGGCCGCGATGTGAAGAGTGTTGTCCAAGCCGAACCTCGTCCGCTGCGGTGGTGCTCTGCCACCTTAAAGGGGACGCGAGGGGAGGCGAAGGCGCAAGCGCGCCGGTTCACGAATTCGCTGGCGGGCCCTCCCACGGGCAGGCGGCTTCGTAGGCGGCACTCACCGCGAGGAGCAGCGCATCGGCGAACCGCGGTGCCACGACCTGCAGGCCAACTGGCATGCCGTCGCCATCCACGCCCGCGGGGAGCGAGGCGGCCGGGTGGCCCGTGAGGTTGAACGGGTAGGTGAACGGGATGAACCCGGCGGGGCCCACATCGCGGCCGGCGATGACCATGGGCGGCGGGCCTTCGGCGGCGAACGGGGGCGCGGCGACGGTGGGCGTGAGGAGGAGCGTGTACTCCTCGAGGAAGCGGTTCACGGTGCGGTTCACCCGGTGGCGCGCCTGGAGCGCGTTCGCGACATCGACCGCGGAGAACTGGCGGCCGGCTTCGGACATGCGGAGGTAGCCGGGCTCGAGCAGCTCACGCTGGGCCTGGGGCAGGCTGTCCACGAGGGCGGCATCGCCCGGTGCACCGAGCGTGAGCCAGGCGGGCATGGGCTCGGCGAAGCCGGGGTCCGCGGGCACGAGCTCGGCCCCGAGCGCTTCCGCGAGGCGGCGGGCGGCCTTCTCGGCGATGTCCGCGACCTCCGCGACGACGGCGGCGTAGCCGAGATCGCGGCTCCAGGCGATGCGGGCGATGCGCGGCGGTCCGCCCCGGGCGGCGGCTTCGAACCCGCCGGAGGGCGCGTCGAGGCTGTGGAGGTCGTCCGGGTGCGGCCCGGCGGCGATGTCGAGATAGCGGGCGGCATCGCGGACGGTGCGGGCGAGGGGGCCGCGGGTGCTGTGCGTCGCCCAGTGCGGGTAGTGCGCGTCGGCCATCGGGATGCGGCCGGCCGTGGGCTTGATCCCGTAGATGCCGCAGAAGCTCGCGGGGATACGGATGGAGCCGCCGCCATCGCTGCCCGTGGCGAGCGGGACCATCCCGGCGGCGACCGCGGCCGCGCTGCCGCCGCTGGAGCCGCCGGGCGTGCGGGCGGGGTTCCAGGGGTTGCGGGTGGCGCCGAAGAGCTGGTTCTCGGTGAAGCCCTTGTAGCCGAACTCGGGCGTGTTCGTCTTGCCGAGGGGGATTGCGCCGGCCGCGCGGAGCCGTGCCACCTGCACGGAGTCCCGGTGCGCGACCTGGCCGGCGTAGGCGCGGGAGCCGTTGGTCGTGGGCATCCCGGCCGCGTCTTCGAGATCCTTCACGCCGATGGGCACGCCCGCGAGCGGCCCCGGGTCTTCGCCGCGGGCCACGCGCTCGTCGACGGCGGCGGCGGCGCGCAGGGCGGCCTCGGCGTCGAGGTGGACGAACGCGTTGAGGGCGCTGTTGGCCGCGACGATGCGGTCGAGCGCGGCCTGCACGGCTTCGCGCGCGGAGATGTGGCGCGTGCGGACGGCTTCGGCGATGTCGCAGGCGGCCTGGAGCCCGGTCATGTGTCCCCCCTCGCGCCACGACGGCGCATCAGCGCGGAAGCTTGCGCCGCCGCGGGCCGCCGGGCAAGGGGCGAGCGGCTATTCCACCGGGAGGAAGACGAGCATCACGGCGACATCGAGCGCCGTTTCGAGGCGGGCGATCGCCTCTTCGCCGCGGGTGCGCTTGCTCGCGGAGCCGTCCTGTTCGGAGATGGTGCGGGCAAGGGCGCGGCCTTCGCGCGCGGCGAGGGTGGCTTCGCGGTAGCGCTGGTAGGCGCCCGGGCGGCCGGTCGCGCCGCCGGCGACGACGCCCTTGCGGATGGCGTCCTGGATGCGCTTGGCGGCGTTGTCGACGCGGCTGGCGAGGTTCTGGCTGGCGGCGACGCGGTCGCGGTCCTGCTCGCTTTCGAAGCGGGTATCCGTGAGGAGCTCGCGGGCGTCATCGAGCGCCTCGGCGGCCTGGACGAGGGAGTCGGCGGCGTCGGCGAGGCGCTTGCTCTGTTCTTCGTTCATCGTTTCTCCGGGCGGGGGCGTGCCCAACGTACGCCGCGTGCCGGTGCCGCGCCAGTGCCGCGCCATGCTTTCGAAAGGCACGGTCACGGCGTACGATGCGCGCGCGATGAGCGGAGTGCTTTTCCGTATCAACCATTCGAAGGTGCAGTGCTTCCTGCGGTGCACGAAGCAGTACTGGTACCGCTACGTCAGCGGGCTGGCGTGGCCGCCGGACCCGGGTGCGCCGGCGCCGGTGGTGGGCAAGGGCGTGCACCGGGCGATGAAGGTGCTCTGCGAGACGGGCGAACCGGCCGACGGGCGGGCGGAGCTCGACGCCTACCTGCGGATGCCGGCGCACGCGCGCGCGGGCCCGGGCACGGAGTGGCACGCGACCGCGTTCGAGCTGTTCGAAGCCGGGTGCGCGGCCCATGCGACCATCGAAAGCGAGTGGAGCCGGCCCGAGCTCGACACGTGGGTGCCCTCCGTGCGGCGCGGGATCGCGGTCAGCGCGCGGGCGGACCGCGCGGACCGGCTCCGGGGCGGGCGGTGGCAGCTCATCGACTGGAAGACGGGGCGCTGGGAGCTCGACGAGACGGTCGACGCGCAGCTCGACATCGCCCACCTGGCGCTGCGCACGCAGCTGCGGCTCCCGCGCGAGGCCGAGGTGACGGCGGTCGCGTGGAACCTGCGCAGCGGCGACCGGCGGGTGCGCCAGCTGACCCGCGACGACGCGGCGGCGACGATGGAGCGCATGGCGCGGGTGGCGGCGCGGATGCAGGCGACGACCGAGTGGGAGGCGCTGCCCGGGCCCGGCTGCGTGCTCTGCGAGTGGCGTGAGCAGTGCGATGCGGCCGCGGAAGCGGAGGCGGCCGCCGCCGAGTGGTGACGCCGGCGCGCCCGGCGGGTGACTGGTTGGCCACACCTGCTACCTTCTACCTATGCGCCTCGTCGTCGAGATAGAGGGCGGGCCGGCGCCGCGGGAACTGCCCGGAGGAGGAGACGCCCTGGTCGCTTTGATGTCCTTCGCGGTGGTCCGCGGGTTCGGCGCGCAACACCCGCTGATTGCGCTCGCCGACCGGCTGCACGACACGTTCCGCGTGCCGCTGGGGCCGCTGACGACGTTCTACGACGCGACCGTGGAGGACGTGGAGGACCGCGAGAAGCTCGAGCTGGCGTGGCAGCCGGCGGCGGACCTGCTTGGCTCGCTCGAAGGGCTGACGGCGGCGCTGACGAACGACCCGCAGTCGGCGGCGCTGGTGGCGCGGTCGGGCGCGACGACGCTGCCGGGGCAGGCCGCGGCGCTTCTGGCGATCACGCGCGAGGCGGCGGCGAGCCGCGCGCGCATGCGCCTGAGCTACGTGCTGTGATCCGGCGGCGGAAGAGCGCGATCGCGGCCCGGGCGGCCTTCGCGGCGAGCCCGTGGGGGCGACTCATCGATTCGCAGGCGGCGATGGCGGCGATCACGCCGCGCGTGGGGCGGGTGGTCGAGCTGCTCGACCTGGCGCCGGGCAAGCGGTACGTGGACATCGGCTGCGGGACGGCGGCATTCGCGCACCTGGTGGCGGCGCGGGCGGGCATGGATGAGGCGCCGGTCACGCTCGACATCACGCCCGGGCCGGGCCCGCTGGACGCGGTCGCGTGGCCGGAGAAGCTGCCGCTGCGCGATGGGTCGGTCGACGCGCTGACGTGCTTCTACTTCGTGCGGCGGTTCGACGACGACGTGCTGCACAACTTCGGGCGGGAGCTCTCGCGGGTGCTGGCGCCGGGCGGGGCCGGGCTGGTGCTCGAGGTGGCGCCCGTGAAGAGCGAACGGCTCGAGCGCTGGCACCGCAAGCTGCTTTCGCCGGGCACGGCGGAAGTGGACCTGCGCGGGTGGGGGCGGCTGGCGGCGTCGTTCACGGAGTGCGGGTTCGATGCGATCGACCTGGTGAACCTGGGGCCGTTCGTGCTGCCGCCGATCCCGCGGGTGGGCGTGCTGCTGCAGCGCAGCCCCGCGAACCTTTCGCCGCATATCCCGGAGGCGTGCGACGGGCACGGCGGGTGCGGTGAGGGCGGCGATTGCGACCACGGGCACGGTTCGAACGGTCGCGACTGAATCTGTCGCGAGTCGACTGATTGCCGCGCGAATGGGCGTACGCTACTATCCGCGCCTGAGATAGGGGGGTTGGTGGGATGTACGCGTTTCCGAAGTGTCGTAAGTGCGACGACGGTGACCTGGTACCGTTCAGCGATTTCGGGAGCCAGGGTGCGCCGATTCACTTTAAGGCATGGGTCTGCACGAACCCGGACTGTGGCTACAACATCAAGATCCGGAACGGCGAGCTGTTCATCGAAGAGCCGATTAATGACGGTCAGTACCACATGAACCGGAGCCGGTAAGGGCTGTCTTCGGGCTCTCCAGTGGGCCATCCGCAGGTGCGGGGGATGGCGTCTATCCGGGCGAGCGAGTCCTGACTAAGCGCTTACAAAGCGTCATGCGCCTGGCACAGCGACGAGACTGCCGGCGCGGGGAGCTCGCAGCGCGCAACGCGGGCTTTGTGATACCCTGCACGAACCATGGCACAGGCGAACAAGGTCTATCAGCCGCTCCCCCTCCGACTCGACACGGACGTCGAAGAAGAGGTCCAGCAGAACGTCCTCATCACCTCGGTCGACCAGGTGTTGAACTGGGCCCGGCGCTCGTCGCTGTGGCCGGCGATGTTCGGGTTGGCCTGCTGCGCCATGGAGATGATCGCGACGGCGACGCCGCGCTACGACATCGCGCGGTTCGGGGCGGAGATCTTCCGGGCGTCGCCGCGGCAGGCGGACCTGCTGATCGTGCCGGGCACGGTGACGTGGAAGATGGCGCCGGCGGTCCGCCGCATCTGGCTGCAGATGCCGGAGCCGAAGTGGGCGCTGGCGATGGGCGGCTGCGCGATCATGGGCGGGCCGTTCGCCTATGCCTACAGCGTGACGCCGGGCGTGAACACGCTGCTGCCGGTGGATGTCTACGTGCCGGGCTGCCCGCCGCGGCCGGAATCGCTGCTCACGGGCCTGATGCTCCTCCAGGACAAGATCAAGGAGGACACGATCGGCAAGAAGTGGCAGCGGCGGGACGTGGAACCGCAGTTCCACCGCTACCTCCCCGACGGCGACCCGATCCGGAAGGAGCTCGAGGAGCTCTGGCCGCCGTTCGTGCAGTACGACAAGCCGTACATTGGGGAAGCGTTCAAGGTTTAGTTGTCCGTTGTCCGTTGTCCGTTGTCCGTTGTCCGTTGTCCGTTGTCCGTTGTCCGTGAGAGGGTAGCGCGCGTATTGCGCCCCTCTGCTCGTCAGCGTCTGCTAGGCCACACATGTCCGGGGCGCGCCGCCCGCCTTAGGGACGAATCGCGCCGGACAACGGACAACGAGCAACGGACAACGCCTACACCGCCGCTTCTTCGCGGCGGCGCTCGTACTTCCTCACCGGGGTGAGGATGATGGGGGCGAGGCCGGGGGCGCCGAAGGAGGCGATCTGGCGGTCTTCGGGGGCGAGGCCGTAGGCGGTGGTGCGCTGCTGCGGGGTGCGGCCGGCTTCGCGGATGAGGGATTCCATCTGCTCGGGCGGGAGCTCCTGGCCGAAGGCGGCGCCGGCCGCGCGGGAGATGCTCTCGTTCATCAGCGTGCCGCCCATGTCGTTCACGCCGGCGTTGAGGGCGGCTTTCGCACCTTCGGGGCCCATCTTCACCCACGAGACCTGGATGTTCGTGATCCAGGGGTGCAGCGCCAGGCGGGCGACCGCGTGCATGAGCACGGCCTCGCGGAAGGTGGGGCCGCTGCGGGCGCGCCCCTTGAGGTAGATCGGCGCTTCCATGTGCACGAACGGCAGGGGGACGAACTCGGTGATGCCGCCGGTGCGCTTCTGCAGCTCGCGCAGGCGGACCAGGTGCCGGGCCCAGTTCCGCGGGCCGTCGATGTGGCCGTACATGATCGTCGAGGTGGTCTTGAACCCGACGCGGTGGGCGCGTTCGACAACGTCGAGCCACTTCCCGGTGGTGAGCTTGTCGGGGCAGAGCGTGGCGCGGACCTCGTCGTCGAGGACCTCGGCTGCGGTGCCCGGGAGCGTGCCGAGCCCCGCTTCCTTGAGCCGGATGAGGAACTCGGTGACGGTGATGCCGAGCGTCTCGGCGCCCTGGGCGACTTCGAGCGGGCTGAAGGCGTGGACGTGCATGCGCGGCACCGCGTCCTTCACCGCGCGGAGGATTTCGAGGTACTTCTGGCCCGTGTACTCGGGGTGGATGCCGCCCTGCATGCAGACCTCGGTCGCGCCGCGCTCCCAGGCTTCGTGGACGCGCCGCTGCACTTCGTCGAGCCCGAGGTCGTAGGGCGTGCCGCGGAGGGACTCGCTCATCTTGCCCTTGGCGAAGGCGCAGAACTGGCAGCGGAAGTAGCAGATGTTCGTGTAGTTGATGTTCCGGTTGACGACGTAGCTGACGGTTTCGCCGTTGATGGCGCGGCGCAGGTCGTCGGCGGCGGTGCAGACCGCGTGGTAGTCGTCGCCGCGGGCCTGGAAGAGACGGGCGATGTCGATTTCGTCGAGCTCTTTGCCGGCCTTCGCGCGTTCTAGGATGCGCGCGACCTCGACCGTGGCCGTGCCGCCGGGCTTGCGGGCCGCGAAGCGGCCGTTTTCGCGGCCGACGATGGCCCCGAGCTCGACCCGGCGCGGGACGTACTCCGCCGGAAGTGGCGCGTCGGAGTCGCCGGGCGACCAGGCCTCGACGCGGGCGAAGCCGTCGGCGTCGATGGCGCGGATCACCGGCGTGCGCATCGCCGGGTCGAGCCAGCGGTCGCCGTCGAGCGCGTAGGCGGGGTAGAGGGCGAGGCGCTCGGTGAGGACCTTGCCGCAGGCGGCGGTGTTGACGCTGAGCTCTTCGAGGTGCGGCCAGGGGGCCTCGGGGTTCACATGGTCCGGGGTGACCGGCGAGACGCCGCCCCAGTCGTTCAGGCCGGCGGCGACGAGGCGCGGGTAGAGCTCGTAGCTCAGGTTCGGGGGCGCCTGGATGTTCATCTCGGGGCCGAAGACCACGCGCGCCATCGCAATCGACCAGAGGAGGTCGTCGAGGTCGGGCTCGGGGGCATCGGCCATCTTCGTGTCGGCCTTGGCGCGGAAGTTCTGGACAATGATCTCCTGGATGTGGCCAAACTCGCGGTGCAGACGGCGGAGCGCGAGGAACGACTCCACGCGTTCGAGGCGGGTTTCGCCGATGCCGATGAGGATGCCGCTGGTGAACGGCACGGCGAGCTCGCCGGCCATGCGGATGGTGTCGAGGCGGGCCTTCGGGGCCTTGTCGGGCGAGCCGAAGTGGACCTGGCCGCGTTCGAGCAGCCGCTCGGAGACGCTTTCGAGCATGATGCCCTGGGAGATCGAAACCTCGCGGAGGGCGGCGATCTCGTCGCGGGTCATGACACCAGGGTTGGCGTGCGGGAGCAGGCCGGTCTCGCGATAGACCAGCTCGGCCATCGCGCGGAGGTAGGCGATGGTGGACTCGTAGCCGAGGGCTTCGAGCTCCTGCTTCGCGACGCGGTAGCGGAGCTCGGGCTTGTCGCCGAGGGTGAAGAGCGCTTCCTTGCAGCCTGCGGCCGCCCCCGCGCGGGCGACCTCGAGCACCTCGTCCGGGGTGAGGTACGCCTTCTGGCCGGGCACGGGCGGCTTCGCGAAGGTGCAGTAGTGGCAGACGTCGCGGCAGAGCTGGGTGAGGGGGATGAAGACCTTGCGCGAGTAGGAGACGACGTTGCGGTGGCCTCCATCGCGCAGCTCGGAGGCGACGGGGAGGAGGGCGTCGAGGTCGGTCTCGGCGGCGAGCGAGCGGGCCTCGCGGTCGGTGGGCAGGCGGCCATCGCGGGCGGCCGCGAGAACGGGCCTGGAGGAATCGAGCATTGGGGGGACCTGCCTTCCGACCGCCTTGGCGGGGCGACCAGTTACTAGCGATTGCGGAGTCACTACGGAACTTGGAGTTAGACCGTCGCGCTGGTAGGATACCGGACGAAGCGGAAGGAGGACAACCGTGACGCGGAAAGTCCGTTGCCCGGTGGCGGCGACGCTGGACGTGGTGGGGGACCGCTGGACGCTGCTGGTGGTGCGGGACCTGCTGCGGGGGCAGGCGCGGTTCACGGAGCTGCAGGCAAGCGTCGAGGGGATCCCGGCGAGCGTGCTCTCGGACCGGCTGAAGCTGCTGGAGCGCGAGGGCGTGGTGGCGCGGCGGTTCTATAGCGACCACCCGCCACGGGCCGAATATGTGCTGACGACGAAGGGGCACGCGCTGGGCGTGGTGGTGGGCGCGATGGCGACCTGGGGCGAGCGCTACGCGGAGCACGACCTCTCGTTCGTCGACAAGGAGTGCGGACACGGGCTGAGCGTGGTGTACCACTGCCCGACGTGCGACCGTGCGGCGCCGCGCAGCCGGGCCCGGATCGTGCCGTCGTAGGTCAGCGGAGGGGGAGCTGGCGGAGGTCGCGGTTGCCGTCCACTACACGCAGGACCTCGACGTCCTTGCCCACTTCGTAGAGCACGAGCCAGTCGCGCACCCGGATTGCGCGCACCGAGGGCTGCGGGATGCCTTTGGGCCGGAATCCACGACGGGGCAGCTCCTGGAGCGAGTCGACCGCGGCATTGAGCTCTGCGAGCAGCCGCTCTGCCGGGGGCCACTCGTCCCTGCCGACGAACTCGAGGATACCCAAGATGTCGTCGTCCGCCCGTTCTGTGACCCGGACTCTCATCCGCGCCGGTTCTCGACCGCCTGCCGCGCCCGTTCCAGGAGACTGGCCGCGTGTTCGGGAGTCCAGTCGTGGATCTCACCGCGGGCGGCGGCTTGCCGGGCTTCCTCGATGAGTTCGTTCACGTCCCGGTACTGTATCCGCCCATCGCGGACGATGCCGACCATGGTGAGCGGTTCATGGTCGCCGGCATCGGCACAGGGGACGCCCGCCCAGGCGGTGAGCACGGAATCGACGAGCTGTTCCGGCGTCGCGAATTCGCCGCGCTCGATCGCGGCTTCGATGATCTGCTGGGCCGCGGGCGTCAGTTCGACGTGCATGGTTGGAGTATAGCAGCGGGCGCGGCGGGTCCGATTGGGTGTAGCGGCGTCCGGAAGCATGCACCACAGTCACCGGAGGGGGAGCTGGCGGAGGTCTTGCGAGCCGAGCACCACGCGCAGGACGCGGACGTCGCGGTCGACGTGGTAGACGACAAGCCACCGCCGAACGCGGATGGCACGCACCGGAGTGCCTTCGAACCCGGCAGGACGGAGGCCGCGATTTGGCATCTGTCCGAGAGATGCGATCGCAGCATCGAGCCGATCGGCGGGCGGCTGCTCCTCCATGCCCACGAAAGCAAGGATCCCTCGGATGTCGCTCCTGGCCCGCCGCGAGACACGGACTCGCATCAGCGACGCTGGGCGGCTTGCCTGGATTCTTCGAGGAGGCGGGCGGCCAGTTCGGGCGTCCAGTCCTCGTACTCGTCGTCGCCGTCCGCGAGGGCCTCAGCGATGACTTCGTCGAGGTAGCGCAGTTCGAGCTGTCCATCCTCGTTGAACGCCGCAACGACCTGGCGCTGCGCTGTGCCCGGCTCGTCGCCGGCATCGTCGCAGGGAACGCCAGCCCAGGCGGTGAGCACGGAATCCACGAGCTGTTCCGGCGTCGCGAATTCGCCACGTTCGATTGCGGCTTCGATGATGTGCTGGGCCTCGGGCGTCAATTCGACGTGCATGGTCCGAGTATAGCAGCGGGCGCGGCGGCCTTCGGCGCGGCCGTCAGGGGCGCGTGGAGCCGTGCCGGCGCTCTCGGCCGCGTCGTTTTATGTCGTCGCCGAGTCCGGGCGTGAGGGGAATGCGTTCGCCGCGGTCGAGTTGGGCGAGGCCCACGGCGACAGCCGCGGCGAGCGGAGAGCGGCAGCCCCAGGCAGCGAGCGCGGCTTCAACCAGCTCTTCGGGGGTGGCGAATTCGCCGGACGCGAGCGCGGCTTCGACGATGCGCTGCGATCCGGGGCTCAGTTCGACGTGCATTGCGGGGAGTATAGCGGCCGGGCTTTGGGGGAGGTGGGTGGCCGGGGGAGGGCCACCCACCATGAGGTCCGCCGCGGAGCTGGGGAGGGGGACGGGGGATCGTCCGCGGCGGACTGCGTCGATCAGGCGACTGCCGGGGGCTCGGGCCAGGGGCCGCGCACCATCGTGCCGTGCTGCACGGTGACGGCTTCGCGGAGCGGGATGACCACGCGGCCCGCGCGCCGCGGCTGGTCCGCGCGGAGGATGGCCGTGCGCTCGATGCGTGCGACCCGGCGGTTGTGGTCGTCGAGGTAGAGGTTGAAGTCCAACACCTTCATCGCTTGCTTCCCTCCTTGCCGGTCGCGGCCGGCCCTGTGGTCATCATTTGACCACGGGCCAGAGCCGGTGGAGCCCCGCTGAGGGCGGACGCGGGCTCCGCCGTTGGGCGGATACACGGTGACGTACTTCACACAGGCGAGCGTCCGCACGGCATCGCCGGGTCTGTGGGAGCGCGGCGCCGTGCCGACGATCAGGACACTCGCATACGACGGAGCCGAATCATGCTGACTTCCCGGGCTGCCCGCTTCCTCGCGCCTGCCTTCGCAGGCGTGGCACTGACGTTCGCTGCCTGTGGCGGGGGCGGCGACAGCGGCGCTGGAGGCGGCTCCGGCGATGCGCGCAACGAGGACGGGTCGGACGCAGCGAAGAAGGGCGACAGCGGCTCGGCGGCGAGCAGCTCGAGCTCGAAGGGCGCGCCGGCGACGGCCTGCCCGCTCATGACCGTCGAAGAGGTGCGGGCGCTGATGGGCCAGGAGCCCGCGGACGACCCGGACGATGCGAAGTCGGCGACGAACCCAATGGGGCAGGTGATCTGCACGTGGGGGTCCGAGGGGATCCCGATCGCGCTCGTGCAACTCTCGATCATCCACGAAGACGGGTTCAGCGAGGGCCTGCGGGACCGGAAGTACACGGTCGCGAAGCTCTACGAGGAGAACAAGGCGCTCTTCAAGGACGCGAAGGACGTACCGGGCATCGGCGACAGGGCGTTCACGAGCGAGCGGTCGCTGACGGTGCTAAAGGGCAAGTGGTTCATCACGCTCAACACGCACGGCCAGGACGCACAGTCGAGCGCGGAAGCGCTGGGGGGCGAGATGGCGCGGGTGCTGGAGCGGCTGGAGCAGTAGGGGGCGGGGGCCCACCAATCGGTCGTTACCAGAGGGTGCGAAGGAAGGGGAGCGCCTGCAGCTGCGCGTCAGCGGTGATGAGCGGCGCGTCGTGAATGATGGCAGTCGCCGCGATGAGCCGGTCGCCGGGATCCCCGTGAATCGGTAACCGGCTGCCGGCCAACGCGATTTCCGGCGACACGGGCAACAACTGCACCGGTTGTCTCGCAAGGACCCGGTGGACGAACTCGTCGACCGGAACCGTGAGGGTGATCCGCTGCTTCGCAGCCAACATCCCGAGTTCCCACACCGAGATGGCCGGTATCCCGATGCAGTCTCTCTCGTCGTCAAGCGCAGCGAGCGCCACACTGCTGAGCCGCGCGTCCTCGACAGCCCACCACAACCATGTATGGGTGTCGCAGACGATCACCGCATGACTTCCCATTCCTCTGCCGGAACAGCTGGACTGATGATATCACCGCAATAGATGAGCGTTCCCGCGAGACCGTCATCGTATCGCCCGTCGGCCTTGCGCGGCGTCCGGGGAGGTGAGATTTCAGCCACGGGGCGGCCTCGCTTGGTCACGATGATGTGCTCGCCGGTCTCCGCGACCTCGTCGAGAAGGGCGAGGCAGCGGGCTTTGAATTCGCCGGCCGGGATGGTTCGCACGCCTGTCATGGTCACGAGTATATGACCATGGGCAACTGCATCGCTACGCCGGACTTCAGGTTCGATTGGGCGCCAGTCCCAGGATGGCGTCGATGCGCTCCTCGCGGGCCTGGCGGATGTCCTCGACGATGTCGCCGCTGTCCGGGTCGTAGTCGCGCGTAGCCGCGAGGAAGGCGTCGTACGCCTTGATGAGCTCCCGGCGGCGGGCGCGCTCGGCCTCGGTGAGCGGGGCGTCGAGCGCGCGTTTGTCGGCCTCGAGGTCCTCGGGGCCAGCCAGGATCTTCGTCCGGTGTGCCAGGCGGTTCGCCATATCGCCAGTATACGCGATGCCCGGGCGGTGCTAGGGGTTGCGGGCCTGGGCGTCTTCGTTGCCACCGGCGATGGTGGAGGCGATGTCCGCGCCGCGGTCGAACAGCGGGTTCGTGGCGCGCTCGGCGCCTTCGAATACCGGGCCGGGATAGACGCCGATGAACACGATGCCGGCGGCGAGACCCGCGGTGAGCACCATGAGCAGCGGGTTCACGCTGAAGCGCTTCAACCCGGCCATCGGGTCGAACAGGTACATCTGGCGCATGACCATCAGGTAGTAGTAGAGCGAGATGAAGCTGTTCAGGACGCCGAGGCCGATGAGCCAGAGCAGCTCCGTGCTCGTCGCCGCCTGGAACATGAGCAGCTTCGTCGCGAATCCGGCGAAGAACGGCAGGCCCGCGAACGAGAATAGCGAGATGGTGATGACCAGCGCCAGGAACGGCTGCGTCTCCGAGAGGCCGCGCAGGCCCTCGATGCTGTCGTCGCCGGTCTTGTTGTAGTAGGCGGTGAGCGCGGAGAAGAGCGCGAGCGTCGAGACAACGTAGCCGACGATGTGGAGCAGGAGCGCGGCGGAGGCGTCGCGGCCGACCTCGGCGTCGCCATAGCCGATGGCAGCGATGACGATGAGCATGTAGCCCACCTGGCCGATCGAGCTGTAGGCGACGAGCCGCTTGAGGTTTGTCTGCTGGATGGCGACGAGGTTGCCGATGAGCATGGTCGCGGCGGCGAGGACCGAGACGGCCCAGCGCCACATTTCCGCGTCCGTCGTGAAGGCGGACGAGAAGAGCCGGAGGACGAGCGCGAAGCCAGCTGCCTTCGACAGGGTCGAAAGGAAGCCGGTAATGGGCAGGGGCGCGCCCTGGTAGGCGTCCGGGGCCCACATGTGGAACGGCGCGGCGGAAACCTTGAAGCCGACGCCGGCGAGGATGAGGACGAACCCGACGACGACCGCCGGGTCGGTGTCGCTGCCGCGTTCGCTCAGGGCCGCGGCGATCCCGTCGTAGGTGGTAGTGCCGGTGACGCCGTAGATGAGGCTGATGCCGTAGAGGAGCATCGCGCTGGAAAAGGCGCCGAGGAGGATGTACTTCAGGCTGGCTTCGCTGCTGAGCTTATCCTTCTTCAGGTAGCCCACGAGGATATAGAGGCAGAAGCTCAGGAGCTCGAGCGAGATGTAGGCGGTGATGAGCTCGCGGGCGGCGGCCATGTAGACCATGCCGGCGCCGGCGACGAGCAGGAGGCCGTAGTACTCGCTCGCCGTCTGCGCGCGGTCGCGCATGTAGGCGGCGGATTGGAGCGCGACGACGGCCACGATGCCCGCGCCGAGGAGGCGGAAGAAGGTCGTGAAGTTGTCGACCTGGATGAGCCCTGCGACGCCCTCTTCGACACCACCGGTGCCGGGCATCGGGAAGGTCTTCGGGTCGCTGCCGACGAAGAAGAGGGAGGCGGCGCCCCAGGCGAGCGCAGCGAAGAAGGTCAGATAGGCGAGGATGTCGCGGCGGACCTTCGGCATGAAGAGCTCGAGGCCGATGATCGCAACCGCACAGCCGCCGGCGATGTACTCGGGGATGAAAAGCTTGTAATCCATATCAGCTCACCATCCGCGGGAGTTGCTCGACGCTAAAGCCGATGCGGTCCACGAAGGGGGCCCACCAGACGCCCATGATGACGATCGAGCCGATGAGTAAGGCGCCGGACATGCGTTCGAGCGGTGTCAGGTCCTTGAGGTCGCTCCAGCGGGGGTTGAACGGGCCGAAGAAGACGATCGAGAACATGCGGAGCATGTAGGCAGCTGCCAGGGCGGCGGCGAAGACCGCGAGGCCGCCGAAGAGCGGGTAGGTCTTGAACGTGCCCACGAAGATGTGGAACTCGGCGGTGAACCCGGAGAGGCCCGGTAAGCCGACGTTGGCGAGGCCCGCGATGGTGTAGAACACCACCCACATCGGCATGACCTTGCCCAGGCCGCCGAAGTCCTTCAGGTCGCGGGTGTGGGCCTGGTCGTAGAGCGCGCCAATCATGAGGAAGACGAGGGCCGTCATGACGCCGTGGCTGAACATCTGCATGACCGCGCCGGTGATGCCGATCGAGTTCATGGTGGCGAGGCCCATGAGCACGTAGCCCATGTGGCTGACGGAGCTGTAGCCGGAGATGAGCTTGAAGTCGCGCTGGGTGAGCGCGGCGACCGCGCCGTAGACCGCGCCGATGGTGCCGAGGACCATCAGGCCGGGCATCCAGAACTCCGCGCCTTCGGGGAGCATCTGGATGCCGAGGCGGATGATGCCGAAGGCGCCGAGCTTCATCAGCACGCCGGCGTGGACCATCGAGACCGCGGTCGGGGCGGACATGTGGCCGTCGGGCGACCAGGTGTGGAACGGCCAGAGCGCGGCGAGCACGCCACAGCCGATGACGAAGAACGGGAAGAACGTCTTCTGGAAGGTCGGGTCGAGGGTGCCGTCCTGGCCGGCGGCCCAGAGGGCGGGCATGTTGAACGTGCCGAGCCCGGCTTCGTGGACGGTGGCGAAGATGCCGACCCAGATGAGGACGGAGCCGGCGACCAGCATCAGGGTCAGCTTCATCGCGCCGTATTCCTTGCGCGTGGAACCCCAGACGCCGATGAGCAGGTAGAGCGGCATGACCGCCAGCTCGTAGAAGAAGAAGAAGAAGAACAGGTCGAGCGCGAAGAACGTGCCGTAGACACCGCCGACGAGCGCCCAGTAGAGGATGAAGAAGTCCTTCGTGCGGTAGTCGAGCTTGGAGGCGGCGAGGGTGCCGGCAAAGGCGACGATGCCGGTGAGCAGCGCCATCGCGGCGGAGATGCCGTCGACGCCGAGGTAGAGCTGGATGCCGTCTTCGCCGAGGAAGGCGGTGTTCTCTATCCAGTCCCAGCGGAGCTGCATCTGGATCGATGAGGCGCCGTCGCCGAACTGGAAGGCGACGAAGATGTAGATCGAAAGGGCGAGCATGACGGCGCCGAAGAAGCCGCTGACGTAGCGGACCACGTCCTTGCGGTCGCCCGGGACGAACAGGAGGATGGTCATGGCGACCAGCGGCGCCAGCAGGGTGGCGAGGACTACGTAGCCCTGGCCCTCATCGAAGGTCATCGGTTAGCCCCTCACCGCCAGGCCGGCGAGCGCGAGCGTGAGCACGCCGAGGGCGATGCCCATGGCGTAGTTCGGCAGGCGGCCGGTCTGGATGTACTTCAACACCGAACCCGTGTAGCCGGTCAGCTGGGCTGAACCATCGACACCGGTGTCGTTTACCACGTAGCGGTCGAACCAGCTCGTCAGGAACGAGAAGCCGAGGACCGCCTTGTCGATGAACCACTGGTAGAGCTCATCGAAGTAGAACTTGTTCTTGAGCAGCTGGTAGACGCCCGGCTGCGCTTCGGCGATGCGGGTGGACTTCGCCAGCCTGTTGCCCCAGTAGAGCCATGCGCCGAAGAAGATGCCCACGATGGACATGCCGGTCGAGGCGGCGGCGAGCGGCCAGTCGATATCGCCCAGGCCGAAGTGGTGTGGCTCGTGGGAGAAGACGAAGGCGCCGATGCCGCCGGGGAAGCCGATCGCCTCCGCCACGCCATCGAAGACGAAGAAGCCCGAGACCAGGGCCAGCGCCGCGAGGAAGAGGAGCGGGCCGGTCATGAGGGCATTCGATTCGTGGGTGTGCTCGTAGACGTGCTTGTTGCGCGGCTGGCCCATGAACGTGCGGATGAAGAGCCGCGTGCTGTAGAAGGCGGTGAAGATGGCAGCGATCCCGAGCGGGATGACCGTCCAGCCCCACTTGTCGAGCGTCTCGGCAAAGATCTCGTCCTTCGACCAGAAGCCGGCGAGCGGCGCCAGGCCGGAGAGCGCGACGCAGCCGATGAGGAAGGTGGTGCCGGTGATTGGCATCTTCTTCCAGAGGCCGCCGAGGTCGTCCATCTCCTGGTGGTGGTGGGTGGCGTGGATGACCGAGCCGCTGCCGAGGAAGAGGAGCGCCTTGAAGAAAGCGTGGGTCATGAGATGGAACATCGCCGCGGTGGGGTGGCCCGTGCCGAGCGCGACGAACATGAACCCGAGCTGGCCCACCGTGGAGTAGGCGAGCACCTTCTTGATGTCGGTCTGCGTGATGGCGATGAAGCCGGTGACGAGCGCGGTGGTCAGGCCGACGAGCGTGATGATGAGTAGCATGCCATCGGCTTCGGCGTACACCGGGAGCATGCGGGCGGTGAGGTAGACGCCGGCGACGACCATGGTGGCCGCGTGGATGAGCGCGGAAACGGGCGTCGGGCCTTCCATCGCGTCGGGGAGCCAGACGTGGAAGGGGACCTGGGCGCTCTTGCCCATCGCACCGAGGAAGAGGAAGGCCATGGTGACGAAGAGCGAGGTTCCGCCGATCTCGCCCGCTTCGGCCATGTGGATGATTTCCTGGATGTTGAAGGTGCCGGCTTCGCGGTAGAGCAGGATGATGCCGATCATCAGGCCGACATCGCCGGTGCGGGTGGTGATGAACGCTTTCTTCGCGGCTTCTGTCGCGCTGCGCTTTTCCCAGTAGAAGCCGATGAGGAGGAAGGAACAGACGCCGACCAGCTCCCAGGAGATGAGCAGGAGGAGGAGGTTGTCCGCCATCACGAGCATGAGCATCGAGGCGGCGAAGAGCTGGAGGACGGCGAAGAACCACCAGTAGCGCGGTTCGTTCTTCATGTAGCCGATGGAGAAGATGTTCACCATCAGGGCGACGCTGGTGATGACGCCGAACATGACGATCGTCATGGGGTCGACGTAGGTGCCGAAGCGGAGGTCCCAGCCGCCGCCCGGGGGCCCGATGCGCGCCCATTCGATGGTCTTCGTTATGGCGACGTGGTGCTCTTCGAAGTTGTAGAAGTCGAGGAAGTCCACGAGGACGAAGAAGAAGAGGACGAACGACGTGCCGATGGCGAGCACGCCGAGGAAGTCGCCGCCGCGCGGCATGTACCGCCCGAAGAGGGCAAGCACCAAGAACATGCCCGCCGGGACTGCGGCGAGCAGATAGGCCTGTTCAGCTCCCATGCTTGCGCTAGACCCCTTCTACCACTTCAGGATGGCTGCTTCGTCGACGTTGCTGGTCGACCGGCTGCGGAACAACCGGATGACGATGGCGAGCGCGAGGCCCACTTCGGCGGCGGCGACGGTGATGACGAACACGGCGAAGATGGCGCCGAGAATCCGATCCGGGTCGAGATAGGTGGCGAACGCGATGAAGTTGAGGCTGACCGCGTTCAGCATGAGCTCGACGCTCATGAGCACCAGGACGGCGTTGCGCCGCGCCAGCACTCCGTAGACCCCCAGCGAGAAGACGATGGCGCTGAGGATGAGGTAGTTCTCCATCGGCACCATGGCTTAGTCGCCCTCCTCTTGCCGGGCAAGGATGATGGCCCCGACGAGGGCTACCAGCAACAGGACGGAGGCGATCACGAAGGGTGCGCCGAACTCCCTGAAGAGCACGTCGCTAATCGCTTCGATGGGGATGTTCGAAGGCGCATCCGGAACGTCGCCCCAGTCGGTGCCGATGACAACGCCGAAGAGGACGACGAAGAGACCGGCGCCGACGAGCGCGGCGAAGGGCGCCTGGCCGCCGGTCACGCGGTCCGGTTTCCCGCCGGCGCCCATGCGGGTGAGCATGAGCGCGAGGAGTATGAGCACGGTGACCGCGCCGCCATAGATAAGGAACTGGACGAGCGCGAGGAACTCGACCGTGAGGAAGAGGTACATCGCGCCGATCCCGGCGAGGCTGAGGATCAGCCAGATCGCGGAGTGGATGACGGAGCCGGACAGCACGACGCCGGCCGAGGTCACCACAATCGCGACCGCGAAGATCCACCAGAGGACTTCGGTGGCCATGGCTTACTGCCCTCCCGCCATCGGGCTGCCCAGCTCGCGCAGGGTTGCAATGACGTCGTCTGGAATCGGTTCGCCCTTGTCCTGGGCCTCCATCGCCTTGCGTTCGGCGCGCATGCGCTTCGCGCGGACCTTTTCGTAGCTATTGGGGTCGCCCTTGGGGCCGGTGCCGATGCCGGGCGGGAAGGTCATGCCGCCGCCGGCCGGGGCCGCAGCGCCGGGCGCCGCAGCAGCTCCGCCGCCGGCGGGCGCGGCCATGGGCTCGCCGGGGGCGCCTTCACCGAGCTCCTTCACCCAGATGGAGCCGCCGGGGGCCAGGTCCGAGCCCATCGCGTAGAGCGTCTCGGCGACATCGTCGGGGATGGGCTCGCCGGCGTCGGTGGCTTCCTTCGCCTTGCGCTCGGCGCGCATGCGCTTCGCCTTCACCTTTTCGGGCGAGTTGGGGTCGCCCTTGGGGCCGGTGCCGATGCCGGGCGGGAAGCGCATCGAGCCATCGGTGTTCGTGCCGCCGAGGGAGATGCCGCCACCGCCACCGCTGCCACCCGCGGGGCCCGCGAGCGTGGCCCAGATGGTGCCGTTCGGGGCGAGGTCCGAGCCGAGGTCGTAGAGCGTCTGCGCGACGTCGTCCGGGATCGGCTCGCCGGCGTCGGTGGCTTCCTTCGCCTTGCGCTCGGCGCGCATGCGCTTGGCTTTCACCTTTTCGGGCGAGTTCGGGTCGCCCTTGGGACCGGTGCCGACGCCCGGCGGGAAGCGCATCGAGCCATCGGGGTTGGTGCCGGTGAGGACTTCGCCGGTACCCATGCCGCCGCCGGCAGCCGCGCCGCCGGGGGTGTAGGGCACGCCCGGCTTCATGTTGCGGTACTTCTCGATGTCCGCGAGGACCTCGGCCGGGACGGCTTCGCCGCGGTCCTGGTGCTCCTTCGCGGTGCGTTCGGCGCGCATGCGCTTGGCGCGGATCTTCGATTCGGAGAGGATCTCCACTTCGCCACCGGCAGCAGCCGCGGCAGCCGTGGCGGCGGTGGCCTTCGGCTTCTCCGGCTCGCGCTCCTGGATGGCGGCCGGCTCGCCGCGGGCGACGCGCTCGAACTGGGCCTGGCGGGCCGGCGGCCGGGCGCCCTTGAACGTCTCCTCGGGGAGCTCCTCGCCCTTCACCTGCTTCTCGATCAGCTCGATGTTGTCCTGCGGGCGGAACGGCACTTCGAGCGAGCCGGTGCGGCTGGGCCGGAGGAGCTCATCGAGGTCCATGTGGAGGTCGCGGCGGTCGAAGGACGCGTGCTCGTGGCCGGTCCAGTTGTTGTCCATCACGATCGCTTCGAAGGGGCAGACTTCGACGCAGATGTTGCAGCGCATGCAGCGGCCGTAGTCGATCCAGAACTTCTCGACGAGCTTGCGGCGGTTGCTGGTGCCCTCGGTGTACTTCGGGTTGTCCTGCATCGTCGCGGTCATGCAGTCGACCGGGCAGTTGCGGACGCAGACGTTGCAGCCGGTGCAGAAGGGCTCGTCGTGGTCGAAGTCCCAGGTGAGAACGGGGAAGCTGCGGGCCCGGACGGGGAGCAGGTGCTTGGTATCGGGGTACTCGATGGTGACCGGCTTGCGCGTGAAGACGTTCGCAGTCACGCCGAGGCCTTTGAGCAAACCTTTCATTGGACAGGCACCTGCGCCCGGCGGTAGGAGCCCACCAGGGTGTTCTTCGGCTTGCGGAGCGCCCGCCGGATGATGATGGCGATGAGCACGGCCGCGCCGGCGGCGCTGGTGATGGCCATGACCCACTCGGGCCACTCGTAGACGACGGCGAAGCCGGTCATGAGGAACTGGACGAGGCTGAGCGGGAGGAGGACCTTCCAGCAGAAGTTCATGAGCTGGTCGATGCGGAGGCGTGGCACGGTGGCGCGGATCCAGACGATGACCACGAACCAGAGGAGCGCCTTCACGATGGTGAAGGCGGCGTGCCAGGCCCAGTCGGGGCCCCACCAGCTACCGAGGTTGAACGTATCCGGCCCGGGCACCGCCCAGCCGCCGAGGAAGACGACGCTGCCGAAGATGGCCCAGGCGAAGAGCGAGGCGTATTCCGCGAGCTGGAACATCGACCAGCGGATGCCGGAGTACTCGACGAAGTAGCCACCGACGACTTCGGATTCGGCGACGGGAATGTCGAAGGGCGCGCGGTGGAGCTCCGAGAGCATGGCCGTGAAGAAGATGAGGAAGGCGAGCGGCTGGAGCGCGATGAACGGCGCGTGCTGGCCCTCGTCCGGGCTCAGGCTCTGCATCGCCGCGATGAGGTTCAGGTCGAGCGTGCCCGCGACCATGGTCACCGAGAGGAGGCTGATGACGAGCGGGATTTCGTAGCTGATCATCTGCGCGGCCGCGCGGACGCCGCCGAGGAGGGCGTACTTGTTACCCGAGCCGAGGCCGGCCATGACGATGCCGACGATGTTCAGGCCCATCACCGCGAAGACGAAGAAGAGACCGAGCGAGAGGTTGCGGATGCCCCACTCCTGGGCCACGGGGAGCGTCACCAGCGTGACGAAGATGGGGATGAAGGTGAGGTAGGGCGCGAATTCGAACACCCAGCGGTCCGCATTGTTGGGGCGGATGTCCTCTTTGCCGACGAGCTTGACGGCGTCGGCGACGCCCTGCCAGAGGCCCCAGGGGCCGGTTTTCATCGGGCCAAGGCGCTGCTGGAAGCGGCCGAGGAGCTTGCGCTCGCCATAGGTGGCGTAGATGACGATGACCGTCAGCACGAGGGCCGCGACGATCACGCGGACGATGATATCGAGCCAGCTGGGGATCCCGAAGATCGGGTCCGCGAACGGCAGTGACGACATTACTTGTCCACCTCACCCAGCACGATATCGAGCGACCCGAGGATGACGACGGCGTCGGCGACGTAGGTGCCGACGACCATCTCCCGGAGCGCGGAGAGGTTGCAGAAGCTGGGCGAGCGCAGCTTCATCCGGTACGGCTTGTTGCCGCCCTTCGACTGCGCGAAGACGCCGTATTCGCCCTTGGTGCCTTCGTAGCGGAAGTAGCACTCGCCCTCGTCGATGCGGAGCGTCTTGGGCAGGTCCGGGTTCAGGACGAGGCCGCCCTTGGGGATGTCCTTGAGGCACTGCTCGATGATCCGGATGCTCTGGTGCACTTCGGCCATGCGGACCCAGAAGCGGTCGAAGATGTCGCCGCTGCGGCCGATGGGGATGTCGAAATCGAGGCGGGGATAGACGCCGTAGGGCTCGGCGCGGCGGAGATCCCAGGGCATGCCCGTCGCGCGGAGGATGGGCCCGGTGATGCCGAGGGCGATGGCGCGCTCGGTGGTCATGGGCGCTAGCCCGCGGCAGCGCTCGACGAACACCTCGTTGCCGGTGAGGAGGCCGTCGAGGTCTTCGAGGCCCTGCTGCACGCCGCTGAGGACCCAGCGGCAGCGCTGCTCGAAGTTGTCCGGCAGGTCCATGGAGACGCCGCCGACGCGGATGTAGGTCGGGAAGAGGCGGTCGCCCGCGACCTCTTCGAAGAGGTCGTAGACCTTCTCGCGTTCGCGGAAGGCGTAGGAGAAGGTGGTGCCCATGGAGCCGACGTCGGTGCCGAAAGCGCCGAGGAACATGAGGTGCGAGTTGATCCGGCCGAGTTCCGCCATGATGACGCGGATGTACTCGGCGCGCTCGGGCACGGCGATGCCGGAGAGCTTTTCGACGGCCATGCAGTAGGCGACTTCGCAGGTGATCCCGGCGAGGTAGTCGGTGCGGTCCCAGAAGCCCATGGCCTGGCGGTAGTCGTTGTGCTCGCTGAGCTTTTCGAGCCCGCGGTGGAGGTAGCCGATGTAGGGCTCGCAATCGACGACGACTTCGCCGTCGACGGTGAGGACCATGCGGAACACGCCGTGGGTGGCCGGGTGCTGGGGGCCGACGTTGATGGTCATGTCGACCGTGTCGAAATCGGCCTCGCTGACGAGGTTCGGTGCTTCTGGCCAGTGGATGCTCATCAGAACTTGAACCCCGGAGGCCCGCTCTCGATGCCCTGCAGGATCTCCGCTGCCTGGAGCGGGTGCGCCTTGAGGAGCGGGTGGATGTGGAGGTCCTCTTCGAGGAGGAGGTTGCGGAGGTTCGGGTGGCCTTCGAAGTCGATCCCGAACATCTCGTGGGCTTCGCGCTCGTGCCAGTCAGCGGCCGGGTAGAGCGCGGCGAGCGACGGCACGACCGGGTGCGGGTCCTGCGCCGGCGGCAGCGGGACGGTCACCTGGAGGGCGTGGCCGTGCGTGAACGAGTAGAGCGCGTATTTGAGCGCCATGCCCTCTTCGCCGTAGTCCACCCCCGTGATGTTGCGGAGGAAGTCGAAGGCGAGCTCCTTGCGGTCGCGGAGGCCGCCGACGAGCTGCGCGAGATCTGCCGGCTGGACGATGACGTCGAGGTCGGTCTTCGTTTCGCCGAATTCGACGGGCACGTCCTTGAGGACGCGCTGGATGATCGACTTCAGCTCGCCATGCGGGACCTGGCTGCCGACGGGATAGGGCAGGCTGGCCGGGTTCTTGCTCATCCGACCATCCTCTTCTCTTCCATGATCTTGCGCTGGAGGGCGAGGAAGCCATCGAGCAGCGATTCGGGGCGCGGCGGGCAGCCCGGGACGTAGACATCGACCGGGATGATCTTGTCGACGCCCTGGAGGACGCGGTCGTATTCGGTGTAGGGGCCGCCGTTGGTGGCGCAGGCGCCCATGGAGATGACGTACTTGGGGTTCGGCATCTGCTCGTAGAGGAGCTTGATCGCCGGGGCCATCTTCTTGGTGACGGTGCCGGAGACGATCATGACGTCGCTCTGGCGGGGGCTGGCCCAGGGGACGATGCCGAAGCGGTCGAGGTCGTGGTTGGCCATGAAGGTGGCGATCATCTCGATGGCGCAGCAGGCGAGGCCGAAGGTCATGGGCCAGAGGGAGCTCTTGCGGCTCATGGCGAGGACCGTATCGGCGCCGACCTGGATGACGCCGGGGAGGACGACCTTATAGGCCGCCTGACCCTGGGGGAGCTCGATCGGGCGGAGCCGCTCGGCCTCTGCGCCGAAGTCAGGGACGTAGGGGGAAGCGGCGCCCTTGGCCGCGGATGGCGTTGTCATTTCCACTCCAGTACGCCGCGCTTCCATGCATAGCCGAGGCCAAGCACGAGCACGCCGATGAAGACGAGCATTTCGTAGAAGACGAACAGCGGGACGTCGGCGCCGAGGGTGACGGCCCACGGGAAGATGAAGACGGTCTCGACATCGAAGATGAGGAAGAGGATGGCGAGGAGGTAGTAGCGGACGTGGATCTGGGACCAGTTGCGGCCGATAGGGAGCATGCCGCACTCGTAGGACACGCCCTTGGCGCGTTCGCGGGCGTAGGGTGCGAGCAGCTTCGTTGCCACGAGCGCGGTGAAGACGAGCGTGAAGCCCGCGATGGTGGCAATGAGCACCGCCGACCAGGTGTCGTAGAAGCTCATGGGCGGGGCCTCCGTTGTTGGGAAACAGGAAACACGCAGCCCCGGAGCGTGGCATGGACGCAGCGGGCGGGGCTCATGTTGGGCTCACCCTCCAGTTCGAAACGGGGCTCGGGGCCCCGGTGCGCGGTTTGTGACTGAGCACACAAACGCTACCACCGGGGAAAGGACGGGGCAAGGCGACGGAGGGGGTGGGGGGCTGCGGCCGGCGAGTTCGGACGAATCCGTTATGGCGTGTTGGCGAGAACATCGAATTCGCGAATGCGAGCGTCGTCCGCGCCGAGGAGGCGCGCGCCGACGGGGCTATCAGTAGCGCGCGCGTGAGCGAGCGCTCGCGCGCCCCGAGTACCGATGCCCCTCGCAGCGCGAGGCACGCCCGCGCCGCATCGTCCGGGCTATCAGTAGCGCGCGCGTGAGCGAGCGCTCGCGTGCCCCGAGTACCCATGCTCCGCGCAGCGCGATACACGCCCCGCTAGACTGCGCCGCGTGAGCGACCCTCTCGCCTTCCTCATCACCTTCCGCTGCTACGGCTCCTGGCTGCATGGCGACCCGCGCGGTTCGATGGACCGGGACAACCGCGACTTCGGTGAGCCCTGCGTGGCGCCTTCGCCGGCGCGGAATGCGTGGGAGCGGAACCGGCTGAAGAACGCACCTCGCTCGCTGCAAGGAGCTGAACGTGACGCGGCCGCTGCGGCGATCGAGGAAGTCTGCGCCGTGAGAGGCTGGGGGTTGCTGGCGCTGAATGTCCGCACCAACCACATCCACGCGGTTGTGGGAGCGGAGACATCGCCCGAACAGATTATGGTCACGTTCAAAGCATGGACGACACGCCGACTGCGGGCGCTGGGGATGGCTGGGAGCGATGAGCGACTGTGGTCGCGCCACGGGAGTACGCGGTACCTGTGGAACGACGACGCGGTCGCAGCGGCGATCGGGTATGTGCTGTACCAGCAGGATGGGGAGCGGTACGAGCTCGGTCCGTAGCCGCTGTTGGGGGGTGCGCGGCTATCGGGCTACGCGGGGCGGAGGTACTGGAGGGCGCGCTGCTGGGGTGTACTGAGCCCGGCTGGCGCGGGGCGTGGGCGCTGGGGGCACACGGGCGCTCGCTCACGCGCACGCTACTGATAGGGCCCGCTGCTCGGCGTGCGCGGGTATCGGGCTACGCGGGGCGGGAGTGCTAGGGGTGCGCGCTGCTGACGTGGGGCTGTGTCGGGCTGGCGCGGGGCGGGAGTGCTTGGGGGTGCGCGAGCGCTCGCTCACGCGCGCGCTACTGATTTGCGCGTGTCGCTGGAGGGCGGGGAGTCAGTCACGTTGGCCGAGGCGGGGGAACGCGAAGGGCTCGAAAGGCCAGGGGGTGCCGCGGGCGGCGCGCATCGCATCGGCCGCGCGCGAGAGCTCGACGATCGCGCGGGCGCGCTCTTCGAGGGTGGCGTGGCGCCAGTAGGCCTCGTCGTCGCGGTCCCACTGCTTCGCCAGCTCGATGCGGGCGAGGAGGAGCGCGGTCTGCTCGGCGGGCGGGACGGGGGCGTCCATATACGGAGTATACCGCGTGCCGAAGCAGCAGCGGGTCAGCGCGTGTCCTACGGAGCGAGGCCGAGGCGGGTGAGGAGAGCGGGTCGGGCGCGGTGGATGGCGTAGGCGATGCCGAGGCCCGCGAACGACACGATCGCGCCCGCCACCGCGTCGAGGATGAAGTGGTTCCCGGTGAGCACGACCGCGAAGAACATCGCAATGGGCCAGGCGACGCCGACGACGCGGAGGGCGTGGTGGTTCGCGACCTTCACGATGACGGCGCCGAGGAGCAGCGACCAGCCGAAGTGCAGGCTGGGCACCGCCGCGAACGGGTTCACGAACGCACTCACTTCCTGGGCGTTGTAGCCCACGCGGTCGAAGATGGCCATGGTGTCGACGTAGCCGCCGAAGGGGACGAGGCGGGGCGGCGCGACCGGGTAGAGCGCGTAGATCACGACGCCGATGGCGCCAGAGGCGAGGAAGGCGTTGCGCACGAGGGTGTAGGTCGGCCGGTGCCAGGCGTAGAGCCAGACGGCGAAGCCGATGACCAGGGGCATGTGCCCCCAGAAGTAGATCCAGTTCATCACCTTGATCGCGGCGTAGCTATCCAGGATCCAGGACTGCATCTCGAGCTCGTGATAGATGCCGAGCTGCCGTTCGAGGGCGATCAGGTCGAAGGCGTTGACCATGGCCTGGCCCGCGCGGTCGACGACCATGCCGCGCACGTAGAAGTAGACGAGGAACGCGGCGACGACGATGACGGCTTCGTGGACGCCGGCGCGGCGGGTGAGGTGCCAGGCGCGGCCGAGCACCGTGGGCACCTGGGTCTGCGAAAGGGGCCGGTTGGCTGCGGTCATCGTCGAGCTGGGGGTGCCCGGGTGGCGCGTTGGCCCGCGATCGCGGGCGCCGGTACACTCACCGAAAACCGTATCACATCGACTACCGGGGGGAACAACACGTGGATGTACGCGTCGCAGCCGGGGACCTGGCACAGCACGAGGCGGATGTCCTCGTCGTCAACCTCTTCGAAGGGGTGACCAGCCCCGGTGGCGGGACGGGCGCCGTCGACCAGTCGCTCGGTGGCGCGATTTCGAGCCTGATCGCGATGGGCGACATCCGCGGCAAGGCGGGCGAACTGACGATGCTGCACACGTTCGGCAAGCTGCGGGCGCCGCGCGTGCTCGTGGCGGGGCTGGGCAAGGAGAAGGACTTCGACCTCGACGCCGTCCGCAACCTCTCGGCGAACGTGGTGCGGCACCTGCGTAAGCCGGGTGTGAAGACGGTGGCCACGCTGACCCACGGCGCCGGCATCGGCGGGCTGGACCCACAAGGAGCTGCCCAGGCGGTGGCCGAAGGCGCGGTCCTCGGCGGCTACCGGTTCCTGAAGCACAAGGGCACGGGCACGAAGGACGACGACCGCGGCGAGATCGCGACGCTCGTCCTGGTGGAGCACACCGCCGGGAAGGTGGCGTCGCTCGAAGCCGGCGTGGCCCGCGGGGTGCTGCTCGGCGAGGCGACGAACTTCGCGCGGGACCTGGCGAACGCACCTTCGAACCACCTGACGCCGGGCGACCTGGCTCAGCAGGCGTGGGAGATGGCGGCGCGCTCGGGCGTCGAGTGCGAAGTGCTGGAACGGGCGGACATGGAGCGCAAGGGGATGGGGTCGCTGCTTTCGGTGGCGAAGGGGAGCCACCAGCCGCCCAAGCTGGTGCGGCTTTCGTACCGGGGCAAGGGCGGCGAAGGCTACGACATCGCGCTCGTGGGCAAGGGAATCACGTTCGACACGGGCGGGATCAGTATCAAGCCGGCGGCGAACATGGAAGCGATGAAGGCGGACATGACGGGCGCCGCCTCGGTGATCGCGGCGATGCAGGCGATCGCGGCGCTGAAACCGAAGGTGGACGTCGTTGCCATCGCGCCGTGCACGGAGAACATGCCCGGCGGCGGCGCGACCAAGCCCGGCGACGTGGTGACCGCGATGAACGGCCGGACGGTCGAGATCATCAACACCGACGCGGAGGGCCGGCTCGTCCTCTGCGACGCGATCAGCTACGCGAAGGAGCTCGGCGCGCGTGCGATCGTCGATGTCGCGACCCTCACCGGGGCGGTCTCGATCGCGCTTGGGGATGTCTGCTTCGGCGTGCTGACGAACAACGACGGGCTGGCGGCGAAGGTGGAAGCAGCAGCAGCGGCGGCGGGCGAGAAGACGTGGCGGCTGCCGATGTTCAAGGAGTACGACGAGCTCCTGAAGAGCGACGTGGCGGACATGAAGAACGTCGGCACGCGCGGCGCGGGCACGATCGTGGGGGCGAAGTTCCTGGAGCCGTTCGCCGGCGACACGCCCTGGGTCCACCTCGACATCGCGGGCGTGGACATGGCGGACAAAGATAAAGGCTGGGTAAGTAAGGGCGCGAGCGGCTATTCCGTGCGGACGCTGGTGAACCTGGCGGTATCGCTGGGCGGCTGAATCTGAGTTGGGCCGTTCGCGACACTGATTGCAGCAATTTGCCCGCCGGCGGGTTCGTTATTGTCGCGAACAGGTTCGACTATCAGCATAGCCAATAGCCTACCGGTCCCCGGAAACGCACCCACCCGCCCGTCACCTAGAATCGGTGTCCTTGGGACTATCTCACTATCTGTTCGTGGAGGAACGGAACCCTTGGCATTTACGATCGAAGATCTGCGCCTACCGCGCAGGATGTTCCTGAAGCGGGCCGCGGTGGTGGGCGCAGCCGTGCCCATGGCTGGCGGCCTCATCGCGGCTGCCTGCAGCGACGGCAGCGGCGGTGCGGAAGCGGCCGCCCAGGTGGCCATCAAGACGACAACCCCGGGTCCGGATGGTTCGGGTGGCGGCGCGCAGGTGACCGCCACGGCAACACAGACCGAGACGGCCGAGCTGGCCGACTGGGAGAAGATCGACCACGACCACGCGAAGGGCATCGAGCTCTTCCTGGAGAACATCAAGAGCCCGCTGACGCGGGGCAAGGGCAACGTGGAGCTCGCCCCGCGCATGGAAAACGGCGTCAAGGTCTGGGACCTGACGTGCGACGAGCTGGAGTGGGAGACGGTGCCGGGCGGCTTCGAGAAGGGCCGCGGCTACAACAACATGATCTCGGGCCCGATCCTTCGCGGCGTCGAAGGCGACCGGGTGCGGATCCACGTCAAGAACAACCTCAAAGAATCGACCTCGACGCACTGGCACGGCCTGCTGATCCCGAACAACATGGACGGCGTCGGCATCCTGACGCAGCCGGAGATCAAGCCGGGCGAGTCGTTCACCTACGAGTTTTCGCTGCGCAACGCGGGCACGCACATGTACCACGCGCACCACAACTCGATGGACCAGGTGAACCGGGGTCTCCTCGGCGCGTTCATCGTCGAGCCGGCGTCGGGCCCGCGGTACCAGGTGGCGAAAGAGTACGTGCTCGTCATGAACGACTCGTCGCTGGGGTACACGATCAACGGCAAGGGCTTCCCGGCCACGGACGTGCTGACGGCGAAGAAGGGCGAGAAGATCCTCATCCGCTGGATGAACGAGGGCCTGATGAACCACCCCATGCACCTGCACGGGCTGCCGATGCAGGTGATGGCAATCGACGGCTACCCGCTGCCGGCGCCGTACCTCTGCGACACGATCGACGTGGCCCCGGGCAACCGTTACGACACGCTCGTGGACTGCACGGAAGAGGGGCTGTGGGCGTTCCACTGCCACATCCTTTCGCACGCGGAAAGCCCGGCCGGCTTCTTCGGCCTGACGACGGTCCTCGCAATCACTGCCTGACTCCTGGACCGGGTGGGCAGTTCTCGGGAAGGCCCGGCCGCTGTGCCGGGCCTTTCGGTCGTTCAGCGCAGGGCGCGGGTGGCCTACGCTGGGAGCACTTCGCACCGGAGCACGCCGCGCATGCCTGCACGGGTCATCGTCCAGTCCCTCCCCGACTACACCCACGCCCAGCTGGTCACGGCCGGCCACCACGGCTTCGTCATCGACGAACCGGAGCACGACAACGGCAACGACCTTGGCCCGACGCCGTACGAGCTGCTGGCGGCGGCCCTGGGCGGCTGCACCGCGATGACGCTCCAGATCTACGCGCGGCGCAAGCAGATCCCGCTGCTCGAAGTCGCGGTCGAAGTCGAGCACGAGCGGGTGCACGCGAAGGACTGCCTCGAGTGCAAGCACGAGCGGGAGGGGAAGATCGACGTGCTCCGGCGGCGGATCGTGTTGCGCGGGCCGCTGACACCGGAGCAGCGGGACGAGCTGGTCTCGGTGGCGAACCGCTGCCCGGTGCACAAGACGCTGATGAACGCGCCGGAGATCATCGATTCGGTGGAGCTGGCCGAGTAGGGCGGTTCCGGGGCGAGCGGTTGGTGAGGCTCCGCGGAGCGCCCTGCCGGGGTGATTCACGGTTCACGATTCACGGTTCACGCGGGTTTGGAGCGGTGAGTGGTGGGCTTGCCCCGAAATGGCGGACATCCAAGATGACCGGGGAGGTCGGAGAAGGATGTCAGAAACGGAGAGCAAGGGACGCCGGCGACGGCGGTCGTTCACGCCGGAGTACCGGGCGGACGTG
>JADZEI010000089.1 GCA_020850615.1 Dehalococcoidia bacterium | reverse complement strand
TAGACGCGCCGCCGAGGCTGGGCTCGGCGGACTACCGCTGCGCGGCGCCGCAGGCGTAGCCGCGCCCCTCGTGGGCGCTGGCGGCAGCCAAACGGATGCCCCACCGGTAGGCCACCAACGTCCGGGGCTGCGAGGGCGGGAGCGGAGCGACCGGCCGGCTCGCGGCGCGATGGGCGACGCGGGCGTGTCGCGTGCTGGCGCGGGGCGGTGGCGCCGGGGCGCGGCCGAGCGCTCCCTATTGGTCGCGCCACCGATGGTGTGGCACCCGATGGTCCGCACGGGGCACTGGGCACGGGGGCGGGGCCGGGCGGGGGGCGTACATTTACGTTCGCGTGAGGGTGTGCTAGCCTCCTATCCGAGGAATAGGGGGCAGACTGTGCGCCAACTCGCACGTCTCGTCGGCTACGTGCGCCCGTATCGCAAGGGGTTCGCACTCGCCTGGTTCTGTGTCATCGCATCCAGCGCCGCCACCATGGCGAGCCCGCTGCTGGTCGGCTATGCCATCGAATTCGGGCTCGACCCCGTGCGCGATGCGAACGACCGCGTGACCGGGCTGGATGGCAACGAGCAGCTCCTCATCTTCGGCGCGCTCGCGATCGTGCTCTTCGCCATTGGGCGCGGCCTCGCCGCCTTCGGGCAACAGTTCCTCGGCGAGTCGATCGGCCAGAACGTGGCCTACGACATCCGCAACGAGGTCTACAACAACCTCCAGCGGCTCAGCTACGCCTACCACGACAAGGTCCAGACCGGCCAGGTGATGTCCCGTGTGACGCAGGACGTCGAAGGCATCCGGATGTTCTTCTCGATGGGCCTGCTGCGGTCCGTGAACATCGTCCTGGTGCTCGGCATCGCGGCCGTGGGCATGCTCGTCATCAACTGGCAGCTCGCGCTCGTCAGCCTCGTGACGGTGCCCTTCTTCTTCTGGCGGTCGATCGTGCTGGCGATGACGATCCGGCCGATCTGGATGGAGATCCAGCAGAACCAGGCGGAGATGACCCAGGTCGCGGAAGAGGGCCTCTCCGGCATCCGCGTGGTCAAGGCGTTCAGCCGCGAGCACTTCGAAAGCGGGAAGTTCCGCACGGCCGCGGAGGGCCAGGCGGCGCTCAGCTACCGCTCCTCCAAGATCATGGCGAAGACGCAGCCGATGCTCATGGGCCTTGGCGCGCTCCAGGTCGCGATCACGGTGGGGGTGGGCTCGTGGTTCATCGCGCGGGGCGACCTTTCCGGCGCCGAGCTGCTCACCTTCGTGCTCTGGCTGAACCTGCTCCAGATGCCCATCCGCATGGTCGGCTTCTCGATCACGTTCTTCTCCCGGGCGATCACGTCGAGCGACCGCATCTTCGAGCTCATCGACGCCCAGTCCGAGGTCCAGGAGCGCCCGGACGCGCGGCCGCTCGAGAAAGTGCGCGGCGAGGTCGTCTTCGACCACGTCTCGTTCGGCTACGACCGCCTGAGCGCGGTGCTCTCGGACGTGACCATCCACGCGAAACCGGGCGATGTCATCGCGCTGCTCGGGCCGACGGGCAGCGGCAAGTCCACCGTCGTGAACCTGATCCCGCGCTTCTACGACGTCAGCGCCGGCGCGATCACGATCGACGGCACCGACATCCGCGACGTCACCATCGATTCGCTGCGAAAGAACATCGGCATCGTCCAGCAGGACGTGTTCCTGTTCATCGGGACGATCTTCGAGAACATCGCCTACGGGCGGCCGGAAGCGACGCAGGAAGAGGTCGAACGCGCGGCGAAGGCGGCCCGCATCCACGACTTCATCGTGTCGCTGCCCTACGGGTACAACGAGTGGGTCGGCGAGCGCGGCGTGACGCTTTCGGGCGGACAGAAGCAGCGCATCGCCATCGCCCGGACGCTGCTGCTGGACCCGGGGATCCTGATCTTCGACGACTCGACCTCGAGCGTGGACTCGCAGACGGAGCTGCTCATCCAGCAGGCGCTGCAGGAGCTGATGGAGGGCCGGACGACGTTCGTCATCGCCCAGCGGCTGCGCACGGTAATGCGCGCGGACGAGATCGTGGTGCTCGAACGGGGCAAGGTGGTGCAGCGCGGCAAGCACACCGAGCTGCTCGCCCAGGAAGGCCTCTACCGCACGATCTTCGACCTCGAGCTGCGCGACCAGGAGGAAGCGCTGGGCCACCTGACGCCCGAAGTGGCGGCGCCGGCGGCCGGGCAGGGCGGCAGCAACGGCAGCAGCGCACGCGGGGAAGCCGAGCCGCCGACGCCGGTCCGGACGGGCCCGCTCGGTGCGCCGGGCGGCGGGGCGTCCTGATGGCGCGGGACACGGCCCTGGACAGCGCCGCCCTGCTCTGCGGCGACGCGGTCGTGCTCGGCGACAACCTGGAGGTGCTGCGCCAGCTCCCGGACGCGTGCGTGGACCTCGTCTACATCGACCCGCCGTTCAACACGGGCAGGACGCAGGCGCACACGCAGCTCCGGACCGTGCGCGACGCCGCGGGCGACCGCACGGGCTTCGGCGGGCAGCGCTACGCGACTGAGCGGCTCGCCACGCGCGCCTACCTGGACCGCTTCGACGACTACCTCGCGTTCCTCGCGCCGCGGCTGGAGGAGGCGCATCGCGTGCTCGCCGCGCACGGTTCGCTCTACTTCCACATCGACTACCGCGAGGTGCACTACTGCAAGGTGCTGCTCGACGGCATCTTCGGGCGCGACTGCTTCCTCAATGAGATCATCTGGGCGTACGACTATGGCGCCCGGGCGACGCGGAAGTGGCCGGCCAAGCACGACAACATCCTCGTGTATGTCAAGGACCCGGCGCGGTACCACTTCGACACGGCGGAAGTGGAGCGCATCCCCTACATGGCGCCCGGTCTCGTGGGAGAAGAGAAGGCCGCGCGCGGCAAGCTCCCGACCGACACCTGGTGGCACACGATCGTCCCGACGAACGGCCGGGAGCGCACCGGCTACCCCACGCAGAAGCCGCTCGGCATCGTCCGGCGAGTGGTCCAGGCGAGCTCGAAGCCCGGCGACCTCGTGCTCGACTTCTTCGCCGGGAGCGGGACGACGGGCGTCGCCGCGGCGGAGCTGGGCCGGCGCTTCCTGCTCATCGACAACAACCCGGAGGCGCTGCGCGTGATGGAGGCGCGTTTCGCCGCAGACGGGATCGCCTTCGCCCGCCACGACATGACCGGCACGACCGGGGCCGCGGCAGAACTGCTCGTCGCCGCAGGAGGAGCGTAGCCATGGGATTCTGGGGAGGCGGCGCCGGCGCGGGCGGCTGGAGCCAGGGCATCGGCGGCCAGGCCATGGGCCCTCGCGCGTCGCGCACCGCCGACGGCTGGGACGACGAAGAGATCGGGAAGGTCTACGACGCGAAGGTCGTCAAGCGGATCATCCCCTACCTGAAGGACTACAAGCTCCAGGCCGGGATCGCCTTCGCCTGCATGATCATCTCGGCGGTGACGAGCTTCATCCAGCCCGTGCTCATCGGCCTCACCGTCCAGGCCGGCGTCGACCACAACGAAAACCGCGTCTGGACGCTCCTCGCCATCATGATTGTGCTCGCGGTGGTGAGCTGGGCGGCGTCGTTCACGCAGCAACTCACGACCGCCTGGATGGGCAACCGGCTCCTGCTCAAGCTGCGCACCGAGATGTACGACCACATGCAGGGCCTCTCGCTCAGCTTCTACGACGAGATGGAAGTCGGCCGCATGATCAGCCGGCTCACCTCCGACGTCACGGTCATGCAGGAACTGCTGACCAGCGGCTCGCTCACGTTCATGGCCGACATCGTCGGGCTCGCCGTGGTCATCGCCGTGCTCGTGGCGGTCGATTGGCAGCTCGCGCTCGTGACGTTCGCCGTCGTGCCGCCGCTCGTCGGCGTCATGGTCTGGTGGTCGATCCACGCGAAGAAGGCGTTCGTCGCCGTCCGCGTGAAGGTGAGCGCGCTCTACGGGACGCTCGCGGAGAACGTCTCCGGCGTGCGCGCCGTGCAGAGCATGTCCCGCGAGGGCGAGAACGCGCGCCGGTTCGACGCGCTGAACCAGGAGAACCGCAACGCGAACGTCTGGGCGGGGCTGCTCAGCGCCGCGATCATGCCGGTGATCGAGCTCGCGGTCGCGATCGCGATGTGCGCGGTCATCATCGTCGGCGGCCTCCGCGCCCTGAACGCGGACTCGGTCGATGTCGCGCACCTGTTCTTCGTGCTCACGGCGTTCACCCTCTACGTCACACGCTTCTTCGACCCGATCCGCGACCTGGTGCTGCAGTACACGATGCTCCAGCGCGCGATGTCCGGCGGGGACCGCATCTTCCAGGTGCTCGATACGGTGCCGCGGATCCAGGACCGGCCGGGCGCGATCGAGCTCGACCGCGTCGAGGGCCGCGTCGACTTCGACCACGTGGACTTCCACTACGTCGAGGGCGTGCCGATCCTGCAGGACATCGACCTCCACGTCGCGCCGGGCGAGACGATTGCGTTCGTCGGTCACACGGGCGCGGGCAAGACGACGATCACCTCGCTGGTCAGCCGCGGGTACGAAGTGACCGGCGGCGCCATCCGGGTCGATGGGCACGACATCCGCGACGTGCAGCGCCGCTCGCTGACGCGCCACATGGGCGTGGTGCTCCAGAACCCGTACCTGTTCAGCGGCACCGTGCGCGAAAACATCGCCTACGGCCGCCCGGAAGCGACCCAGGCGGCGATCGAAGAAGCGGCGCGCGCGGTGGGCGCCGACGAGTTCATCTCGCGGCTGCCGCAGGGGTACGACACGGTGCTCCAGCAACGCGGGCAGAACCTCTCGGTAGGCCAGCGGCAGCTCATCTCGTTCGCGCGGGCGATCCTCGCGCAGCCGCGCATCCTCGTGCTCGACGAGGCAACCGCGTACGTCGACACGCAGACGGAAGTGATCATCCAGCGGGCGCTGCGGGAGCTGCTCAAGGACCGCACCTCGTTCGTCATCGCCCACCGCCTCTCGACGATCCGCGAAGCGACGCGCATCGTCGTGCTCGACAAGGGGCGGATGGTGGAGGTGGGTTCGCACGACGAGCTGCTCGCGGCGAACGGCGTCTACGCGAACCTCTACCGGATGACCTACGCGCAGGAGCAGGCCCAGAAGGAGCAGGCGCTCATGGGCGAAGATGAGGCGGTCGCGCGGCGCCGCCACGGCGATTTCGCGCCCCAGCCGGCGGGCGGCGGCCAGTAGCCCGTCACGGCACGCGCTTCGCGACGACCACGTCCATGGAGTCGTAGTTGCTCGCCGCCGGGCTACTCGACCGCGATGTCAAAACGGAACACGGGTTCGCCGGGGGTGAGGACGAAGCCGTTGTCGACGTATTGGCCGCCGACGTAGAAGGAGATGGCGGCGCCGGGGCGGTTCACGCACCCCTCGGGGCCCATCGCGAATTCGAACTTGTAGCTGCCGGCGGCGGGCCGCTCCGCGTTCGCCGCGGAGAGTCCGTTGAACAGCACGGTCACCTCGACGTCCTGGGCTGCATTCTCGCCGCCTACGGTGACGAGGCCGAAGATCGCCGTCGGGGGCGCGTCGGAGGAGACGAGGTCGCAGAAGGTGCCCGCCTGCGGGGCGGCGGCGGTCACGGCCGGGGCGGGCGTCTCGGTGGCGGGCGCTTCGGTGGGCTCGGGGGCCGGTGTCGCCGTGCGCTCGGCGGGGGTGGGCGGCGGTGCGGTGGGGCTGGGCGACGGCGTCTCGGAGGGTGTGGGGGATGACGAAGGCGTGGCGCTCGGCGCCGTGGCGGTCGAGCTCGCCGTGCGCGAGGGCGAAGGCGTGGTCGCGGCGATCGCGCCCGCGGTGGGCGTCCCATCGACACGCGCCGGGCCGCCGCCGCTGCCGCCACCGTCGAGCAGCAGCATGACCCCGGCCGTGCCGAGCGCGAACCCGGCGATGCCGAGGGCGGACCAGGCGCCCGCCTGCCGCCCGGGAGTCGAGAACCACGCCGCGTACCGCACAAACCAGCCCACGAGCGAATTGTCGGTGCTGGAACACGTGCGATGCAACGAACCGGGTGTAGCCCGTGCCCCTGTCGCGAAGCGGTAGTCCGCGGAGCCCTGCCTCCGGGGTGCGGCAGCCCACGGATGTGGCACCGCCAGGCCACCAGCGGCCGGGGGCTGCGAGGGCGGGAGCGGAGCGACCGGCCGGCTCGGGGGGCGCGGCGCGGGCGAGGTGCGCGGCGCGGCGCGGGCGATGACACGCGCTGACGCGGATCGATTGTGCCGGGGGCACGCCTCCGCTCGCTCACGCGCGCGGCTCGGATTGCGCGCCACCGCATGGGTGCCCGGGCCCCTCGTGGGCCCTTAGCGGCAGCCCACGGATGTGACACCGCCAGGCCACCAGCGGCCGGGGCTGCGAGGGCGGGAGCGGAGCGACCGGCCGGCTCGGGGGGCGCGGCGCGGCGCGGGCGTACGCATGAAGGCGGCGTGGCGCCGGTGGCGCGGATCGCCTGGCGCGCGGCGGCCGGGCCTGCTGCGCGGCCCGGCTGTCCTGGCTCGGTGCCGTGCCTTCGATGGGGCATCCGTTGGGCTGACGCGTAGGGCCCACGAGGGGCCCGGGCTACACCCGGTCGCGGGCGTGGGTACGCGCTGACGCGTGGCGATTGTGCCGGGGGGCACGCCTCCGCTCGCTCACGCGCGCGGCTCGGATTTCGCGCCGCGGACGCGCCTCTACGCCTCGTTCGGGCCGGAGGGGAGGGTGAAGTAGAACTCGGCGCCGCCGCCTTCGCGGGGGCGGGCGCCGATTTCGCCGCCCTGGAGCAGGACGAGCCGGCGGCAGACCGCCAGCCCGAGCCCGGCGCCGCTGGCGCGGGCCATCGCGGCCGGGGAGCGGTAGAAGGAGTTGAAGAGCTGCTCTTCGTCGCCGGGGGCGAAGCCCATCCCGCGGTCCAGCACGGCGAGCCGCACGGAACCGCCGCCGGCATCGATCACGATGTCGATCGGCACGCCCTGGGGGGAGTACTTTTCGGCGTTGCCCAGGAAGTTGTCGATGACCTGCGCGAGCCACGCGGGCTGGCCGTCGACGAGCGGCGAGGGGACGTCCACGCGGACGTTCACCCGGCGCATGGGGAAGCGCTGGCGGTGCTTCTCCGCCGCCTCGCGGCTGATGTGGTGGAGGAGGAGCGGCTCGAGCGCCGGCTGCCCCGAGCCTTCCTTGTCCAGCCGGGCGAGCACGAGCATGTTGTCGATGAGGCTGTTGAGGCGCTCGGCGTTGATCAGGATCTCGCGCGCGGCTTCGGAGGCGAGCGCGGGATTCAGCCCCGAGTTCACGAGCATCCGGCCCATGCCGAGGATGGCCGTCAGCGGCGTGCGCAGCTCGTGCGAGACCAGCCCGAGGAACTCCTCCTTGACCGCGAGCGCTTCGACGAGCTGGGCCTGCTGCTCGCGGAGCGCGGCTTCCGCGCGCTTCAGGTCGTCGATGTCGGTCGCGGTGCCGTACCAACGGGTGACCTGCCCGTCCGCATCGCGCACCGTGGTCGCGCGGCTCACGTGCCAGCGGTACTCACCGTTCGCCCGGAGCAGGCGGTGCTCCATTTCATACGGCGAGCCAGTGGCCGCGGCGTGCGACCACGCGGCCTCGGTCGCCTCCCGCTCGTCCGGGTGGACGATGGGCTGCCATGTCCAATTGCCATCGTCGCCCGTCGCCAGTCCGCCGTATTCGTGGGCACGGCCGTTGTAGTACTCCACCTCGCCCGTGGCGCTCGCAATCCAGACGAGCTGCGGCATCGCGTCGGCGAGGTTGCGGAACTCGGTTTCGCTCCGGCGCAGCGCGTCCTCGGCCTCGCGCTGGGCCGTGACGTCCGTGTTCGTGCCGAACCAGCGGACGATCTCGCCGGCTGCATCGCGGATCGGCATCGCGCGCGAAAGGAACCACCGGTAGGTGCCGCCCGCGCTGCGCAGCGGGAACAGGTCCTCCCAGGGCTCCCCGGTGTCGATCGAATGCTGGAAGCTCGCGACGACGCGGTCGGCGTGGTCCGGGTGGTGGACGGCGGTCCAGCCCCAGCCCTGCATCTGATCGAGCGTCGTGCCGGTGTATTCGAACCAGCGGCGGTTGTACCAGAAGATCCAGCCGCGGACGTTCGCCATCCAGGCGAGCTGCGGCATGTTGTCGGCCAGCACGCGGAAGTGGTTGTCGCTCGCGATCGCGAGCGCCGGGTCCGCGGGGATGCTGAGCGCACGGACGGCGCCCGTGAACCCGGCGAACGTGCCATCGCTGTCGAACCGGGGTTCGCCGGTGCCGTGGACCCAGCGGTATCCGAGCTCCGGCGTGCCGAGGCGGTAATCCAGCGAGAACGGCTCGCGCGTGCCATGGGCGTCGCGCATGGTCTGTTCGACACGGCGCCGATCATCGGGGTGGATCAAAGCGAGCCAACCCACGCCGAGCGCGTCTTCGTTTGCCCGGCCGGTGAGCTCCTGCCACTCGGGGTCGACGGCGACGCAGCGCCCGGCCGCATCCGCGACCCAGCGCACCGCGCGGCTCAACGTGTCGTGGCGGCCCACGGCGGCGTCCGGGGGGAGCTCGATGACCAACTGCGACCATCCGATCGTGCGGCGCGGAAGACACACGGTCTCGCACGCAGCCAGTCGATGCAGCATACGAGGCGAGCAATCCCATTTCGAGTCTTCTGCCACGTCTTGACGGAATTGATAGTCCGACATCCTGGTCGTGTTTTACGTCAACGATCCGAAATGCCGCTCCCCGTTGCGCTGCCAACCCGGCCTTCCGGCTCTGGCCCACCGCGCGCGAACACTTGTTCGAATCCACGGGAGGTCCCGCACCATGGCACTGACCCTTGTCGAAGCATCCAAGCTCGCGAACGACCAGCTCGTCGCCGGCGTCATCGAGACGATCGCGCAGGAAAGCCCCGTCCTCCAGCGCCTGCCGTTCATCGAAATCGTGGGCAACGGGCTCACCTACAACCGCGAAAACGCCGCCCCCAGCGCCGCCTTCTACAGCGTCGGCGACACCTGGGACGAGTCCACGCCGACCTTCACCCAGGCGACCGCGACCCTCCGCATCATGGGCGGCGACGCGGACGTCGATAACTTCCTCAAGACGACGCGTTCGAACGTGCAGGACCTGGAAGCCGCGGTCGTCCAGCTCAAGGCGCGCGCGGTCCAGCGTCTGTTCGACAATACCTTCATCAACGGCGACGAGACCTCCAACGCAGAGGCCTTCGACGGCATCGACCGCCTCACCGTCGCCGGCCAGACGGTCGCGATGGGCACGAACGGGGCCACGCTCACGCTCGAGAAGCTCGACGAGCTGGTCGACAAGGTGCGCGGCGGGAAGCCGGAGCTGCTGCTCATGAGCCGGCGGACGCGGCGCAAGCTGAACGAGCTGGCCCGCGCCTCGGGGTCGTTCCTCGAAGCGGACCGCGACGCCTTCGGCAACATGCTCCAGTACTACGACGGCGTGCCGATCGGCATCAACGACTACATCAGCGACGCGACCACGGTGGGCACGAGCAGCGACTGCAGCACGGTCTACGCGCTCCAGCTGGGCGAAGGCGCGCTCTCGGGGCTCACCGCGCCGGGCGGCCTGACGGTCGAGCGGGTCGGCAGCCTGGAGACGAAGGACGCCTCGCGCGTGCGGGTGAAGTGGTACGCGGGGCTGGCGCTGTTCAACACGGTGAAGGTGGCGAAGTTGACGGGCGTGCGGCCGTAGCCCCACCCGGCCCCCGGACCCCGCCCATTTTCGATTTTCGGTTTTCGATTTCCGCGGGAACGGCCTTCATCGATGGATGGGGGCCGTTTTCGCGTGTGCGCGGTGGCGCGGGCGCGGGTCGCGCGCTGGCGCGGTGGCGGGGTGGCGGGGTGGCCGGGGTGCGGCCCTGCCCTCCCTCACGGGTCGGGCTACGGATGGCGGGCACGGCGCCGCAGGCGTAGATGGCATGAGAAGGCCGGTCACCCGGCGCAGTCACGTACTGTGCTGCAAAAAAGAGGAGTGACCGGCAATGACACACGATACCAGCATCCAGACCGTGGGACTCGACCT
>JADZEI010000088.1 GCA_020850615.1 Dehalococcoidia bacterium | reverse complement strand
CGGCGAAGGACCGGGCCGCAGTCGAGCGGGCGATGGAACGGGCCGGGGTCTCCTCCCTCGGCTCGCGACCGATCGGCGAACTCTCAGGCGGCGAACAGCAACGCGTGAGCATCGCCCGGGCGCTGGCACAGGAACCGCGGCTCCTCATCCTCGATGAGCCGACCTCGAACCTCGATCTCCGGTTCCAGGCAGCCATCCTTGGGCTTGTTCGCCGCCTCTCGCGGGACGAGGGGCTGGCGGCGCTCGTCGTCATCCACGACCTGAACCTCGCGGCCCTGTTCTGCGACCGGCTCCTGCTGCTCGCTGAGGGGTGCGTCGCGGGCTACGGACCGCCTGCAGAAGTCCTCACGGCGCCGCTGCTGGTTCGGACCTACGGGACACCGCTGCGCGTGCTTTCGCACCCGGAATGCCTGAGTCCCGTCGTCGTCCATTCGTTTGTGGGGCATCCCCACACAGCCAACGAAGGAGGTGAGGCGTGACTGCTCCAGTGCGAGGCTTGTTCCTGGTGTACACGGGCAACGGGAAGGGAAAGACATCGGCGGCGGTTGGCGCGGTAGTGCGGGCGACCGGCCATGGCTATCGGGCCACCATGTTGCAGTTCATCAAGTCGGGGAAGCGGGCGAGCGGTGAACGGCTTGCAGCGGCCCGCCTGGGCATCGAGATTGTTCCTCTCGGCGACGGCTTTACCTGGCTCTCGAAAGACATCGAGCAGACGAAAGGCCTTGCTCTGGACGCCTGGGAGCGGGCAAAGCAGCTCATCGCCGCGGGGGAGCACGACCTCATAGTCCTGGATGAGTTCACGTACCCGCTGCAGTATCTCTGGATCGATGCCAGCGACGCCGCCGCCACGATTGCCGCACGGCCACCTCACGTACACGTCATCGTGACCGGCCGAGCGGCCCCGGAAGCACTCGTCGAAGCGGCCGACCTCGTCACCGAGATGCGCGAAGTGAAGCACCCCTACCAGAGCGGGATCCCGGCACAGCGAGGGATAGACTTTTGAAGGCGATCGTCATCGGTGGCACACAGAGCGGTGTCGGCAAGACCACCGTGACCGCGGGGGTCATTGGTGCCCTTCGCGCACGCGGCCTGCGCGTCGCAGTCTTCAAGACCGGTCCCGATTACCTGGATCCGACGTTCCACACCGCCGCGTCGGGCCAGCCCTGTCGCAATCTCGATTCGTGGATCATGCCACCCGAGCTGATCGTGCGAGCCTTCAGACGAGCCGCACAGCGGGCGGACGTCGCCATCGTCGAGGGCGTGATGGGACTGTTCGACGGCCGGAGCGGGGAGGACGAATCGGGCAGCACTGCGCAGGTCGCAAAGCTCCTCGGCCTTCCCGTAGTACTGGTCGTGGACGCGAGCGCGATGGCCCGCAGCGCGGCCGCGATGGTCCTCGGCTATGCCACCTTCGACCCCGGCCTCCGAGTGGCAGGCGTTGTGCTGAACCGTATCGCTGGAGAGCGGCACTTCGAGGCAGCAAAGGTGGCGATCGAACGGCAGTCGGGGGTGCCCGTACTCGGGCTCATGCACCGCGACGACGCCTTCGCGCTTCCGGGGCGGCACCTTGGCCTCGTCTCCGCGCTCGAACGAGATGCGTCCACGAGCCTCGCCAGCATTGCGGCCGCCGCCGTGAGGGGCATCGATATCGACGCGCTCCTCGCGCTGGCGGCGGAGATCCCGGACGAGGCCGGCGAAGAGCCCGTGACAGCGGCGGAGCACGTCCCTATCGCCATCGCCCGTGACCCGGCCTTCTCGTTCTACTACGAGGATGGCCTCGATGAACTCGTCGCGCGAGGCGCGGAACTGCTCCCGTTCTCGCCGTTGACGGACGCGTCCCTCCCCGCCGGGGCGCGCGGGGTGTACATCGGGGGCGGCTACCCGGAGGTGTTCGCCGCCGAACTCGCGGCAAACCGCCCGATGCACGAGGCGCTGCGCGCCCACGCCGCGGCGGGATTGCCCGTCTACGCCGAGTGCGGGGGCCACATGTACCTCGGGCAATCGCTCACCGCACTGGATGGCTCACGGTACGAGATGGCCGCGCTTACACCTCTGCAGAGCACGATGCAGGGCACGCGCCTCGCGCTTGGCTACCGCGTGGCGACCGCGCTCCGGGAGGGGCCTGTGGCGAAGGCGGGCGATCAGCTCCGCGGCCATGAGTTCCACCTTTCCGCCGCCGCTCCGCCCTCGGAGGCATCGGCGTGCTGGCGATTCCAGGATCCCGGACGGCTTGATGGCTTCGCTCTGGGCCCGGTCTGGAGCTCCTACCTTCACCTGCACTTCGCCGCTTCCCCGGACGCGGCCCAGCGATTCATCGATGTCTGCAAAGGAGCCTGGGGATGAACCAACAGTCGAGAATTGGTGAAACCGCGCTTGGCGAAGCCATCGCTGCCATCCGCCCGCTGGATGCGGAGGCGATGGCGGCCGCGCTCGATCGCCAGGACCAGCTGACGAAACCGAGGGGAAGTCTTGGGCGTCTTGAGCTCCTCGGCGTGCAACTGGCCGGTATTCAGCGCCGCGGGCTGCCGACCGTCGAGCGCCCACTCATCGTCGTCGCTGCGGGTGACCATGGCATCACCGAGGAAGGCGTTTCGGCCTACCCTTCAGAGGTGACCGGCCAGATGCTGGCCAACTTCCTCTCCGGGGGCGCCGCCATCAATGTCCTTGCCGCGGCCGCCGGGGCCAGCCTCCTCGTGCTCGATGCCGTTAGCCGCGCGGCTCTGAGCGAGCAACCCGGCCTACGCGTGCGCCGTGTCCGCCCCGGCACCCGCAACTTCGCGCGGGAGCCCGCGATGACCCGGGCCGAGGCGCTCGCCGCCATTGCCTTCGGGCTCCAGGTCGCTTCCGAAGAAGCGGCCGCCGGCGTGGACCTCCTCGCGGTAGGGGAGATGGGCATCGGCAACACGACGTCAGCCTCGGCGCTCGTCGCCGCCATCACCGGCCGCCCGCCAGAGGAAGTCACCGGGCGCGGCACCGGCATCGATGACGCGGCCTGGGCGAACAAACGCCGGGTCATCAGCGCGGCGCTCGATCTGCACCGGCCCATCCTGGACGATGGGCTTGGCGCCCTCGCGTCCGTCGGTGGATTCGAGATCGCCGCGCTCGCCGGCCTGATCATCGGCGGTGCCGGGGCGGGAATCCCCGTGTTGGTCGATGGATTCATCTGCGGGGCCGCCGCGCTCGTCGCGGACCGTATCGCCCCGGCGGTACGGCCGTATCTGATCGCCGGCCACCGCTCCGTCGAGCCGGGGCACCGCGTCATGCTCGATACCCTGGGACTGGACCCGCTGCTCACGCTCGACCTGCGCCTGGGTGAAGGGAGCGGAGCAGCGCTCGCCATCCCCCTGGTACGGGCGGCCGCGCGAGTGCTGTGCGAAATGGCCACCTTCGAGTCCGCCACCGTATCGCGGGGCGAGGCGTGAGCGGGCCTCTCGCGGCGGTTGCGCTGCTCACCGCACTACCCGTGCCGGGCCGCCTGCAGGCGCATGGTGCGGGACTCGGATGGTTCGCGGTGGCCGGGCTGCTGGTTGGCGCCCTCGCCGCCGGCTGCTGGCTCCTTGCGGCATGGGTCTGGCCCGGAACCCTCGTACCGGCCGCCCTCGCCGTGACGGCCCTGGCAATGGTCACCGGGATGCTCCACCTCGACGACCTCGCCGACGCGGCCGACGCCGCTCTCGCGCCTGTGGACCAGGAGCGGCGGATCGCCATCCTGCACGACGTCCACCATGGCACGTTTGGCGTCGTGGCAGTCGGTCTTGTTCTCCTGTTGCAGCTCACCGCGCTCTCGGCTTGCTCGTCTCGGCATGGCGCGCTGCTTCTCCTGGTCTCGCCGGCGGCGGCGCGCGCGATGCTGCCCCTGGCGATGCGGGTGCTGCCACCGCTGGCGGAAAGCCGCATGGCGGCAACGGCCCGAAACGGCGCCTCGAATGGGGCCGTAGGCGCTTCGCTTGCCTGCTCGTTCCTGATCGCTGCCGCGCTCGGCTCAGTCGCCGGCCTCATTGTCTCGGCGGTCGTGCTCGGTTCCGCGGCAGGCGTTGCGGGCCTGTGTGCATGGCGGTTCGGTGGCCTCAACGGCGACGCCCTCGGGGCCGCCGTCGAGCTCAGCCAGACAGCAGGACTGCTCGCGGGCGCAGCCATCCTCGCCCACCCGGGGGTGCGCAGCGGATGGGGGCTTCCATGATCGGCCGCCGGATTACGGTCGTTCTCGCCGCGCTCGCCCTCGACGCCGCCCTCGGGGAGTTGCCGAACCGGTACCACCCGGTCGCCCGGCTCGGGCGGGGCGCCGCGCTTTTCGACCGCATGGCGCCGCACTCGGGACGGCGTTCAGCCCCGGCCGCCGGCGTGGGGCTGCTCGCGGCCGCGCTGGCCACGGCGATCGGCGCCGGGCAGCTCGGGCGCCGTTGTTCCGATACGCTCCCGGGCTGGCTCAGCGTGCCCGTGGAAGCGGCGCTTCTTAAGCAGGCGTTCGCGGCCCGAGCCCTCTTCGCCCATGCCGAGGCTGTTCGCGGGCGGCTCGCAACCGGGGCCGTCAGTGCCGCCCGGTCGGCTGCGGCCCGAATGGTCAGCCGCGACACCGGTGCGCTGGACGAGGCACTCCTCGCGTCCGCGGCCATCGAGTCGGTCGCAGAGAACCTTTCGGACAGTGTGGTCGCACCGCTGGGCTGGTACCTCCTCGCCGGTCTCGACGCTGCGTTCGCCTATCGCGCAGTGAACACGCTCGATGCAATGGTCGGCTACCGCGCCAGGGGCTGGTTCGGCACGCCGGCGGCGCGGTTGGACGACCTGCTCAACTTCGTCCCGGCGCGGCTCACGGCACTGCTGATCGCCTGCTCCAGTGGGACACCCCTGGTTGCCGTAAGCGGCGCCTGGAGCGACCACGCCGCCACGCCAAGCCCGAACTCCGGGTGGCCGATGGCGGCGATGGCACATGGGCTCGGGGTTCGCCTCGAAAAGCGAGGCCATCACGTCCTCAACGCGCGAGGGCGGCGGCCGAGACCTGCAGACATCACGCGCGCCAACCAAGCGGGCGTGCTGGCCCTTGGCGCCGGTCTGTTGCTGACCGGGGAGCCGTTTACGCAGGGGGACGCCCATGGCGCGGGTAGTCCACGGTGGCGTCACGGTTGCGGAGCTCCGGGAGGCAGAGGCGCAGGGAATCGCG
>JADZEI010000087.1 GCA_020850615.1 Dehalococcoidia bacterium | reverse complement strand
TCCTCGCGCGCCTGGTTGCCTGCATACGTACCCGCCGCTGCTACGACCCCGACCTCTGGCAATGCCGGAAGGCCGCCTCTGCCGCTTGACGGACAACCACAGATGTCCTGACGGTCGGGCTACTGATACGGTCGGGCTAGTGATGAGTCGCGGGGTGGGCGGTGGTCGCCGTGTGGGGTGGTGACGCGTGCGGGGGTGGGCCTGCCCTTCCTCACGGTCGGGCTACTGATTGGTCGGGCTACTGATGGGTCGCGGTGGTCGCGACGGGCGTGGGTGGGGTGTGCGTCGCTGGTTCGGGGCGTTAGGCGCTTGCGGGGGCGTTCGGGCTGGCGCAACATATCGGGCGATGTTCGCGAACCGGGGATTGATGCGATCGGGTGGGGCGCTGGTGGCCGCTGCGGTGGTGGCGGTGCTGGCGGGGTTCCTGGCGACCAACTGCAATGGTGAGGACGAACCAGCTGCGCCGGCGGCAACGGCCACGGAGGCGACCACGGCCGCCAGCACATCGACGGCCACTGCGGCGGCGCCGACGGGCTCGGCGACGGCGGTGGGGACGCCTGCGACGACGGCGACGGCCGCCGCGACGGCGACGGCCGCCGCGACGGCGACGCCCACGCCGACGCCCAACGGGCCAGTGATCCTGAGCGTGACGCGGGGCGGAAAGCTCATGAAAGCATGGTCGCTGGCGGACCTGGAAAAGGCGGTCGCGTTTTCGACGGTGATGCTGGACGGCGATGACCAGAACGGGCCGCTGCTGACGGCCGTGCTGGCCTCGTCGGGGGTCACGGAGTGGACGAAGGCGACGGCGATCGGGTTCGGGGAGTCACGGTCGTTCGAGATTGAGGTGGACTTCGCGGCGAGCCAGGTGAACGGCACCTGGATCTTCGACGTGACGAACCGGGGGACGCTGAAGCTGGCGGGCGAGAACCTGGACCGGGCGAAGTGGGTGCGCGACGTGAAAGAGCTGCGGGTGGAGTGATGGCGCGACGCGTGATCGTGGGCATCGACGACACGGACATGCCGGGCACGCGGGGCACCGGCAAGCTCGCGCGGTGGCTCGCGGACGCGTTCGAAGCCGGCGGTCTCGGCGTGGCGGCCGGTGTGACGCGGCACCAGTTCTACTTCGGGCCGGGCGTCGCGTATACCTCGCACAACTCGGGCGCGGCGATCGGGCTGGAGACTGACGCGGAGCTCGACGCGGTCGAGGCCCTGGCGCGGCGCGTGATGGCGGCGGAGTACATCGACGGCTCGGACCCCGGGCTGGCGATCCTGGACGCGCCGGCGCCCGCGGAGGTCACGGCCTTCGCGCGACGGGCGCAGCGCGAGGTGGTGACGCTGGAGGAGGCGGAGGAGCTGGCGCGCGCGCACGGCCTGCGGGTGGTGGGCCTGGGCGGCACGCGCGGTGGGATGATCGGCGCGCTCGGGTCAGCGGCGCTGCGCTGGGACGGCAACGACGGGCGGTACGTGGGGTTGCCGGGCATCCGGGAGCTGGTCGGGACGATGACGGTGGCCGCGATGCTCCGAATCGCCCCCATCGCGCGCGTGGTCGACGAAGCGAGCCTGCGGGCGCTCGATGGGGACGCCATGGTCGAGACGCTGGACTGGGTGCGGCCGCGCCTGGTTGGCGGGGAGCCGGTGATGGTCGCGCGGGCGGCCGGAGAGAAAGGAGCCTGGGTCAATGCTGATCGCCACACGCACGAGGGGTAGCCAGCTCGTCTTCGGGGAACGGGGGCTGGTGTTCGACATCGGGCTCGCGCTGCTGACCGGGCTGGGGGTGGCCGTGGCCAAGCGGTACCTCGACTTCCACCTGGGCATCCCGGGGCACGCGGGGACGTTCTGGATCGCGGTGCTGGTGCTGGGAGCGGTGTTCAACAAGCGGAAGGGCATGACCGTGCTGGCGGGGGCATCGGCGGGGGTGTGGGGCGTCCCGGTGGGGCTGAACCACTCGATGATGTACAACGTCGAGCTCTACGGGACGGCGGCGGCGGCGCTGGAGCTGCTCCTGCTGCTGCGGTTGCCGCTGGCGAACCCGATCGGCGCGGCGCTGGGCGGCGGCATCGCCCACGCGACGAAGTTCGCGTTCGTGTACGCGCACGCGATCAGCTCGGGCGTGGTCAAGCACATCGAGGTGTACGGCCCGATGCTGGCCTTCCGGAACCACCTGCTGTTCGGCGTCGCCGGCGGGCTCATCGCGTGGGCGGTGTACAACGCGGCGAAGTCGGCGCGTAAGGGGACGTAGCGCCGGCGAGCCGGGCTACTCCGCGGGCTCCGGAGCCGGTTTCGGGGCCCCGAGGGCGAGGCGGATCGCGGCCTTGAGGTTGGCCGCGGGGATGAGCGTGACCCCCTCGACGGGCGGCGTGCCGGGCGGGACGATGCAGCGGTCGAAGCCCTGGCGGCCGAGCTCGGCGAGGCGGCGGGCGGCGTTGGGCACGGGGCGGACGGCGCCGGAGAGGGCGACTTCGCCCAGGAGCGCGACCGAGCGGTCCAGGGGCTGGTCGCGGATGGCGCTGGCGAGCGCGGCGGCGACCGCGAGGTCGGCGGCGGGGTCGCGGAGGCGGAGGCCGCCGCTCACGGTGGCGACCACGTCCATCTGCCCGGCGCTGAGCCCGGCGCGGCGGGCAAGCACGGCGAGCAGCAGGTGGAGGCGCGAGGTTTCGAGGCCGGAGGAGACGCGGCGCGGCGAGGCCAGGTACGAGGGCACGGCGAGCGCCTGCACCTCGACCGCGATCGGGCGGGTGCCTTCGATGACGGCGGTGACGGCGCAGCCGGACGCCTCGGGGTCGGCGCCTTCAAGGAAGGCCGCGGAGGCGTTTTCGACGCTGCGGAGGCCGTCGCCGGTCATTTCGAAGACGCCGACCTCGTCGGTGGCGCCGAAGCGGTTCTTCACCGCGCGGAGGACGCGCAGGGTGCCACCCTCCGCGCCTTCGAAGTAGAGGACGGCGTCGACGAGGTGTTCGAGGAGGCGCGGACCGGCGATTTCGCCGCCCTTGGTGACGTGGCCGGTCAGGAGCGTGGCCGTGCCGGTGGACTTCGCCCAGGAGACGAGGCGGGCGCCGGCTTCGCCGAGCTGGGCGGGGCCGCCGGTCCGGGTTTCGAGGCCCTCGACGTACATCGCCTGGATGGAATCGACGATGGCGACCGTGGCGCCGGCGCCCTCGGCTGCGGCGAGGGCGGAATCCAGGTTCGTCTCGGGGATAAGCGTGATGGGCGCGGATTCGGCGCCGAGGCGGGCGGCGCGCATCTTCACCTGCCGCGGGGACTCCTCGCCACAGACGTAGGCGACGCGGGCGCCGGCGGCGGCGAGCCGCGCCGCCGCCTGGAGCATGAGCGTGGACTTGCCGATGCCGGGGTCGCCGCCGGCGAGGACGATGGAGCCGGGGACCAGGCCGCCGCCGAGGACGCGGTCGAACTCGGGGATGCCGGTCCGGAGGCGGGTGTCCGCATCTTCGACGACTTCGGCGAAGGTGAGGGTGGGCGCGGGGGCAACGGCGGCGGGGCGGCGGGCGGCGGGGACAGCGCGGTTGGGCGCGGCGAGCGCCTGTTCGAGCGTGTTCCACTCCTGGCAGCGCGCGCAGCGCCCGACGAAGCGCGGCGATTCCCAGCCGCAGGCCGAGCAGCGGTACGAGGGCGTGGTGGTGCGCGCCATCAGTTGGCCTCCGTGGCGCGGGCGAGGAAGGGTTTGACGATGGCGGCGAGCTGGTGGTGCTCGGGCTTCTGGAGCTGCGGGTCGCGGGCGAGGACCTGCGCGGCGAGGTCGCGCGCGCGGAGGAGGATGTCGCGGTCGGAGATGCGGGCGACGCGGAGCATGGCGTTGGCGCCGCTCTGGACGCGGCCCCAGGCTTCGCCTTCGCCGCGCATCTCCAGGTCGACCTCGGCGAGCTTGAACCCGTCGGTGGTTTCGACCATGGCCTGGAGGCGCTCGTGGGCGTCGGGGCCGGGATCCTCGCCGGTGCTGAAGAGGAAGCAGTAGCTCTGCTTCTCGGAGCGGCCGACGCGTCCGCGGAACTGGTGGAGCTGGCTCAGGCCGAAGCGCTCCGCGCCTTCGATGATGATGACAGTCGCGTTCGGGACGTCGATGCCGACCTCGATGACGCTGGTGGAGACGAGGACCTGGGCTTCCTTGCTTGCGAAGCGCTCCATGACCTCGTCCTTCTGGCGGCCGGGCATGCGGCCGTGGAGGAGCTCGAGGCGGTAGTCCTTGAGCGGGCCGGTGCGGAGGCGCTCGAACTCCTCCTCGGCGGAGCGGACGTCGAGGGCTTCGGACTCTTCGACCAGGGGGCAGATGACGTAGACCTGCTCGCCGTCGTCCAGGCGGCGGCGGACGTTGCGGTAGGCGGTCTCGCGGTCGAGGGGCTGGACCCACTCGGTCTTGATCGGCTTGCGGCCGGGCGGCATCTCGGTGATCGACGAGACCTCGAGGTCGCCGTAGACGGTGAGGGCGAGCGTCCGGGGGATCGGCGTCGCGGTCATGACGAGGAGGTGAGGGTTGTCGCCCTTCTGGCGGAGCTTCGCGCGCTGCAGGACGCCGAAGCGGTGCTGCTCGTCGACGACGGCGAGGCCGAGGCGCGGGATCTGGACGTCGTCTTCGAGCAGGGCGTGCGTGCCGATGACGATGTCGGCGCCACCGTGGGCGGCGTCACTGCGGATCTGCTCCTTCTGCTGCGGGGTGAGCGAGCCGGTCAGGAGGAGCGCGCGGAGCGGGCGGCGGAGCCACTCGGGCGCGAAGACGCCGTCGAGGGCGGTCAGGGCGCTGCCGCCGAGCATCTTCGAGAGCGAGCGGTAGTGCTGGTCGGCGAGGATCTCGGTGGGGGCCATGAGCACGGCCTGGTAGCCGGAGGCGACGGCGGCGAGCATGGCGGCGAAGGCGACGACGGTCTTGCCCGAGCCGACATCGCCCTGGAGGAGGCGGAGCATCGGGTGGGGGCCGCGGATGTCGCGAGTTATGTCGTCGAGGGCGCGCGCCTGGGCGCCGGTGAGCTGCCACGGGAGCGATGCGAGGAAGGGCTCGCGGAGGCGGTCGAAGTCGAGGCGTGGGGCATCGCGGCCCTGCTGCCATTCGGCGCGCCGCATGAGGACGGCGACCTGGATGGCGAGGAACTCGCGGAGGGCGATGGCCTGGCGGGCGCGCTCGGCATGGCCGAAGGACTCGGGGTAGTGGAGCTCGCGGACGGCGTTGCCCAGCGGGGCCACGCGGGCTTCGGAGCGGAGCCAGGCGGGCGCGGCATCGGGCACTTGCGGGGCGAGCGCATCGACCGCGGCCTTGACGGCGCGGCGGATGGTGCGCTGGGCGAGGCCGGCGGTGGCAGGGTAGACGGGCACCAGGCGGCCGGTGTGCATCAGCTCGGCATCGGCGGGCTCGAACTCGGGGTTCTCCATCTGGAGGCGGCCGCGGAAGGCGCGGACCTTGCCGGAGACGACGACCTGCTGGCCCTCTTCGAGCTGCCGGGCGACGTAGGGCATGTTGAACCAGGCGACCTTGAGCGAGCCGGTGCGGTCCTGGAGCATCGCCTCCGCGCCGCGCACGCGCTTGCCGAAGCGCATCTCGCGGACCGAGAAGACGGTCGCGATGACGGTCTGCGGTGTGGTGGAGGGCTGGAGCTGGGCGATGGGCCGGAGGTCGGTGAAGTCGTTATAGCGGCGGGGGTAGAAGACCGCGGCCTCGCCGGCGTTGGTGACGCCGAGCTTTTCGAACTTCGGGACGGCGGCGGGGCCGATGCCGGGGAGTTTGGTGAGGGGGGAGGTGAGGGAGAGCTGTTGGCTGTTGGCTGTTGGCTGTTGGCCCGATGGGTGGCCCTCACCCCCCTGCCCCCTCTCCCGCTGCGGCGGGAGAGGGGGGGCCGTTCGGCGGCTCGTCTTCTGTTGGGCGGGAGAGATGGTACTGGCCTTGGCTTGGGCTGAGGTCCGGCGCTGGGGGAGGGGGGTGACGTTGGGGGCGAGGGTGCGGACGTTCGTGGGTGGGGCGGGGGAGGGGATGGTGGGGATGCCGTCGAGGGCGCGGATGGTGCGTTCGAGCCAGCGCTTGCGGGCGGGTTCGTCGAGGTTGCGGTAGCCGCCGGGCGGGAGCTCGGCGACCATGCGGCGGAGGGCGCCGCCGATTTCGAGGAGGCCGTCTTCGTCCATCTGGATGAACATGCGGTCGAGGCCGCCGATGACGGCCTGGTTGGTGCAGCCGCGTTCGAGCTCGAGCTGGAAGACGCGCTTGAGGCGGGCGTTGTCGGCGGCGGACATCAGTCTCTCCCGACGAGGCCGACTCCGAGGACGTTGGGGCCGGAGTGGACGCCGACCGCTGGCCCGACCTGGCCCAGGATGAACTCTGTGTGGGGCATGAGGGGGCGCAGGCGCTCCATGAATTCGAGCGCCTCGGCATCGTTGCCGCCGCAGCCAAGAAACACGCGCTTCAGGGTACGGTCTTCGGTCGCGATTTCGAAGAGGCGCTGGACAGCCTTCGAACGGGTGCGGACGCGGTCGAAGGGCGCGACTTCGCCTTTATCGACGTGGAGGAGCGGCTTGATGCTGAGGAGCGAGCCGAGCATCGACTGGGCGCGGCCGATGCGACCGCCGCGGCGCAGGTATTCGAGCGTGTCGACGAGGGCGACGACGCGGACGCGGTCGGCGGTGTGGCGGGCGGCGGCGGCGACCTCCTCGAGGGTGCCGCCGCGCTGGGCGACGATTGCGGCTTCGAGGGCGACGGCGCCCATGCCAAGGCTGACCGTGTGGGAGTCGATGAGGTCGATGCGCATCTCGCCGGCGAGCTCTTCGCGGGCGATGGAGGCGGAGTTCAGCGTGCCGCTGAGGCGCGAGGAGATGTGCACCGAGACGATGTCGTGCTCGGGGCCGATGGCCCGGTAGGCGTCGCGGAAGCGGGCGACGGTGGGCTGGCTTGTGCGGGGGACATCGTGGCTGGCGACAAGCTTCGCGTAGAAGGCGTTGGCGTCGATGTCGACCCAGTCCAGGAACTCTTCGTCGCCGAAGGTGAGGGTGAGGGGGACGACGGTGATGCCGTAGCGCTCGACGACGTCGCGGGGAAGGTCGCAGGTGGAGTCGGTGACGATGCGGACGGCCATAATTGTTGAACTGCCTACGCGGCATAGTATAAGGCGTAAGCGGGCTGGGCGTTAGAATCGGCGGGTGGCAACGATAAAGCTCGCGCCTTCGATCCTGACCGCGGACTTTGGCCGGCTCGCCGATGAGGCGCGCGCGGCGGAAGCGGGCGGCGCCGACCTGCTCCACCTGGACGTGATGGACGGCCAGTTCGTGCCAGTGATCACGTTCGGGCCGCTGGTCGTGGAGGCGATCCGGAAGGCGACGGAGCTGCCGCTGGACATCCACCTGATGATCGTGGAGCCGGAGCGGCAGATCGCGGCGTTCGCGGAGCTCGCGAGCACGATCAACGTCCACATCGAGGTTTCGCCGCACATCAACCGGACGCTGGACGGCATCCGCAAGCTAGGGGCGAGGTGCGGGGTGTGCATCAACCCGGGGACGCCGGTGAGCGCGATCGAGGAATCGCTGGCGGAGGTGGACCAGGTGATGGTGATGACGATCAACCCGGGCTGGGGCGGGCAGCAGATGATCCCGCGGCAGCTGGACAAGGTGCGGCGCATCCGGGAGCTGATCGACGAGGGCGGCTACGGCGCGGAGATCATGATCGACGGCGGCGTGAAGGTGGCGAACGCGGCGCTGTGCGCGCAGGCGGGCGCGCACACGCTGGTGTGCGGGAGCTCGGTGTACAACCGCGAAGCGAGCGTGGCGGAGAGCCTGGCACGGCTGCGGGCGGCGGTGGAGCGCGTATAGTCGCGCTTCGATGAACCGAATTCGGGCACGGTTGCCGGCGACGCGACACGCGGAGTTCCGCGCGCTCTGGGGCGGGACGGCGTGCTCGGCGGTCGCGCTCTGGACGATGCTGCTGGCGAACGCGTGGATCGTCTACCACCTGAGCAACTCGTCGGCGTGGGTGGGGGTCTCGACGTTCGCGTCGATGTCGCCCTACTTGCTGGCGCCGTTCGGGGGGATCGTGGCGGACCGGGTGGAGCGGCGGCTGCTCGTGCAATCGACGCGGATCGGGGCGTTCTGCGTGACGGCGGTGCTGTTCGTGCTGGCGGCGACGCACCTGATCGAGGTGTGGATGGTGGTGGGGATGGCGCTCGCGCAGGGGATCGTGCGGGCGGTCGAGATCCCCTCGGACCAGGCGCTGCTGGCGAACGTGGTGCCGGCGGAGGACCTGCCGAACGCGGTGGCGCTTTCGAGCATGACGCAGCATGGGTCGCGGGCAGTGGGGCCAATCCTCGCGGGGCCGCTGCTGGCGACGAGCGGCGTGACGGGCGCGTACGCGATCTCGGCGGTGTTCGCGATGCTGGCGTTCACCTCGGTGCGGCGGCTGAAGGTGGAGTCGCGCGGCGGGGTGACGCGGCTGAGCGAGGTGGTCGGGAACCTGCGGGAGGGGTTCGGCTACGTGCGGCGGACGCCAGCGGTGCTGGCGATCTTCCTGCTCGTGACCGCGCACTGTGCGCTGACGATGTCGTTCGACGCGATGCTGCCGGGGTTCGCGGAAGACGAGCTGCACCACGGCGACACGGGCTTCACGGTCATGACCCTGGGCGTGGGCATCGGCGCGCTGGTGGGCACGTTCGTGCTGGCGGTGACGAAGAACGCGCAGCGGGGGAAGCTGCTGCTGGTCACGGCGCTGGCGAGCGGGGTGTCGCCGCTGCTGATGTCGGTGAGCGCGCACATCGCGCCCGCAGCGGCGAGCGCGATCCTGATGGGGTCGTCGCAGGCGATGTTCATGGCGGTGACGGCAGTGCTGATGCAGGAGGCGGTGCCGGACGACGTGCGCGGGCGGGTGATGAGCCTCTACCTGATGTCGGCGGGCGGGGTGATGGCGTTCGCGAACCTGGGGTTCGGGTCGGCGGCGGACGCGCTGGGGGCGCCCGTGCTGTTCGCGGTCCCGGCGCTCGTGTACCTGGTGATCGTGCTGGGGACGATGGTGCGGGGGACGCATCTGCGGCGGATCTACCGGTCGGGGCGGGCGTTGCCGGCGGCGGCGTAGGGGCGGGCGCGGCTGTTGGCTGTTGGCTGTTAGCTGTTGGTGCGGGCTGCGCGGGGCGACCACGCGGCGGTAGGGACGGACGCGCCCTCACCCCCGGCCCCTCTCCCCTGCGGGGGAGAGGGGAGACGAGGGGTACCGTGGTCAGGCGACGAGGGTGCCGAGGATGCGTTCGATCTCGTTGGGGGTGCCGGCGGGCATGGAGATGCAGGGCATGTCGACGCCGAGCTGGCGGCGCTCTTCGATGCCCATGGCGACGGTCTCGAGGTCGCCGTAGACGGCGGTTTCGTCGATGAGGGCGTCGCTGGTGACGGCCATGAGCTCGTCGTTGGTCTGGAAGGGCAGGGGCTTGTGGGTCTCGGCGGCCTTGCGGATGCGCTCGACGTCTTCGCCGAAGCCGTTGCGGGTGAGCATCTGGTGGTAGAAGTCGCCCATGTTGGTGATGTACCAGGTCACAGGGCCGGCGGCAGCCTTCTTCGCGCGCTCGACGTTGGGGTCGATGACCGTGGTGATCGAGGCCCAGCATTCGACGGCGTCGGCGGGGCGGCCGGCGGCGACGGCGGCGTTGGCGATGAGCTGCTTGCCGTCGACGAACTTCGACTTCGGCCAGTAGACGGGCTCCCAGGCGTCGGCGACGGTGCCGACGACGTCGCGCATGCTCTTGGGGGAGATGCCGGCGACGCTGATCGGGATGTGGTTGCGGACGGGTTCGAAGAGGAGCTTGAAGCCGCGCTCGAGCTTGAAGATTTCGCCGTCGTAGAGGACGCGTTCGCCGCGGACGATCATGTTGATGATCTCGACGTATTCGCGGAGGCGGGTGAGGGGCTTCGAGAAGGGCTCGCCGTGCCAGTGTTCGATGACGCGGGAGCCGGAGGTGCCGAGGCCGAGGATGAAGCGGCCGCCGGAGAGCTCGTCGAGGGTGGCGGAGGTCATGGCGAGCATCGCGGGCGAGCGGCCGAAGACAGGGGCGATGCCGGTGCCGAGCTTGATCTTCGAGGTCTCGACGGCGAGGCGGGTGAGGAGCGAGAACTGGTCGCGGCCCCAGGTCTCGGCGGTGAAGCAGGCTTCGACGCCGACTTCTTCGGCGATCTTGACGCGCTTGATGACTTCTTTCGCCTGTTCGGGGTCCGGGGTGAAGCCGATGCTGACGGCGAGGCGGCGGGCCATGTGGGTGTCTCCGTGGGTGGGATATGCGGGAGCGAGCCTAGCAGAGACCCCGCCACCCGTCGCCCCGCCCCCGCCGCACCCGGCCCCGCCCCATTTTCGATTTGCGATTTTCGATTTACGCGTGGGCGGGCGGTTGGTGGGCCGGAGGCGGCACCTGTTCTCTCACTCGCGTAAGCGTCGAGTGTGCAGCGGGGCGATCAGGCGGGGGCGGGGCCTTTGCGGGGGGTGGTGCGACGGAGGAGCTCGCGGGCGGCGAGGAGGGTGAGGGAGACGCCTGTGACGAGGGCGGGGACGGCGACGATGTGCCAGGCGGCGAAGGCGCGCTCGTTCGCGGCCCAGAGGGCGCCGGCGGTGAAGACGAGCCCGGCGAGCGCGCCTATGGCGAGGACGGGGCGGGTGGCCGCGGGCGAAAGCCGGGGCCCGGCGAAGAACACGGCGAGCGCGGGGAAGCCGGTCGCGGAGACGAAGATGATGGCGACGGCGATGGCGAAGAGCCAGCCCTGGTCTGTCGCGCCGCCGACGATGTGGAGAGCAAACGAGCCGGCGAAGAGGCCGAAGGCGAGGGTGAGTCCGCGGATGGCAGCCATGGAGTGATTGTCGATTGCCGCCGGGCGATTGTCGATCGGGCGGGCAGGCTCAGGCGGAGGCGGCAGCGGGGTGGACGAGCGGCAGGAGCTGGGCCAGGTTTACCCGCTTCGAAGCGTCGAGGATCTCGATGGCGGCGATGCGGTCCTCCGCGTCGACATCGAACGCGACGAAGAATGGGGCCACATCGAAGGTCTCGTTGCGAGCATGCTCCTGACCCGCGTCGAGGCGGATGTAGAGGATGTCGAGCTCGGGGTCGTATTCGATGCGCATGCCTATTCCCACCTGCCGTACTGCGACGGGAACCCGTCGTCCGTTGTCCGTTGTCCGAATCGGATGCTGGCGCGTGCGGGTCTCAGCGTACCAGAAGGCGGAGGTCGCGAACCTGCCGGGGAGACGCTATGGCAACGAGCCACGCAGCTCCCTCACCCCCCGCCCTCTCCCGCTGCGGCGGGAGAGGGAGCTGCGGATTGCACGGCTCGCTCGGCATGATTCCGCCGGACAACGGGCAACGGACAACGGACAACCCTTACAGGAGGGTGGCGCGGAGGAGGGCGAGGCCGGCGGCGGCGGCGGTCTCGGTGCGGAGGATGTGGGGGCCGAGCTGGACGGCGAGGGCGCCGGCGGCCCGGGCGGCGGCGCCCTCGGCGGGGCTGAAGCCGCCTTCGGGGCCGATGGCGAGGGCGACGGTCCCGCGGGGCGGGAGGAGCGCGGCGGCGTGCGGCCACGGCATGCCGGCGGGGTCGCCGAGTACGAGCGCGCCGTGGTGGCGGGCGAGGACGGCGGCGAACGTTGCGGGCGGCTCGATGACGGGCAGCCAGAGCCGGCCGGATTGTTCGGCGGCTTCGATGACGATGCGCTGCCAGCGGTCGAGCTTCGCGGCGCCGGCGGTGTCGCCGCGGGCGGAGTAGTCGCAGATCATGGGGCGGATGATGCCGGCGCCGAGCTCGACGGCCTTTTCGATGGCCCAATCGAAGCGGTTGGCGCGGACCACTGCGCACCAGAGTTCGAGCGTGACGGCGGGCTGCGGCTCCTGGCGGGAAGGCTGGCCGACGGTGAGGTGGACCGCCTGCTTCGTCACGGTGGTGACGGTGGCGTGCCATTCGCGGCCGTCGCCGGAGAAAAGCTGCACGGGGTCGCCTTCGCGGACGCGCATGACGGCGGCAAGGCGCTGGGACTGGTCGCGGTCGAGGGTGACCGGGCCGGGGCCGAGGCGGCCGGGGACGTAGAGCCGGGGGATGTGGGCCACGTGGGGAGGGTACGGGGGGATGGCGGGGGGAGGAAGGGGCGATGCCAAGGGCCCAGTGCCCAGTGCCCAGTGCCCAGTGCCCGAGACGATGGTCGCACCCGTGGGTTTGTCGCAGAGAGTAGCGTGCCCGCGGGGAGCGTGCGCGCGCGGTCGCGGGCCCCCTCACCCCCGTCCCCTCTCCCGTGCGCGGGAGAGGGGTGATCCGGCGTGGGAGATTAGTCCATGCGGCCGAGGTAGCCGAGGTTGGCCGCGGCCTCTTCGAGCTGGGACTGGAAGCGGGGGTCCGCGATGCTGATCAGCTGGCGGGCCCGGTCGCGGATCGTGCGGCCGTGGAGGTTCACCGCACCGAATTCGGTCACGACCCAGTGGACGTCGCCGCGGGTGGTGACGACGCCGGCGCCGGGGATATGCTCGGGGGTGATGCGGCTGATCGTGCCGCCTTTCGCCGTCGCGGGGAGGGCGATGACGGGCACGCCGCCGTCGGAGCGGGCTGCGCCGCGGATGAAGTCGACCTGGCCGCCGATGCCGCTGTAGAAGCGGGAGCCGATGCTATCGGAGACGACCTGGCCGGTGAGGTCGACGGCAAGGGCGGAGTTGATCGCGACCATGCGGTGGTTCGCGGCGATGACGTCGACGCTGTTGGTGTAGTCGACAGGGCGGAGCTGGACGCGCGGGTTGCGGTCGAGGAAGTCGTAGAGCTTACGGGAGCCGATGACGAAGGCGGAAACCATGACGCCCGGGTGGATGGTCTTGCGGGCGCCGTTGATGACGCCGGACTCGACGAGCGGGAGGACGCCGTCGGTGAACATCTCGGTGTGGATGCCGAGGTCGCGGTGGGAGCCGAGCTGGGCGAGGACCGCGTTGGGGACGCCGCCGATGCCCATCTGGAGCGTCGCGCCGTCGTCGATGAGCTCGGCGACACGGTGGCCGATGCGCTCAAACTCTTCGCACATCTCGGGGGGCTCGGGCTCGGGGAGGGGGGCATCGACGCGGACGGCGTACTGGATCAGCGAGGAGGGCAGGCTGTGGCCGCCGGTCCGGGGCATGTTGGGGTTGACCTGCGCGACGACGCAGCGAGCGTTCCAGGCGGCCGCGAGGGCGCAATCGACGGACACGCCGAGCGAGCAGTTGCCATCGCCGTCAGGTGGCGTGACCTGGATGATCGCGACATCGAGCGGGAGGGCGCCACCCGGCTTGAACAGCCCCGGGATCTCGGAGAGGAAGATGGGCGTGTAGTCGGCGCGGCCTTCCTGGACGGCGCGGCGGGTATTCGCGCCAATGAAGAGCGCGTTGTGGCGGAAGTGCCCGGCCATCTCGGGCCGGACGTGGGGCGCTTCGCCATCGGTGTGCATGTGGACGATTTCGACGTCGCGGAGCTCGGCGTAGCGAGCCATGAGGGCGTCGATGAGGATGTGGGGGGTGGCTGCGCCGCCGTGGAAGTAGACGCGGTTGCCCGGCTCCACGACCTGGACGGCTTCTTCTGCTGTTACGTAGCGCATTCTTCGGTGTCCGTGCTCCGATGTTCGCAAGGTGCGGGATCGAAGGGAATCCTCGCAACCCCTGAAGATTGCGGTTGCGCGACAAGGAGAATGCGGCGTTCGGGCGTGGCGACCGGGCCGGGCGACAGCGGTGGGTGCCCCGCAGCCCGGCGCGCTGAGGCGCCGGGGCCGCGGGGCGGAGGCGGGGTGCCTGCTAGGGCAGGCCGTCGCTGGCGACGGCGGGAATGAAGCGCTTGTACTTCTCCTGGCCACCCCCGAGGTGGCCGGCGTCGAGGGTGAAGACGCCGCCGCTGGCCTGGCCGACGATGGACTGGCCGATGGAGCCGTAGACGTCGTAGGTGCCGCCGGAGCTCTTCCCGCCGCCACCGCTGAGGGTGTACCAGGAGAGGTCCCAGCCGGCCGCCTGGGCGAAGACGGCGGTGACGGAGGCGAGGGCCACTGCGAGCGCGGCGACGGCCATCAGCAGGCGCGGGAGCGTGACGATCGCGCGCGGGGGCGGCTCATGATCGCGTTCCATGGCGGGGGTGCTCATTCCAGCGGGCTTTTCACGACGAGGATGTTGAACTGGGTGCCATCGGGGATCGCGGCGTCGCTGACGATCGCCCACTTGTCATCGCCGGGCGCGCAGGTCGCGAGGTCGTAGCCCACGCCGAACATCTGCGGCGGCGTAGCAGGCACGGCAGGGTAGCGGGCGGTGACGAAGAGAAGCGCGCCGGAGTCGCTGTTTGCCAGCGGATGATCGATCACGACCGCTGCATCGGCGAGGCAGGTGTTCGTACCGGAATCGGCGACGACGGTGAAGGCAGGGCGGGTTGCGCCGGTGACGCGGATCCCGCCGTCGAGCTCGATGGCGACGGGGTTCGTGCCGTTGGCGATGGCCTGGACGCCGGTGTCGCCTTCGAAGCGGCCGCCGACCGAGCCTTCAGAGAGGGCGGAGCCTTCGACCGCGACGCCGTTGACGTTGTCGGAGTGGCCGAGGACGCCGCGGCCGCCGGTGACGAAGGAGTTGCCGCGGACGCCGGCCCCGGCGCCGCTGTTGATCCCGACGATGGCGTCGCCGGCGGTGGCGGTGGTGTTGCGGGTGGCGAGGATGGCGTAGCCGTCGCCGTCGTTATTGATCTCGAAGACGGCGTCGCCACTGGGTTCGTCGCCCGTGGCGGCGAAGGGGATGCCGATGCTCTTCGCGACGAGGGCGTAGGGCGTGGCGGTGATGACCTGGCGCGGCGCCAGCGGCTGATACGTGCCGGCCGAGGCGCCGGGCCGGACGGCGATTTCGATCCAGCGGGCCTCGCCGTCGAAGGCGGTGGCGCCGAATTCGAGGAAGACGGTGAAGAGGCCCTGGGCCACGTTCACGTTGTCCTTCTCCTGGATCGAGCCGACCTGGGTGCCGCCGGTGATGGCGTCGTAGAGGATGAAGCGGATGTCGTAGACGCCGTTGGCGGGTGCGCCGGACTCGGTGAGGCGGCCCTGGTAGGTGATGCCATCGCCGAGGGCGGCGGCGGCAGAGACAGTGGGGCCTTCGTCTTCGTCGCCGAAGGCGGAGACGGCAGGGATGGCGAGCAGGGCGCCGGCGGCCAGGAGAGCCGCGGCAATCGCGCGCTTGTTTCGCATGAGTACCTCCTCGCCCGCTGGGATCCGGGCAGTGGGAAGTATACCCTTCTGGCTCAAGTGCAAAAGCGCATTAGCAGATTGCGCTCGCCCGCCGCCCGGCTCTGAGGCAGTAGGGTGTCATCAGGGCGCCACCCCTCACCCCTGGCCCCTCTCGCAGAGGGAGAGGGGAACCTGCTGGACCTGTTCTGCCATCCGGGCGCGGCCACCCTCACCCCTGGCCCCTCCCCCTCCGGGAGAGGGGAACGTCGCGGGCGGGCGAGCGGCCGTTAATTGACCCTTCCCGGGGCGGGGGGTACGTTCGGCCAGTGCCCGGCCGGGCACGCCCCCATCCACCGCAAGGACTCCGCCATGGCCGAGGACGGGCTGGGCCGCGACCTGCTGGAAGACGCGCGCGAGCTCATCGCCGGGGAGGCGTGGGCGCGGCTGGTTGCGCTCGTCAGCTCGCTCCACCCGGCGGACCTGGTGGACCTCGTGCTCTCGCTCGAAGAAGCCGACCGGCGGTCGCTCCTGGACCGGCTGCCGACGGACATCGTGGGGCAGCTGTTCGAGTTCGTCGAAGACGACGAGCTGCGGGAGTTCATCCGCAGCGTGGGCGTGGAGGACCTGCCGGCCGTCCTCGACGAGGTGGAGGACGACGTCGCGGCGGACGTCATCCAGCAGCTGGAGCCCGAGGAGCAGGCGGAGACGCTGGCCCAGCTGGACCGCGGCGACGAAGTGGCGGAGCTGCTCCAGTACGGCGAGGACTCGGCCGGCGGTATTATGTCGCGCGGCTTCGTCGCCCTGAACGAAGAGATCAGCGTGGGGCAGGCGATCGAGTACCTGCGGGTGCTGCGCCCGGCTTCGGAGAAGGCGTACTACCTGTACGTGATCGACCGGGACCGGCGGCTGCAGGGCACAGTCAGCATGCGCGACCTGATCGTCTCGACCCCGCGGACCAAGCTCGCCGAGATCACGCAGCACGATGTCCACGCGGTGCGGACGTCGACCGACCAGGAGGAGGCGGCGCGGACGCTGCAGCGGTACAACCTCCTGGCGGTGCCAGTGGTGGACGAGGAGGGGCGGCTCGAAGGCGTGACGACCGCGGACGACCTGATCGACGTGCTCCAGGAAGAGGCGACCGAGGACATGTACCGCATGGTCGGCCTCGACGAGGAGGAGAGCGCGTCGACGCCGATCCGGCAGACGATCCGGCTGCGGTTGCCGTGGCTGATGGTGAACCTGTTCACGGCGTTCGCGGGGGCGTTCGTGGTGAGCCTGTTCGATAGCACCCTGGAGAAGGCGGTGGTGCTGGCGGCGTTCATGCCGGTGGTGGCGAACCAGAGCGGGGTCACAGGGACGCAGACGGCGACGATCATGGTGCGGTCGCTGGCGCTGGGCGAACGGCGGATGAGCATCACGCGGATCCTCTTACGCGAGGTGTTCATCGGGTTCACGAACGGGATGGTGGTGGGCGTGCTGCTCGGGATGATCGCGTTCGCGTTCACGGGGAACGCGACACTGGCGGTGATCCTGGTGGCGGCGATGGCGGCGGCGAGCGCGGTCGCGACGATCGTGGGGCAGATGGTGCCGCTGGGGTTGCGCGCGCTGGGCGCGGACCCCGCGCTGGCATCGAGCATCTTCGTGACGATGTGCACGGACGCGATGAGCTTCCTGTTCCTGCTGGGCGGGGCATCGATGGTGATCAGCCGGCTGGAGTAGCGGGCGGGCGCGGGTGAGTGTCGCGGGCTGCGCGCAGCGGGGGTACCGGGGTGCGGCCGAGCGGTCCGTCACCGTCGCGCTACTGATGGCGCAGCCCGGGGGTGTCGGGCGCTGGTGCGGGGCGAGGCGGCCGGGGTGCGCTCACGGCTACCGCGGGACATCCGTCGGGCTGACGCGCCGCCGAGGCTGGGCTCGGCGGACTACCGCTGCGCGGTGGGCTGGCGCGAGGCGGGATCGCCGGGTTGGGGCGGTGCCTGGCGGTGGGGCATCCGTTGGGCTTAGACGCTCGTGCCCCAAGGGGCACCGGCTACACCCGATTTGGCACACCCGAATGGGGCGGGAACCCGCTGCACTCGGGGCTGCGCGCGTCGTGGGTGGTGTTGAAGTGCGCGTGGTGACCGGTCGTGTTAACGGCGGTGGCGGGTGAGGGCGGAGGCTGCGGCTGTAGCGGCGAAGGCGGCGATAAGGGCGACGAATACGAGCCAGGATGCCGGGGGGCGGGCTGGGGCGGGAGCTGCGTGGGCTGGTGTGGCCGGTCCGGGTCCCGGCCAGGCGGCGGCGTCGGCCGGTGACCTGGTTTCGGTGGGGGTGGTGGCGTGGGCCGGCACCTGGGCATCGCGGGGCGCGACCGCGCCGGCAGGCGTGACGAGGGATGCGGACAGCTGGGTGTCCGCGCGCATTGGGGCGGGGGCCGGCGGGGGCGGTGTGGGGAGGGGGTGGCGGCGGAGGCGGGCGAGGATGGTGGCGAGGATGGTGGTGAAGCGGTCGTGGGCGGCGGCGAGGCGGGATTCGCTGTGGGGGAGGGGCCAGGCGTGGACGACTTCGGAGGTGGCACGGGCGGCTTCGGCGCCGAGGAGCATGACCTGGGCTGCGAAGTAAATGAAGGCGAGGAGCAGGACGACGAAGCCGAGCGAACCGTAGGTGGCGTCGTAGTTGCCGAAGTTCGCGGCGTACTGGCCGAAGCCGCCCTTGAGGACTTCGAACAGCAGGGCGGCGAGCAGGGCACCCGGGATGGTGTGCTTCCAGCCGACCGGCTTGTCGGGGATGCGGGCGTAGAGCAGGAGGAAGAGGCCGAAGGAGAGCAGCGGCGGCACGGTGAGGTAGGCGGCGGCGATACCGAGGCGGGTGAGCGCGGCGCCGCCTTCGCCGGCGATGTCCTCGGCGAAGCGGGCGAGCAGGGTGAGGGCGAAGCTGGCGGCGGTCGAGAGGATGAGCAGGCCGCCGAAGAGGATGACCATGCCGATGTCGATCAGCTTGCCGGCGACGAACGAGCGCGGCTTTTCGTCGCGGAAGATGCCGTTGAGGGCGACGCGGACGGCGGTGAAGAGCGAGCTGCCCGTATAGAGGGCGCTGGCGATACCGAGGACGCCGAGGGTGCCGCGCGCGGCGACGATGGAGCGGATCACGCCGGCAAGGTCGTCGCGGCCGCTGCCCTCTTCGAGGGGGAGGTGCTTCATGAGCGTGTCGAGGAGCTGGTCCTGGTCGGCTTCGCTGCTGTAGACGAAGCCGGCGACGCTGAGGCCGACGAGGGCGAGCGGGAAGATCGAGACGAGGGCGAAGTAGGTGATGCCGGCGGCGGCGATACCGCAGCGGTCCGCGGCGAAGCCGGTGCCGGTACGAATCGCCACCTCGGCGGCCTGGCTCGCGCGCCTGCGTGCATCCATCACGGGAGCATTGTACCCGTGCGGGCGATGCGGCCCCGGCGAAGCGGAGGCGCTTATCCGGCGTGGGGATGGTCGCGCGCGAGTTGTACGAAGCTGCAACGGTTGGACGCCGCGGGGGAGCGGTTTACGGCAGCCGCTGCGCTAGCGTGGTGACGATGAAACGCGCGACCGGGGCGACGGCGGGGCACGGCCACCATAGCCGGGACCAGGAGCTGGCCGGGATCGTCGCGGAGAATATCGACGCGCTCCTGGACAGCCGGCGGCAGTTCGAGCGGCAGAAGCCGGCTCAGGACCGGTGGGCGGACGTGATCACGTGCTTCGCGGGCAGCATGGTCTTCGTGTACCTGCACGCGCTGTGGTTCGGGGCGTGGATCGCGGTGAACCTGGGCTGGACGCCGGTGGCGGCGTTCGACGATTTCCCCTTCGGGTTACTGACGATGGTGGTCTCGCTCGAGGCGATCTTCCTCTCGACGTTTGTGCTGGTGAGCCAGAACCGGATGCAGGTGCTGGCGGACCGTCGTTCGGACCTGGACCTGCACATCAACCTGCTGGCGGAGCACGAAGTGACGCGGCTGCTGGCGGGGGTGCACGCGATCGCGGACCACCTCGGGGTGCAGCTCGACACGAATGGCGACATGGCGTCGCTCGAGCGGGACACGTCTCCGAAGGCGGTGATGGATGCGATCGAGCGGCAGGAGGAGGGCGGGGAACTGGAACCGCCGGAGGTCACAGACCAGGCGCGGCCCCGGTTCGGGCAGCGGGGCGCACAGGGGTGAGAAGGGGAATTGGGGCGAGCGGAGGGGTTCGAACCCTCGATCTTCTGGGCCACAACCAGACGCGTTAACCGCTACGCTACGCCCGCCACCTGTCCATCATCGTAGCAGGCGATCGGCTAAGAGGCACAGCGCGGCGAGGTCAGTACTTGGAGACGTTGATCTCCTGCATCTGGCCGGTGACGAGGTAGATGACGCGTTCGCAGATGTTGGTGCAGCGGTCGGCGATGCGTTCGAGGTTGTGGGACGCCCAGAGCATGTAGGTGTTGCGCTGGATGGTGCTGGGGTCGGCGATCATGGCCTGGGTGGCGTCTTCGTAGACGCGGTCCTGGAGGTGGTCGACTTCGTCGTCGGCTTCGCAGGTGCGGCGGGCGAGGTCGATGTCCTGGTCGATGTAGGCCTTCAGGCTATCGCGGAGCATCGCTACGGCGCGGTCGGCCATGGCGGGGAGGTAGCCGAGGCGGCGGGGGAGCGGCTCGTCTTCGAGCAAAAGGTTGATGCGGGCGATGCCCTCGGCGTGGTCGGCAATGCGCTCCAGGTCCGTGACGATGAAGAGCATGCTGACGAGAGCGCGGAGGTCGGATGCCATGGGCTGCTGGGAGGCGATGACGAAGACGGACTTCTCTTCGACTTCGAAGCGCTTGGCGTTGATGCGGGCGTCGTCGGCGACGATCTTCTGGGACCACTGGCGGTCGCCGTCGCGAAGGGACTCCATGGCATCCATGATGGCTTTTTCCGCCATGGAGCCGAGGACGAGGACGTCGTCCTGGAGTTGACCGATCTCCCTGTGGAAGAGCTCCCTGGTCATGCGACCGCCTTTTAGCCGAAGCGCCCGCTGATGTAATCCTCGGTGCGCTTGTCGTGTGGGTTGGTGAACAGCCGTTCGGTCGGAGCATACTCGATCAGCTGACCGGTCACGCGCTCGTCGGAGAGCATGAAAGCGGTGTAGTCCGAGACGCGGGCTGCCTGCTGCATATTATGCGTCACGATGACGATCGTGTAGTCCTTCACGAGGTCGCGCATGAGGTCTTCGATCTTGAGCGTCGCGATCGGGTCGAGGGCGGAGCAGGGTTCGTCCATGAGGATGACGTCGGGCTGGTTGGCGATGGCGCGGGCAATGCAGAGACGCTGCTGCTGACCACCGGAGAGGGCGAGGCCGGACTTCTTGAGGTTGTCCTTCACCTCTTCCCAGAGCGCGGCCTTGCGGAGGCAGTCTTCGACGAGCTGGTGGGAGTTGCCTTTGAAGCCGTTGACCTTCGCGCCGAACATCACGTTGTCGAAGATGGTCTTGGGGAAGGGGTTGGGCTTCTGGAAGACCATGCCGATGCGGCGGCGGACTTCGACGGGGTCGATGTCGTTCCCGTAGATGTTGATGCCGTGGTAGTCGACGGAGCCCTGGATGCGGACGCCGGGGATGAGGTCGTTCATGCGGTTGATGGACCGCAGGAGGGTGCTCTTGCCGCAGCCGGAGGGGCCGATGAGGGCGGTGACCTTGTTCTGGGGGAACTGGAGGGAGACGTTGGTGAGGGCCTGCTTTGGGCCGTACCAGAGGTTCAGGTCCTCGACGGTGATGGCAGCTGGCTCATCGGGCTTGATGACGCTGGCGGCATTGGCCGGGGCCGGCGAGAACGATGCGAATGGGGATTCGTTCTCGCCATTAGATGGCAACTTGATGTCGATGCGTGGCTGGGTCATGGCACTCAATCCGTAGGGGTGGCGCTAGCGGCGGAACCGCTCGCGGATGGCGATGGCGACGAGGTTCAGGCTGAGGATGAACACCATCATCACGATGATGGCGGCGGCGGCGATCTCCTTGAAGTCCTCGCCGGGGCGGATGGTCCAGTTGTAGATCTGGATCGGGACGGTGGTGAAGTCGTCGGTGACGCCCGCGGGGTCGAAGGCGATGAAGGAGAAGGCGCCGATCATGATGAGGGCGGCGGTTTCGCCGGCGGCGCGGGAGATGGCGAGGATGGTGCCGGTCATGATGCCGGGCATGGCGCCGGGGAGGGTGTGGTACCAGACGGTCTGCCAGCGCGTGGCACCGAGCGCGAGGGAGCCATCGCGGATGCTGGGCGGGACCTGGCGGATGGCCTCGACGGAGGCGATGACGGTCATCGGGAGGATCATGATGGCAAGGGTGAGGGCGCCGGCAAGGATGCTTGGGCCCAGATCCATGAGCCGGACGAACACGGCGAGGCCGAGGATGCCGTAGATGATGCTGGGCACACCGGCGAGGTTCGAGAGGTTGAGCTCGATGAGGGTGAGGAGCTTGCCCTTGGGAGCGAACTCGGTGATGTAGAGCGCGGTGCCGATGGCGACGGGGATGGCAAGCGCGACCGTGACGACCATCACCCAGAGCGTGCCAAGGATGGCCGAGCGGAGGCCGGCCTGCTCGGCGAAGCGGGAGGGATAGCTGGTGAGGAAGTCCAGGTCGACGTGGGTGCCGCCGGACTGGGCGGTGTCGTAGGCGAGGAAGAGCAGGGCGGTGACGCCGAGCATCGTCGCCACGAGGAAGACCCAGCGCGAGGCACGCGAGACGAACTGGCGGCGGGCGACGGCACCGGTGGCGCGGAGAGTGGTGACGGCGTTGGAATCGAGGGCCATCAGTCGTAGGCCTCCCGGAAGCGGCGGACGATGACCTGGGCCGCGACGTTGAGAATGAAGGTGAAGAGGAAGAGCGTGCTTCCGACGGCGAAGAGCGAGGTGTAGTCGAGGGTGCCGCGGGCGGCATCGCCGAGGCCGACCTGGAGCATGTAACCGGTCATGGTCTGGATGGTCTCGAGCGGCATGAGGGTGAAGTTGGGCGTGGAGCCGGCGGCGATGGCGACGATCATGGTTTCGCCGACGACGCGGGCGACCGCGAGGAGGACAGCCGCGATGACGCCGGAGAGAGCTGCCGGGAGGACGACGCGGACGGCTACTTCGAGGCGGGTGGCGCCGAGGCCGTAGGCGGCTTCGCGGAGGTCCCGGGGGACGTTCGCCATGGCGTCTTCGGAGACGGAGGCGATCGTTGGGAGGATCATGACGGCCATGATCAGCGAGGCCGAGAGGGAGTTGAAAATCGGCACGCGGTCGGTGCCGAGCATCGGCTGGAGGAAGTCCTCGGTGATGAAGGTGAGGGCGAAGAAGGCGTAGACGACGGTGGGGACACCGGCGAGGGCTTCGAGCATGGGCTTGAGGACCTTGCGGGCGCGCGGGCTGGCGTACTCGCTGAGGTAGATGGCGGCCATGAGCCCGAGCGGGAGGGCGAAGACCATCGTCCAGAGGACCACGTTGGCCGTGCCAGCGACGAGGGCCCAGACGCCGAAGTGGTGGTCCGGCGGGATGAGCGCCTGCCAGTGGGTGCCGGTCGCAAACTCCCAGATGCTGACTTCGGAGAAGAAGTCGACGGTTTCGCCGAAGAGGGTGAAGACGATGAGCGCGGTGATGACAAAAGATACGAGCCCACAGAGCGTGAGGGCGGCGATGATGAGCGATTCACCGGGCCGCTTGAGGGGGCGCTTCCTGAGCTGTCCCCTGAGTTCGGCGTCCGTGGGCGAGCTGCCGGCGATGGCCATGGATGGGAGCTCCCATTCCGGGTTCGATGCTTCGAGGGTATCGAGCGCGTGTGGTTGGATTGTTAACAACGACGGGCGGCGGAGAAGTTCCCGCCGCCCGGTAGAAGAGACCTATACCGCTATTGGCGTCACTTGATGTAGGGCGCGAGCGTCGCCTGCGATTTCGCAAGGGCGTCGGCCGGGAGGGGGATGTAGCCGACGCTCTCGTTGAGCTCCGCCTGGTTCGCCAGGACGAAGTCCAGGAAGCCGGCGACCGCGGCGTTCTCAGTGAGGAGGTCCTTCGAGGAGTACATGAAGAGCGGGCGGGCGAGCGGCGAGTACTTGCCGGAGATGGCGTTCTCGGCGGTGGGGGCGACGCAGCCGCTGCCACCGTCGATCTCGACGGCTTTCAGCTTCTGGGCCTCTTCCTGATAGTAGGCGAAGCCGAAGTAGCCGATGGCGTTCTTGTCGCCCTCGACGCCGCGGACGAGGACGTTGTCGTCTTCGGAGGAGGTGCCGTCGGTGCGGTGCGAGGTGTCTTTCACGGCGCCGATGACGGCTTCCTTGAAGTAGTCGAAGGTGCCGGAATCCGCGCCGGGGTAGTAGAACGTGATGGTCTCGTCGGGCCAGCTCGGGTCGATGTCGCTCCACTTCGTGGCGCCGCCGGCCCTGTAGGCCATGTTGAGCTGCTGGACGGTCATGCACTTCGCCCAGGTGTTCTGGGGGCTGACGACGACGGTGAGGGCGTCGACCGCGACCTGGAACTCGACGGGCTCGATGCCGGCGGTGGTGCACTTCTCCGTTTCGCTGCCGGCGCCGGTCTTGATCGGGCGGGAGGCGTTGCTGATGACGGTCTCGCCGCGGCAGAACTTCTCGAAGCCGCCGCCCGTCCCGGAGAGGGCGACGTTGACGCGGACGCCCTTCGCGGCCTTGCCGAACTCCTCGGCAGCGGCTTCGGAGATGGGATAGACGGTCGAGGAGCCGTCGATGCGGAGCTCGCCGCTGAGCTTGCTGTAGTCGACCTTCGCGGCGGCGGAGGTTGCCGTGCCGGTGGCACTGGAGGTCGCGGAGCTGGTCGTGGTAGTGGTGGTGGCGTCGTCGTCATCATCGTCGCCGCCGCAGGCGACGGCGAGGGACGAGACCATTGCCAGGGCTGCCATCGAGATAAGCAGCCAGCGGCGGCGTGTCGTACGGGGCATAGGGCTTCCGTTCTCCTTCGTGTCAGCGCGGTGTCGCGCCGTTTTGGAAGGTAGGAACGGGGGTTTATCGCGGGATTAACGGCGAAGGCGGGCGGACCGGGGTATGGGGGAGGCCGATGGTGCGATTGATAGCAGCCGCGATCTCAGCCGGCCATGGCGTCGCGGATGCGCTCGAAGAAGCCCTTGCTGCGCTTGGGGAGGACCGGGGTGCCCATGGTCTCGGCGAGCTTCTCGAGGAGCTCGCGCTGCTCGTCGGTGAGGGATTCGGGGATGACGGCGGTGACGCGCACGACCATGTCGCCGCGGCCGCTGGAGCGGAGGTGCGGGACGCCCTTGCCGCGGATGACGAACTCCTCGTCGGTCTGGGTGCCGGCGGGGACTTCGAACTCCATGTCGCCATCGAGGGTGGGGATGGTGACCTTCGCGCCGAGCGCGGCCTGCGCGACGTTGACCGGGAGCTCGAGGAGGATGTGGTCTTCGACGCGCTGGAAGACGGCGTGGCGGGCGACGGCGAGGACGACGTAGAGATGCCCGGGCTCGCCGCCGCGAACGCCGGCTTCGCCCTCACCCCCGATGCGGATCTGGGCGCCGTCATCGACGCCGGCGGGGACCTTCACGGCGATCTTGCGCTCGCTGCGCTGGCGGCCGGTGCCGCGGCACGTCTCGCAGGGGTTGGAGACGATGCGGCCTTCGCCCTGGCAGCGCCCGCAGGCAGAGACGTTCACGAACTGGCCGAAGATGCTCTGCTGGGCACGGCGGATCTCGCCGGCGCCGTTGCAGTCGGGGCAGACGGTGAGTTCGGTGCCGGGTTCGGCGCCGCGGCCGGAGCAGTGCTCGCAGCGCTCCATGCGGGCGAACTCTATCTCTTTTTCGACGCCGAACGCGGCCTCTTCGAAGGTGAGCTTGAGGTTGTAGCGGAGGTCGCCGCCGCGTGCGGGGCCGCGCCGGCGCCGCCCGCCACCGCGCTGCGCGCCGCCGAAGAACGCGTCGAAGATGTCGCCGAAGCCTTCGAAGGTGGAGAAGCCGTCGAAGCCCTGGGGGCCCGCACCGTGGCCTTCGACGCCGGCGTGGCCGAAGCGGTCGTAGATGTTGCGCTTCTCGTCGTCGGAGAGGACTTCGTAAGCGCGGTTGACTTCCTTGAACTTCTCGGCAGCGTCGGGCGCGGAGTTCCGGTCGGGATGGAACTCCATGGCGAGCTTGCGGTAGGCCTTCTTGAGGTCCTGGGCGGAGGCGCCACGTTCGACGCCGAGGACTTCGTAGTAGTCGCGTTGGTGTGCGGGCACGGTTAGCAGTGTAGCAAACCGAGTGCTAATCGGGGGAATGGCGGCGTGAAGGGATCAGGTGGCGGGGTCGAGGAGGTCGTCGAGGATGTGGACCGGGATGCCCGCGCCGGGACGCTGCTGGCGCCGGTCGTTGGTCAGGTAGGCCTCGGCGCCGGACACGGTGGCGGCGGCGATGTTGATAGCGTCGGGGAGCTTCAGCCCGGCTTCGGCGCGGATGCGCGCGGCTACGAGGGCGACGTCGGTGGTTACGTCGACGAAGGTGAGCCACTCGCGGGTGAGGAGCTGGTCCAGGAGCGGCACAAGTGCGTGCTCGCCACCGGCGGGCTGCCGCAATCGCCCAGTCGCCAACTCGGCGATGACGAGTGTCGATGCGTAGACGCGAACACCCGGGCGCAGGAACGCGTCCCACGCCAATCGTCCCCGCTGGGTCTCCGGCTGTTCGAAGGCGTAGATCAGGCAGTCGGAATCGACGCCAAACACGGTCGGAATGCTCAGTCCGGCCACTCGCTCCTCAGTTCGCGGATGAACTCGGTCGGGTCCTGGCCGCCGAGGGCGTTTCCCCACAGCTCGCTGAGCCGCTCGAGGTCCGCGCGGCGGCGGGCGACATCTTCCTCGGGCGAGAGGGACTCGCGTTCCGCCTCCGCGGATCCGGCGGCGGGGCAGAGCACGACCGCGGAGTGCTCGACATTCACGTCGAGCTCGTCGCCGGGGGCGGCGTGGAGCTCGCGGGCGACGTCGGGCGGGAGGACGATCGTGCCGTCTTCCCGGACACGGGCGCGGGCGATGCGGTGCGTCGATGCCATGTCCCGAGTATACGGGACGGGCGGTAGCTTACTCGGCCCTTTCGAGCTCGAAGGCGTCGTGGAGGACGCGCACGGCGTCGGCGACGCGCTCGGCATCGATGATGCAGGTGAGGCGGATCTCGCTGGTGGAAATCATCTCGATGTTGATGCCGTGGTCGGAGAGGCTGCGGAACATCCGCGCGGCATAGCCCTGGGCGGTCTGGATGCCGACGCCGACGATGCTGACCTTGCCGAGGTTGCCATCGGCGGCGAACCCGGCAGCGCCGACATCGCTGCAGATGCCGGTCATGAGCGATTCGGCGCGCTTGAGGTCCTTGCGCGAGATGGTGAACGTGAGGTCGGTGAGGTCGCGTTCGCTGGCGTTCTGGACGATGGTGTCGACGGAGACGCCGGCGGCGGCGAGGGGCTCGAAGATGTCGGCGGCGATGCCGGGCTTATCGGGGACGCCGCGGACGGTGATCTTGGCGACATCGGTATCGTGCGCGATGCCACGCACGCGGTTGCGTTCTTCCATCTGTTCAGGGTCTCCGTGGATCAGGGTGCCGGGCGCATCGACCATGCTCGAGGTGACGAGCACGGGGATGCCGTAGACGGAGGCGAGCTCGACGGCGCGGTTATGCATGACCTGGGAGCCCTGGGTCGCAAGCTCGAGCATCTCTTCGTAGGTGATATCGGCGAGGCGGCGGGCGGTGGGGACGAGGCGGGGGTCGGCGGTGTAGACGCCTTCGACGTCCTTGCAGTTCTCGCAGCGGTCGGCGCCGAGGGCGATGGCGAGGGCCACGGCCGTGGTGTCACTTGCGCCGCGTCCGAGGGTGACGATTTCCTGCTCGTCGGTCACGCCCTGAAAGCCGGCGATGATGGGCACGCGGCCGGCGGCGAGCTCGAACTTGATGCGCTCGGCTTCGACGCGGGCAATGCGGCCGGAACCGTAGTTCGCGCGGGTGTAGATGCCAGCCTGCTGGCCGGTGAGGCCGACGGCGTCCTGGCCGAGCGCGCGAAGGGCCATCGCGACGAGGGCGATGGACATCTGCTCGCCGGTGGAGAGGAGGATGTCGAGCTCGCGGGGGTCAGGCTCGGGGGTGATCGAAAGGGCGAGGTCGATGAGTTCGTCGGTGGTGTTGCCCATGGCGGAGACGACGACGACGACCTGGTCGCCGGCGCGGACGCGCTTCACCACGCGCCCCGCGACGTGGCGGATGCGGTCGGCATCGGCGACGGAGGTGCCGCCGTACTTCTGGACTACGAGCATGAGGAAAGGATGCGGCAGGCGGGGGAAACGAACCAACGTGGGCCGGGCTGTTGGCTGTTGGCTGTAAGCTGTTGGCCGGGTGGCGCGGGGCGAGCTGGGCAAAGGGCAGTGGCAAAGGCGGTCGCGCGGCGGGTTCGGTTGGCGTAGGCTGCGGGCGAAATCGGGCGTGGGTGCCGCCGCGCCACGAACAGGAGGAGTGACCGTGGACCTTCGCGACGTGCTGGTAGATGGCATCACGCAGATGACGGACTGGATGGACGAGGCCCTGGCTTCGATGACGACGGACCAGGTGAACTGGCTGCCGGAAGGGAAGACGACGAGCGCGGGCTTCAGCGCCTGGCACATCTACCGGACGAACGACAACATCGTGAACTTCGTGATGAAGAAGCAGAAGCCGCTCTGGATGACGGAGGGCTGGGCGGAGCGGATGGGCCTGCCGCCGGTGGAGCAGGGCACCGGGATGTCGCTCGACGTGGCGCGCGGGATCGTGATCAACGACGTCGCGAACCTGCGCGAATACGGCAAGGTGGTCACGGCGGACACGCTGGACTTCGTGAAGAACGTGGACCCGGAGTCGTTCGGGGAGATCCAGGCGATCAAGCCGCTGGGGGAGATGCCGAAGTACCGGATCTACCGCCAGATCCTGATGACGCACGGGTTCATGCACCTGGGCGAGATCAACCTGATCAAGGGGATGATGGGGCTGCAGTTCAGTATCTGAGCCCTTCGAACCGGACAGGCAGAGAGGGTGGCCATCCCCCCGGAGGCCACCCTCTCTGCGCGTGCGGGCCTGGCCAGCTCAGGCGAGGCGGAAGCGGCCGGCGGCGCGGCTGAGCTCGGCGGCGAGCTCGCGCATCTGGTTGGCGGTGGCGGCGAGCTCTTCGGACTGGGCGGAGAGCTCTTCGGTGGAGGCGGAGACCTGCTCGGCCGATGCGGAGGTCTCCTCGCTGGTGGACGAGACCTTCATGACAGCAGCGGTGACGCGCGAGGTCGCGCCCGCCATGTCGCTGGCGCCCGCTGCGGACTGCGAGGCGGATGCGGCGATGGCGGTGGCGGATTCGACGATGCGATCGGCGCCTTCGCCGAGGCCCTGGACGTCGGAGGCGATGCGGTTGACCTGGACGGCGGCGTCGCCGACGGAGGTCATGATGCTGCGGAGGGCGTCACCGGCCTGGGCGGTGATTTCGCGGCCAGCATCGACGTCCTGGACGCCGGCGGCCATGGCATCGACGGCTTCGCGGGTACCATCCTGGACGCGGGCGATGAGTCCGGCGATCTCCTTCGTGGCTTCGGAGGAGCGCTCGGCGAGGGAGCGGACGGATTCGGCGACGACGGCGAACCCGCGGCCCTGCTCGCCCGCCCGGGCGGCTTCGATGGCGGCGTTGAGGGCAAGGAGATTCGTCTGCGAGGCGATCTCGTCGATCGTCTTGACGATGTCGCCGATCTGCTGGCCGTATTCGCCGAGCTGGTTGATGGTCTGGCTGGCGCGGCCGACGGCGCCGGCGATGGCTTCCATGGAGGTGACCGCCTGGCTCACGGCTTTCTCGCCCTGGACGGCGACGAGGCGGGACTGCTCGGCCGCCTGGGCGACCTGTTGCGAAGTGGCGGCGACGACGCCGATGCGGTCGCCCATCGCGGTCGCTTCGTCGCGGGACTGGCCGGCGGCGGCGGAGTTCTCTTCGGCGGCGGCGGCGACCTCTTCGGAGCCCGCGGCGACCTTCTCGATCTCGCGGGCCGAATCCTGGGAGAGGCCGGCGAGGGTGACGCTGGAGCGGGTCACGTCGTTGATAGCAGTGGCGATCTGGCTGGTAGCGGCGGCCATCTGGTCGCTCGAATCGCGGAGCTGGCCAGCGGCGGAGGTGATCGCGGTGGCGCCGGACTGGACGCCGGCGATGATCTCGCGGAGGTTGCAGACCATGGTGTTGAGCGCGTTGCCGAGGGTGTCGCGGTCGCCGCGCGGGTGGACATCGGCAGTGAGGTCGCCCTGGGCGACGCCGTCGGCGCTGCCGGCCATCTCGCGCAGGTAGGCGATCATCTCACCGAAGGACGCGGCCATCTGGCCGATCTCGTCGCGCTGCTTCATGGTGACGTCCTGGTCGAGGTCGCCGGTGGCGATGCCCGCGGCGGCGAGGCGGACCTTGCCGACCGCGTTGGCGATGTTGCGGGCGACGACGAAGCCGATAACGACGGCGATGGCGACGCCAGCGATGATGACGCCGACGAGGACCTTCACGTTCGCGCTGTAGTCGGCGCCGGCATCGGCGACGGCGGCCCCGGCCTGGGCGGCGTTGTTGGCGATGAGGCCGTCCATGTCCTCAGTCATCTTTGTGCCGAGCGGGACGGCCCGGGTCAGCATGGCATCGAGCGCGGCAGCGTTGGCCTCGTCGGTGTTCTTTCGCGCTTCGGCGATGACGGCCAGCGTCTCGCTCTTCCACTCGGGGTAGAGGGTGTCGTAGTCGGCCATGAGCCGCTTTTCTTCGTCGGACCAGGGCAGCTTGCGGTACTCGGCGACGGCGGCCTCATGCTGGGCCATGAGCTTTTCGGCCGAGTCGAGGTTCGCATCAACCGATGCCTGGTCGGAAACGAGGATTGCGGTACGGAGGTCGCGGCCGGACTTCAGGTAGGACTGGGCCATCTCGTCGAGCAGCTGGACGCTGGCGAGGTTGTTGCCGGCGACGCCGTCGAGGTCACCCTTGATGCCCTGGGCGGTGCGGATGCCGAGATAGCCAACGACGCCCATGATGCCGCTCACGAGAAGAATCGTCCCGAGCAGCTTCCAGCGGACGCTGACGTTGTTGAACCAGGACATGAGTTGTCTCCCTGCCGCAAACCCGGCGCGCGGGTACGGCCCACCGTACCGTCCCATCTGAGCATCGGGAGGAGACGGCGGGAGCGTCGGCGGGGGGAACGCGCAGGGGTTTCCGCAAGAACCCTGACGCAAACCTGAACTTACAGACCCTTTCTTTTCGCGCTTCCGATGACGGCCTTTTGGCCCACTGGAACGGGGCCGGGCGGCTGTTGCCCCGGCCCCGTGGGACGGTCAGGTGGTGGCGCTACTTGATCGCCAGGGCGTTGGGCGGGCTGCCGGTGCCGCCCTTGATGTTGAGCGGTGCGCCGGCGAAGAAGCACTCGTAGACGCGGTCTTCGGCGCAGTCGGCGGAGAGCCCGGTGAGCTGGAACATCTCGCCGATGGCGATGCCGAAGCGCCCGATGATCCAGTGGTGGAGGAAGCCATCGGGGTCGATGAAGTTGGGCGGGGGCCAGGCTTCGAGCGCGGGGTTATCGCCGCAGACAGCGGCGGGGTGGCGGTCGAAGATGTACTCGGCCATGGCTTCGGAGCACTGGAGGCCGGGCGTGCGGAGGTTTTCGGTCACGGAGATCTGGCGGCGGACCAGCGGGGACTGGGCTTCGTACCATTCGACCCAGCCGGTGTGGATCAGCCAGACGTCGCCGGGTTCGAATTCGACGCCCTCGGCGGCGCGGGTGGCTTCGAGGTCCTCGGGCGTGATCTCGACGCGCTGGCTGCAATCGAACGGGCGGCCCTGGGATTCGAGGTAGCGGCCGACGTCCAGCACGACGGCGCGGCCGGCGATGCCGCGGCGGGCCCAGTGGTCGATGCCGAGGCGGGACTTGTCCTGCGACTGGCGGAGCTGCTCGTTCGTGACGCCGCCCCAGAAGCCGTGCTCGAAGTCGCCGACGTGGGTGAGGCCGTCCCACTGGCTGGAGGCCTGGGTGAAGAAGTTGTCGAGGACGTCGTCGCCGTGGTGGCCGACGGGGATGTCGCGCATGACGGTGTGGCGGAAACGGCCGCGGCTGTAGAGGGGCGGGTTGGGCTTCTCTTGCTCCCAGTTCATGGGGAAGACGGCGCCCTTGCGGACGAGCCGGGCGGCGGCGGCGACGCGCTCGGGCGTCTGGAGGTTGAACATGCCGACGTTGTCATCGGGGCCGAAGAGGCCCCAGGCGGTCCTGGGCGGGGCGCCCGGGGAGACGGGGAGCTCCTTATAGGAAGGGAGCCGGGAAGGCAGGGTCATCGGTCGTGCTCCATGCACCGGGATCGGGTGATGGGCGGGGATGATACAGGGCGCGGGGGAGGAGGGGTGGTGGTGGGGGAGAGGGATTCGGCGGAGGTGGTTCAGGATTCGCCCGTCTGGCGTCAACAGCGTCGTCGCAATGCGCCGTCAGACTCATCCAATCTCGTGGTCGACGGCGGACGGCCGTAGCTCGGAGCAGGTCAGCGTCACCAGCTGCTGTCACTCGAAGGTTCCTCGTCTGGTTCCTCGGCGGAGTACCACGACGCCGAAATGGCGAGATCGGCGCGCCGGCCACGCAAGTGCCAGCTCCGATTCCACAAGGTCGGCTAGCGCAGCGACGGCGTGCTCAAGGGGGTCGGCCAATTTTCGGTTTCTCGGGTGTCGTGGCCCCTAGATATACGATTAGTCTGGTCGCTCCGCCACCACCGGCCGGGTCGACTCGCAGTCCGACTCCGGCGCGGCTTGCACGGTGGCGCCGGTCGCTATGCCCGCCCGAGAGTCGATGCCCAAGTTCATGCCCAAGAGCCGCGAGGATGCGTCCTCCCGCTTCGTTATGGGCGCACGCCGGGTTTGGATTTGATGCCGAGCTCGATGGGGAGCTGGCGGTAGGCGATTTCGAGCCATTTGGCGATGTAACGGCGGGTGTCGCGGGGGTCGATGAGGTCTTCGACGCCGAAGGCTTCGGCGGTGCGGAAGACGCTGCGGTACTCCTGGAGGCGGGCTTCGATCTCGGCGCGGCGCTTCACGGGATCCTCGGCGGTCTCGATCTCGCGACGGAAGGCGGCGTCGACGCCGCCCTCGATCGGGATCGAGCCCCACTCGCCGCTGGGCCAGCCGAGGCGGTAGTTCAGCTTGTTCGCGCGGCCGGTGATGTGGCCGGCCATGCCGTAGTTCTTCCGCGTGACGACGGTGAGCACGGGCACGGTCATGTTGATGCTGGCCCAGAAGGCACGCATGCCGCGGCGGAGGGTGCCCGCCTGCTCCGCCTGGGGCCCGATCATGAACCCGGGGACGTCGGCCAGGTAGACGATCGGGATGTGGAAGTGGTCGCAGAGCTCGGAGAAGTGGCCCTGCTTGTCGCTCGCACCGGCGGTCAGCGCGCCGCCCATCATCATGGGGTTGTTGGCGATCAGGCCCACGGGCATGCCGTTGATGCGGGTGAGCGCGACGATCACGGACGTCCCGTACTGCGGCTGGATCTCGAAGAAGTCGCCGTTGTCGCAGATCGCCTCGATGACCTTGCGCATGTTGTATGGCCGCGTCCGGGTGCGTGGCACGAGCGTGAGCAGCGACTCCTCGCGGCGGTCGGGCGGGTCGTCGCAGGGGATGACGGGCGGGAGCTCGTGGACGGTCGAGGGCAGGTAGCCGAAGAACTTCTTGAGCTGGCGGATCACGTCCTGCTCGTCGGGGGCGGCGTTGTCGACGGCGCCGGAGGTCTGGACGTGGACCTTGACGCCGCCGAGCTCGGGCTTCGTCACGTCGGCGCCGAGGGCGCGCTTGACGACCGGGGGTCCGGCCGCGAAGAGCGCGCCGCCGGGCTCACTCATCACGGTGAAGTGGCAGAGCATCGCGCGGGCGGCGACGGCGCCGGCGATGGAGCCGACGATTGCGCCCATGACCGGCACTTCGACGCCAGCCTCGACCATCGGGGCGAAGACGTTATGGGAGCTCGGGAGGTAGGTGTGGCCGAGGCTATCGATGCTCTCCACGTTCGCACCGGCGCCGTCGAGGAAGAGGAAGAGGGGGAGCCGCCATTCCTGGGCGAGCCGTTCGAGGAACGTGCCCTTGTTGCGCTCCATCGGCATGGAGGCGGAGCCGCCGCGGACGGTGAAGTCCTCGCCGCCAACCGCGACCGGGCGGCCGTCGACGCGGGCGACGCCACCGACGAAGGGCGCCGGGAGGAAGGCGGTGAGCTCGCCGTCGGTGTAGGTGCCGACGCCGGCGAGGCCGCCGATCTCTTCGAAGCTGCCGGGGTCCACAAGCGCGGCGATGCGTTCACGGACGGTGAGCTTGCCACCATCGTGCTGCCGCTTGATGCGCTCGGGGCCGCCCATCTGGAGGGCGAGCTGGCGCCGGAGTGCGATTTCGTTGACTTCGGGTTCCCAGGACATCAGGCGGGCTCCGTGGGGGTGGTGCGGGTGCGGCGGCGGCGCGCGAGGAGCCCGTCCATGACGAACTCGACGGCTTCGTCGACGATCGCGGCGGCGCTGAGGGGGCCGTCGGCGTGGTACCAGTTGCTGATGTGGGCGCCGGCCCCCATGACAGTGAACGCGGTGATCTTGGTGGCGTTGGGCGCGAAGACGCCAGCCTTCACACCCGCCGCCACCACGTCGATGAAGATGCGTTCGTAGGCCTTCATCTGGTCGCGGATGACCTCGCGGGAGGCGGGCTCGAGCGAGCGGAACTCCGCGACGTGGAGGCGGGCGCTCCAGGTGTGCTCGGTGTGGTAGGTAAAGTGGGCGCGGCAGAGGGCGCGCATCCGTCCCGCGTGGTCGCCGGCGGGGACGGCGGCGAGGGCGGCGGTGGCACGTTCCACCAGGATGGCCATGCCGTCGTGCTGGAGGCGGAAGAGGATCTGGTCCTTGCTTTCGAAGTAGTGGTAGAGCGTCGCGACGTTCATTTCGAGGACGCCGGCGAGGTCGCGGAGGGAGCAGGCGTGGTAGCCGCGGGTGAAGAAGAGCTCGAGCGCCGCCGCGAGGATCTGGTCTTCCCGGTTGGGAGTAACGGGCTGGCGGCGGGAGAGGCGCATGCGCGCCAGTCTAGGTTGGGCGCGGTCATCGAACAAACGAACGCTTGGCCTGAGGCGAACGGTCGTTTGACAGGCGTTGTGCGGGGTGCACAGAATCCGGCCGAGCCTGGTGCCCCAAACCGGGGTGCCACCGGAGGGATGGACAGGTGCGAGAGAACTACTGGACGCGGCGGGCGCAGCTTTCGCGGCGGCGCTTTCTCGGGACGCTCACGGCGACCGGCGGCGGACTTGCAGCGCTGGCCGCGGTGGGTTGCGGCGACGACGACGACGATGACGAAGCGACCGGGACATCGACCGGCACGGCCGCGACCGGGACGGCGGCGGCGAGCGCTACGACCACTGCCGCGCGCGCGATGGGCGGCACGATCCTCCACCGGATCGCGGGCAACTTCAGCGGGCTGGAGCCGGTGCAGGGCGTGGGCGGCACCGACCACCAGTTCCTCTGGACGGTGTTCGACAACCTGATCTCCTACGACAAGGACTTCCAGCTGCAGAAGGGACGGTCGCTGGCGGAGGACTGGGAAGCGCCGGACCCGACGACCTTCACGTTCAAGCTTCGGCAGGGCGTGACCTTCCACGACGGGACGCCGTTCAACGCCGCCGCGGTGAAGCGGAACTGGGAATGGGGCACGAACCCGGACATCACGTCGAACGTGCGGACAGACCTCGCGCCGGTCACGGCCGTGGAGACGCCGGACGAGTACACGGCGACCTACAAGCTCAGCGGGCCGTATGCGCCGCTGGCCCGGATCTGGGGCGACCGGCCAGGCATGATGATCTCCCCGGCGTCGATCGACAAGTTCGGCAAGGACATCATCAACAACCCCGTCGGGACGGGCGCGTTCACGTTCAAGGAGCGGGTGCTGGACAACCGCGTCGTGGTGGTCCGGAACGCGAACTACTGGCAGCAGGGGCTGCCCTACGTGGACGAGATCCGGTTCCTTTCGGTGCCGGATGAGAACACGGCGGTGAACGGCCTGAAGTCGGGCGAGATCAACCTCTTCTGGAACATCCCGGCGCGGTCGTACCCGGCGTTCAAGAGCGAGCGCGGGTTCGTCGCGGCCGAGCGGGAGGGCGTGGCGGTGACGCCGATGATCTACCTCAACTCCAACCGGCCGCCGTTCAACAACGAGCATGCGCGGCGGGCGGTGGCGTTCGGCATCGACCGGGCGGCCATCTGCAAGGGCATCTACAACGACCTGTCCTCGCCCGGGACGTCGTTCATGGGCCCCGGCAACGGCGAATTCGACAAGGACTACAAGGGCCTCCAGTACGACCAGAAGAAGGCCCGGGACGAGCTCTCGGCGGGCGGCCTGCCGGACGGCTTCAGCTTCAGCATGACGGTGCAGAACTCGCCCGAAGCGGTCCGCGTGGGCGAAGTGATCCAGGCGCAGCTGAAGGAGGTCGGCATCACGGTGCAGCTGACGCAGCTCCCGGCGCCGGACTACTTCAACAAGTTCATCCAGGAGCAGCAGGGCGATAGCTTCATCGCCGGCTTCTCCGGCCGGATCGACTCCTGGCAGACGCTGAGCTTCCTCTTCGCCAGCGACGGCACGTATGGCAAGGCCGGGACGCAGGTGAAGGATACGGACATCGACAGCAAGCTCGCGGCTGCACGGGCGCAGTACGACGACGCGCAGCGCATCGCCCTGTACCGCGAAGTCGACCGGATTGCGATGGAGAAGGCGTACGGCATCTCGGTCGCGTTCAACAAGACGCTGGTGGTCCATTCGGACAAGGTCGTGGTCGACGTCTTCGGAGACGGCAAGCCGCACCTGGGCCAGGGCGACATCTCGATGAAGTCCTGAGGCGGCGGGGATGTTGCGGAACATTCACGTGCTGGACCTCTCGCGGGCGGTGGCCGGGCCGTACTGCACGCAGCTGCTCGGCGATTTCGGCGCCGACGTCATCAAGGTGGAGCCGCCGACCGGCGACGTTGGGCGCGTCGCGGGGCTCTCCCGCGTCGGCGAGGCGTCGACCTACTTCCTCTCGGTGAACCGCAACAAGCGGAGCATCGTGATCGACCTGCAGACCGGCGAAGGCAAGGAGGTGCTCGCGCGCCTGATCAAGCGCGCGGACGTACTGGTGGAGAACTTCCGCGCCGGGGTGATGGAGCGGCTGGGCTTCGGTGAGGGGCGGCTGAAGGAGCTGAACCCGCGGCTGCTGGTCTGCGCGATCTCGGGGTACGGACAGGATGGCCCGTACCGCGACCGGAAGGCGCTCGACCTCATCGGCCAGACGATCAGCGGGCTCGCGAGCCTGACGGGCGAGGAGGATGGCCCGCCGACCCCGGCGGGGGCGCCCGTCTCGGACGTCCTCACCGGGCTGAACGCGTGCATCGGCGTGCTGGTCGGGCTCGTCGGGCGGAACAACGGGCACGACGGGTTCAATTCGATCGACGTGAGCCTCCTGGGCAGCACGATCTCGGCGTGCACGGTGGAAGCGACCTCGTTCCTGAACACCGGCGAGGTGCCCGGACGCCACGGGAGCGCGTGGTTCCAGACCTTCCCCTACGACGTGTTCCCGACATCCGACGGGTGGATCGCGATTGGTGCGGCGGGGGAGTGGCAGAAGCTCTGTGGGCTCCTGGGGCTGGACGAGCTGGGGGCGCGCGAGGACCTGCTCGACATCTCCACCCGGCTGGCCCAGCGGCAGGACTTGAAGAAGGAGATCTCGGCCGCCACGCGTCGGTTCACGACCGACGCCCTGGTGACGCGGCTCCAGGAAGCGGACCTGCTCTGTGGGCCGGCGTACGACATGCGGCAGGTGTTCGATGACCCGGCGGTGCAGCATGCGGGCCTGCGGATCGAGATGGAGCAGCCCATGAACGGCCGGTTCGCGACGGTCGACAGCGCGGCCTCGTTCTACCCGGACGGGCGGAAGCAGCAGCGCTGGGAGAAGAGCCGGCGGCCGCCGCCGCTGCTCGGGGAACACACGCTCGAGATCCTGGCGGAGCTGGGCTACGACCCGGACGCGATCGAGCGGGCCTGCCGCTCGGGCGCGGTCGCGTACCTCCCCCACTGACGTTGCAATGGGCGCGTACATCATCCGGCGGCTGCTGGCGGTGGTCCCGATCCTGTTCTTCATGTCGGTGACCATCTTCCTGGTGCTGCGCATCGTGCCGGGAGACCCGGCGCGCGCGATGGTGGGGCTGGAAGCAGACCCGCAGGCCTACGAACAGGCCCGCGACCTGCTGGGCCTGGACAAGCCGCTCTACCAGCAGTACCTGGACTGGCTGGGCGACGCGCTGCGGGGCGACCTTGGCCGGTCGTACCGGTCGAACGAGTCGGTCACGAACCTGATCACGGACCGGGTGCCGCTGACGTTCCAGCTCACGCTGATGGCGGCGGCGCTGGCGATCGCGATCGCGTTCCCGCTGGGTGTGCTGGCGGGGGCGAACCGGAACTCGCTGCTCGACCGGTTGGCCTCGGTGTTCGCCGCTTCGGGCATCGCCATCCCGGGGTTCTGGCTGGCGCTCATCCTGCTGACGGTGTTCTCGGTGAAGCTGCACTGGTTCCAGTCGTTCGGGTTCGTGCCGTTCAGCGAGGACCCGGTCGAGAGCGTGCGGTCGCTGGTGCTGCCGGCGGTCTCGCTGGCGCTGCCGGCGAGCGCCATCCTCACGCGGATGGTGCGCTCCAGCGTCGTGGATGCGATGAACAACGACTACGTGCGCACCGCCCGGGCGAAGGGACTCAAGGAATCGACGGTGGTGGTCCGGCACGTGGTCAGGAACTCGCTGATCCCGGTGCTCACGGTGCTCGGGATCGTGGTCGGCCAGCTGCTCAGCGGCTCGATCATCATCGAGGTGGTGTTCGCGCTGCCGGGGCTGGGGCGGCTTGCGGTCGACTCGATCCTCTTCCGGGAGCTGGTGGTGGTGCAGGGCGTGGTCCTGCTGGTGGCGACGGTGACCGTGTTCATCAACCTGGCGGTCGACCTCGGGTATGGGCTCATCGACCCGCGGGTGAAGCTGCGATGAGCGTCGACGCGGGCGCGGGTATGTCCCTGGCGGACGAGATCGCCATCCAGCGACGCCGGCTGCCGCGCCTTCACCGCCGCGATCTGCCGGTGTACGTGGCCGTGGGGGTGGTGGGCGTGGTCGCCCTTTGCGCGGTGGCGGCGCCGGTCCTGGCGCCGCACGACCCGGCCGAGCAGGACCTGCTCTTCCAGTTCGGTTCACCTTCGCGGGACCACCCGCTGGGGACGGACGACCTGGGCCGGGACGTGCTCAGCCGGCTGATCTACGGCAGCCGCGTGGCCGCGCAGGTCGGGCTGATCTCGGTGGGAATCGCGATCCTCGCGGGCGTGCCGATTGGGCTCGCCGCGGGCTATGCGGGGCGCTGGGTCGACACGCTGTTGATGCGGGTGATGGACGCGCTCCTGGCGTTCCCGCCGATCCTGCTGGCGATGGCGGTCATCGCGGGGCTGGGGCCGGGGATCCGGAACGCGATGATCGCGATCGGGATCGTGTTCATGCCCACCTACGCCCGGCTCGCGCGGGGCTCGGCGTTGGTCATCAAGGAGATGGACTACGCCCTGGCGGCGCGGGCGCTGGGCGCGGGACCGGCGCGGGTGGTGCTGCGCCACATCGTGCCGAACTCGCTCGCGCCGATCCTCGTGCAGGCGTCGCTGGGAATCGGGATCGCCGTGATCGCGGAGGCGAGCCTGGCGTACCTCGGGCTGGGGAGCCAGCCGCCGAACCCGAGCTGGGGGATCATGTTGCGGCAGGCGTCGAGCTTCCTCGAGGAGCACTGGTTCGCCAGCATCCCGCCGGGCGCGGCCATCTTCGTGCTCGTCCTCTCGGTGAACGTGATCGGCGACCACCTGCGCGACGTGTTCGACCCGCGGCTGCGGGGGCGCTGAGCCGCCCGCTGCTACCGGTACGGGATGCGCCCGCTGCGCTCGGTGTGGGCTTTCGGGTAGTCGCGGCTGCGGACGAGGAGCGCCAGGAGGGCGGCGATCCGGTCGCGGGTCTCGCCGGGCTCGATGATGTCGTCGACGACGGCGAGTCCCGCGGCGTCCCACGGGCCGCGGCCTGCGACGCGGGCGGCTTCGGCGCTGGTGAACGCGGGGATGTCGTCGATGCCGATATCCGCGGCGGGCCAGGCGAGCACGCATGCGGTGCCGAGCTCGCGACCGCCCAGGACGAAATCGCCGAGCGCGTGCCCGCGGCGGGTGACCAGGGAGAGGAGGATGGCGTCACCGTCGTGGAGCGTCGCGATGGTCTCCGCGAGCGACCGGACGAACGCGCCGCGGCCGGCGGCGGCATCGTCGTAGGCGGCGCCGTGCTGAACCAGCAGGAGCGGCAGGGCGAGGCGGTTCGCAAGGGCGGCGACGCGGCGCAGCCGTTCGAGCTCGGGCTCGGCGAGCCCGGCGGAATCGTCACCGAGGGCGTACGCGACCGGGACGCCCTTGACCCGGCCGAGGCCCAGGTGAAGGGGCGACGGCGCGCCCGGGTCCCAGGCGACCTGCGACCCGGCATCGAGCAGCCCGGCGAGGATGTCGCGGCTGGTGAGCTCCGCGCCGGTCGTCGTGCCGAACTCCCGGGCCGGGGCGGCCGGCGCAACGCAGGCGAGCGGGGCGGTGCGCTGCTCCGGCAGCAGGGCGAGGATCGCTTTCGCGGCAGCCAGGGCCCGCGCCTCGTCCTCGACGACGAGGTCGGCGGGCGCAGGGCCGGCGTCAGCGGCGGGCTGCGCGGAGATCGATGCGCCGGGGATCGAGATCAGCACGTCCGACGCGACGACCAGCGCCGCCTCCTGGCCGGCGCAGGGGCCAAGGAGCACGGAGACGATCGGCGCCTGGCGTTCGGTGAGCTCCATCTCGGGCACCACGACCGAGCGGTCCGAGTAGCGGCCGAGCAGGCGGCCTTCGGAGAGGTCCAGCGCTGCCTGCTGGTAGCCGCCGCCGTCCGCGATGTAGAGCACGGGCACCCGCCCGTGGAGCGCGTGCATCAGCAGGCGGAGGCGCTTGTTCCGGCCGACGGAGCCATCGGAACGGCGGATGATGACCGGGTCGTCGGCGATGATGGCCACTTCGCGGCCACCGACCCGGCCGAAACCGGCGGTCACGCCATCCGACGGGGTATCGGCGCGCAGCCCCGGCAGCTGGCTCGTGGCGAGCGCGGAGATCTCAAAAAAGGAGCCCTCGTCCACGACCGCGGCGATCCGTTCGGCCGGGCCGCAGGCGCCGGGGGCGCGCTCGACCGCGGCGGCGGCTGCGGCGCGGGCCTTCCGTTCCCGGGCGAGCCGGGCCAGTCCTTCGCGTTCCATCCGTCCTCCTCCTCTGCTACCCGGTGGTGCGGTGCCAGCGCATGCGCCGGCGGCTGATTTCGAGGGCGCGCACCAGCTGGGGGCGCGTCTCGGCGGGGTCGATGATGTTGTCGAGGTAGCCGCACTCGGCGCCTTCCCAGGGCTCCATCATCCGGCGCACCTCGGAGGCGCGCTGGAGCAGCCAGGCGTCCTGGTTGGCCGCGGCTTCCCATTCGCGGCGGAAGGCGACGCGGACGCCCGGCTCAGCGCCCATGAAGGCGATCTGGGCGGTGGGCCAGGCGAGGTGGTACCACTCGTGGTCGGCGCCGCTCATGCCCCAGAGCGCGTAGCCGAATGCCTTGTGCATGAACACGCTGACCTTCGGGACCGGGACGGTGAGCCGCTGGATGGCGAGGCCGTAGACGTGCGTCAGGAGGCGGCGATGCTCCTGGTCCGGCGTTGGCAAGACGCCGGGCACGTCGATGAACGAGACCAGCGGGATGCGGAACCGGTCGCAGGCCGTGAGCGTGCGGGCGATCTTGATGCAGGCTTCCTTGTCGAGGGCGCCCGCGCGCTGCATCGGCTGGTTGGCGATGACGGCGACGGTGTGGCCGTCGAGCCGGGCGATGCCGCAGACCAGGTTCTTCCCGTATTCGGGCGCCCACTCGAGGAAGGAATCGCGGTCGAAGACGCTGCGGATGACGCGCTTCACGTCGTAGGCGCGGTTGGGCTGGACGGGCACGATCTCGCGCAGGGCCGGGTCGGTCCGTTGCCGCGAGTCGCCGGTCCGGAGCACCGGAGCGTCCTCCCAGGCGTTGCCGGGGAGGTAGGCGAAGGCGTGGCGGAGGGCAGCGACGGCATCGGCGTCGGCGGGGACGATCGTGTCGACCTGGCCGGTCTTGCGTTCGTGGATCGCGGCGCCGCCGAGCTCGAAGGGATCGATCTTCATGCCAGTCGCCTCCTCGACGACCGGCGGGCTGCTGATGGAGATGTTCGAACCGCGCGTCATCACGCTGTAGTCGGAATCGGCGACCATCCAGGGGGCGTAGTAGTTGCCCATGACGGCGATGAAGAGCGCCTCGCGCCGGGGGAAGGCGAGACGGCGGCCCATGCCGGCGCCGAAGTAGCCGGCGAAGCGCGAGGTCATGATCTCGGTGATGCGGGCGCCACCGCCCTGGGAGAGGTCGAACGTGGGAAGCGCCGCCTCTTCGACGATGCGGTGGAAGGCGGTACCGCGTCGGCGCGACCCGGCGCTGCCGCTCGCGCCCTTGATCGTGGCGTCGCTGGCCGTGTAGGCGATCGGCCGGCCGCCCACGGTTCCGAACCCCACGAGGCGGCCATCGCCGATGGTGCGGTCCTCTTCGCCGGGTGTGCCGGAGTGGACCAACTGCCCGAACTCGACCTGGCTGCCCGGGTCGAGGAGGAGCTCGACGCGTTCGCGCGCGGTGAGGAAGCCGCGGTCGTGCTGGCGCTGGACGCGCTCCGGACCGCCCAGCCCGTGGGCGATGGCGCGGCGCCGCCGCAGCTCGGCCACTTCGGGCGGCAGTCCGGCCGCCGGCGCCGTCACCGGCCCCTCCAGACGGGTGTCCGCCGCTCGAGGAACGCTGCCGACGCCTCCTTCCGGTCTTCGGAGCCATAGAGCGGGAAGAGCCGGAGGTTGTCTTCGAGGAGCGCCTCTTCGATGGCCCGGTCCATCGCGCGGACGATGGACTGCTTCGCCATGGTCACGCCGAGGGGCGACTTCGATGCGATCTCCTCGGCGAGCGTGATGGCGCCATCGTCGAGGGCTTCGCGGGTGGGGTACAGGCGGCTGACGAAACCCTGGGCGAAGCCTTCGGTGCCGTTGACGTGGCGCCCGGTGAGGATGACCTCCATCGCGTTCGTCTTCCCGACGGCCTTGACCAGGCGGCCGGTACCGCCGGCGCCGGGGAAGAGGCCCAGCCCGGTCTGGGGGAACCAGAATTCCGCGTCCTCCGTGGCGATACAGATGTCGGCGGCGAGGGCGAGCTCCCAGCCGCCTCCGCAGCAGTAGCCGTGCACCGCGGCGATCACCGGGACGCGGCAGGGGGGCATGATGTCCTTCCCGGGGAAGAACATGTCGGTCGCGTCCGGGACGGCGTCGGCTGCGTGGGTCGTTTCGACCTTCAGGTCGGCGCCGACGGAGAACGCCCGCGGCCCTTCGCCGCGGAACACGATGCAGCGGATGCCATCGTCCTCCACGCTATCGAAGGCAGCGCGGATGCCCGCGTTGATGTCCGGGCTGAGGGCGTTGAACCGCTCCGGCCGGTTGAAGGTGAGGATGCGCACCCCCGACGGGAGGTCGCGGGTGAGCAGGTCCGTGCTCATGTGCCGGCACCGGCCGTGACGGGCGCCATGTCGCGGAGCGCCTGCATGACGATGGCGCGGCGCTTGCCGGGGTCCGGCTCGGAGGTGCCGAAAGAGAGGAAAGCGGTATCGACGCCGGCGTCCATGTAGGCGCGGACGCCGGCATTCCGCTCCTCCGGGGTGCCGCGGATCATGAGCTCGTCGATGAGGGTGTCGGGGACCGCATCGAGGGACGCCTTGCGGTCGCCGGCGTCCCAGGCGTTCCACATGCCGGCGAGCTCCTCGGTGCGGCCGAGCCACTCGTGGAACTTCCGGTAGACCGGCACGTTGAGATACGTGGTCACGGCGCGCTTCAGGCCGTCGGTCGATTCCTTCGTCACCGGGTCGAGGTTCACGATGAGGCGAGCGGTGATCTCGATGCTCGCGGGGTCGCGGCCGGCTTCGCTGGCGGCCTCGCGGACGACGGCGACGGACTTCTTCACGTCCTCCGCGGAGAGCCAGTTCACGATCGCGCCGTCGGCGACCTGCCCGGCGGCGCGGAGCATGCCGGAGCGGAGGCCGGCGATGTGGATCGGTACCGGCTTCTCCGGCGGGGCGGAGAGGCGGAAGCCGTTGACGCGGATCGTCTCGCCCTCGAAGACGACGCGCTCACCGGTGAGGGCCTGCTTGAGGAACTGGGCCATCTCGCGCACGCGGGTCACGGGCTTTTCGAACTTGACGCCGTTCCAGCGCTCGATGATCGGCTGGGAGCCGGAGCCGATGCCGAGGACGAAGCGCCCGGGCGCGAGCTCGGCGAGGCCGGCGACCGACGATGCCAGCGTCTGCGGCCCGCGGGTGTAGACGTTCACGATCGCGGTGCCGAGCCGCATGTTCGTGGCCCCGCCGATGACGCAGAGCGGCGTGAACGCGTCGATCCCGTCGACCTCGGACGACCAGGCGTCGGTGTAGCCGAGCTCTTCGGCTTCGCGCGCAACCCGCGCCAGGTCCGCAAGCGGCACGCCGGCCATCGGCAACGAGAGTGACCATCGCTTCTTCACGGTGCGTTCCTCCTGTACCCGTTCCTCATTCGTTCGCCGCAAGGGCGTGGGGGTCGGTGACCCGGGCGTTCTGCCGGACGCCGGCGAGCCACTCGCGCGTGTCCTTGCCGCCGCGCTGTTCGGCCTTTCGCGCCGACTCGTCGGAGTGCATGGCGGATTGCTGGACGACCAGGTGGTAGTCGAAGGCCGCACGCTTGCCCATGAGCTTCCAGGCTTCGTTGATCGACTTCTTCGTGAGCTGGACGGCAAGGGGGGACGCCAGCGCGATCTGCTCGGCCATCGCCATCACGGTGGACTCGAGCTCGGCGCGGGGCACCACGCGGTTCACCAGGCCGAGCCGCTCCATGGTGGCGGCGTCCCACACCGGCTGCGTCCAGAGGAACTCCTTGGCCTTGCGGACGCCGAGCTCCCAGGGGTACCAGCCGAGCTCCGTCCCGGGCGTGGAGAAGAGCGTGACCGCGTGGTCGAGGAACTTCGCGTCGTCGGCGGCGACGATGAGGTCGCACATCGCGGCGAGGGAGATGCCGGCCGTGGCGACGAAGCCGTGGACGGCCGCGATGGTCGGCTTGCGGAGGTCGTGGATGAACATCCAGTAGCCGAAAAGGACGTCGTCGGCGTACTGCAGCTTCCCGTTGAGCGACTCCCGGTCGTAGTGGGCGAACGGGCCCGAGCCAGACCCATCCTTGAGGTCGTGCCCGGCGGAAAAGGCCGGGCCCGCGCCGAAGAGGGTCACGACGTGGACCGAGTCGTCCTGGTCGGCGCGGACCATCGCATCGTGCAGCTCGGCGATCAGGTCGCCGTTCTGGGCGTTGCGCTTCTCCGGCCGGTTGAGGGTGATCTTCAGGACGTGGCCGGCCTGTTCGGTCACGATCGCTGTGTAGTCCGCCACCGCATCCTCCAATCGCTAATTGATGGCTCCGCGCACGAGGAGTGCCGCGATCTCGTCGTCGGACTTGCCGAGGAGACCCCGGAGGATCTCGTCGCTGTGCTCGCCGATCATCGGAGCGCGGCGGTTCGGCACCGTCTCGCCACGCGGACGGATGAACTGGTTGATCACCAGGAAGTCATGCCCATAGGGGTGGCGCACCGGGCTGTAGCGGAGCCGCGTGCCCGGGTCGCGCTCGATGTGGTCCCGGATGTGCTCGACGGGCGCGGCCGGGACGCCTGCGGCGAGGAGCGCGCCGGCGAGCTCCCAGCGGTCGCGCGCCCGGGTGGCCTCGCGGATCGCCTGCTCCAGCGCGTCTTCGTTGTGCTTCCTCCCGTCGAAGGTGGCGAAGCGGGCATCGCTCCCGAGGGCGCCGAGCCCGAGCACGTCCGCGCAGGCGCGCCACTCGGCGTCGGAGCGGCAGGCGAGGGCCAGCCACTCGTCGCTGCCCGCGGCCGGGAAGATGCCGTGCGGGGACATCCAGGCGCAGCGGTTGCCGGTGCGCTCGGGGTCCTTCCCCGAGAGCTGCGTCTCGGCCCAGGCTGTGTCGAGGATCCAGAGCGACGCTTCGACCATGCCACAGTCGACGTACTGGCCGAGGCCGGTGCGGCGGCGGTGCTCGACCGCCGCGAGGAGCGCGGTGACCGAGAAGAGCGGCGCGATGAAGTCGGAGACGATCGGGCCAACGCCGAACGGGGGGTTCTGCGGGAAGCCGGTGAGCATGTTGATGCCGCCATAGCCCGAAACGCCGTTCCCGATCGCGCCCCAGCGCGCGTGCGGGCCGGTGGCGCCGACCGCTGGCTGGCTGATGACGATCAGGTCGGGCCGGCCGCGCATGAGGGCCTCGGGTTCGAGCCCCCAGCGCTTCATCGTGCCCGGCGTGTAGTTCTCGAAGACGATGTCCGACTTCGCGACGATCTCGCGGGCGACCTCGATGGCCTCGGGGTGGTTCAGGTCCAGCGCGATGCTGCGCTTGTTGCTGCTGGCGTGGTGCTGGGTGGAGTTCGTGTCGAGGCTGAAGGTGTCGGGTGGCTGCGGGCCGATCTCGCGCGTCATGTCCCGGCGGGCGTGTGACTCGATGCGGATGACGTCGGCGCCGAGGTCCGCGAGGACGCGGGTCGCGATGGGCGCGGCGAGCATCCAGCTGAAGTCGGCGACGCGCATCCCGGCGAGCGGAAGACGTCCCCGGCCGGCGGAGAGGGGTTCCACCGGCCGGGGTACCCAGGTGTCCGCGACGGCGCACTCGCGGGAGGGAAGCGGTGGCGCGGGCCGCGGATCGTCGACGGGCGTGTGGGAGTAGACCACCGGGGCGCGGGGCAACTGGATCGGCCCCAGGTTGGTGGCGACCTGGCGGAAAACCTGGCGTTCCGCCATCTGGGGGTCCGCGAGGAGGTCCGTGATCGAGGACACGGGCATGACCATGAGCCGGCGCGCCTGGCCCTCGCGGACGACGTCGTCGCGGTCGTTCCGGCGGCAGAGCTCGGCGATGGCGTCGACGAACTCGTGCTGGTGGGCGAGATAGTACTCGCGGTCGAGCCACTCTTCGCCGTGGAACTGGTCGCTCACGCCGGCGAGGTCGAGCCAATCGGCGAATGCGTCCCAGTGGGTGCCGAGCATGACGAAGGTGAGCCACTTCCCGTCGCGGCACTGCTGCAGCGGACGGCGCGCGGTCTCGCTCCATTCGACGCGGGAGGGGATGGTCCCGTGCCAGGCGTAGACGTTCGGGTCGGCGCTCTGGAAGCTGGAGAACGCGAACGCCTCCTGGGCGGTGAGCTCGTACCAGCCGGGGGTGTTGCCATACGCCCGCGCGGCGATGCCGGCCGCCACCGCCACCGCCGTGGCGGCGCCGGTGTAGCCGTAGGCCATCTGGCCCTTGGGGTGCTCGGGCGTTCCGCCGGGCAGCCCGCAGAGCCAGGAGAACCCGCTGGAGGCGGCGATCGTCAGGTCCGTGAACGGCCCGCCGGCGAACGGGCTGTCCGCGTGATAAGCGTCGGCGATGACGAACGTGACGGACGGGTGCGCATCTGCCCACTGGCGCGCCGAGGGCTGGAACGCGGCCGCGAACGGCGAGGTGCTCGCCAGGACCACCGCGTCGGCCTGCTCGGCGAGCGTGCGAATGGCATCGAACCCGGCTTCCCCGGCGGGCACGATGACCGCGCGCTTGCCGGTGTTGTGCGTCAGGTGGGCGAGGCTCTCGGCCTGGCCGTCTGCCGTGGTCACGACCGGGTAGCGCCTGCGAAGGGAATCGCCGCCCGGGGGCTCTGGCCGCACGACGTCGGCTCCGAGGGCTGCCAGCAGCCGCGGGCCGACAACGGCCAGCTCGTCCGAAAGGTCGAGAACGCGAATGCCGGCGAGCGGCCCCTGTGTCGTCTGCGCTGTGGTCATCCCTTCCCCCTGCGTACCGGGTCCAGCATTTCGCTGAGTACGTCGCTGAGGAAGTTTAGTGACAGCATGAGGAGCGCGAGCACCGATGCGGGCGCGAGGATGTACCACCAGGCGAGCCGCATGAACCGCCGGCCGTCGTTGAGGAGGCCGCCGAGGGTCGGGTTGGGCGGCTGCTCACCGAGCCCGAGGAACCCGAGCGCCGCCATCACGAGCACGGAGTTCACGACCGAGATGGGCAGCTGCACGGCGAACAGGCCGAAGGTGTTGACGGCGATGTGCCGCCAGAGGATCCGCGTTCCCGTGCAACCGACGGTGCGCGCCGCGAGGACGTAGTCGCGCACCCCTTCGCGGAGCACCGCGGCGCGCGCCAGGCGTGCCGAGATCGGGACATTGAACACGGCAACGGCGAGCGAAAGGCTGGCCAGGCCGCCGCCGAAGATGGCGATCAGGATCATCGCGAGGAGGATGCCCGGGAAGGCGATCAGCGTATCGAGGCAGCGGGAGATCACGGTGTCGACGATGCCGCCGCGGTACCCCGCAACGTACCCGAGCGTGATCCCGCACAGCCAGCCGCCGATGACCGCGAGCATGCCGCCGACGAGCGTGGCGCGAAGGCCGACGGCGTTCCGGATGAACAGGTCACGGGAGAGCTCGTCCGTCCCGAAGGGGTGGCTCACGGAGGGGCCCAGCAGGCGCTCGCCGCGCACGATTTCGAACGGCGACATGGGCACGACCAGCGGAATCACGAACGCGAAGAGGAGCAGGATGGCGAGCATCGCGCAGGAGAAGGCTCCGCGGGGGTCGCGAAGCAGCCGCGTGAGGAAGCCGGACCACCCCTGGCGTCCCCACTTGCGCGTGGCCGGCGCTACCGATTGCCACTCGAGTTGTGCGGCGGTCGTCTGGCTATTCGACATCGCTCAGGCCCCCACGCCGTGGCCCAGCCGGATGCGGGGATCGAGCCAGCCGTATGCGAGGTCGGTGAGCAGGTTAAAGAGGAGGTATGACCCGACGAGCAGAAGCGTGATCGACTGGATGGTGGGGTAGTCACGCGCGTTGATGGAGTTGACGAGCAGGCGGCCCATGCCGGGCCAGGTGAACACCTGCTCCACGACGATGGTCCCGCCGATGAGGCCGCCGAGCTGGAGGCCGACGACGGTGACCACCGGCATCATGCTCGGCTTGAGCGCATGCCGCAGGATGACCGTCCGCTCGCTCAGGCCCTTTGCCCGGGCGGTGCGGATGTAGTCGTTCGTGAGGGTGTCGACGATCGACTGGCGGGTGAACCGCGAGATGACGGCGGCGATAATCCCCCCGAGGGCGAGCGCGGGCAGGATGACGTGCTTCGCGGATTCGACGGGGTCATCGGTGAAGGCCACCCTGCCGGCCGAAGGGAACCATTCGAGCCAGACGGCGAAGACGAGCAGGATGATGAGCCCGGCGACGAACGACGGCACGGCGATGAGGAGGCTGCTCGCCAGGCCGATCGCGATGTCCGGGAGGCGGCCACGGTTGATGCCGGCGACGATGCCCATCGTGATCCCGAGCAGGTTGCCGAAGGTGAAGGCGACGAACGCGAGCTCGAGCGTCGGTGGCAGCGACGACTGGACGAGCTCGGTGACCTGCTTGCCCGTGACCGAGCGGCCGAAGTCACCGGTCAGTGAGTTGCCGAGCCAGGTGAGGTAGCGCTGGGGGAGCGGCTCGTTGAGGCCCATCTCTTCGCGGAGGGCTTCCACCGACTCCGGGGTCGCGGTTTCGCCGAGGATGATCAGGGCCGGGTCCCCCGGCAAAAGCTCCATCAGGGCGAAGATCAGGACCGATGCGATGAAGATGACGGGGACGAACTGCCGCACAAGGCGTGACAGCACATAGTTCATTCGCTCATGCCTCCTGGCCGGCCGGGCGCGCCGCCGTGCGGCGGAAGCCCGGCCGGGGACGTCGCGTCAGCCGATCCAGACCTCGTGGTAATCCACCCAGCCGAGCACGTTCCGGGCGATGTGGATCTCGGGAGCCTCGAAGTTCACGCCGACCGGCCGCGCGATGACCGGCGCAAAGGCGCCGTCCAGGTAGGCCTGGTTGAAGCGCTTGTAGTCGGTGCCGCCTTCGACGATGGCCTTCCGGGCCGCCAGGTACTCGGGGTCGTCGTAGTGCGTGACCGCGCCGTCGGTGAGCGTGGCGAAGAGCAGGCTCGTGCCGGGCGAGAGTGGCGACCCGGAGTCGCCGAAGCCGATCCACACGTTGTCGAGCGCGCCTTTGTAGTAGCGGTCGAGCATGTTGGCGTATTCCAGCGGCTCGAACTCGATCTTGATGCCGATCTCGCGTGCTTCCTGCTGGAGCAGCTGCGCGATTGCCGGCGAATAGGGACGGATCGGGAGCGTGTTCATCTTCACCGTTGTGGTGATCCCGCTCGCCAGCCCGGCTTCCCGCATCAGGTCCTTCGCCTTCTGGGGGTCGTATACCGGCTTGTCGAGCTCCGCGTCGTATGCGGGCGAGAAGGTCGGCCACGGGAGGCGGCCAAGCTCGTCGAACCTGCCGACGAAGTTCTCCTCGCGGTAGCGCTCGCGGTCGAGCAGGAGCTCGATCGCCTGGCGGACGCGCTTGTCCTTCAGGGGGTCGAGGTCGGTGCGCATACCCATGGGCGTGGTGCCACCGGAACCGGGGAGCGTCACCGTGTTGAAGTCGTCGTTGTCGTAGAAGCGGATGCTCTCCTCGGCGGAGAGGGCCGAATCGAGAATCTGGCCGGTTTCGAGCGCGATAGCGAGGGCTGCGGCATCGGCGAAGATGATGTACTCGATCTTGTCCAGGTGGGGGCGGCCGAGGTGGTACCGCTCGTTGGCTTCGAGCGTCGCGCCCTTGACCGGGTCGTAGTTCGACCACTTGAAGGCGCCGGTGCCCACCAGCTTGCCGGCGGCAATCTCTTCGATGGTGTCCATGTCGGCGCAGCGGAAGACGGCCATGAAGTCGAGCACGGGCGCGTTCGGCCGGATGAGCGTCCACTCCATGGTGAAGTCGTCGACGATCTTGTATTCGGCCACCGGGTTGAGGCGTGCCATGACGGACGTCTTCCACTTGTCCTTCTTCACCTCTTCGAGGTTGAAGGCGATGTCCTTGGTGGTGAACTGGCGGCCCGAGTGGTAGTAGATGTCGTCGCGAAGGACGAACCGCATGGACTTGCCGTCCGGGGAGAGCTCCCATTCCTTCGCGTGGTCCGGCTCGTGCTTGACCTCTGTCTTCCCGAAGCGGACGAGGTTGCCCCAGATGAGGCCGGGCTCGCGGGCCGCGGCGTTGCCGCCACCGGCCAGCGTTCCCGCGTCCATGTACGGGAGCGAAGCCAGGGCGATGTTGCCGCCAGCGCCACGGATCCACGTACCGCCCTTCTTCACCTGGACGCTGGCCGTGGCGGTGGCGGTCTGCTGCCCCGGAGCAACGGCGGTGGTCGTCTCCGTCGGGTCCCCGCCGCCGTCATCGTCGTCGTCGCCACAGCCGACGAGCGGCAGGGCTGCGGCACCCATGGCAGCTGCGGCGGAGCCAGTCAGAAATCCGCGCCGCCGGAGCCGGCGATCGAAGGTGTTGTTCCCGGTCACGTGTCCCTCCTGTGTATCCCCTTGCGGCAGTTGCGCGCCTGCGCCGCGGGTCGCACTGTAGCCTATCGAGCGATAGATCGGCAACAACCTACCTTGCGATCGATAGTCTGGCCACTTCGGCGGCCGCGGATTGCACAGGTGGGGAAAAGGACGGATCTTGAACGGGATTCACATGCGAGAAGCGAACCCCACGGTATGCCACCGCGCCACGGGCCAGCGGATATGACGATTGCGCGTCTGAAGTCGGCTGCAGGGCAACCGCGGGATAGCCGCTATGAGCTCATCCTGAACACCGCGGCGGAGCTGATCCACGAAAAGGGCTACCACGCCGTCACCATGCGGGACCTCGCCCGCGCGGTTGGCATCAAGATGCCGTCGGTCTATCACCACTTCGAGTCCAAGGAGCAGATCCTCTACGCGATCGCGGTGAGGACGATGCGGACCCTCATCGACCGCACCATGGCCGTGCTCGACGTGCTGGACGCGCGAAACGTGCAGGAGCGCCTCTCCGCCGCCATCCGGATCAGCGTGCGGTTTCACATCGAGCACCAGGCGGAGGCCGGCGTCGTCCTCTCGGAGGTGCGCAATCTCGGCGGCGCCAACTCCGACGAGGTCCGGCAGCTGATGAAGGACTACGAGGCCATCTTCTACGGGCTCGTCGTGCAGGGCATCAAGGATGGCGTGTTCGCGCGGCGCGACCCGACCATGGCGACCTACATCATCCTCAGCGCCCTCACCCGCATCAGCATCTGGTACCGCCCCGGGGGGCGGCTGCCCGCGCAGGCGGTCGAAGAGGAGTACGCGGCGCTGTTGCAGTCGCTCTTCACACCTCTCCTCGCGAATCCCACCGCCGGGGACGGATCCGCGCCGCGACGCCGGGGGCGTTAGCCCGGCGCAGCGGCTTCCCACGGCGCAAACCCCCTACCAGGTGTCGATGTTGGCGCGCTTTTTGCCGTGGCGGCGGGGGGCGGTGCGGACCGAATCGAGGCCCGAGAGCACCCAGCGGCGGGTATCGGCGGGGTCGATCACGTCGTCCACGCCGAAGCTGACCGCCGACTGGATCGCCTTGCTCCGCTCGTAGGCGCGGGCGACGAGCTCCTCGTACCGCTTCAGGCGCTCCGCCGGGTCCTCGATCGCGGCCAGCTCGTTGCGGAAGCCGAGCTTGACCTGCCCTTCGAGCCCCATCCCGCCAAACTCGCCCGTCGGCCAGGAGACCGTGAAGAACGGCTCCTTGAAGCTGCCGCCGGCCATCGCCTGGGCGCCGAGCCCGTAGCCCTTGCGGATCACCACCGTCATGTGCGGGATCGTCAGGTTCGCGCCGGTCACGAAGAGCCGGCTGCAGTGCCGCACCAGCGCCGTCTTCTCCACCTCCGGCCCGACCATCATCCCGGGCGTGTCCATCAGCACCAGCAGCGGGATGTCGAACGCGTCGAGCAGCTGCATGAACCGCGCCGCCTTGTCCGAACCGTCGCTGTCGACGGCCCCGGCGAGGTGGGCGTTGTTGTTCGCGAGCACGCCGATCGGCCGCCCTTCGATCCGGATCAGCGACGTCACCATGCCGTGGCCGAAGCCGCGCCGCAGCTCCAGCACCGAACCTTTGTCCGCCAGCAGCTCGATGATCCGGCGGATGTCGTAGATCCGCAGCCGGTTCTCGGGCACGCAGTTGCGCAGGTGGCGCTGGTCCTCGGCGTCCCAGGTCGAAATCGTGCCCTGGAAGTACGAGAGGTACTGTTTCGCCGCCTCCACCGCCTCGTGCTCGTCTTCGACCGCGACGTCGATCACGCCGTTGGCGACCTGGACATCGAACGGGCCGACTTCCTCCGGCGCGAACACGCCGAGCCCGCCGCCCTCGATCATCGCCGGGCCGCCCATGCCGATGTTCGAGCCCTTCGTCGCAATGATGACGTCGCAGCAGCCGAGCAGGGCCGCGTTGCCGGCGAAGCACCGCCCCGAGGTCACGCCCACCAGCGGCACGGCGCCGCTCAGCCGCGACATCGTCGCGAAGGTCGGCGTGTCGAGCGGCCGCCCGCCGCCGACGTCGGCCTGGTCGGCCACGGCGCGGCCGCCTTCGCGCTTGCCGCCGGTGCCGGCGCGGCCGCCGCCGCCTTCGGTGAAGAAGACCACCGGGAGGTGCCACTTCTCCGCCAGCTCGAGCATCCGGTCGGTCTTGGGGTGGTTGAGCGCGCCCTGGGTGCCGGCGAGGACCGTGTAGTCGTACGCGAGCACGACCGCGCGGTTGGCGGGCGCGGCGAAGTGCTCGCCGTTCACGCTGCCCACGCCCGTGACCATGCCGTCGGTCGAAAACTTGCGGATCACCTCGTCGATCGGCAGGC
>JADZEI010000086.1 GCA_020850615.1 Dehalococcoidia bacterium | reverse complement strand
GCGACCGATGGGGCACGCCCCGCGCCAGCGCGACCACGCCGGCCCCTGGGGCACGCACCTCGCGCCACGAGCCGGGCGGGCGCTCCGCGCCCCCCCGAGCAGCCCCCGACCCAGGTGGCCTGTCGGTGTGGCATCCGTGGGCTGCCGCGCCGCGGAGGCAGGGCTCCGCGGACTACCGCTTCGCGACCGATGGGGCACGCCTCGCGGCAGCGCGCCCACGCCGGCCCGGGGGCACGCACCTCGCGCGGCGAGCCGGGCGGTCGCTCCGCTCCCGCCCTCGCAGCCCCGGACGTTGGTGGCCTGTCGGTGTGGCGTGGCACGGACAATCCCGCGGAGCACTGCTCCGCGGCTACGCCTGCCGCGCCGGGGCGGCCTATCGGTGCGCCATCAGTAGCCCGACTGTGAGGGAGGGCAGGGCCGCGCCCCTTATGTGTGGCTTCGCCTCCTGTTACGCAGCTTCGCTCCCAAACCGCGCCGCTTCCTTCCGCCGCAGCGGCTTCGCTTCTTCCGCGTCGCGGAGCACGTCCGTCGCGTAGAGCGACTCCATGTCGTACTGCGCCATGCGGGCGTGCACCGGGACTTCGTACATCCGGTGGCCGTCGCTCACGGCGATGGTCCCGGGGACGCGCTGCAGGTAGATGAACGCGTCTTCGTACTTGCACTCGTTCAGCATCACGCAGAAGCGATGCCCGCCCAGGTGGGTGATGAAGTCCGAGGTGCGCGTGAACCGCTTGAGCACGCTCGCCAGCCCCTGCACGGCACGGTCGGCGAACTCGGTGCCCCGCCGTTCGCGGACGTCATCGATGGTGTCGAGCGAGAGCACGATGAGCACGAACGGCGTGCCGGCGGCGCGGGCGCGCGGCATCTCGCGGCGCAGCTCGCTCAGCAGGTAGTTCCGATTCGGCAGGTTCTCCAGCTCGCTCAGGTAGGCGGAGCCGTGGAGCCGCGCCATCGCCCGGTCCCATCGCCGCGTCCCGAGCCAGCGGACGAGCAGGAGCTGCGCGTTCACGGCGGCGAAGAGGAGCGCGAGGATCGCGAGCGTGCCGATGTTCAGCGCCCTCGGGTGGGCGAACGTCACCGCGCCCTGGAACGCCACGACGACGCCCCAGAGCAGGAAGCTCATGAATCGGAGGATGGTCTTGCGGCCCGAGGGCCGGGCCGGCGCGGGGACGGCTTCGCTGCTCATTCTTACGTGCCTCTCACTATGAGCTTCGGCAGGTAGCCGGCCGCCCATCAGGCCGCGTTGGTCTGCGCCGCGGGCTCGGCGGCTTCGACGAGCACCTGGGGGCCGAGATACCAGCGCGGCGGGCGGCTCGTGACGTGCGCCAGGAAGGCGCGCCCCTTCTCTTCGAGCGTCGCCATGCCTCCGTGCACCCGCTTGATCGCCTCTTCGACGCGCGGCGGGATTGCCTCGATGGGCCTGCGCTCCGGCTCGCGCGTCCAGTCCAGGCCCGCGGCGAGTCCCTGCTTGTTACAGGCCAGGTTCGCCAGCCGCACGATGTCGGCCAGCGAATCCACCGCCGCGCCGCGCCCGCTGGTGTGGTGCTGCTGGATCGCGTCGACCAGGAGGTCCGGGAACTTCCACTTCTGGGCCAGTCGCGCGCCGATGAGCTCGTGTGTCAGCCCGAAGACGGCGAGCTCCGCGTCGTGCCAGCGCATGCCGTCCGTCACCACCCGGCCGGTCACTTCCTTCATCGCGTCCGGCTCGCAGAGGAACATCGCGAGCTTGCCGACGTCGTGCATGACGCCCGCGGTGAACGCGTCTTCCGGGCGGGCCAGGCGCGTGTCCTTCGCGATCGTCTCGGCGACGATGCCGACGGTCACGCTGTGGGCCCAGAACAGGTCCATGTCGAAGTCGCCGGGCTCGGACTCGCGGAACGAGTCGATGATCCCCGAGGTGATCGCGACCGAGCGCACGGTCCGCATGCCGAGCAGGATCACGGCTTCGCGGACGTTGCTGATGCGGCGGGCGTAGCCGTAGTAGGCGCTGTTCGAAAGGCGCAGGAGGCGCGCCGTCAGCGCCTGGTCGGAGCTGATCACCGCCGCCAGGTCCATCGCCGCCGACCGTTCGTCTTCGGCCATGGAGATGGCTTTCGCGGAGACCGACTTCAGCGGCCGGAGCTCGGCCGTGCGGTTCACGATCATCCGCAGGCGGTTGCGTGCTTCGAATTCGACGACGTTGTCCCCGTTCATGCTGCCGTTTGCTCCTGCGCATCGTCGTTCGCGACCACGCGGTTCCGGCCCTGCCGCTTTGCCGAAAGCAGCCGGTCGTCCGCGATGCGGATTGCGTCTTCCAGGGTCGCCGCGCAGGTCGGGATCGAAGCGACGCCCGCCGACACGGCAACCGAGATGGTCTGGTCCTCCGCCACGCGGACGCAGGCCTCGCCGATGGCGAGCCGCACGCGCTCCGCGAAGCCGGTCACGGCTCGCAGGTCGGCGCCGGGCAGGAAGGCGATGAACTCCTCGCCGCCGAAGCGGCCGACGATGTCGTCGCCCCGTGCCGCCTGGCGCAGGACGCCGGAGAGCGTGGCGAGCACCTCGTCGCCCACCAGGTGGCCGTACGAGTCGTTCACAGACTTGAAGTGGTCCAGGTCGAAGAGCGCGACGCCGAAGGGCGACTGGGAGAAGCCCGAGGCGAGCATCGCCGCTTCTGCGGCTTCGATGGCGCTGCCGCGGTAGAGCATGCCGGTGAGCTGGTCGTGCTGGGCGACGTGGTTCAGCGTCCGCACGAGGTCGTTCAGGCGGCGGTTGTTCTGGCGCAGGGCCTCTTCGATCGCGCGCACCTTGGTGTGGTCGCGCACGTACATGACGGTGCCGGCGGCCGCGCCCCAGCGGTCCCGCAGGCTCGCCGCGGAGACGGCGGCTGCGAAGGGCGGGCTATCGAGCCGGGTGGCCATGACCTCCAGGTTCACCACGCGCCCTTCCGACCGGAGCCGGTCCTGGAAGTGTTTGTAGCTCTGGGCATCGCCGAAGAGCAGGCTCGCATGGCGGCCGAGCAGCTCGACCGGGGCGAACCCGAAGATCGCCTCGCTCGAACCCGTGTACAGGACGATGTTCTCGGCCTCATCGAGGACCACGAGGCCATCGGGGCAGGCGACGAGCAGCACCTGGAGCGACTCGGCGTCGGCGAGGAGGTCGAGGAAGTCGAAAGAACTCTGCATGGCGTCACTCGGCCGGATTCTTCCCCGTTGGTATCGGCGCATTTCTCGGCAAATGAAGCGGCAGGTATGAGGGTTTACCCCAAATGTCAGAATTCCGGCTTCGCCGCCGCGCCGGCCGTTGCCTTTACACGTCTCCCGGCCCAGGAACACCGCGAGGCGACATCGCAGTGAACCTTCGCTGGGAGCGGCGGCGCCGCGGGTCGACGCCCGCGGGGTGCCGGGGCGTTCCGCCGGTTCCACGAAACGACGAAACGCCGGGATCCCGATCGAGCTGGTCCTCGAGGGGGTTCCCGGCGTCCGTGCTTTTGCGGTCCGCTCGGCGTCGAGCAGAGTCGTGGGGCCTACGCGGCCTGGCGGTGTTCTTCGTTGGTGATGAAGTCGGCGTCTTCGAGCCAGTTGCGGAACATCTTCTCGGTCCCGCACACCCTGCATGTCCCGCGGCTCTGCGGCCCGCGCGCCTCTTCGATGAGCCAGCGGTGCGCGTGGTCCGGCTGCGCCTTCACGAGTTCGAGCTTGGTCTCCATGGCGGTTCTCCACTCCAGGGGCTGTGCATCCCCCGCTGTTGTTGTCGGTACAGTAGCGGGCACCCAACAGAGGGAAGACAGGCGTTTGGCGCACCCGCCCTCCGCCCTACGGCGGAGCTGCGCCGCCGGGTGTGGGGTGGGTCACACTCGGGCTGTTGGCTGTTGGCTGTTGGCTGTTTGTGCCGGGGTCGTGCCCCGTGCCCAGTGACCCGTGCCCGCGCGAGCGTTTGCACGCGCCCCCGGAACCCCTGCGTCTGCGCCAGCGCGCCAGTACGTCGAACCCGCGAGAATCCAAAACGGGTGGCCAACCCGGGCGGGAAGCGACGCGTCAGCGTGCGACCACGTTCGAACCAGCGAAAATCGAAAATCGAAAATCGAAAATCCACCGCCCCAATCGGCAATCGGCAATCGGCAATGTCTCCGCCGCAGCGGCCCCTACTCCATCTCCTCCGCCAGCATCTCGAGCAGCGCTTCTTCGCGGTTCAGCTCGTCCCAGATCTCGGCCGGCAGCTCGACGCCGCCCTGGGCGCGCAGCAGCGACGCGACCGTGCCCATCGCTTCCGGGCTCGCGAAGAAGTCGGCCGCGGGGACGGAATGTTCCTGGGCCGGGCGGGCCGCGCCGCCGGGGACGACGAGCTCGGCCACCACGTGCCCTTCGCGTTCGATCATCACCTGGCCGCCGCGCCGTATCAGCCCGAGCGCCATCTCCAGGTCGTCGCGCAGGTCGTTGATGTCCACGTGCAGGCGTGCCATTGGGGTTCCTCCGGGGCGCCGCTCAGCGTGCGGCGGTCAGTGCGTCGTCCATCGTCCGGCCTCCGGGGAGCTCCTCAGACGCCGGCGTAGCTGTGCAGGCCGCTCACCCAGAGGTTCACGGCGAAGTAGGTGAACATGACCAGCGCCCACATGAGGATCAGCCACCACATCGGGTCCGGGCGCCAGCCGCGGCGCAGCTTCGTGGGCACCACCCGCCGGATGCCGGGCGCGTTCGCGACCGTGCCGCTGCCGGCGCGGGCGTGGAAGTACGCCGCGATGCTCAGCCACGTCACCAGCGCGCTCGTCTCCTTCGGGTCCCAGCCCCAGTAGCGGCCCCAGGCGCTATTCGCCCACCAGGCGCCGAGCGCGATCCCGAGCCCGAGCAGCGGGAAGCCGACCATGACCGCCTTGTGCGCGAGGTCGCCCGCCGCGGAGGCCGAGGGCAGGGCCGCGAACCGCCGCCGCCCCTCGCCGCCCTGTACCAGGTAGACGACGGCCCCACAGAACGCCACGGTGAGCACCGCGTACGAGACCATCATGAAGCTCACGTGGATCATCAGCAGCGGCCCGTTCTGGAGCGCCGGGATGAGCGGGACGATCTCCGTCGGGAAGAGCGTGGCGATGCCGAGCATGCCCGCCACGATCGGCAGCCCGACGACGCCGATGCGGCGCTGCCGCGAGGCCGCTTCGAAGGCGAGATAAGCGCCGCAGATGCCCATCGCGAAGGCGACGGTGAACTCGTACATGTTCGAAAGCGGCGGATGGCCCGTCGCCGACCAGCGGGCCGCGACCGCGCCCACGAGCAGCAGGAACGTGATGCCGGCGAACGTCGTGGCCAGCCGCCCGATGCCGGGGTTCGGCGTTCCAGAGTGGGAGCTGATGGTCACCGTGCCGGCATTGGTCTGGGCGGCGAAGCGGCGCACCGAGACGGACGCGCTCGCGACATAGGCACCGTAGAGCACCACAGCGAAGAGCGCGGTGACGAGCCCGGACCAGAAGAGGTAGATCGAAAGGTCGGCCACGCTTGTACTCCGGTTCACAATCCTATCGCCCCGCGCGAAAGGACGCGAGCAAGGGGGATGGGGCGGAGCGCTTCCGCGGGGCCGTGGGTGCGGGAGTCACGCCTCCGCTTGCTTACGCGCGCGGCTCGGATTCGCGGCTCGGGTTCGCGGACAACGGACAACGGCCCACCCCTGTACACTCGGACGATGGACCGCACGCGCCTGCATGAGCTCCTGCGCGGCGTGGCCAGCGGCGATGTGGCTGTGGCCGCCGCCGAGGCCGCGCTCGCCGTGGCCCCGGCCGAGGAGCTCGGCGGGTTCGCCACCATCGACCACCACCGCGCCCTCCGCGACGGGCTGCCCGAAGTGGTGCTCGCCATGGGCAAGACGCCGCGCCAGGTGGCCGCGATCACGGCCGAGGTGTACGCCCGCGCCGGGCGCGTCCTCGTCACGCGCGTCGATGCCGCCGCCGCCGCCGCCCTCCGCGAGGGCGTGCCCGGGATCACCGTCGACGGCGAGACCCGCCTCGCCTGGATCGAGGCGGAGCCCCGCCCCGGCACCGGGCATGTGGCGGTCGTGACCGCCGGCACGTCGGACATCCCCGTGGCCGAGGAGGCCGCGCGCACCGCCGAGCTCGCCGGCGCCCGGGTTTCGCGCCACTTCGACGTCGGGGTCGCCGGGCTGCACCGGCTCACCCCGCACCTGGCCGACTTCCGGGCCGCGAACGCCCTCGTCGTCGTCGCGGGCATGGAGGGCGCCCTCCCGAGCGTGGTCGCGGGCCTTGTGGCGAACCCGGTCATCGCCGTGCCCACGTCGGTCGGGTACGGCGCGTCGTTCGGCGGCCTGGCCGCGCTCCTCGGGATGCTCAACTCCTGCGCGAGCGGCGTCGCCGTCGTGAACATCGACAACGGCTTCGGCGCGGGGGTCATGGCCGCCGCGATCAACCGGCTCGCGGTCGCCGCCGGGCGCGGGGGGGCCGCGTGAGCGGCGACGCCCCCGGCCGCACCCTCGTCTTCGATTGCTTCTCCGGGATCGCCGGGGACATGACGCTCTCCGCGCTGGTCGACGCCGGAGCGTCGCTCGGGGACGTGCGCGACGAGCTCGACCGGCTCGGCCTGCCGCCCTTCGCGCTGGCGACCGAGCGGGTCACGCGCGGCGGGCTTTCGGCCCTGCACCTCCTCGTCACGCTCAGCGAGGAGCGCACCTACCAGCCGGACCAGATGCGCGAGATGGTGGAGCGCGCCCGCTTCGCGCCGCGGGTGCAGCAGCGCGTCTTCGCCGCGATTGACGCCCTCGCAGCGGGCGAAGCTGCCGCCCACCGCACCGATTCGCCACACCTCCACGAGGCCGGCGGCGTCGACGCGATGATCGACATCGCCGGCACCATGCTGGCGCTCGAAAGCCTCGACATCGCCGAGGCGGTTTGTCCGGTGGTCACGGTCGGCGCGGGGACGATCGTGAAGGAGAGCTCGCACGGGCCGTTGCCGGCAGCGCCCGGCCCGGCCGCCGCCGCCACCCTCCAGGCGCACGGCTTCGCCCTCCGCTTCGTCGAAGCGGGCCACGAGCTCGTCACCCCGACCGGCGCGGCCATCCTCGCGGCGGTGGCGAAGCCCGGCCCGGCGGTGATCACGCTCGACCGGACCGGCGCCGGCGCGGGCACCCAGGACCCGCCGGGCCGCCCGAATGCGCTCCGCGTCTTCATCGGCACGCGCACGCCCGAGCCCGGGCCGCCGGTGATCGGCGGGCCGGCCGCGGAGGCACCGCCGGAAGCGCGTCCCCTCCCCGCGGTGCCCGGGACGACGACGCGGGAGCTCCTCCTGCTCGAGGCGAACATCGATGACATGGCGGCCGCGCTCCTCGCCCATGCCCGCGACCAACTGCTCGAAGCGGGCGCATTCGACGCCTGGACCGAGCCCATCGGCATGAAGAAGGGCCGCGCTGCGGCCAAGCTCTGCGCGCTCGTGCCGGTGGACGATGAGGCGCGCTACACGGGCATCTTTCTCGCGGAGACGACCACCCTCGGCGTGCGGGTCACACCGTATCGCCGCCACGAGGCGAACCGCAGCGTCGAGACGTTCATCACCAGCCTCGGCCCGGTGCGGGCGAAGGTGCGCGAGTGGCAGGGCAAGCGCCGGATCGCGCCTGAGTTCGAGGACGTGAAGGGGCTCGCCCGCGCGAACAACCTCCCGGCCATCGAGGTGCAGCGCCGCCTCGAATCCGAGCTCAGCGGGCGCTGACGCTCAGCGGCGCGGCGGGTTGATCGCCTCGAACTGGATCCGCTTCCGCTCGACGCCGTCGATGTCCGCGGCGATGTGGTAGATCCCCGGCCGCTCCAGGCGCACCCGCGCCTCCACCGAGAGCAGCACCACCTGCGACGCCCCTTCCGTGAGGTCCGCCGAGCGCCCCGCTCGGACGTTGCCGGTCGCCGCCGGGACGAGCGGGCGGCTGTCCGCGTCCTCGATCCGGAGGGCGAACGTGTGGTCGGCGTTCGTCTCGCTCCAGGGCACGCGCAGCATGATCACCACGGGCAGCACACGGTCGAACGGGTAGCCCTGCCCGGCGGGGGCGTTCGGCCAGCAGCGCGTCCAGCCGGCGCCGAGCACGTAGCCCAGCCCGTCCCGGATCTCGGCGCTGTTGGCAAGGAAGAGGGCATCGACTTCGACGCCGGCGATCGTGTCGAGGGGGTCCACCATGGCGCCACTCTCCGCCGTGGCGCCGGATGCCGCAACCCCGGGGGACTGTTGTTCGACGCCAGGCGCGCCCTGGCCCACGGCAGGGCACAAAGAAACGCGGGTCGCAGGCATCGTGAATGTGCCTGCGACCCGCGCACCTGCCAGGCCGTCAGGATCGGCCCGGCAGGCCCGGGCTCAGTACTGGCGGCCCTCCGGCGGCGTGGTCATCCACTCCTGCATCGCCTGCCGCCCCGGCCGGTCGATGTGGACCTTGTCGTCGACGCGGGTGACCCAGCTGGTCGGGATCCAGTGGTGCATCCCGGCCTGGTCCTTCGTGAGCTTGATGCTGTCCTCGCCCTCCATGTGGTCCACGGTTGCGAACTGCTTCTCATCGGAACAGACGACGGGCATGCGCTCGCGGATCTGGGTGCTGTCCATGAGATACCTCCTCGGTGAATCTGTCCCCACCGTATCGCGCGGCGGGGCGCACCCGGACTACGCGGGCGCACCGCCGTCTCGCAGGGCCATCGCCTCCTTGTAACAGCGCCGGCGCCTACACTGCTCGCCATGACGGAACAGACCATGGACGGCCGCTCGATCCCGATCCTCGAAGAGCTCGGCGGCGTCATCCTCGAACGCGGCGAAGGCCGCGCCCGCCTGCGCTACCCGGTGCTCGACCGCTTCAAGAACCCGATGGGCGTCCTCCAGGGCGGCATCTTCGCCGTGATGATGGATACGGCGATGGCCGTGGCCGCCGGCGGGCTCCACACCTCCCACCTCAACGTCTACATCCTGCGCCCGGCGGTCACCGGCAACCTCATCGTGACCGGCGAAGTCGTGAAGTCCGGCCGCCGGATCGTGTATTGCGAAGCCGAGGTGCGCGACGAATCCGGCGAGCTCCTCGCCCGGGGCACGCAGAACGGGGTGCCACGCTCCTGACGCGATAGCACATTGACGTGCGCGTTAACGTCGGTAGACTAGCGTCCAGGCATGAGCAACGAACCGCGACACGGAGAGTTCCTCCAGATCGGCGAGGCCGCGGAGCGCACGGGCCTCACCCAGCGCACCCTGCGCTACTACGAGGAGAAGGGCCTCCTTTCGCCGCCCCAGCGGATGGACGGCGGCTTCCGCCTCTATTCCGGCACCGACCTCGAACGGCTCGGGCGCATCCGCGAGATGAAGGACCTGCTCGGCTTCTCCCTCGCCGAGATCCGCGAAATGCTCGACGCCGACGAGGTGCGCACCCAGATCCGGGACGAATGGAACCGCGATGCCGACGTCGCCGAGAAGGCGGCGAAGCTGCGGGTCGCGCGGGAAGCGACGCTCCACCAGCTCCAGCTCCTCGACGCGAAGATGGAGAAGATGGCCGCCCTCCGGGACGAGCTCGCCGAGCGCATGGCGAAGTACGACGCGCGCCTGCTCGAATGGACCGGCGAGGGGGCGAAGGCCAAGGGCTAAAGGCCAGGGGCCAAAGCCGCAGGTGCCCGCGAGTTCGCCTCTTCGCCTTTCGCCCTGGGCCTCCACTGCTGACATCGTCCTCTCGGAGCTCGTCCCCGGCCCGGCGCAGCATCGCCGCATGTCACCCCGGCCTGTCCTCGAATCGATCTACGCCCCGGCCGGCGCCAGCTGGTGCCACCACCCGCGGGAGGAGCTCCAGCCCGTCTTCGAAGCCGGCGCCCGGCCCCTGCCCGGCCGCTACTTCTGCGGCAGCTGCGGGGAGACGCTGTTCGCCGCCCCGCCCCCCGCCGCCGCGGCGAAAGGCTAAAGTCGAAGGGCGAAGGTGCGTGACCTTCCACCTTCGACCCAGGCCTTTCGCCTTTCGCCCTTTTGCCTTTGCACTTTTGTCTCCCCTCCCCCACACTGCTCCTAATGCGCGACGACGCCGCACCCTGCAAGGAAGCTGTGGAAGCCCCGGACTCACCGGGGCGTGCTCTTCGCTGACCTTCGCGTTTCCCCCGATACCTTCCCTTCATCGATACTCTGGAGAATGCGCCTGTGCGCGAGATGGCATCGCCGTCCGCTGCCGCGCATCTGCCCGTACCGCCCGCAGGCGGACCGCCGTCCGCGATAGCTGACCGACGCGAAAGGAAACCCCCACTGGCCATGGCCGAAAAGATCTACGTCTTCGATACCACCCTGCGCGACGGCGAGCAGTCCGCCGGCGTCGCCTTCACCCCCCACGAGAAGGTGGAGATCGCGAAGCAGCTCGAGAAGCTCGGCGTCGACATCATCGAAGCCGGCTTCCCCTGCTCCACCCCCGGCGACCTCGAAGCGGTGAAAGGCATCGCCCGCGAAGTGCGCAACACGACCATTTGCGCCCTCGCCCGCGCCGTCGCGACCGACATCGACACGGCCTGGGAGGCGGTCAAGGAAGCGGCGGACCCGCGCATCCACGTCTTCATCAACACCAGTGACATCCAGATCGCCCACCAGCTCAAGAGCGACCGCGAGCAGGTGGTCACGCGCGCGGAGGCGATGGTCCGCCACGCCGCCCAGTACACCTCGAACGTCGAGTTCAGCCCGATGGACGCGACCCGTGCCGACGCGCGCTTCGTCTACGACATCGTCCGCCGCTGCATCGACGCGGGCGCGACCACGATCAACATCCCCGACTCGGTCGGCTACGCGATCCCCGAGGAGCTGGCGAAGCTGTTCCAGGGGCTGTTCGAACAGGTGCCGAACATCCACAAGGCGCGCGTCAGCTTCCACGGCCAGAACGACCTCGGCCTCTGCACGGCGAACACGCTGACCGCGATCCAGAACGGCGCCCGCCAGGTCGAAGTCACGATCAACGGCATCGGCGAGCGCGCCGGGAACACCTCGCTCGAAGAGGTGGTGATGGCGATCAAGACGCGCAAGGACTACTTCGGCTTCGAAACGAGCATCAACACGAAGGAGATCTACCGCGCCTCGAAGCTGGTCGAGACCTATTCGGGCATGCCGATCCAGTGGAACAAGGCGATCGTCGGCAAGAACGCCTTCCGCCACGGCTCGGGCATCCACCAGGACGGCATCCTCAAGCTGCGCGAGACCTGGGAGATCATGGACCCGGCCGAGATCGGCATCCCCCAGGGCACCCAGTTGGTGCTCGGCAAGCTCTCCGGCCGCCACGCCTTCAAGAAGCACATGGAAGAGCTCGGCTACGAGCTCACCGATGAGGAGCTGAGCCGCGCCTTCTCCTCCTTCAAGGAGCTCGCCGACAAGAAGATGGAAGTCGACGACCGCGACCTCGAGGCGATCGTCAGCGACAACCTGCGCAACGATGAGTCCGGCTGGCGGCTCGACCTCGTCCAGGTCACCGCGGGCGACCATTCGACGCCGACGGCGACGCTCCGCCTGGTCGACCCCCAGGGCAACATCCGCACGGACGCGGCCACGGGCACCGGGCCGGTCGACGCGGTCTACCGGGCGATGAACCGGATCACGGGCCTCGCGCCGGAGCTCACCGAGTTCAGCGTCAAAAGCGTGACCGAGGGCATCGACGCGCAGGGCGAAGTGACCATCCGAATCGAGCAGGACGGGCGCACCTACAGCGGCCGCGCCTCCGACACGGACATCATCGTCTCGAGCGCGAAGGCATACATCAGCGCGCTGAACCGGATGCTCGCGGTGAACCGCCCCGCCGCGGCCACCACCGCCGCCGGCGGCAACTAGCCAGCCCGCACCCGGACACGCAACAGGCCCGGCGGGTTCCCGCCGGGCCTTTCACGTTTAAGCTGACGCATACCGGGGTGGAATGCGCGTAGGATGCGGTATCCCCCGGCTGGAGCACGATGTGCGCACCAGGACGACGTTGCTACGCCAATCCCCACCCGAAGCCGCGCGGCCAGCTCGCCGTCCCGCGTGCCACGCTGGTCCGGACACGAGCTCGCAAATGGGGCAACCCGGCCGTGCCGGTACGATCGCGGCCCTGCAGCGCACCATTGGCAACCGGGCGGTCCAGCGGTACTTCCTCGGTGCGGCGACGGCATCCGCCAGTGCGACGATCCTCCAGGGGCAGGATCGCCAGGCGGACAACAGCTTCCGGGATGCGACGGGCGGCATCGCGATGTCCGGCAGGGATGCGACCGCCGGGGCGACGCCGCTGAGGATCAGCGAGGACGGCCGCATGGCCATCGAGAACGCGGACGCTTCGCGCCAGGCCAAGATCTTCTTCGCCGAGCCCGACATTGCGAAGAAGAGCAACACCGAGCTGCTGAAGCGCGGGTCGAAGTACCTGCTGAACACGCAGCAGGCAGGTGCTATCACCGTGACCGACCAGAAGGGCAAATCCCACAACCTCGATGCGTTCGAACCGATCCTGAACCCGGACGAAGGGAAGAAGAGCGCGCGAAAGAAGGTCGCCGGCAGGATGGGCACCATGCAGCACGGCAACGCTGTGGGCGTCGAGGCCACTTGTGTGGCAGTGGCGGAGGCCATCATCGGGCAGAAGTACAGTTCCCTCACGAAGAAGGAGCTCAAGGCACTCAAGCTCGTCGGCGCCACCCAACACACCCAGTGGGGCGCAGGCGTCGCCGATACGATCGCGAAGGGCGGCAAGCGGAAGGCGCAGACGGGTGCGTTGAACGAGAACGCGATCGCACAGGCCTATGGGCAGTACCTCCAGGCGCATCCCGCGGCCGCCGCGAAGACCGCGAAGAAGCTCGGCGTCAACGTATTCGCGGACCCCAAGGTCGGCCAGGCGTTCGTCAGTGAATCGATGGGCACACCGGGCGCGGCCGGCATCACCAACTGGACGCTGGACCCGACCGGGGGGACGAGCACCGCGCTCATGGCCGACGACGCAGCGGTCGCGGGCGGCAAACGGCGGACGGGCTGGGGCAACCATGCGGGAGCGGTGGTCGCAGCTTCCGGCGGCGACAAAGTAACGATGGAGAACTACGCCCGGAGCGGCGAAGACGCCGCGCTCAAGGACAACGACGAGATCTTCTACTTCGCGATGTACGGCCCCGTGACCAAGCCGACCCAGACCTGGCACGCGACCTGGAGCGGTGGCGCGACGCCGATCGCGAACGCCGTGACCGGTGTCATCGGCTAACCCACCTGCCCCGCGCCCCGGACACGCAGAAGGCCCGGCGGGAATCCGCCGGGCCTTTGCGTTGGTTGCTCTCCTGCCCGCCTAGCGGAGGGCGTCGCACTCGGGGACGCGTTCGAAGATCGCGTCGAGCTCGGCAGTGTCGTACTTGTCGAACTCGTCCAGGCCGGCCACCACCTCGTTGAAGGCGGCCTCGAACTCGGCGAGCACTTTCTCGGCCTCCGCCTGGAACGTCGTCGCGTTGTTCGTGGGCAGGGCGCGCGCCTGCCGGGTCGCGCGGTCGAACACGGCCACGGACGAGTTGCCCATGCTCGTGAGCGTCTGCTGGATGCGGGCGCCGTCCTTCACGTCGGGCGCGCCGAGGTCCTCGAGCTCAAAGGCGAACATCCGCGACCGGGCCGCAGATTCCTCCATCAGGGAGACGATCGCTCCCTTCGCCGACTCGATGTCCGAATCCTCCGTCGATCGCTCGCTGATGACCGCGATGTCCTCGCCCCACGTCGCGAACGCGGTGCAGAAGCCGATGACCCACTCTTCGTTGTCCGTGGCGTTGGCCGCCGGCGTCGTCTGCTGCGTGGGCAGCCGCGAGGGCGTGCGCGCAGAGGTTGCCGTCGAGGTCGCCGCCTGCCCCTCCCCGGCCTCGTCGAAGAGGGAGTTCGCGCAGTCGGTGTCCTCGTCGATGAGGTCGAGCAGGTCCTGGACCTCGTCCTCATCCGCGGCCAGGTCTTCGAGCCGGTCGCGAAGCGAGTCCCTGGGGAGGTCGGCCAGGGCGGCGAAGAGGTCATCCTCGAAGTCCGGCCCGGCGTCGAGGCCCTCGAGGATCTCAAGGAGCTCGTCGATCGCGTCCTGGTTCGCTTCCTGGTGCGCCTCGAACTCGGCGATAACGTCGTCGCCGCCGCGGATGTCCGGCTCGCCGATGTCGAGGAACTCCTCGAAGCGCTCCTCGCTCAGCTCATCGCCTTCTTCGACCAGGGCGATGAACTCGTCCGGCGCGTCGTCGCCTTCGGGGTCGATCTCGTCGAAGCCGGCGTCGACATCCGCGACCCGGTCTTCGAAGTCGGCGGCGAGGTCGCAGACCTCGTTGACCCACTCTTCGAGCTCGAGGGCATCGCTTGAGCTGTTGTTCCTGTCGTTGTTGCTGCCGCTGTCTTCATCGTCGTCGCCACCGCCGCCGCCGCAGGCGGCGAGCAGGCTGGACGCGGCGATCGCGAATGCTGCCCCCGCGAGCACGGGGGTCCGGAGCCAGTGTGGGGTGCGGTGCGTCATCGAATCCATCAGGCGCGCACTCCGGCCGGCGTGCTGCCGGTCACCACGCTGGCGAAGATGATATCGCCGCACTCGGCGTTGATTTCGTCGACCAGGTCGGCCACGTCGTCGTTGTTGTCGGCAAGCTCCTCGAGGTCGTCGAGCAGGTCGCTCTGGGGCATCTCTTCGAACACCTCGAAGACCTGGTCCTCGAAGTCGTCGTCGTCCTCGTCGAGGTCATTCACCTTGTCGCGGGCTTCGGCGAAGGCTTCTTCGCGGTGTTCGAGGCTCGCCTGAAACGCCTCGCGCACCTTGTCGCCGTCCTCGATGTCCGGCTGGCCAAGGTCGTCGAAGTCGTCCCGCAGGTTGCCTGAGAGGTTGACGGCGTCGTCGAGGACGTCGAGGACGCTGTCCTTGTCGGTGGTGTCGATGTCCTCGCCGATGCTGTTCAGCTCGTCGTCGGAATCGACCCAGAGGTCGCAGAGATCGGCGACCCAGTCGTCCGGGTCCACTTTCTTCCCACCGCCGTCGCCACCACCGCAGGCGGAAAGCAGCAGGGACGCGATGGTCAGTCCTGCGGCGAGCGTCATGAGCCGCGGGTGGGGTCGGTGCATCATCGGTACGAGCTCCGGGGCGGAAGTGCGCCTATTGTGAAGGTTCGGTTATGAGCCGCAAGTAATGAAGTTAACCTTCCTCGTCCTCGGGCGCTGGGGTCTCCTCCCCCGGCACGGCGTCATCGAGCTCCCGCACCCCGGCGAGGAAGAGGTCGATGCCATCATCGAACCGCCCGGGGAGGATGCTCAGCACCGGGGGCGCCGAGTCCAACAAGCCCGTTGCGAGCGGCGATGCGTCGATTTCGTCGCGCAGGTCCGGCCTGGGGAAGACCACGAAGGCGATGAGCAGCGCCTGGCAGACGACGACGCCCTTCACGAACCCGAACGCGGCCCCGGCGAGGTGGTCCGCCGCGCCGAGGTTCAGCACGGCCACGACCTGCTTCAGGAGGTGCGCCGCAACCTGCCCGCCAACGATGACGCCGGTGAAGATGGCGAGGAACGAGATCAGGTTCGCCAAAAGCCGGCTGTCCACGATCGGGTGCACCTTGGGGTACATGTCGTCGTAGAAGATGCCGGCGATGGGGATGGCGAGGACGACGGCGGAGAGCGAAACCAGCTCCCGGACGAACCCGTTCCGATAGGCGCGCCACGTCATGAAGCCGACGGCGATGATGATGAGGATCGTGAGCCAGTTCATCGGCGCGGCCGTCCACGGGGGCTGTTCGCACCTTCGCGGAGCCACCGGCAAGGGGCAAGCGCGCGCCTCGCGAGAGGAGATCAGGGTTAACCCGACTCTTTGGCGGAGGATGACCCCACCGGCTCCGCCGACCCGCGATACTGCGTTCATGAACCAGCAGACGAGCGTCCGCGAGCATGCTCCGCGGGTGGTCTGCGCCTGGTGTTCCCGGGTCCTCCACCAGGGCCCGCCGCCCGCCTCGCACGGCATCTGCGAGAACTGCCGCTACGTGTTCGAAGGCGAAACCGGGCCGGTCCCCGGGCGGGTGGCGTTCTTCCTCGGCGTGGACTGCGGGCTGAGCGGCCACCGATTCCTCTCCCTGAGCAGCGGCTGGCTGGTCTGCGAGTGGTGCGGCAAGCAGCAGTCGCCCGGAGGGTCGGTCTGCCTCGTCTGCAACGAACCGGGGGAGATGCCGGCGCAGCTGCGGCACCTGGCAGGCCGCGAGCCCGAGGCGTGCGGCCTGGTGTGCGGCGCCTGCGCGCGCGAATTCGCCGCGAGCCTTGTTATCGCCGATTGGGAACTGTTCCTCGCGGCCGCTCAGCCCTGCGCGGCGGGGGCGTCGTAGCCCTCCGTCCAGCGGGCCGCCCAGGTATCGAGCGCGCGCACGATCGTCTCGAGCTCGCGGCCCTTCGTAGTCAGCTCGTATTCGATCCGCACGGGCGTGTCCGGGTACACCGTCCGCTTGACGATCCCCTCGGCCTCGAGCTGGCGGAGCCGGTCGGAGAGCAGCCGGTCCGAGAGGCCGGGCACCCGGGTGAGGATATCGCTGAAGCGCACCGCGCCCGCGAGGAGCGCGCGGATAATCACGCCACTCCAGCGGCGGCCGATCAGCTCGACCGTCTCCTGGAAGTGCGGGCAATACGGCGTTACACCGTGTGCAGGTTCGTCCGGTACGGGTTCTGCCCCACGATCCGGATCGGACTTTCCCATGGAGGGTATAATACTCCCATTAGCGTGGACTGATCCATGACATTGGGCATTCCACATTTCATAGGTAAGTTACTGTTGGTAAGTCAGCGGATTCGCCCTAGCCGGTGAATGGATTCGGTATGGAGGGCAGCCCGAACCCGTCGGCCACCGGTCCCGCGATGAGCGCGCCGTCCCACGTGCTCAGCGCTGCCGCGAGCGCGGGGTCGGCCCGGAGCGCCGCCTCGACGCCGCGGTCCGCGAGCTCTTCGACGTAGGGCAGGGTCGCGCTGGTGAGCGCCTGGGTGCTGGTCTGCGGCACCGCACCGGGCATGTTGCTCACGCAGTAGTGAACGACGCCTTCCTCGATATAGATCGGGTCGCTGTGGGTCGTGGCGCGGCTCGTCTCAGCGGCGCCGCCCTGGTCGATCGAGACATCGACGATGACCGCGCCCGCGCCCATCGAGCGCACCATCTCGCGGGTCAGCACCTTCGGCGCGGCCGCTCCCGGGACGAGCACCGAGAGGATCGCGAGGTCCGCGCCGCGCACTTCGTCGGCGACGGCGTGGGGCGTGCTCACGCGCGTGGCGATCCGGCCGCCGAAGTTCTCCTGCAGGTAGGTGAGCCGGGCGAGGTCGCGGGACATGACGGTGACGCGGGCATCGAGCCCCATGAGCACGCGCGCGGCGGCGGTGGCTACCGTGCCGGAGCCGAGGATGACCGCGTGCCCGGGCGGGACGCCGGCCACCCCGCCGAGCAGCTTGCCCCGGCCGGGCCCCGGGTGCCGCAGCAGCCCCGCGCCGATCTCCGCGGCCATCCGCCCGGCCACCTGCGACATCGGCGCGAGCAGGGGCATGTTGCCATCGGCCTTGCGGACGAGCTCGTAGGCCAGCGAGCGGCAGCCGGAGGCGGCGAGCTGCTCCGTGAGCGTGCGGTCGGAGGCGAGGTGGAGGTAGGTGAAGAGCGTGCAGCCCGGCCGCAGGTAGCCGTATTCGCTGGCGACGGGCTCCTTCACCTTCACGACGAGCTCGGCATCGCGCCAGGCGGCCGCCGCGTCGGGGACGATGCGCGCGCCAGCGACGCGGTAGGCGTCGTCGGTGTGCCCCGAGCCCGCGCCGGCGCCGGTTTCGACCAGCACCTCGTGGCCCGACCGGGCGAGGGCGTAGGCCCCTTCCGGCGTGAGCCCCACGCGGAGCTCGCTGTCCTTTCGTTCGCGCACCGTGGCAACCCGCATCGCCGCACCTCCCGTTCGCGACATCGTAGAGCAGCCCGGATGACTCGCGCGCGAGGTGATGCGCGGTAAAGCGGCCACCATTTCGCAACCCGATGTCAGGGTTTACGGACACCGTTGCGGGGTATGCCCCTCAATCGCCACCACCGATCCCCAGAACAGCATTTAACCGGAGCCGCCGCGGGGAGAGGCCTCGCGGCCCGGTGCAGTGGTGGAGGACGATGTGGTGAGGCAACCGGGACGGCGGGATGCGCGGCGCAGCTGGGCCGCGATCGCAGCGATTATGGCGTTCTTCGTGACGGGCTGGTCCCTCGGCGCGTGGATGATCTTCGGCGGCTCGAGCGGCGCGGACGCGGAGCCCGAGCTCGCCTACCGGGAGGTCCACTCCCGCATGGCCGTGCCCTTCGGCGGCGAGTGGTACACGGTCGATGTCCAGTTCTTCATGCATGACGACGGGTCCGGCCGGTTCGCCGCTGCGGCCAATGTCGCGCGTGCCGAGATGCTCGCCCGGTTCCCCGGCGCGGTCGAAATCCGGCCCGGCGAAGTCGCCGCGGCGTACCTCAATCAGGGGTACTGGTGGCCGAACCGGACCGTAACGTGGGGGTACAACGGCGCGGGCAAGCCGGCCGGCCTTGCGGACGAATACGATGCCATCGCCCGGGCCGCGAACAGCTGGAACGTCTCCGGCGCGAACTTCCGGTTCAACGCGAGCGGCGCCACCTCCGCGGGCACCGGCGGCTGCAGCGGCAGCGGCCTCGACGGGTTCAACACGGTCGGCTGGGGCCGGCAGAGCGGCGCCGTCCTCGCCGTCACCTGCAGCTGGTACGCGCTCGACGGCACGCCGAAGACCGCGACCGAGTTCGACATGCAGATCGACCCGGACTGGGAGTGGACGACCGGGAGCTCCCCGGAGATCGACGTCGAGTCGGTGATCCTGCACGAATTCGGGCACGCCATCGGCCTCGGCCACTCCGGCGACGGCAACGCCGTGATGTACGCGAGCTACTGCGCCGGCTGCAGCAAGCGCGACCTCCAGCCGGACGACATCGCGGGGGCGAAGGCGATCTACGGCACGGCCGCCGCTCCCACACCGGTGAAGACCGCGACGCCCACGCCCGTGCCCCCGACCGCCACGCCCACCCCGGTGAAGACGGCCACCCCGGCCGTGACGCCCTCGAAGACGGCAACGCCTCCGGCGACAGCCACGCCGAAGCCGACGCTGCCGCTCATGCCGGGCGCGAACCTGCTCGCCTGGCCGGGCGCCAGCCAGCCCGCCGCCCAGGCGTTCGGCCAGCAGCCGGGCCTGAGCGTGGTCTACAGCTGGAACCCGGCCACCCAGAGCTGGACGCGCTACATCCCCGGCGTCCCGGCCTACGTGAGCAACCTGAAGACGGTCGAGACCGGCCAGGTCTACTGGTTCATCGCCTCCACCGGCGGCGTCCTCCCGTTCAGCCGGTAGGGCGCGCCGTCAGGCGCCGCAGGCGTAGCCGCGCCCCGCCGAGCAGCGGTAGTCCGCCGAGCCCAGCCTCGGCGGCGCGTCCAAGCCCAACGGATGCATCGCGGTAGCCCAACCCCAGGGCGGGAGCTTGCGACCGCCCGGCTCGTGGCGCGATGCGCGTCGCGCGGGTGATGCGGCGAGGTCGCGCGCTGACGCGGGGCCGGTTGTGCGGGAGCGCGACCACGGTGCGACGTTGGTCGCGGGCGGCCGGTTGTGCGGGAGCGCGACCACGGTGCGACGTTGATCGCGGGCTACCGCGAGGCATGATCCTGGGGGCCGCGGAGCCGGTGCTCCGCGACTACGCCTGCGGCGCCACGTCTCCAGACCCGGCTGATAACTGATGACTGATAACTGACGGAATCCGTTAGAACGCCGTTTGAACCGGGTAACGATCGGGTGCGTACTGGTTTCAACCGCGGTACAGCGGAGTATCTTTAGGGTGTCATGCGGACGTGGTTGGCAGTGGTTGTGGGGTTCTTCCTGGTTGCGGCCGGCGCCGTGGCCGCGTTCAACGGTGGGCGCAGCGCCGCCGCCGATTCCATCCACCTGATCGAATTCGAAGTCGTCGAGCCCGGCGGGACCGTGGTCCAGCTCCACTTCACGGTGCGCGCCGAGGACGCGGATGGTGCGTACGCCGCCGCCGTTGTGGCTACCCGCGCGCTCATGCCCGGCGGCACGATCGACGATGGCGCGGGCCGCGTGTCGGCGGCGTACGCGTTCTGGCCGTGGGCCTGGCCGGCCGAGCTCATGCCGGTCGCGGTCGCCTACAACCCGGCGAATGCGCCCGCGGGCATCGGCCCCGGCGCCATCACCGGCGGCATCGACCCCTGGAACGCGGTCACGACCAGCCGCTTCCGCGTCGCCTACCAGGGCTTCACGGACGCGGTGCCGGGGCTGCACACGGGCGCGGTCGATGGCGCGAACACCATCGGATGGCTCGAGCTGCCCTGCGCGAGCTACCGCAACTGCGCGCTCGGCGTTACCGCGAAGGTCGAGGACGCGCTCGAAGTCGACATCATCCTCAGTTCGAACCCCGAGGCGCGCCGCCCGGACGTCCGCACCGGCGAGGTGCCCGATGTGCAGACGACGGTCCTCCACGAGGTGGGGCACCTGGCCGGCCTGGAGCACAGCTGCTACGACACCTGCTCGTCGGCCGAGTCCGGCGCGGTCATGTTCCCGATGTACCAGGGCGAGCTCCGCGCGCTCCAGGCCGACGACATCGCCGGGATCTCGGCGCTCTACCCCGTTTCGAACACGACCCAGCCGGGCACCGTGCCGGTCGAGCCGGTGGCGATGGCCTACCCGGTGACGCTGCTCGACGGGTGGAACCTGGTGGTGCTGCCGCCGGGGCCGCTCGCGAACACGATGCAGCTCCTGCCCTGCGCCGAAGCGGTGTATGTGCGCGACGGGCAGCAGTGGGCGGTCTGGCTCCGCGATGGCGCGGCCGCGCTCAACGGGCTCCAGGCGGCCAGCGGCGAAAGCGCCTACTGGCTCTGGGCCGGCGGGTCCTGCGCGCAGACGTTCACCAGCGTCAGCTACCCCTGAGCCCCGCGGAGGCGGATGCCCCCAAATGGGGGGAGGGCAGCGCCGCGCCCCCTGCACCGCCGCGCAAGCCGGCGCGCATCGCGCGGGGAGACGTGCCTCGCGTGGCGAGCCGGGCGGTCGCGGTGCTCCCGCCCTCGCAGCCCCGGACGTTGGTGGCCTATCGGTGTGGCAGGGTAAGCCCAGTCCCGCGGAGCAATGCTCCGCGGCTACGCCTGCGGCGCCGCGCCCGCGCAGCGGTAGTCCGCCGAGCCCGGCCTCGGGGGCGCGTCTAAGCCCAACGGATGCCGCATCGAAGGCGTGGTAGCGAACCAGCACCCGGGCATCGCGCGGGAACACGGCGCATCGCACCCGAAGGGCGCCCCGCGCAGCGCTCCAAATCCGCACCCTCGGCGTGAATCGTGAATCGTGAACCGTGAATTACCGTCCCCCCTCCGGCCCGTCCCCCACACGCATAACGACGGGATCCCCGCCGCCCGGTAGCATGGACGCGTGACCGCCCGCAGCTCCGATGTGCCCGCCCGGGGCCGCGCCTCCCGCGTGGCCGGGTTTTCCGCCGCCGCCCAGTACCGGGCCTGGCAGGCGGTCACGTGGGTGGCGATGCGCCTGCCGCCGCGGGTGAGCTACGGCATCGCAGGGGCCTGCGCGACGGCGGGGTTCTACTGCTGGCCGCGCGGGCGCCGGGCGATGCTCCGGAACTACCAGCGCGTGCTCCACGGCGCGCCCTCGGGCGAGGTGCAGCGCACCGCGCGGGCGTCGCTGGTGAACTACTGCCGCTACCTGGCGGACTTCGTGCGATTTCCATCGCTCAGCCCGGAGCAGCTCCGCGCGCGCTGCCACGGCGAGGAGAGCTTCGCGAACCTGGACCACGCCCTCGCCCGAGGCAAGGGCGCCATCATCGTCTGCATGCATTTCGGCAACTGGGACCTGGGCGCCGGGGCCGCCGCCGCCCGCGGCTACCCGCTCACCGTCGTCGCCGAGACGTTCAAGGACCCGCGGCTCGACCGGATGGTGATGGGCGCGCGCGAGCGGCTGGGTATGCAGGTGGTGCGCATGGAGAAGGCGGGCCCCTCGCTCATCCGCGCGCTCCGCCAGAACGGGCTGCTCGCGCTGCTGATCGACCGGCCCGTCCCCGGCGAGGGCGTGAAGGTGCAGTTCTTCGGGGAGGAGATCGAGGTGCCCGCGGGGCCTGCGCGCCTGGCCCTGCGCACCGGCGCCGCCGTCGTCCCCACCGCCTTCGCGCGCACCGGCCCCCGCGACGAGGTGGAGACGCTGACCGACTTCAGCATCGACGTGCAGCCCACGGGCGACGAAGCGCACGACATCCACGCCGTGACGCAGGCGATCGTGGCGGCGCACGAGCGGTTCATCCGCGCCCACCCGGAGCAGTGGTACATGTTCCGCGAGATGTGGCGGACGCCGCGGCGGGAGGCGGCAATCCCGTGACGCGGCTCTGGCTGCTCTGGCTCCTGGCGCCGCCCCTCGGCCGGGCCCCCTGGTTCGGCTACCGCGTCGCCAGCGTGGTTGGCTGGCTCGCGTGGCAGCTCCGCCCCGGGCAGCGCCGCATCCTCATGAAGAACCTGCTGCCCTTTTGCGACGGCGACCGCGAGCGTGCCCGCCGGGAGAGCCTTCGCGCCTTCCAGAACGTCGCCCGCTACTGGGTGGACCTCTGTTCGCTGCCGTATCGCGACCTCACGGAAGTGGAGCGGGACCACCTGGTCATCGTCGACGCCGAGCGGCTGGCAGTGCTCGAACGGCCGGGCCCGGTGATCGCGGTGAGCGCGCACACGGGCAACCCGGAGTTCGCGATCCAGGCGCTCACCCACCGCGGCCGGGCGTTCATTGCTATGGTGGAGGAGCTCCGCCCGCCGCGTTTTTCGCGCGAGCTGCTGCGGCGCCGCTCGGCGGCCGGGGGCAAGTTCTACGAAGTGAACCTCGGCGGCCTGCGCGCCTGCCTCGATGGGCTCAAGCGCGGCGAGCTCATCGGCCTCAACGGCGACCGCGACCTCCAGGGCACGGGCATCTGCGTGCCGCTCGGCGGGCGGATGGCGCAGCTCCCGCGCGGCCCCTGGGAGCTCGCCCGCCGCTCCGGCGCCGTCGTCCTGCCCGTGTTCACGCACCGCGACCACCGCGACCGCCTCACGCTCTTCGTCGAGGAGCCGTTCACGGTCGCACACACGGAGGACCCGGAGACGGACGTCCGCAAGGCCGTGGAGCGCTTCGCCGCGCTGCTCGAAACGCATATCCGCCGCGACCCCGGCCAGTGGACCGTGCTCGAGGACTTCTGGCGGGTACACGGCTGTGGGTAAGGCCGACCTCCACCTCCACACGACCGTCTCCGACGGCATGTACTCGGTCGAGAAGCTGCTCGAATTCGCCGAGCACGAAGCCGGGCTCGACGTGCTCGCGGTGACGGACCACGAGGACGCGCGCGGCGGTCTGCGCGCGCGGGAGCTGGCGGCGAAGCGCGGCTACCGCCTGGAGGTCGTCGTGGGCGCCGAAGTGACGACCCGACAGGGCCACCTTCTCGCCCTGTTTATCGAAGACAGCCCCAAGTCCTTCCGCTCGGTAGAATCGACGCTGGAGGCGGTCCACGCGATGGGCGGGCTCGCGGTGGTGCCGCACCCGCTGAGCTGGCTCACGCGTTCCATCAGTGGGCGTACCATAGGGCGGATCCAGGGCCGGGGGGAGCCAGGCGTGACGTTCGACGGCATTGAGCTCTGCAACCCCAGCCCCGCTGGCCGGGCCACGCGTGCCCGCGCCATCGCTGCGAACGAGACCTGGCAGCTCCCCGTGACCGGCGGCTCCGATGCGCACCACCTGCCCCACGTGGGCAGCGGCTGGACCGAGTTCGAAGGCACGACCGCGGCCGACCTCCGCGCGGCGCTGACCGCCGGTACCACGGCCGGCCGGATGAGCCGCTATGCATCGCTGCGCGAGGTGGGCATCGGCGCCACCGCGCTCGGGCTGGCGTGGGGCTACAGCGCCACGCCGCGGAAGATGCTGCGCGGGCTCGGACAGGGGCGGCGCGCATGAGGATCGCGTTCATCTCCCCCTACGACTGGTCCGTGCACGGCGGCGTGAACTCGCACATCCGCCACCTCGCCGACATCTTCCGGGAGTGGGGGCACGACGTGACGATCTTCGCGCCGGCCTCGGAACCGGAGCAGGTCGCGGACCAGTGCGTGGTGCTTGGCAAGCCCTACGGGCTGCGCGTGAGCGGCTCGGTCGCGCGGATCACGTTCGCGTGGTCGGCGCCGCGGGTGAAGAAGCTCCTCGCCGAGGGCCGCTTCGACGTCATCCACCTGCACGAGCCGCTGATGCCGCTCCTGCCGTACCACTTCCTGCGCTATTCGCGCGCGGCAAACGTTGGCACCTTCCACGCGGCGAAGGACGGCGGGCTGCGGCTCTATGGCTATACGCGGCCGTTCACCCGCCGCTGGTTCCGCAAGCTCGATGGCAAGATCGCGGTTTCGCCCGCGGCCGCGCGCCTGGTCAGCCGCTACTTCGCGGGCTACTTCAACATCATTCCCAACGGGATCGAGTTCGACCACTGGTCCGAGCCGCGGGAGAAGCTGCCCGAGTTCGACGACGGCAAGGTCAACATCCTCTTCGTCGGGCGCCCGGAGAAGCGCAAGGGGCTGAAGTACCTGCTCCGCGCCTACCTGCGCCTGCGCCAGAAGCGCGACGACATCCGCCTCATCGTGGTCGGCGCGGGCGACTTCACGCGCTACCAGCGGCTCATGGAGCCCTTCCCGGACATCGTCTTCCGTTCGAACGTGGACTACGAGGAGCTGCCGCGCTTCCACCACACGTCGGACGTCTTCTGCGCGCCGAACACGGGCAACGAGAGCCAGGGCTACGTGATCATGGAGGCGCTCGCCGCCGGCCTGCCCGTCGTCGCCAGCAACATCGAGGGCTTCGCCGGCGTAATCACGCACGAATCCGAGGGGCTGCTCGTGCGGCCGAAGGACGAGGCGGCGATCGAGGAGGGCATCCTCCGCCTGATCCGCGACCCGGCGCTGCGCGAGCGGCTCGCCCTGCGCGGCCAGGAGCACGCCCGCGAGTACGGCTGGGACACCGTCGCCCACAAGGTGATGTCGTACTACGAGCGCCTGGTGTACGAGCGCCAGCAGGTGGAAGAAGTGCACGCCCGGCGGCGCGCGCGTGCCACCGGCACGGTGGGCCCCTAGGTGCCGAAGCTCGAAATCCTGCCCCAGCGCATGCCCCAGGGCATTGCCGACGGAATCGGCCGTGGCGTGGGGCGGCTGGGCATCACTCCGAACATGATCTCGCTCCTCGGCCTGGCCGGGAACATCGGCGCGGCTGTGCTCGTCGCCCGCGAGGAGCTCCTCTGGGCGGGCATCGTCTTCCTCTTCTTCAGCGCGCTCGACATGGTCGACGGCGCGGTGGCGCGCGCCACCAATACGGCCAGCCCCTTCGGCGCCGTCTTCGATGCCGTGCTCGACCGGATCGGCGAGGCCGCGGTGCTCACCGGCATGGCCTGGTACTTCGCCGACCGCGGCGAACAAGTGCAGGCGGCGGTCACCTACGCCGCGCTCTTGGGCAGCGTGGCCGTGAGCTACATGCGCGCCCGCGCCGAGGTGATGGGCCTCTCCATGCGCGAAGGCCTCTTCCGCCGCCAGGAGCGGGTGGCGCTCGTCGGGCTCGGGCTGCTGTTCAACGGGCTCACGGTCGTCGCCTGGCTGCTCGCCATCCTCGCGAACCTCACCGCCCTCCAGCGCTTCTGGATGACGTTGAAAGGCGTAAAGGCGTAAAGGCGTAGAGGCGTAGAGCACGCGTCCGCGGCGAGGGGCGGGGCGGGGCGGACGTGGTCGCGGTGTCCCGGCGCCTACGCGCCGCGCCAGCGCCCGACGCACCCGACGTGCCCGACGTGCCCGACGTGCCCGACGTGCCCGGGACCGGGTGTAGCCCGCGGCCCTTGTGGCCGCTAGCGGCAGCCCAATGCATGTCGCATCGAAGGTATGGTCACGAACTAGCACAGCCGGGCCGCGCAGCAGGCCCGGCCGCCCCGCGCCAGCGCGCGACACCGCTGCGCACCGGGATGCACCGCATCGCGCCACGAGCCGGGCGTTTCGCTCCGCTTCCGCCCTCCGCCGCCGCTGCCGTGGTGCATCCGTTGGGCTGGCGCCAGCGCCCACGAGGGGCGCGGCTACGCTCCGCCTGCGCTCCGCGCCATCGGTGGCCGCGCAGCGGTAGTCCGCCGAGCCCAGCCTCGGCGGCGCGTCTAAGCCAAACGGATGCCGCATCGCAGGCGCGGCCGCGCCCCGGGACCGTCGCCCCGCGCAGCGCGCAGCTCCCCTTCTCCCACCGCAGTGGGAGACACGATGGCAAAGGGCCCAGGATGGCGGATGAAAATCGACTTTCGTCAGGGAGAGTCGACGAATAACGAACCCAGATGCCCGGAACTACGGGGCTATTTTCAGAGCAGAAGGGGTCGGGGGATGAGGGTGCGCCACGAGCCGGGCGGTCGCGGCGCTCCCGCCCTCGCAGCGAGCGAGCATGGCACCAGCTGCCGCGCGGCATGGCACGGACAATCCCGCGGAGCAATGCTCCGCGGCTTCCATGAGAAGGCCAGTCTGGATCAAGCCGCGCCTTTAGCG
>JADZEI010000085.1 GCA_020850615.1 Dehalococcoidia bacterium | reverse complement strand
GTCGCCGGCCTCGATGACCGTGCCGACGTCGGTCGACACGACCTGGGTGCCGAAGCTCTCGATCTGCTCGCGCAGGATCGAGGCGATTTCATCAGCACGGACTGCCATAGGTACGAAACCTCTTTCTAGTGCTGTAACGCCCGGGGCCGGCTACCGCGCGCCTGCAAGCTCGCGCCGGAGCCGCCGCAGCCGTGTCCGCACGCTGCCGTCTACCAGGCGGTCGCCGACGCGTACGATCATGCCCCCCAGGATGCCGGGGTCGACCGACGCGGTGGCGCGGACGGTCTTTCCCAGCGAGCTGCTGAGCCGTTCTTGAATGGATTGGAGCTCACCGGCGGAGAGCTCGACGGCCGTGACCACCTGGGCGTTGACCACGCCTTCGTGGGCATCGGCCAGTACCGCGAATGCCCGCGCGACCTCTCGTGCATCCCCCGCGCGGCCCTTCGAAACAAGGAGCCGCGCGAAGTTGAGGGCGAGAGGCTGCACATCGAGCGTACGGTCGACCATCGCGAGGCGGCGGTCGACGGGGATCCGGGTATCGCTCAAAAGCCCGGCAGCCGCGGAGTCGACGAGCACGGTGGCGATGTCCTCGAGGTCGCTGCGCCACTGCGCAATCGCCCCCTGGTCCTTCGCCACTGCGAACGCCGCCTGTGCGTACCGCTTGCCGACCTGCGGATCTGCCATCGCTTAGTTCCCGTTGAAGGTGGTCTCGGCCAGCGTCTCATCGATGATCCGCTGGTGAGCCTGGCGGTCCAACGACTGACCAATGACGCGGGAGGCCGCGGTCACGGTCAGGTCGGCGAATTCGCCCCGAAGGTCCGCGATAGCGCGGTCGCGTTCGAGCTGGATCTCGGTGCGGGCCCGATCCAGCGCGGCCTCGCGGTCGCGCCCGGCCTGCTCACGGGCCTCGGCCTGGATGCGCGTGGCGATCTGCTGGGCGTTGCCCACGATCTCCTGCGCCTCGCGGCGGCCCGTGTCGAGTTGCGCCTGGATGTTCGCCTGCGCCTGTGCGGCCTCGGCACGCGCGATCTCGGCAGCGTTCAGCCCTTCGGCGATCTTCTGCTTCCGCTCGTCGAGCATCTTCAGGATCGGCTTGTACAGCGTCAGCCTGAGGATCACGAGGAGGACGAAGAAGTTCGCCACTTGCGCGATCAGCTGGGGCAGGTTTAGACCAAGGGCCTCAACTGCCTTGTCCATATCGGACCGTCCCTTCGAAAGACTAGACGACGAACGCGATGATGAGCGCCGAGAGGAGCGCGTAGATGCCGATGGCTTCGGCGAACGCGACACCGAGGATCATGTTCGTCTGAATGGAGGCGCGGGCCTCGGGGTTGCGGCCGAGGGCCTCCATCGCCTTACCGACGAGCATGCCGATGGCGATCGCGGGCCCGATACCACCGATGCCCATCGCGAACGCGGCACCGATTGCCTTGGCGCCATCTGCATCGAGTACGAGCAGGAACGGCAGAATGTTGAGAATGTCCATGTGCGTGCCTTATCCTCCTGGCGCCCTCTCCCGGACGCGGAATGCCCTGGTCTTGCAAACAGGCCCCGGTTTAGTGGGCCTGGACTGCCCCTGAATGGTGGTGTGGGTCGGCCGCCGCGTCCTCGCCATGGTGGCCGTCATGGTGTTCTTCCTCACCGTGGTGCTCGACGGCCCCGACCGCGAACACGAGCGTCAGCAGTGCGAAGACGGATGCCTGGATGAAGCCGACGAAGAGCTCCAGGCCGTAGATGACGTCCACGAACAGGAACGGCATCAAGAAGGTCAGCATCAGGATGAGCACTTCGCCCGCGAAGATGTTGCCGAAAAGGCGGAAGGCAAAGCTGATGATGCGGATGAATTCCGAAAGCAGCTCGAGGATGCCGACGAACGAGTTCACGCCGTTCAGGTTGAAGAACTTCTTCAGGTAGCCGAACCCGAGCGCCTGGAAGCCCCAGAACTCGATGCAGAGGAACGCCACGATACCCATGGCCAGCGTGTTGTTCACGTCGCTGAAGGTGCTGCGGAAGAAGGGGATGACGAGACCGAGCTTCTGGCTGTCTTCGAAGCTGACTCCGGAGACCGTCACTTCCTCGCCGAGTGCATGGCTGGCGACGCCGTGCGCTTCTTCTTCGCCCTCACCGTGGCTTTCGGCCTCGGCGAGCAGGACCTTCGGCGTCTTGTCGCCCTCGTTCAGCGCTGCGAGGGCCGCTTCGACTGTCTCTGCGGACGGGGCTTCCTCGGCGGCGTGTCCGTCAACGGCCTCGCCCTCCGCGTGGGGCTCCTCGAAATCCGCGAACTCATTCGCGAGGAAGACGATATAGCGGTCGAGCGTGACGCTCGGCTCTTCGCCGGGGTGCACCTCGAACTCGGCGTCCTTGGCGCGCGGCTTCGCGACCACCATGCCTGCCGCGTCGTCCATCTTCCAGCCAACGAAGTGCAGCTCTTCGCACTCGGCGAGGGCGACGGCATCGGCCGGATCCACCTCGGATTCGCAGCCCATGAGGTGGCCGTCCCCGTGGTAGTGCTCGATCTCGTGGAAGATGTGGTGGCCGACGTCTTCGGTCTTGCCGATGGCGTTGAAGAACGGCATCAGGCCGAACCAGTTGCTGACGATGATGAAGAGGAAGATGGTCGCGACGACCGAGAAGAACCTCCGGCCGTTCTTTTCGCCGGCGATCTCCTCGCACTGGCCGACCAGGAAGCCAACGACGCCTTCAGCGAAGTTCTGGAGGCCCGAAGGCATCAGCTTCATCGAGCGGGTGGCGAGGAAGCTGAGGATGATCAGGATGGCCATGACGGTCCAGGCCGTGATCATCGTATTCGAGATATTGAGGAAGCCGACTTTGGTGATGATTTCCGCCGGGACGATGATCTCGGGCTGAGGACCCTGCGCGATCACGAGACCGAGCGCGAGCCAGCCGCCGACGGCGAGGACGCCCACGAGGATCAGGACAAGCTTCAAGTCTGCATCACTCCGGCGGCTCGCTACCGAGCCGGCGTAAGAATGGCAGGAGCATGCGGTACCCGCCGACGAAGGCGACGGCTAATCCCAGCACGATCCCCAACAACGTGAATGTGGGCTCGAGACCAGTCTTCGCGTCGGCCCAACGGCCGACAACGACACCGAGGATGACGCAGGCGGCAAAGTACCAGCCTGCTCCGAGCAACGAGGCAGTTGGCACCATCCAACCGCCCATGTTCGCCTCCTCGGGCGCCCGGGCTCCAGACCCCCGGCATCATAGAAGGATTGTGAAGCAAAGCGCAAGCGAAAACGGGCGTTCCGAGACCTACTTCTTGCGCTCGTCGAAGTCGTCGAGATCGAGCCCCTCGATGAAGTCCTTGAAGGCCCCGAGACGTTCCAGCTCGCCCGGTTCGAGCGGCCTGCCGCGGCCTTCCGCGTCGGTCGGTTCGCGCGGCTGTCCCTCTTCGTCCAGGATCACGCCGGCGCGGTCCAACACCGTTTCCTCGGCGAAGATCGGGGCTTCGGTGCGAACCGCCAGCGCGATCGCATCCGACGGGCGCGAGTCCACTTCGAGCGTCTCGCCGTTCACTTCGAGCACGATGCGGGCGAAGAACGTGTCGTTCGAAAGGTCATTCACGAGGATGTAGACGACGCGGCCGCCGAGCTGCTCGATCATGTTGCGGAGCAGGTCGTGCGTGAGCGGGCGGGCCACGGAGACATCCTGCAGGCGGACGGCGATGGCGTCCGCCTCGGCGGGGCCGATCCAGATCGGCAGGTAGCGGTCGGCGTCCTTTTCGCGAAGGATGACGACCCGCTGGTAGTTCATCAGGCTCAGGCGGATGCTCTCGATCGTGAGTTCGCGCACCACGTAACCTCCGCCAGAGCCCCAATGCCCCGCGATCCGATGATAGGAGCGGCCCGATCGGCCAGTCAACGAACGGCGGGGCCGCGCGCAGGGGCGCCCTCGTCTCCATGCTTCTGCGGCCGGATGTTCGAGAGCGCCACGACACCAATGCCAGCCGAGAGCAGCGCCATCACCCAGATAACGCCGACCAGGTCCGCAAGCGCGCCCGCGGCGAGGACGGGCAGCGACGAGGCCACCGCCGCCATCGCTGCCTGGGTTGAGCCCGCCCGCCCCTGGAGGTGCAACGGGATGCGGTCGTTCAGCACGGTCTGGCCCGCGACGGAGACGACGGCGAAGGCAAACCCAAGCGGAAAGACCAGGATCAACGCGAGCAGCGCGCCGCCGTCGAAGCTGCCGACGCTGACGCTGTCGAGCCACCAGAACGCGCCATAGCCGCCGAGGAACTCCGCCTCCTGGTTCGCAAACGTGACGAGCGCGAGCGACACGACGAAGCCGGTGAACCCCAGGCTGCTGAGCGCCGCGTGCGGGACGCGATGGGCCAGGAACCCGGCCACGCGCAATCCGAGCACGACCCCAACCGCCGCCGGCGTGAGCAGGAGCGCGCCGATGTCGACCGGCATATCGAGGACGTCCGAAATATATGACGGGATGAGCCCGCCGAGGATGATCAGCGCGGTAGAAATGAGCGTGAGCTCGACGGCCGCGTGGAAGACCAGGTGGTCGCCGCGGAGCGCGCGCCAGCCGGCGAGCCACCAGTGGCCCTGCGGTTCCCCGCCCACCTCTGCCCGCGCCGGATGTTTGATGCGGCCGATGAACAGCGCCTGCACGCCGGCGACCGAGAATAGCGCCGCACAGACCAGGAAGAGCGCGTCGGGGTTGTCGAAGACCCGCAGCATGACCGGGGTGAGCACCCCGAGCCCGATGACCTGGGCCGCGCCGCCGATGGCCTGGTTGAGCGCATTCGCCCGCGCCAGGTCCGGCTTTTCGACGATCGAGGGCATGATCGCGCCTTCGGCATTGGTCGCGAACTGCCCGAATGTTGATAGGGCGATGGCCACGAGGTAGTAGGTCGCCGCATCGCCCGAGCCGCGGATGAACCAGACGCAGACGGCCGCCCGGGCAAGGTCGCCGAGCAGGACGAGCGGCCGCTTCGGCAGGACATCGGCAGCGGTTCCGGCCACGATCCCGGCGACAGTCGAGGGCACAACGAGGGCGAGCACGAGCAGCGAGCTCAGGAAGACGCGGTCGGTCTCCTGGGTGATGAGCAGGACGAGTGCGAAGTTGAGAGCGTTCTGTGCGATTCGCGAAAAGAAGCGCGTGTAACTGAGCATGCGGAACGGGCGCTGCTGGAGCAGCCCCGGCCGCGCATGGGCCGCGTCAGCCGGCGGCGCTGACGAGGTTCCGGACACGCGATTCGAACCGGCGCCGTTCGACCATGACGCGGCGGCCGCAACCCAGGCACTCGATGCCGATATCCGCGCCGGTGCGGTAGACGCGGAACTCCCAGCTGCCGCAGGGATGCTGCTTACGCATGCGGTAGACCTCGCCCTCGCGGATTTCCGGGATCATGCCGGAGCCGCCGCGGCCGCGAGCTCGTCGCGCAGCTTGCGGGCGGCTTCGGCGGCCGCCTGCGGGGCTGCCGCACCTTCGCCCGCGTAGTAGATGGAGCGCGAGGCGTTGACGACGAGCATCCCGGGGTCGCCGCCAGCCGCGGCCACGACCTCCTGGGGGTCGCCGCCCTGGGCGCCAACGCCGGGCACGAGCAACGTCGCCGCCGGGGCGAGCGCACGCACGCACCGGAGCTCCGCCGGGGCCGTCGCGCCCACCACCAGCCCGACGTTGTCCCCCCAGCGCGTCACCGTCGCGGCAATGCGTTCGAACAGCGGCTCGCCCTCCACCTGGAGGTGCTGGAAGTCCGCGGCGCCGGGGTTTGACGTCCGGCAGAGGAGGTACACCCCGCGGTCGGCGTAGGCGAGGAACGGGTCGACGCTGTCGCGCCCGAGGAAGGGGTTCACGGTGACGGCGTCGAACTTCCATGTCTCGAAGAGGGCGCGCGCGTACGCCTCGGCCGTGGAGCCGATGTCGCCGCGCTTGGCATCGCCGATGACCGGGATGCCCGCCGGGATGGCGGCGAGCGTCTCTTCGAGCGCGTGCAGCCCGGGGATGCCGAACTGCTCGTAGAAGGCGAGGTTCGGCTTGTAGCAGGCCGTGTACGGCGCCGTCGCCTCGATGATCATGCGGTTGTAGCGCGCGACCTCCTCCACCGGCGTGCGGCGGAAGTCGGGGTCGAGCCCGACGCAGACGAACGACCCGGCCTGGCTGCTGCGCTCGGCGAGCCGCTGGACATACGTGGTCATGCCGGGACCTCCTCGCTGCGTGGTTCGAATCCGAGCGCGGCCATCGCCGCGCGAAACTGCTCGCGGTCGCCCGAGACGATGAGCCCGAGCTGGCCGGCCTGGTCCGGCGGAGCGGCGAGGTCCGACTCGGCGAGCACCTGCACCGCCCGGCGGGCCACCGCCTCCGAGGTATCGACCAGACGCACGCCCGGGAACTCGCCCAGGATGTCGGCTTCGAGGAACGGGTAGTGGGTGCAGCCGAGGACGACCGTGTCGGCGCCCGCTTCGATCGCGCTGGTGAGCGACGCGCGGACGGCGGCACGGGCTTCGGGCGTGCCGGCTTTGCCGTGCTCGACGAGGTCCGCGAGCCCGTCGCCGTGGCAGCTGATGACCCGCGTCGAGCGGCCGAATTCGTCGACGACGCGCTGGTAGAGGTCGCCGTCGAGCGTGCCGCTGGTGGCGAGGATGGCGACACAGCCGGAGGCCGAGCTCTGCACCGCGGGTTTCACCCCCGGGACCATGCCGACGAACGGCACCGGGAACACCTGGCGCAGGTCGGCGATGGCGCTCGCGGAGGCGGTGTTGCAGGCGACGATAACCATCTTCACGTCGCTGCGGATCAGGCGGTCGACGATAGCGAAGGCGCGCTTGCGGACTTCGGCGGGCGGGCGCGGGCCGTAGGGAAAGTAGGCGGTATCGGCGAAGTAGATGACCCGCTCGTTGGGGGCGAGCCGCTGGAAGTGGCGAAGCACGCTGAGGCCGCCGACGCCGGAATCGAAGACGCCAACCGGGCGGGAATCCATTGGGGGAAGCATAGCACCGGGGGGCGCGGGGCGCCCCGGTATTGACGATTGACGATTGGCGATTGGGAGGTGGTTGATTTTCGATTTCCGATTTCCGATTTTCGCCGGGATGTGCCGGGTGAAGCGCTGCGCGGTGGCATCTCCCGCGGTTGCCAGTTTTCAGCTTCTCGCCGGAGCGTGCGGGGTGAAGCGCTTCGCGGCGGCCACCTACCGCGCGGGAAGCCGTGGGCTGCGCGCGCAGGAACGGCCCTGGCGTGCGATTCTGGGGTGGCGATGCGCTTGCTGGATGTTGCCCTGTTGTCGGCCGAGGCCGCCCGAATGGACGCGGATGCGTTCGTGGTCATCGACCAGCTGCGGGCGACGACGACGATTGCAGCGCTGTTTGGCGCGGGGCTGCGCCGGCTCACGGCTGTCGACGATATCGGGGCGGCCCGCCGCCTCGCCGCGGAGCAGGGGGCCTTGCTGCTGGGCGAAGTAGATGCGCTGCCGCCGGCGGGGTTCGATTATGGCAACTCACCCGTGGACGCGGCCGCGGCGCCGGCTGCCGGGCGCGATGCGGTGCTGTTCACCTCGAACGGGACGCGGGCGCTCTGCGCGCTCGGCGACCGGGCGGCGGTGTTCACGGGTGCGCTCGCGAACGTGAGCACCGTGACGCGAGCCCTGGCGCCCTTCGAACGCGTGGTCCTGGTCTGCGCAGGGAACGAACACGGCGAGCGGTTCAGCCTCGAAGATGCGGCGGCGGCCGCGGCGATCACGCACCAGCTGCTCCGCGCGCATCCCGCGACCCGCTGCGGCGACGCGGCGCGCCTGCTCGTGGCCGCGATGCCCGGCCGGGACGCCATCGCGACCTTCGCGGCGAGCTCGTTCCACGCGCGCGGGATCAGCGCCAAGGGGCTCGGCGGCGACGTGTCCTACGCGCTGCGGCCCGACACGTCGCCGGCGGCGCCGCGGGTGGTCGCGTGCGGCGCGGGCTTCGCCGTGCTCGAAGACCGGGCGCGTTAGTCCGGGGGCAGGGCGCGCCAGCGGCGTTCGAGCTCCGCGACAGTGCCAGGGTCGGGCGGACGGCCGGCGTAGCGGGCCTGTTCGAACGCCGCGGTGATGTCGTCCGCGACGGGCGTGTGGAGCGCGGCGCGCAGGCGTGGGGCGTATTCCTCGGGCGTCTCGGCCGCTTCGCGAGGATCGCCCGCGCGTTCGGCCGCGGCCAGCGCTTCGAGGTAGAGCCGCTCGGCGGGCGTCGCGTCCGCCGGGACGCGGGACCTTTCTCCGCCGCGGCGGAAGAGCCCGCGCCAGAGCCCGGCCAGGTCATCCCGCACGCTGCCCGCGACCGCCGAGGCGACCGGCGTCTCGGGGTGGACGCGCACGCGCCGGCGCAGCCGCGAGAACCACGCGACCACGAGCGCGACCGCGGCGACACCCACCACCAGCGCGACGATCCGCATCGCGAAGTTGCCGACCTCGCGGGCGGTGGAGGGCTCGCCGGCGGCCTCCTCGCCGCCCGCCTCCCCGGCCTGCTCGGCGATGTCGGCGGAGAGCTCGGGGAATTGGGCGTCCTGCAGGAGCCAGCGCAGGAGGTGTTCGAGCACCCAGGCCGGCGGCACGAGCACGACGAGGAGAATGAACTCCGTGACGGCGCCGAGCGGCGGTCCGATGATCGGCCGGAGCACCCCGAACGCGAGCCCGAAGACCACCACGCACACCACGACGACCGCCGCCGTCCCGCCGAGCAGCGCCGCCGTGACGCCGCCGGCCCGGAGCTCGCCGAAGGTGGCCCCGCTGAGGGCGAGCTGGCTGCAGGCGAGCGCCAGCACCGCCAGCCCGTAGAAGACGATGCCCGCGCGCGCGACCTCACCCGAGCGGTCCGTCGCCGCGCCGAGGATGACCACGCCCGTGACCAGGACGAACGGGATCCCGACCGTACGGGGCATGCTTTCGAGCTCGACGTCGTCGTTCGCGCGCAGGGCGGAGCGGGCCCAGAGCCCGATGAGCAGCATCGCCGGGAAGATCGTGTGGGCGCCGCGGTCCAGCACGTCGCCGGCGTTGCCGAGGAAGTCCACGACCCAGCCGAGCTGCCAGATGGCCGCGTCGCCTGCGAAGCTGATGCGCAGCGAGCCGTACAGCACCACGAACGCGACGAGCCCGATCGCGAGCGGCGCCGCCCGGCCGCCGAGGTCGAGCTCGTCTGCGAGGCGGATGACGCCGAAGGCGACCAGCGCGGTGAGCACGAAGAGCACCGCCGGCACGGTCCCGCGGCCGTCGCCATCGCTGGCGGCGAGCAACTCGGCCACGGTGTAGACGGCCAGCGCCTCCGCCATCACGGACGCGACGACGGCGACGTTGCGGATCACGACGTCACCGCCTCGCGTTCGAACGCCTGCCCGGTCCGGTAAACCGGGATGCCCATCGGCAACTCGGGCGGCACGCGGTCGGAGGTCGCGAGCACGACGACTTCGTGGCGCTGGGCCGCGAGCCGGCCGATCACGCCTTCGAGCGCGGGCGGCAGCAGGGCCGCGACCACCACCACGGTCGACCCGGTGGGCAGGCGGTGGCCCTCGCGCTGAAGCGCGCCGGCGAGGTCGCCCATGGTCAGCGGCTGGACGACGGCGAGCGCTTCGAGCACCTTCGTGAGCTGCTCGCGGGAGCGGGACGGCGGGAGGCGGATCGGCCGGTCCGCGTCGGGGTAGGCGCCGTTGGCCAGTAGCCCGACCGCGTACTTCTGCCCCGCCGCCCAGACGGCGACCGAGGCGGCGACCGAGACGGTCCGCTCGAGGTCGTCCTTCAGGTAGCCCTCCCAGGCGTGCTCCATGGTGTCGATGTTCACCGCGATGTAGAGCTGCCGCGTCGCGGAGGGTTCGTACACGCGGGAGGTGAGCTCGCCGGTGCGGGCGCTCGCCTTCCAGTCGATCCGCCGCATCGGGTCGCCGGGGCGGTACTCCCGCAGCCCGGCGATGCGGAGCGGGTCTTCGAAGATGCGGCTGCCGCCCTTGCGCTCGCCGAAGGGCCGCTCGGAAGGCAGGCCGAGCTGCTCCAGCGGCGCAACCTTCGGAAAGACCAGGAGGTGGTCGACCTGCTCGTCTTCGATTCCCCTTGGGAACACGCCGAAGAGGTCGCCGGAGCGGATGGTCGCCGGGCCCACCTGGTGGTAGCCGCGCTCGCTGGCGCGGACGGTGTGGTCCCAGGTCTGCTCTTCGTACCAGCCGATGGAGCCGCGCCGCGTCAGCCAGCTGAGCCCCGGCACGGCCGCGGCGGCCAGGTGCTCGCCGTCGACCGTGAGCGGGTCGCCCATGGCCAGGCGCCATTCGTACCAGGGCAGGGGCAGCACCTTCGGGTTCGCCAGCTCGAGGCGCATGGCGATTGGCTCGCCGATGAACGCGCGCGTCTCGCCGAAATGGCGCCGGAGGACCACGCGGTCGAACAGGTGCCGGCTCCAGTAGCGGCTCACCCCGCCGACGAGCAGGACGATGAACCCGACCGCCGAGATGGGCGGCTGTTGCGCGCCAAACCCGATGAGCACGAGCAGCACGCCGACCACCAGCCAGGTGTCGCGGAACGGCACGTCAGCGCTCGATGGGCACGGGCACGCGCGCCAGGACGTCGCCGAGCAGCTCGTCCACGTCCCGCCCGCGGAGCCGCGCCTGGGTCGAAAGGATCAGGCGATGGGGCAGCACGTAGACCGCCATCTGCTTCACGTCGTCGGGCAGCACGTAGTCGCGCCCGTTGATGGCCGCGAGCGCGCGGGCAGCACGGAACAGGGCGAGGCTCGCACGGGGGCTGGCGCCGAGCTCGAAGGCCGGGTCCTCGCGCGTCGCCCGGACAATGCGGACGGCATAGCGCCGAACGTCCGGGTCGACGTGGAGCGTGCGGAGGGCGGCGATCAGGCGGAGCAGCTCGTCGGCGTCGATCACCGGGCCCAGCTCGTCGAGCGGGTTGCTGGACTCCATCCGCGCGAGGATCTCGTCCTCAGCGTCCTCGGCCGGGTAGCCGAGCTTGAGGCGGAGGAGGAAGCGGTCGAGCTGGGCTTCGGGCAATGGGAAGGTGCCTTCCAGCTCCACCGGGTTCTGGGTAGCGATCACGAGAAAGGGGCGCGGCAGTTTCGTGGTCACGCCCTCGACGGTGAGCTGGCGCTCCTCCATCGCCTCGAGGAGCGCGGCCTGGGTGCGCGGCGTGGCGCGGTTGATCTCGTCCGAAAGCACGACCTGGGCGATGAGCGGCCCCTCGCGGAAGACGAAATCGCCCTGCTTCTGGTCGTAGTAGTTGATCCCGGTGATGTCCGCGGGCATCAGGTCCGGCGTGAACTGGATGCGCCGGAACGAGCAGCCCAGCGACCGCGCGATCGAGCGAGCGAGCGTCGTCTTGCCGGTCCCGGGCACGTCTTCGAGGAGGATGTGGCCTTCGCAGAGCAGGGCGACGAGCGCCAGGCGGACGACCCCCTCGTTCCCCACGATGACCCGCTGGATGTTCGCCTGGAGGCGGGATGCCGTGGCCGCGATCTCGTCCACATCCGCCTGGGTGAGCCGCGTGCCTTCTACCGTCGTCATCGGACCTCCCGTATTGAGCGCGGATGGTACGCGGATGCACCCGGCGGCGCGAACCGCGCGGTAAGACCACGCTCCGCTACCATCGTCCGATGGGCGACGTCCGGCGCATTGCGATGGCCTACAACAACGTCTACGTCAGCGAGGGGCCGGGCGGCCGGGTGCTGGTCGACACGGGGCCCGACTACCGCGGCGCGCGGGACGTGCTTCTCGCCGAAGTCCCGGAGCTCCCCGTGGTGGTGGTCGCGACGCACGGGCACCACGACCACGCCGGCCTGGGCCACTGGTGGCAGTCGCGCGGCGTGCAGGTCGCGATCGGCGCGGCGGACGGCGACACGGCCCGCCACCCGCACTACAGCGACCAGGCGGAGCTCGACGCGATGCTGGCGTGGGTGGCGCAGCTGGGCGCGCCGGCGGAAGTGGCCGCGGAAGCAGCTGCCGGGCTCCGGCGGCGCCGCGAATCAGCCCAGGCGGCCCGCTGGAGCGGCGACTATCCGCCGCCGGGGAGCTCCCCGAGCTGGCCGACCGGCCTGCGCTACGAACCGTTCGCGCCGGACATCGAGCTCGCCGACGGTGACCGCGCCGCGCACCTCGACGTGTTGGTCTGCCCCGGGCACACGCCCGGGAATGCCGTGCTGGTGGACCGCGAGCGTGGCTGGCTGTTCTCCGGCGACCAGCTCCTGCCGGACATCACACCCACGCCGGCGATCCAGTTCACGCGCGCGGGAGAGGGCGGGTACGTGCGCTTCCGCAGCCTGCCCGCGTTCACCGCGTCGCTGCGGCGGCTCGCCGGGCTGCCGCTGGCGCGGTGCTACCCGGGGCACGGCGAGCCGTTCGAGGATGCGCGCGGCACCATCGCGGCGAACCTCGCGGCCATCGAGGCGCGCGATGAGCGCGTCCACGCAGAGCTGGCGAGCAGCGGCGAGCTGACGGTCTACGAGCTCGCGGCGCGGCTCTACCCGCGCGCGGTCCAGCGGCGCTTCTGGCAGATCATCGCGACCGTACAGGGACACCTGGACACGCTCGAAGCAACCGCGCGCTGCTCCACAAATGGTGATCGCTATTGGACGAGTTAATCGACGGCTTTCGCCGTCATCTATGAGCGGAACTCGAGATCAAATACAATGGTTTGGTAGCGCTCATTCGCGAGCGAGAAGAGGCGCAGCATGACCAGCGACGCTCCTCACGATGTCCCGGGAGTGCCGGCGGGCACCGAATGGCTTCGGCTAACCCCCGGTCAGCGCGAAGTGATCCTCGTCCTGGCCGAACGGGACGGGACGACGATCAAGCAACTCGAAGACCGCCTCATCAAGTCGAGCGGCACGCTGCGCGCCACCCTGCGGCAGCTCACGCGCATGCGCCTGATCCAGGTCGAGCACCTGCCCGGGCAGGTGGGTCGCCCCGCGCACCTCTACCGCCTCGCCCCGCAGGCGTGGGCGCTGTTCCCGTCGAACGTGCGGGCGGTCGCGCAGGAGCTCATCCGCTTCCTTGAAGCAAGCCACCCCGATGTCCTCGCGGAATTCGTGAGCCACGCGCGCGCCGGGCTCGAGGCACGCGGCTACGCGCTCCTCGAAGGGACTACCTTCGCCAACCACGAAGAGGCGGCCTTCGAGCTCTACCGCGAGCTCGGCTTCGTCCCGGCGTGGGCGGAGGTAGGCGGCATGCGCTGTGTCGCCCTGAACCACTGCCCCTACTGGCCGGTCGCGTCGCTCACCGAAACCATTTGCGAGGCTGAGCGCACGGCGATCTCCGCCTTCCTCGGGCAGGACGTGCAGTTCGTCGGGCACCGGCGGCGGGGCGACAGCCGGTGCATCGTCTGCTGGAACGCGAGCGCTCGCGCGAACAGTAACGGCCAGGCCGAGAACTAACTTCAGGCGGCCGCGGCCGGCATCCGCGTGACCACGACATTCTTCCCCGTGCGCTTCGCGGCGAGCAGCAGGTCGTCCGCGCGGCGGACCACACCCTCGGCGGACTCGGCGGGGAGGCGGGCCGCACAGCCGATGGACACAGTCGTCGGGGTGCGTTCGAACACGGCTGTGCGCAGACGCTCGGCGATGGCGACAGCTTCTTCCAGCGACGCGCCCGGGAGCATCACCACGAACTCCTCGCCACCGTAGCGGGCGACCGTGTCGCCCGGGCGGAGGTTCGCCGCGAGCAACGCGGCGGTCCGCGCGAGCACGTCGTCGCCGTGGAGGTGGCCGTGCTCGTCGTTGAGCTTCTTGAAGTCGTCGAGGTCCAGCATGAGTACGGAGAACTGCGTCGTCGGCAGCAGCGCGAGGACGGCGAGGTGGTCCAGGAAGGTGCGCCGGTTGGCGATGCCGGTGAGGGGGTCGGTCTCGGCGAGGGCACGGGCGGTGCCCTCGGCCCGGCGCCAGGCCTCGCCGATCGCCCCGGCGAGGAACGCCATGAAGACGGTCATGACGACGATCGTGACGCCGTTTTCGTCGACCCAGCCGTTGCCCGCGTGCTGGGTGAGGTAGGTCTGCCCCGCGGCCACGCTGGCGATGATGAAGAAGGCGACTGCGAGGTAGTCAGTGCCGTGGATGCGGCGCGAGTAGCCGACGAGGGCGTACAGGTAGACCGCCCAGAGCGGCGAATACGGCTGGCCGATGGCGACCCAGGCGAGGGTGATGCAGGTGACCTCGGCGGCGGGCGTGAGAGATTCGACCTTCGCTGAGCGGCGGCCGCGCCAGCGCCAGCCCACCATGTACGCGGCGTGAGCGGCGTGGTAACCGAGGATCCAGGCGACGGCCCAGTCGCGCACCGGCCCGGGGGGGCCGAAGAGCCCGCCCACCGCGCCGAAGCAGTAGAACGCGGCAACGCCGGTCTGCAACACCAGCACCTGGCGCTCGAGCTGCTGTTGCCGGCCGGGCATCGTGCCCGTGGGTGATCCCGCCATCTTTTCCCCGCCCGGACCAGGTCCGGCTGATTCATAGGTCGACACTGCTCATCCACCTCGAAAAGTTGAGTGTCGGTGGACACCCGCGGGCGCCACCCGGCGAGGCGTTACCCGGCCGGGGACGGCGAAAGGGCCACGCATAGTGACCCTTCGCCTCCCCGGAGCGGGGGCTATTCGACGGTGATGTTGACGCGGAGGTCTTCGATCGCCGGGTCGACGAATTCGAGGCTGTAGCCGCTGGCTTCGCAGTCGGCCCAGGCGAGCTTGTTGTGGAACGGCTCGAAGGGGCCGGCGATGAGCAGGCAGCTGCCGGATTCGAGGTCGTAGTCCGCGTTCGTCCAGAACGTGAGGTCCTTGTTGATGAACTTCGCGGTGCCGTTCTCGACATCGTCGAAGGGGCGGATGAGGCGGATGCCGTTGCGGCCCATCTGGCCCAGCGAGCCAGGCTTGTCGCCGGGGATGTGGGATGCGTCCCACTTCGCCTGCGTGGTGCCGATCGGAGCCTGCTGGTTCTCGACGCGGTCGCTGACGATGTGCCAGACGGCGATGCCGCTATCGTTGATGTCCTCGTCGAAGTACGGCTGGCCCATGCCTTCCTTGCGGTTTTCGAGGATGTAGTACTCCTCTTCCCACGGGTTGTTGTAGCGCGGGAGGACGTAGACGGTGTTGGACTGGGCGACCGCCGAGACGGTGACCTGGCCGGACTGCTGGACGAGGACCGGCGTGGCCCAGCCGAAAGCGAGCTTGTGGAACGGGTCCAGGTGGGTCGTGGTGCTCCGGTTCGAGGCCATGAGCGACATGTCGCGCGGGTAGGTCGAGACATCTTCCTTGAGGTAGAGGTCGTCGGTGCCGCCGATGAGGTGGAGCAGCTCGTGCGTGCCGGTGGTGAACTGGAACGTCTCGGCGCCTTCGTCGAGGCTCGTATTCCACTTGGCCACCTTCTGCGGCATCACGACGCCATCGAGCTCGAGGCGGGTGTTGGCGCCGCAGGTGCTGCCGTAGAGGTACTGGATCGAGCTGCCGTCGCCGTCCTTGCGGGGGATGACGACGAGGATCGCCAGCTCCTGGTGCGAGAGCTCGCCGTTGCCGTCGGTATCGAAGGTCGCGAAGTTGATCGCAGCGCCGGCCTTGGTCACCGCTTCCGCCATGAGCATGGCGCCGCCGTCGTCGTAGCCGTCGGTGCAGGTGCCGTCGTGCTTGTAGTACGCATCCACGGACTTGTCGGTGTCGTACCAGCCGCTGATCCCGGCGCCGGCGCGGACGATGGTGAAGCGCCCGCCGGACATCGTCGTGAGCTGGGTGGCGATGTTGTTGGGCTGGAAGGCGCCCCAGCCGGGCTGCACGCTGGTGCCGAAGATGGCCGAGTCGACCTCGCCCTTCTGGACGGTGTACTGGTTGTAGCAGAGGTCGCCGGTCTGCGGGTCGATCGTGCCGCTGCAGAAGCCGGGGTCGATCAGGACGGCGAGGACCTTGCGGGTGCCGATGAGCGGCTCGATCCCGGCGATGTAGTCGCCTTCGAGGCCGATGTGGCCGCCGCTGAACTTCGGCGCCTCGGCGAGGTCCGGGATGAAGCCGGTGGCGCTGAGCAGGTTCATGGTGCGGTCGCCGGCGTAGGCCTGGCCGTCGCCGGTGGCGCTGGCGAACAGGATTTCGGCGGTGTGCTTGCCGGGCGCCACGCCCTTCGCCTCGAAGACGAAGCTCTTCACCTGGGCCGGCTGGGAGCCGTCCGCGGCCTGGACGAATCCGTCGAGCTGGAGCTCGCCGTCGATCGCGAGGCCAACCATCGCGACGGCGCCGTCGACCGCGTCGATCTCGGCGCTGAACTGCACGGCCACTTCGCCGTTGCCGTTCGCCGGGATGGTGAAGTCGATGCTCATATCGGGGAGCGGGAGTGGCGTGCTGACGCCCTTCTCGGTGTAGACGTTCGCGCCGCTGGGGGCCGCGACGAAGTAATGCGAGCCGCCGTCCGTCCGCACCGGCAGCGCCGAGACCGCGAGCGTGCGGTCGCCGACCGAGGCGGTGCCGCCGGCTTCGACCTGCCACTGGACCTTCACGGTGTGCCAGCCGCTGCCGACGTTGTGCATGCCGAAGGTCATGGCCTGGGAGGTGGCGCGCTCGTGGTTCACGAAGACGACGTCGCCCGGGTTCATTGCCGCGCCATCGAGCACTGCGCGGAGGATGAGGCGCTTGCCGTTGCTGGTGAACGCCTCGGCGCTGAAGCTCGCCGTCACCTGGCCGCCCTTCGGCACGTAGACCGAAGCCGACATGCCGGGCACGTCCTGCCAGCTCTGCTTGGCGGTGACCTGGTTCATGCCGCTGGGGGCGGTCACGGTCGTGAAGGTGCCCTTCTCGGACGCGACGTCCCGGCCCATACGCACGAAGAGCGACGCATCGCGGATGGAGGCGGTCGCGTCGGCGTCGACCTTCCACTGGATCTCGACGGTGTGGATGCCGGCATCGACGTTGGCGGTGAAGATGAATGACTGAGTGCCTTCGTGGCCGGGGCGGGCGAAGACGACGTCGGACGGCGCGGCGGGGACGCCGTCGATCAGGGCGCGGACGAACATGCGCCGGTCGAGGCCGGGCGTGTCATCCTCGACCTTCGCTTCGGCCGAGAACTGGAAGGCGACGTTCGTGTCGTCCTGCGAGGCGACGAACGAGCTGGTCATCTGGACGCCCTGCGGGACCTCGGAATCGCCGCGGAGGAACGCCTCGCCGGTGATGTTCACGAAGTCCTGGGAGCGGGTGCTGAGCCAGCCGAGCGGCTCGCAGTGGCTGGCTTCTGACTGCGATTCGGGGCAGCGGGGCGAGCCGAGCGCCGGCTCGAGGCGGATGGTGAACTCTTCGAAGGCCTGGGCCGGCGGCGTGTCGAAGCCGCCGGGGCCGCCGGGGTGGGTGTTGGGCCCGCTCTGGGCACTGGCCGTGGCCGCCAGCACGAGGCTGACGAGCATCACGAGGAGCGAAACGATGGGGGATTTGCGCGACATTGCCTGTCCTCCGGTGGGTCACGGTTCTCCGTGTTCCCCCGTTAGACCGGCGAGCCCGGCGGTCCTTACAGCGGCCGCCGGGCGTGTGTGACCTGGATCACACGGCGTCCCGAACCATCGCCAGGACTTCGTCGTCGCGGGCGTAGTCCATCTCGTACCAGGTGCGGCCTTCGTCCTGCCACCAGCGGTACGAATCCTCGAGGCCGCTGCGCAGGCCGAACGACGGCGTCCAGTCGAGCTCGCGCTGCGCCTTTTCGATGGAGAACACGGCGCCGCCGCGGTACCACTCGGACCAGTGCAGGATCGGCGGGCGCAACCGCTTCGCGATGTCGCGCGGGACGAAGACCAGGTTCGCTTCCGTGCCCACGATGCTCGCCATCATCCGGATGTAGGCGGCGATGCTGGAGTATTCGCGGCCGTTCACGTTGTAGATCTGACCGGCCGAGCGGTCCGTCTCGGTCGTGGCGATCATCGCCGAGGCCACGTCGTCGATGTGGACCAGGTGCACGAAGGGCATGCCGTCGCCGGGCACGAGGATCGGGCGGCCGGCTTCGAGGCGCGCCCAGAACCAGGGTTCGCGCGTGGGGACGGGGCAGTGGGGCCCGAGCGTGTGGCCCACGCGGAGGCTCGTCGCCGGGAACCCGGTGCGAGCGTGCTCCTCCATGAGCAGCCGTTCGCAGCGCACCTTGCCGGCGCCATAGGCGCGGGACGTGTTCACCGCCTCGTCGTCCGAGACCGGGTGCTCCTCAGTGACCGGCTGGACGTCGGACCAGAGGTAGACGGCCGTGGAGCTCGTGAACACGTAGTGCGCGACCCGCCCGCGGAAGAGCTCGACCATCGGCGTGACGTCCGTGGTCTGGTACGACGTGTTGTCGAGCACCGCGTCGAATTCGTCGCGGTAGGGAGTGAGCACCTCTTCGAGGACGCCGGGGATGCGCCGGTCGCCGACGAGCCGGCGGACGCCCGGCGGCAGCGGCGACTCGTGGCTGTTCATCACGGTGACCTCGTGGCCCCGCTGGGCCAGCATGTCGACCACGTGGCGGCCGATGTAGCGGTTGCCGCCCATCACCAGGACGCGCATGCGGACCTCCTCGCCGGGCGGTTCCCGGCAGGCGCAATCCTACGCCGGGCGGCGGCAGCGGCCAGCGCCGCGGCTTACCGATTCTGTAGGTCAATCCGAACTATTGAGTTGGTGAGAACGACAATCCCCCGTATATTCCAGCGCATCGAACGAAGTTCGGTGCCGCACCGTGGCGGCATCACATGGAGGGAACCCTATATGTCCGGTCAGCCCCGCCGCATGAAGTTCGGCGTCTTCATCGCCCCCTGGCACGCCATCGGCGAGCACCCGACGCTCGCGATCAAGCGCGACATGGACCTGGTGGTCGCGCTCGAAGAGCTCGGCTTCGACGAAGCCTGGATCGGCGAGCACCACTCGTATGGCCGCGAGCTCATCTCGAACCCGATGATCGCGATCGCCGCCCTGGCCGAGCGCACCAAGCGCATCCGCCTGGGCACCGGCGTCGTCAGCCTGCCCTACCACCACCCCCTCATGGTCGCCGACGACCTGCTCCAGCTCGACCACATGACCCAGGGCCGCGTGATGCTCGGCGTGGGCCCGGGCGCGCTCACCTCGGACGCCTACATGATGGGCATCCCGACAGAGATGCAGCGCGAGCGCCAGGCCGAGGCCCTCGCCGCGATCATGCACCTCGCCCGCAACGAAGAGCCGCTCACCATGAAGACGGACTGGTTCGAGATGAACGAGGCCAAGCTCCAGATGGCCTGGTATTCGGACCCGCACCCCGAGTTCGCCACCGCCGTGACGGTGACGCCCAGCGGCCCGACGCTCGCCGGCAAGTACGGCATCTCGCTGCTCTCCGTGGCCGGCGCCGATAGCGACTCGTTCTCGCGCGTCTGGGGCTGGGCCGAGGAATCGGCCCGCGAGCACGCGACCCAGGTCGACCGCAAGAACTGGCGCGTCGTCGTGAACCTCCACCTCGCGGAGACGCGCGAAGAGGCGATAGAGGACGTGCGCCGCGGCTACGCCAACCGCGCCTACTACGGCGATGTCCGCGACGCCGAGCAGCGCGTGGGCGGCATCTTCGGCGACGCGACGGACGACATCGAAGTGGCGATGCAAGCGCGGTCGGTCATCATCGGCACGCCCGAAGACGCCATCAAGAAGATCCAGGACCTGGTCGACCTCTCCGGCGGGTTCGGGACGATCCTCTGCTTCGCCCACGAATGGGCGCCGACCCACAAGATCATGAAGTCGTACGAACTGCTGATGCGGTACGTGGCGCCCGTGTTCCAGGGGCACATGGACCGCCTCACCTGGGCGCGCGACTTCGTGGAGGACAACCGGCGCGGCATCTTCGGCGCCACGCCGGCGGCCATGCTGAAAGCGTTCCAGGACGCGAACAAGGAGCTCCCGGACGTGCTCAAGCAGGGCTTCGCGGCACTCCAGGCCCAGCGCGAAAAGGCCGAGGCGAGCAAGCAGAGCTGACCCGCACGGCGGACCATGGACAGCGCCCGGCAATGCCGGGCGCTGTTGCGTTCCGGGCGCGCGCGGCGTCCGGTAGAGTGCAGCCACGCTCCCGGAGGTGCCGCCATGACCGACCCCGAAACCTGGCTCGCGCTCACGCAGGAAGAGGCGATCGAGCCGGACCTGCCCATCGTCGACCCGCATCACCACCTCTGGGACCGGCCGGGCAACCGCTACGTGCTCCAGGACCTCGCCGCCGATGTCTCCGGGCACAACGTGCGCCAGACCGTGTTCGTGGAGTGCGGCGCGATGTACCGCGCCGACGGCCCGGACGAGTTCCGCGTCGTGGGCGAGACGGAATGGGTGCAGGGCGTGGCGGCGGAGAGCGCGAGCGGCCGCTACGGCGAGCTCCGCGCCGCCGCCGGCATCGTCGGCTCGGCCGACCTCCGGCTCGGCGACCGCGTCGTGCCCGTGCTCGAAGCGCACATTGCTGCGAGCCCGAACCGCTTCCGCGGCGTCCGTCACCGCGCCGCCTTCGCCGCGGAGGGCGTGCTCCCGGTCCCGCGGGCGGTCCAGTTCGAGCACCTGCTGCTCGATGCGAAGTTCCGCGAAGGCTTCCGCCACCTGCGCACGCACGCGCTGAGCTTCGAGGCATGGGTCTACCACGACCAGGTCCCCGAGGTGACGGACCTGGCCCGCGCCTTTCCCGACACGACCATCATCTTCAACCACCTCGGCGGGCCGCTCGGCGTTGGCGCGTTCGCGGGCAGGCACGACGAGGTGTTCGAAGCCTGGCGGCCGGCGGTCACCGAGCTGGCCCGCTGCGAAAACGTGGTCGCGAAGGTCGGCGGTATCCAGATGCCGATCAACGGCTTCGGGTGGCACGAACGCGAGCGCCCGCCGACTTCGGACGAGCTGCTCGCCGCGAACCGCCGCTGGTACGAACACACGATCGAGCAGTTCGGCCCGCGCCGCTCCATGTTCGAAAGCAACTTCCCCGTGGACAAGGCGTCGTGCTCGTACACGGTGCTCTGGAACCAGTTCAAGAAGCTGTCGCAGGGCTACGCGCCAGACGACCGTGCCGCGCTTTTCCACGACACGGCCGTTCGCGTATACCGCCTGCCCGTGGTGTAGGGCACCGCTAGCTGCGCGCTACCACTGGGGCCCGGTGCTCTCCATGACCTTGCCGGCGCGCTTGTCGCTCGCCCCGACGGCGAGGTCGCCGACCGAGACCATGCCCACCAGACGGCCGTCCTCGACCACCGGGAGGCGGCGCACGTCGTGCTCCGACATCAGCGCCTCCGCCCGCTTGTCGTCGTCGTCCGGGGCCAGGCAGACCACGTCGCCCGAGGCCACATCGCCAACGCAGGCGTCGGGCCGGCCGTCGGCGAGACCGCGGATCACGAGGTCGCGGTCGGTGACCACGCCGCAGACCTTGCCGTCATCGACGATCGGCAGCACGCCGATGTCGCTGTCGCGCATCAGCCGGGCGGCGTGGGAGAGGCTGTCGGAGCTGCAGACGGTAATGACCTCTGGAGTCATGAATTCAGAAACCTTCGTCACGGGGGACCTCCTTGTTCGACCAGACCACCGTACCGGCGGCGGCGTGGCCCGGGAGACGCGGAGGGACGCGGCGGCCTTGCGCCCGCGTCACAGAACACGGGCGAAGCGCGCGCGCCGGCTCATCAACGGTGTGAACGCGGTGCAGCCCTTCCGCCGCGCGGCGGGCAAACGGGTTCCAAAGCACCGGACAACCGCGACTTAAGCCCTCGCCATGACGTGCCCGCGGCGAGATGCTGCGGGGGTGGCCACGCGCGTTCCGATCTCGCGGACGGCCGGCCTGCCCGGACTGACGGGGGAGGCGGCCGCCGCACGCCTGGCCCGCGAGGGCCCGAACCTCATCCCCGCGCACCGGACACGGCCGGCGATGCTCACGCTGGCCGAACAGTACGTCCACTTCTTCGCGCTGCTGCTCTGGGTGGCGGGCCTGCTGGCGATCGTTGCGGGCATGCCGCAGCTCGGAGCCGCGATCTTCGTCGTGATCCTGGTCAACGGCACGTTCGCGTTCCTCCAGGAGCACCGTGCCGAGCGCGCCGCGGGCAAGCTCCGCAACCTGGTCCCTCGGCGCACCCGGGTCCTCCGCGACGGCGAATGGCGAGACACCGAGGCCGCGGACCTCGTCACCGGTGACGTTGTCCACCTCGAAGCGGGCGACCGCGTACCTGCCGACCTCCGCCTCGCCGAGCCCCTTGGGCTCCTCGTCGATGTCTCGACCATGACCGGAGAGAGCGTGCCGGAGCAACCCGGGCCCGGCGCCCGGGTATTCGCGGGCACGTTCATCGTAGCGGGTGAAACGACCGCCGAGGTGACGGACACGGGCCCGGGGACCCGGCTCGCCGGCCTGGTGGAGCTGACCGCGACCGCCCGCCGGCGCAAGACGCCGCTCGCGGCCGAGCTCGATCGGCTCGTCCGCCAGATCGCCCTCATCGCACTCGGCGTGGGTGGTGCCTTTTTCGGCCTGGCACTGCTCGTTGGCACGGAGCCCTCCGAAGGGTTCCTCCTCGCGATCGGCGTGACGGTCGCCCTCGTTCCGGAAGGGTTGTTGCCGACGGTGACGCTCTCGCTGGCGTTCGGCGCCCAACGCATGGCAGGGCGCAAAGCGCTCGTGCGGCATCTCGAATCTGTGGAAACGCTGGGCGCCACCACGTTCATCTGTACCGACAAGACGGGCACGCTGACCGCGAACGAGATGCAGGTCGTGCAGGCCTGGACACCGCAGGGCGCGGCAATCGTCCGGGGCGACGGCTACGCCCCCGTGGCCACGGTGGAGTGCAAGCCTGGCGCGGCGGCTGCCATGCGAGAGCTGGCGTTCGTCGCGGCGGTGGCATCGGAAGGCCGCTCGGTCGAGCGGGATGGACGCTGGCGCGCCGAAGGCGACCCGATGGAGGCGGCGCTGTTCAGCTTCTCCTTGCGACTGGCCGCCGGAGACATCGAGGCGGCGCGGGATACGGTGGTCGAGACGTTCCCCTTCGAGGCGCACGCCCGGCGGATGTCCGTGCTCCTGCCCGGTTGGCTGGCGCTGAAAGGGGCCCCGGAGGATGTGCTGCACCTCTGCCGGGACCAGGAACTGGCCACGCGGGCAGGATCCGCCGTCGAGTCGATGGCGGCGGCCGGGCTTCGCGTGCTCGCCGTCGCACGGCGCGGCGCACCACCCGCGAGCGCCACGCGTGAAGCGCTCGAACGGGACCTGGACCTCCTCGGGCTGGTGGGCCTGCAGGACCCGCCGCGGCCGCATGTCCCCGCGTCGATCGCGGCCTGCCGGGCGGCAGGCATCCGGCTGGCGATGGTCACCGGCGACCACCCGCTCACGGCAACCGCCGTCGCCCGGCAGATCGGCCTCTGGACCGGCGCGAGCGTCTGCCTCACCGGGGCACAGCTATCGGACGACCTGGCCGAGCTCGGCCAGCAGGTCGACCGGGACGGCGTCGTGCTCGCGCGCGTCGCCCCCGAACAGAAGCTCATGGTGGCGCGCGCGTTGAAGGCACGCGGCCACATCCTCGCGATGACCGGCGACGGCGTGAATGACGGCCCGGCCCTGGAAGAGGCCGACGTTGGCGTGGCGATGGGCGCGGGAGGGACGGACGTCGCCCGGGAGGCTGCCGACCTCGTCCTGCTCGACGACGACTTCGCCACGATCGTGGCCGCCGTCGAAGAGGGCCGCGCGACGTTCGAGAACATCCGCCGCTTCCTCACCTATCACCTGACCGACAACGTCGCCGAGCTCACGCCGTTCGCTATCTGGGCGCTTTCCGCGGGTGAGTTCCCACTGGCGCTGGGCGTGCTGCAGATCCTCTGCCTCGATATCGGGACCGACCTCCTGCCCGCACTCGCGCTCGGAGCGGAGGACGCGGACGAATCGGGCGCCCCGCCGGTGAGCGGGCGGCACATCGTCGATGGCGGTGTGCTGCGCCGGGCGTTCGGCGTGCTCGGCCCGGCGGAAGCAGCGGTCGAGATGCTCGCCTTTGTGGCGACCTGCTGGTTCGCGGGCTGGCGGCCGGGCGAGGGCTTCCCTGGAGGGGAAACGCTCCTCGCCGCGAGCGGCGCCGCCTTCGCCGCCGTGGTGCTGGGGCAGATGGCGAACGCCTTCGCCTGCCGGAGCGCAGGGTTGCCCGCCTGGCGTTCGGGCTGGCGGGGTAACCGCTTCCTGCTTTGGGCAGTGGGCGTCGAGCTCCTGCTCCTCGTTTTCTTCCTCTACGTGCCACCGGTTGCGGACGTGCTCGACCATGCGCCACCAACCGCTGCCGGCGCCGCCGTGGCCGTCCTCGCCATACCCGCTGTCGTGGTCGCGGACGGCGCCTACAAACGTGCGCAGATCGTGCGCGCTACGGATACCCGGCCCGGGGCACGCTCACCTCGACCATCGTGATCCGGCCGTTCGAGGGGCCCTCGATGAGCTTGGGGTCAGACTGTTTCGCTTCGCAGATGAAGAGCGTCCGGCCTTCGGGGCCGCCGAGCATGCAGGCAAAGGCTTCGAAGGGCGCGGTGCTGATTTGCTCCTTCACCTCACCGCCTTCGGCCACGCGGATGCAACCGGTGCCATCGCGCGGGACCGCGACCCAGATGCAGCCCTCCGCGTCGAGGCAGATGCCGTCCGGCGGGCCGCTCAGCTCGGCCCAGGTGCGCCGGTTCGAAAGCGTGCCGCCCTCGGCGATATCGAACGCGGTGAGCCGGCGGCCGGCCGACTCGCCGACGATGAGCGTCTTGCCGTCCGGCGTGATGACCGAGCCGTTCGGGAAGGCCATGTCCTCCGCGGCCACGCTGACGTCGCCGTTCGGCCGCGCGAGCGCGAGCTGCGCCGGCGTGAACGTGCCGCCATTGTGCAGGTCGAAGCCGAAGTTGCCGACGTAGGCGTTGCCGTTGCCGTCGACCACCATGTCGTTGCAGTGGAACCCGGCGACGCCGGAGAGGTCCGCGTGGAGGGCGAGCTTGCCATCGGCGGTGAGCCGCCGAAGCGTGCGGTCGCGCATCGAGACGAGGATGAGCGAGCCATCGGGCAGCCAGCCCAGCCCGGACGGCCATTCCGGGACTTCGCACACCACCTGCTTGTCGCCCGACATGTCGATCCGGACGACCTGGTGGGCGTGCATGTCCGAAAGCCAGAGGGCGCCTTCGTGCCAGCGGGGCCCCTCGGGGAACATGAGCGAATCGACGAGGACCGTTGGCGTGGGCATGGCAGCTCCTCCGGTTTGGTTCGGCGCATACTGCCCGCCTCGGCGCGGCCGCACAACCGGCGCCCCACGCGGGCGGGGTGCCAATTCGCGGGGGAAATCTGACGCAACCGTCAGATAGGTGTAAAACAGAGGCACCGTGCGGCGGCAGACCGCATCGAGATACCGACTGGAGTTTCGTTCTCATGGGAGAAGCCTGGATTATCGACGGCGTCCGCTCGCCCCGCGGCGAGGGCAAGCCCGGCAAGGGCGCGCTGACCCACATCCACCCGCAGCGCGTGCTCGCGCAGGTGCTCAACCACCTGAAGGACCGCACCGGCGTCGACGTCAAGGACGTCGAAGACGTGATCATGGGCTGCGGCTCCGGCGCCGGCGACCATGCGATGGACATCGCCCGCATGGCCACGCTGGACGCGGGCTGGCCGACCAGCGTACCCGGCGTGACGCTGCACCGCTTCTGCGGCTCGGCCCAGCAGGCCGTGAACGTGGCCGCCTGGGGCATCCAGTCGGGCCACCAGAACCTGCTCGTCTGCGGCGGCGTGGAATCGATGTCCCGCCCGGCGCCGCTGAGCACCGACGGCTTCACGGCGAACAACGCCCACCTCTACGAGCAGTACCCGCTCGTCCCGCAGGGCATCTCCGCCGACCTGATCGCCACGATCGAAGGGTTCACCCGCACCGACTGCGACAACTTCGCCGTCCGCAGCCAGAAGCTCGCACAGGAGGCGACCGAGGACGGCCGCTTCAAGCGCAGCGTTGTGCCGATCTACAACGACGACGGCACGCTCGCGCTCGACCACGACGAGCACCCGCGCCCGGGCACCACGCTCGAGGGCCTCGCGGGCCTGAAGCCGGCGTTCGAGCAGATGGGCGCCGCGAACCCGAGCAACGACAGCCGCTCGTTCGACCAGATCTGCAAGGCCGTGTATCCGCAGATCGACAAGGTGGAGCACGTCCACCACGGCGGCAACTCCTCGGGCGTGGTCGACGGCGCGAGCGCATTGCTCCTCGCTTCGCCGGAATACGCGAAGGCGCACGGCCTCAAGCCGCGCGGCCGGATCGTCATGTCCGCGACGGCGGGCACCGAGCCGGTGATCATGCTCACCGCGCCGGCGCCGGCCTCCGAGCTCGTCCTCAAGAAGGCGGGCATGCGCAAGGAAGACATCGACCTCTTCGAGATCAACGAGGCGTTCGCGTCGGTCGTGCTCAAGTTCCTCAAGGACTTCGAAATCGACATCGACAAGTTCAACGTGAACGGCGGCGCGATCGCCCTCGGCCATCCCATCGGCGCGACGGGCGGCATGCTCATCCAGACCGCGCTCGACGAGCTGGAGCGCCGCAACAAGTCGACCGCCCTCATCGCGATGTGCACCGGCGGCGGCATGGGCACCGCGACCATCATCGAGCGCATCTAACCCGGCACCCGCCGGACGCGCGACACACCGCGGAGGCCCGGGCACTTGCCCGGGCCTTCGTGCGTCTCCGCGGCGGCCCATCACCCACCGGCCGATTGCCGCCGGTCGCAGTACCGGCTATCGTCGACAGGAATGGCCCGCACGAAGACCGGGACGCCAGGGGGCACGCAGCAGCCAGCTCCGCGCTGGGGCGTGCTGCTCCGTTTCTGGGCCCCGGGATCGCGACAGGCGACACGACTTCGCGCCCTGTTCCTGTTCCTCGCGATCCTCCCGATGCTCACGTTCGCCGGGCACTGGCCGGCAATCCGCATCGATATCCCCGGTACGAACCTCTATGTCGGCGTGCCCGAGGCCCCGGTGGCGGACGAGACCGAGCCGCACTCCCACGGGCCCGGCACCCACGATGGCGACAGCGGCCACGCCCACGAACAGCACTGCCACACGGGCGTCGCCCGCTGTTCGGATGTGCCGTTCACCGGGTTCAGCGCCTTCGCGCTCATGGACGAGAGCGCCGCGTACCTTGGTGCGGCGGCGTTGCTCACGCTCCTCGCCGTGCTCGCGTGGTCGCCGACGCAGGACCGCTCGGTGATCCCGTCGCTGCAGCCGCCGCGATCCTTCGCCGCCTGACATCCTCGCCCCCGGAGCTCCCGTTCGCACCCGCACCGCGGCGTGATTCGTCACGCGCGCGATGCGCCGTGCGCTGGATGCTCGCCGGGGCATGGTCCCGTACGTCTCCGCGCCGTCCCGCGCGGACCCTGGCGCGTGGGGCCGTACGTTCCCCGAATCACGGAGGATGACGCGTGCGCAATGCCGCGATGCCCCGAGCCGCCCACGACTGCGGCGCGGAATGGATGACCCTTATCACCGACCCGGGACGGATCCGGGCCGCCACCCCCCAAACCGTCATGCCCATCTTCCAGGGCATGATGCGCAGCGGCTGCAAGGCATGCCCCAGCGCGCAGACGCGCGTCTGCCAGAACCTCGAAAAGCCGCTGAGCGTGCTCGGGCACGACCTGGTCGCCCGCTGGACGGCGATGCCGTGGGAGTTCAAAGCCGAGGACATCCTGGCCGGCGGGGCGAGCGACGGGAGCGTGCCCCACGAGCTCATCCGCGCCGTCATCCGCGCGGCCGAAGCGACCGCGACGGCCCTCGGCCACGATGCCGTGAGCCTCGGCGATTATGTCGTGGCGGTCACCGAGCTCGCGCGTGACTACGCCTATGCCGCGCCGGGTGCCACCGACCCAGAGTTCGAATCGGAGCTCGCGGCGCTGGGCTCGCCGACCGAGACCATCCAGCGGGGGCGCGCCGAGTCGAAGGAACGCGCCGCCGCATACCGGGCCGACCCGGTGGCGACCCGCCGCAACGCCGACGCGATCATCGCGGCGCTGCCGTTCGAGGCGGAGGTCCACGATGCGCTCGCGGAGCGGGAGCTGCACTGGTGCAGCCACGTCCCGCACCTGTTCACCCGCCTGCTTTCCCGTGCCGCGGTCAGCGAGGAGGAGCTCGCTGACCTGTTCGGCCTGGCCGAAGCCGTCGCGCGGGAGCGTGCCCACCCGGGCGTGACCCCGCGCGATGTCCAGACGGCGCTCATGCGCGCTGCCGCAAGCGGACTGGACCCCGCCCGGCAGTAGCAGAGGCCGTACCGCGGCGGCCAGCACTGGGCACTGCGGCGCGGGGATACCGCGCTCGCGGGAGTGCGTGCCGCCCCGGACCTGGACCCGGGCGCGGGGAGGGACCGTTCCTCCTCCTCTATCTCCGCCTCCCCGCGCCCGGGACACACCCACTGATCGAATCGAAAGGACAGGATTGTGACCTCCTTTGACCCATTTGCGACCCTCCTGAGTCGGCGCCGGATGCTCGGCGCCGGTGCGAGCGCCCTCGCGGCCGGCGCCATCGCCGCGGCCTGCGGCTCCAGCGACGACGACGACGAGCCCGGCGGCGAAACCACTCGCGAAAATGCCACCAGCACCGCCACGGCCGCGGCCCAGCCCCGCAAGGGCGGCACGCTGCGCATGAACCAGACCGCCGACATCGTCCTCAACGCGGGCTACCCGTTCGTGGTCGCGCCACAGAACAGCCGCCTGCCGTGGCTGATCCACGAGCCGCTGGTCCGCTACCGGGCCGACGTCACGGCGCCCGAGCTCGTGCTCGCCGACCGGTTCGAGTACAACGCCGCCCGCACGGCGCTGACCGTCTCGATCAAGCCCGGGGCCACGTTCCACAACGGCGCACCCGTGACCCCGGAGGACGTGTTCTTCGGCATCGACTTCCTGCTCGACCCGAAGCAGTTCGGGGTCACCGTCGCGGGCGTGACGACACCACTCGCGAAGGCGATCACGGCGCGCAAGAAGCTCGACGAACGGACGATGGAGTTCACGTTCGACCGGCCCCGCTACGACATGACCGGGTTCTTCACGAGCCTGAACGTCACCCAGGCTTCGACCTTCTCGAAGCTCCTCACGGGCGAGGCCGTCATCGGCACTGGCCCGTACCGGTTCAAGTCCTGGAGCCCCGGGATCAGTTACACCCTCGCGCGCAACGACGCCTGGCACCTGTCGTCGCAGGAGGGCGGGCCGTACCTCGACGAGGTCGTGGTCACGAGCTTCGCGGACGAAGCGGCCGCCGCGACCGCCTTCGAAGCGGGCGAGCTCGATATCGCCTTCCGCCTCCCTGGCGCCGAGGCGAAGCGCTTCCGGGACAAGGTGAAGACGGCCCCGCGCATCGGCGGCCTGATCCTCGGCATGGTGGTCAAAAACCCGATGCTGACCGATCCGCGCGTGCGGCAGGCGCTCTTCCTCGCGGTCGACAAGGAGCGCATCGCCAAGGAGCTGGGCGAGGGGTTCTACAGCGCCTCCTCGCAGATCTGGCCGGCCTACTCGCCCGCGCACGACCCGGCGCTGGATGCGCCGAACTACGACCCGGCGCGTGCACGCAGCCTGCTCAAAGAGGCCGGCTTCACCCAGGACCGGCCGCTCGACATCGAGTACTCCCAGCGGAGCGTCGCCAACGTGACCGTCGTGAAGGAGAACTTCGAGGCCGCCGGCGTGAAGACGAACCTCGTACCGGTCGACGCGGCGCCGCTCGTCACGAAGCTGCGCAACCGGCAGGTGACCGACTTCTGGGCGAGCGGGACGAACCTGAGCGACCCGGTTCCGGCCTCGGCGCTGCTCGGGAACTCGAACTTCTCCGTGACGAATATCGCCTACCAGGAGAACCCCGAGCTGGCGGCGATCCTGGGCGAGATGGGCGCCGTCGACCCGCTCGGGCCGGAGGCGAAGCAGCTCTACGCGCGGTTCAACAGGCTCTGGATGGACGACCCGTGGGTCATCCCGCTCGAGCCATCGGGCGCGCTGGATGTCGTCAGCTCGAAGGTGCGCGGCTTCGATGAGTACTTCATCCAGCCGTTGCAGGCGCCCAACTTCGGCAAGGTCTGGCTCGAAGCCTGACCACGCGGTGCCCGGGACGGTGGGGCGGGGCGCCGCCCCGGGCACATGGAGGGATGTCCCATGCTGTCCTATGCCGCGGGCAGGTTGCTCCAGGCGGTGCCCGTCCTGTTCATCGTCAGCCTGGTCGTGTTCGTGATCATCCGGCTCGTGCCCGGCGACCCGGCCGAGCTCGCCGCCGGCGAGGAAGCCCCGCCGGCCCAGGTCGAAGCGATCCGCGAGGACCTCGGTCTCGACCGGCCACTCGCGGTCCAGTACGTGCAGTGGGTGGGCGCGGCGCTCCAGGGCGACTTCGGCACCTCGTACGATCGGGGGCTGCCGGTGCGCCGCCTCATCGCGATCGCCCTGCCGCCGACGGTGGAGCTCGCCGCGATCGCCTATCCGCTCGCCCTGGCGATCGGCGTCCCCCTCGGCGCGGTGGCGGGCCTGCGGCCGGGCTCGCGTGTCGACGTCGTGGTCTCCGCCGTGACGGTCGTCGCAGTCGCCGTGCCGGGGTTCGTGCTCGCATCCGTGCTGCTGTGGGTGTTCGCCGTGCAGCTGGGCTGGCTACCGGCGAGCGGGCGCGTGCCGGTGCTCGAGTCGCCCGTGCGGGGGCTCGAAAGCGCGGTCCTGCCCGCGGTGTCGCTCGCCGTGGCGATGGCGGCAGTCCTCGCGCGGTTCACACGGACCGCGGTCGCGCAGGTCTGCCGCCAGGATTATGTCCGCACGGCCCGGGCGAAGGGGCTCGCGGAGCGCACCGTGCTGTGGCGGCACGCGCTGCGCAACGCGCTCGTCCCCGTGATCACGGTGGCCTCGCTGCAGGTGGGGCAGCTCCTCGGCGGTGCAGTCATTGTCGAGCAGGTCTTCACCCGGCCGGGCATGGGGCGGCTCATGGTCAACGCGATCCAGGTGCGCGACTACGCGGTCGTGCAGGGCGGTCTGCTGGTGCTCGTCGTCGCATTCGTGGTGGTGAACCTCGCGGCGGACATCGCCTGCGGGCTGGCCGACCCCGCGGTGCGCCAGGCATGACCGCGATAACGAACCTCGCCTACGAAGTGCGGGTGCCCCGCTGGCGGAGCATCCGGTTGCCCGCCGACCGCCGCGCCCGGGCGGGCATCTTCATCCTGCTGGTCCTGGTACTGCTGGCCGCGGCCGCGCCGGTCCTCGCCGGTGACCCGGTGGCGCAGGATGCCCCGGCGCGGCTGCTCGCCCCGTCCTGGGAGCATCCCTTCGGGACCGACGAACTCCGCCGGGACCTGTTCGCGCGGACGCTCTTCGGGCTGCGGACATCGCTGGGGATCGGCCTCGTGGCGGTGATCTGCGGTGCGAGCGCCGGCGCCACGCTCGGCTTCTGGGCCGGCTACGGGCCGGGCTGGCTGGACGCGCTGGCGATGCGGCTGATCGATGCGTGGCTTGCATTCCCCGGGATGCTCGCGGCGATCGCGGTCCTCACGGTGGTCGGCCCCGGGATGCTGGGGGTGGGCGCGGCCCTGGCCCTGTTTAACGTCCCCTCGTTCGCCCGCCTCGCCCGCGCGCAGGCGCTCACACAGAAGAACAAGGACTATGTCCAGTCGGCGCGCGCGCTCGGCGCCGGGCCCGGCCGGGTCGTGGTCCGCCACATCGCCGTGAACGCGCTGCCGCCGCTGCTGACGCAGCTGGCGCTGGCCCTCTCGGCATCTATTCTCATCGCCGCCGCCCTGAGCTTCCTCGGCCTCGGGGAGCGCCCGCCCGAACCGTCGCTGGGCGGGCTCATCAACGCGTCGCGGCAGCACATGCGGGAGGCGTGGTGGTACATGGCCTTCCCGTCGGCGGTCCTGGGCATGCTCATGCTCGCGCTCACGCTCCTCGCCGATGCGTTCGGCGACCCGCCCTCGGCGGGCTACCGGCCGGGCCGGCGCCGGCGATAGCGCGACACACCACGAGGCCCGGGCAGTTGCCCGGGCCTCGCTGTTTCGACTTCGGTGCCGGGGCCTACGCCCGGCGGATGGTCAGGCCGCCGTCCACCGGGATGATCGCGCCGGTGAGGAACGAGGCGGCGGGCAGGGTCAGGCTCAGCGTCATCTGCGCGACCTCCTCCGGGTCGCCGTAGCGGCCGAGGGCGGTGCGGCGCTTCGCGTACTGCAGCTTCTGCTCTTCCGGGATCGCCTGGGTCATGCCCGTGCGGATGGGGCCGGGGCAGATGCAGTTCACCGTGATGCCTTCACGGCCGAGCTCCACCGCGAGCGACTTCGTGAGCCCGACGACGCCGTGCTTCGCGGCGGTGTACGGGCTGATCCCCGGCGTCGCGCCGATACCCTCGGTCGAGGCGATGTTCACAATCCGCGGGCTTTCGGACTTGCGCAGGTGCGGCAGCGCGGCCCGGATCGTGTACGTCATCGCCGTCAGGTCTACGAGCAGCGTCTCGTTCCAGAGGTCCTCGAAATTCTCGGCATCGACCGGCGTCCGGCGCGAGATGCCAGCGTTGTTCACGAGGATGTCCAGGCCGCCGTATTCGGCCACGACTTCGCCCACGACGCGTTCCACGGCTGCGCGATCGCTCACGTCGAGGCGGAAGGCGCGGCCCTTTTTGCCCACGCTGGCGATGGCGGCGCCGACCTCATCGATGCTCGCATCGCGGTCGCAGGCGGCGACGAGCGCGCCTTCGTCGGCGAAGAGGAGGGCGGTGGCGCGGCCCATACCGCTGGCGGCACCGGTGACAAGGACGACCTTGCCTTCGACTGATCGGCTGAGCTTGGTGTTTCGCATGATGCGCCAGTTATACGCGCACGCGGCGAACCGGGCGCGCCGCCCGGGAGCTCAGGGCTGGTTGACCAGGTGGTCGCGCGCCTGGTTCCGGTAGCGGAAGTTCGTCGTCGTCCCGGTAAGGTCGAGGGCGGTCCAGCGGTTGCCCTCCTCGTCTTCGGGTATGGGCATGATGGCACCGCGGAGCCGCCCGTACGTGTACACCTTGTAGGTCGTGCCGTTCGGGTCGGAGACGTTCTCTTTCGCCCGTGGGCGAAGCTCGATGGCGCGGTTTGCGGCGGGCATTCAGTTCCTCTTGCTGGGGTCGCGGGCCTATTTCAGCAATATGCCGGGGTCGGTTCAAGGCCTCTCGGCGCAGCGTAACGGAACCAACACTTAGCGGCTGCTCAGTCAGATCACGCGGTGCTCGCGAAGCCCTTCGAGCGCCGCATCGTCGAGGCCGAGCTCGGCACGGAGCACCTCGTCGGTGTCGCGGCCCAGGAGCGGCGCCGCCTCGAACTCCGTGGGCGAAGCGGAAAGGCGCACCGGGTTGCCCAGCAGCTGCACCAGCCCGCGCGTCGGGTGCTCCACCTCGCGCACCATGCCGCGGGCGTGGAAGTGCTCGTTGCTGAAGATGTCGCCGCTATCGAACACGGCGCCGCAGGGCACGCCGAACTCCTGGAGCTCGGCCATCGCCTCCCACTTCGTGCGCGTCGCCATCCATTCGTTGATCAGGCCGTGCAGCCAGTCGGCGTTGTGGCGCCGGCTCGGCCCCGACTGCAGTCGCGGGTCGTCGATGAGCTCCGGGTGCCCGAGGCAGACCATGAGCGACTCGATCATCCGCCCGGACACGCCCGAGATGTAGACGTAGTCATTCGGCCCGAACGGCTTCGTGGGGTAGGCATTGGTCGGCGTCAGCCCGCGAAGGTCGTTCCCCTGCCGCGGCACCGGGTCGCCGAAGAACTCGCGCTGGTTGAGCCCGATGCGGGCGATGTTGGCGATCGCCTCCTGCATCGAAACCTCGACGTGCTGGCCTTCGCCGGTCTCGAGCCGCTGGATGTAGGCCGCGAGGATGCCGACGGCGAGGTGCACGCCCGTGCCGGTATCGCCGTAGGTCACGCCCGAGCGGATCGGTGGGCCGTCCGCCTCGCCGGTGATGGACATGCTGCCGCCCGTCGCCTGCGCGATCATGTCGAAGCTCTTGTAGTGCGCGTACGGGCCCGTCGTCCCGAAGCCCTTCACGGTCGCGTAGATGATCGGCGGGTGCGCTTCTCGGAGGCGGTCGTAGCCGAGCCCGAACGACTCCATGACGCCGTAGGCGTAGTTCTCCGCGACCACATCGAAGTGGGGCAGGAGCTGGAGGAAGAGCTCCTTGCCGCGCTCGGACTTCAGGTCGAGCGTGATGGCGCGCTTGTTCCCGTTCAGGTTCAGGAAGTACATCGAATCGACGAGCTTCTCGCCGATGACGCGCGCGCCGAGGCCGCGGCCGGGGTCGCCCATCCCAGGCGGCTCGACCTTCACGACATCGGCGCCGAGCCACGCGAGCAGCTGCGTGGCCGACGTCCCGGCTTCGTACTGGGTCAGGTCCAGGATGCGGATGCGTTCGAGCGCGCCAGGCATGGCAATTCCCCCGGGGGTGGGTCCCGGCCGGATTCTACGCCTTCACGGCCTCCCGGAGAGCGAGTCAGGCGCGGCCGGTAAGGAACCGGCGGGGCACCTCCACCATCATGGTGTGGATCTGCTCCTCGCCCACCCCGATCGCCCGCAGCCCGGGGAGAGCGACCGTGCTCAGGTGGAGGTAGCGCGTCGGCGTCGAGGGCGTGTAGCCCACCTGGCCCTTCACCACCGGCATGGGCGCGTGGTCGTGCCCGAGCATCAGCCGGTCCACCCAACCGCGTTCGATCAGCGCCTTCACGGTCTCGTTGCGCTGCTCCCAGGTCGGGCGGCCGGGGCCGCCGGGGTACCGGTCCATCGAGAGGTACACGCCCGCGCGCAGCATCGATTCGAGGTAGCCGACGTCCGTGCTGTCGCCGCAGTGGCCGATCGCGACGCGGTCCATGGGCGTGCCTTCGAGGGCGAAAAGCTCGACCTGGCGGCGGCCCACCTGCTCCGGCGCCCAGTGGTGCGTGCTGATCGGCGACCCGGTGCGCTTGCAGGCGCGCGCCGCCGCCCGGAGCACGCGCTCGGCTTCGGGCGTGACCCCGCCGGCGTCGTTCGCGACCTTGATCACGCCGGCCTTGATGTCCGTGTCTTCGATCCCGACTTCGATCTCGTGGACGAAGATATCCGCGCTGTCGTCGATGTCGCGCAGCCAGAACGAACGCGGCACGTCGCGCCAGATGCCGGTGGCGGCGATGAGGTTCACGCCCGACGCCTGCGAAACGTCGCGCATGAACGTCACGTCGCGGCCCAGGTCGGGCGTGCTGAGGTCGATCATCGAGTCGACGCCGCCGGCCTTCGCTTCGGAGAGCTCGCGGATGGCGTTCGCGCGGGTGGCCTCCCAGTCGAAGCGCCAGGGGTAGTTGCGGGCGTCGTTGCCCATGGAGATGAGCACGTGTTCGTGGCTCAGCGTGAAGCCGAGTTGCGCGCCCTCGACCGGGCCCAGGACCGTTTCGACCGTTGCCATGGTGATTCTCCTTCGGCGCCGCATCCTACCGAAGTGGCGGGCGTTTGGGGCACGGCGATCGCGCATACGGCCTTGCCGCGCCCCGCCGCGGCTGGTAGGAAGAGCGCGCCGGCCCTTCGCGGCCGCCATCCTCGCCACTTGGAGGCGCCCGTGAAGTTTGAGATCGCCTACGACCTTCGCAACCCGCCGCACTTCGGCCGCCCGTCCGACCTCCACTACGGTGAGTTCCTCGACCAGGTGCAGTGGGCCGACCAGAACGGCTTCACCTCGCTCACGCTGGCCGAGCACCACTTCTCCGACGATGGGTACATGCCCAACCCGGTCGTGGTCGCCGCGGCAGCTGCGGCTCGGACGAAGCGGCTGCGGCTGGGCATCAGCCTGGTGCTGCTGCCGCTCCACCACCCCGTGCGGCTCGCGGAAGACACCGCGATGGTCGACATCTTCAGCGGCGGGCGGCTGGACCTGACCGTCGGCGCTGGCTACCGGCCGGTGGAGTACGAGGGCTTCGGGCTGAGCATGAAGCAGCGCGGCGGGCGCATGGAGGAGGGCGTCGAGATCCTCAAGCGCTGCTGGACCGAGGAGGAGCCGTTCGACTACGACGGCCGCTACTGGAAGCTGACCAGCGTCTGCGTGAAGCCAAAGCCGGTCCAGCAGCCGCGCCCGAAGGTCCGCATGGGCGGCGCCTCCCCGGCGTCGGCACGGCGCGCGGCACGGGTGGCGGACGAGTACGAGCCGATCCACCCGGGCCTCTGGCGGTTCTGGGCGGAGGAGATGCGGGCGCTGGGCAAGGACCCGGGCATCGTCCCGGGCAAGGACACACCGCGCCAGCCGGCGAACCTGCTCTGGGTGGCGCGCGACCCGGAGGCGGCCTGGGCGAAGGTCGGCCCGCACGCGCTCGCGGCGAACAACAGCTATGCGGACTTCGCCGGCAACCTGTCGTTCGGGCCGTATCAGTGGGCCGACACGCCGGACGAGCTCCTCGCGCGCGGCGGCCACGCCGTCCTCACGCCGGAGCAGGCGATCGAGCTCGGCAAGGCCATGGAGGCGCACGACCCCGGCCGGGCGAAGCTCAAGCTGAACCCGATGATCGGCGGCCTCCCGGCGGCCATCGGCCAGGAGTGCCTCGAACAGGTACGCGACGCGGTGATGCCCGCCTTCGCCTGAGCCCTACCGCGGGCGGTGCACGGAGACAGCGTAGCCGCCGCCGGGCACGAAGGGCTCGCGGTCCCAGGTCGCCCAGCGCTCGGCGAGGACGAGCCCGGCGGCCGCGGCGAGCTCGTCGTACCGTTCGAGCGTGAGCCGCCCCGGCTGGAGCTGGAACCCGGCGACGAGCTGGCCGCCCGGGCCGAGGTGGCGTGCCATGTTCGCGAGCACGGCGCCTTCGCTGCCCGGCGCGACGAAGATCATCACGTTCCCGGCCATCACGATCGTCTCGAACGTGCGCCCGAGCTCGATCGTGGCCAGGTCGCCGAGCTGCCAGTCGAGGTCCGGGGCCTTGCGCCGGGCCGTCGCGAGCATCTCCAGGTCGATGTCCACGCCGGCGACGTCGAAGCCGCGCCGGGCGAGCTCCCGCGCCACCCGGCCGGTGCCGCAGCCCGCATCGAGCACCGAGCGGCCACCGAGCCACTCGAGCAGGTCGGCCTCGCCGTGCACGTTCTCGCCGGCGGCGGCGCGCCGTTCGTAGCCCGCGTCGTAAACGTCGCCCGAAACGCGCCGTTCGCTGAGCCAGCGGTTCTCCGGTTCCCCGGTGGGTCCTGTCGTCATGCGCTGACGATAGCGCGCCTGCGCCCCTAACGCGCACTGCGGCGACAATCGAACGCGCGGGCCGTTCGCGCCCGGCGGGGGTAGTGAGATGCCGGACGGATTCGAGGGGCTGGGCCTGGGCGACGAGGTGTTGCGCGCGATCGAAGACCTCGGATACGAGGAGCCGAGCCCGATCCAGGCGCAGGCCATCCCCGCGCTCCTCGCCGGCGGCGACGTTATCGCCCAGGCGCAGACCGGCACCGGCAAGACCGCGGCCTACAGCATCCCCATCGTCGAACGCGTGGTGGCAGGAGACCGCACGGTCCAGGCGGCCGTCATCGTGCCCACGCGGGAGCTGGCCGTACAGGTCGCGGAGGCGGTGCACGCGCTCGGGCGGGTGCGCGGCGTGACCGTGGTGCCGCTCTATGGCGGGCAGCCCTACGACCGGCAGCTCCGGGCGCTCCGCGGCGGCGTCCAGGTGGTCGTCGGCACGCCCGGCAGGGTGATGGACCACATCCGCCGGGGCACGCTCGAGCTCGACACCGTGCGCACCCTCGTCCTCGACGAAGCGGACGAGATGCTCGACATGGGCTTCATCGAAGACATCGAGTTCATCCTCGACAAGGTGCCGGCGGAGCGGCAGATCGGGCTCTTTTCGGCGACGATCCCGGCCCGGATCGAGGACCTGGCCCAGAGCTACCTGCGCGAGCCGCGCCGCGTCACCATCCAGCAAGAGACGGCGACCGCACCGCAGACGCGGCAGTTCTGGTACCAGGTGCCCTACCGCGCCAAGCTCGACGTCCTCACCCTCATCCTCGACTTCGAATCGCCCCAGTCCGCGATCATCTTCTGCCGCACGAAGCGCGAAGTGGACGCGCTGACCGAGGCGCTGGAAGCGCGCGGCTACAAGACCGCCGCCATCCACGGCGACATCAGCCAGGGGCAGCGCGAGCAGCAGCTCCGCGCCTTCCGCGACGGCCGCGTCGAGCTCCTCGTCGCCACAGACGTGGCCGCCCGCGGGCTCGACATCCCGGACGTCACGCACGTGATCAACTACGACATCCCGGACGACGCCGACGCCTACGTGCACCGCATCGGCCGCACCGGGCGCATGGGCAAGAAGGGCGAAGCGGTCACGCTGATCACGCCCCGCGAGATGCGGCTGCTCCGGCTCATCGAGCAGCAGACCCGCACGAAGATGAAGCCGCTCCGGCTGCCCACGGTCGAAGACATCGTCGCGCGCCGCCGGGAGGCGTACCTCGAAGCGCTGCGCACCACGATCGACGCGCGCGCCGGGAACACCTACGCCGACGTCTTCGCCGCGCTCGCACCGGACTACGAGGCGCGGGAGATCGCGCTCGCCGCGCTCTACCTGGCCGACGGCGGCGAAGTCCCCGCGCGGACCGACGGCACCCGGCCGGAAGCCGAATCGGACGACGATGTCCGCGCGGCCGAGGCGGCGCCGAGCGAGCACGGCATGGTGCGGCTCTTCCTCGATGCCGGGCGCAAGCGGGGCGTATCGCCGCAGGAGCTCCTGCGCGAGTTCTCGGACCAGGCCGGCGTCGCGCCAACCACGGTCGGCAGCATCGACGTGTACGACCGGTTCGCCTTCGTGGAGGTGAAGCCGGGCTCGGCGAAGAAGCTGCTGGCGCACCCGCAGCTCACCCTCCATGGCCTGCCGGTGAACCTGAAGAAGGCCACGCCGAAGCGCCCGTAGCTCAGCGCCCGGCGAGCACTCCGCCGAGCCGGTCGTACGCCTGCGGCGAGAGCATGACGTGCTGCGAGACGACGTGCGTGTCCCGCCACGCGCGCCCGAACCCGGACCGCGCGAGCACCGGGCTCGTGCCGGCCACGCCGTAGAGCAAGTCCGCGGCCCGCACCGCCGACTGCGCCGCATGCACGCTCGCGAGCGTCACGGCCGCTTCCGCCTGCGGGGTCAGCGCGCCGACGGCGGTGAACTCGGCCCAGGCCGCACCTGCCGTCTCGAAGAACCACGACCGCGCCGAGCGCAGCGCCGCCTCCGCTTCGGCGAGGCGGATGCGGGTGGCCGGCTCATCGAGCCGGCTCGGCCCTTCGGCGGGGCCCGGGCGCGCCGCGGCAAGCTCGACGAACGCCTCGATGGCGTGCCGCGCCGTGCCCAGCGCGACCGCGCCGAACGAGAGCTCCGCGACGCCGGCGAACGGGAACCGGTAGATGGGCGACGGCAACACGGGCGGCCCTTCGAACAGCGAGAACGAATGCGACCGCGGCACGCGCAGTTCGCTGACCGCGAAGGTCACGCTGCCCGTGCCCGCCATGCCGAACGCGTCCCAGTCGTCCTCGAGCGTGATCGCCGCCGCGGGCATCGCAATCGCCCGGATGAGCGGCCCGCCGTCCGGGGCCGTCGCGCCTTCGACCACGCAGTTCGCCGTGAACCAGGTGGCGTAGTGCGCGCCCGAGGCGTAGCCCCACCGCCCGGAGACGCGGTACGCATCGCCCTCCGGCCGCGCGGTGCCCGATGGCTTACCGGAGCCCGCGATCACCGCGTCCGGCGGGCCGAACACCTCGGCGGCGACGTCCGGCGCCAGGAACCCCGCGAAGACGTTGCCGCCTGTGCCGATCGTCACCGCCCAGCCGGTCGCGCCATCGATGCGGGATGCGGCTTCGAAGACCGCAAGCGCGCCGGGCAGGTCGAGGTCGTCGCCGTCCAGCTCCGCCGGCAGCCAGAGGCGCAGCAGCCGGGCCGCGTGGAGCGCCTCCACGACCTCGGGCGCGATCCGGTGGGCGCGCTCCTGGGCGGCGGCGTGCTGACGGATCAGCGGCGCGGCGGCATCGAGAACAGCGATGACCTCCGCGGAGGTGCGCGGGGCGGGGTGTCCGGCGGTCATACGCGCACGCTACCGCCTATAGGCCGGCGCGCGGCCCGGCGCGATGCGAGGGCTCGTCCTTGCGGGCCACGTAGCCATCGAGCGCGATGCCGAGCACTTCGTTCAGCACGGGGACGAGCCCGGCCCACCACGCGAGCGCGAGTGCAAGCTCGACCGCCTGCTCGTCGTCCATCCCGGCGCGCACCTCCGCGAAGGTAGCATCGGTGACCTTCCCCGCGAGCGCTTCGTCTGCCAGGCGGACGACCGCGAGCTCGAGCGGCGTGAACTCGGTGGCGTCGGCGGTCCCGGCCCGGAGCTGGGCGAGCTCGGCCGCATCGAGCCCCGCTGCGACGGCGTAGCGCTCGTGCAGCTCCCACTCGTACTCGCTGTCCATGCGCTGGGCGAGGCGCATGACCGCGATCTCGCGCAGCTTCGGGTCCAGCGCGGAAAAGCGGATGATCGCGTCGGGCAGGCGGAGGAACGGCCGGAAGCAGGAGCGGCTGTGGGCCATGATTTCGAGCAGCGGGTGCACATCGGCGCGGTGCGCAGCGAGGCTTTCGAGCAGGCGCGCGCTTTCGGGGTTGGCCTCGGCGGCGGTGAGGGGGTGGATGCGGGGCATTCGTCCTCCGTTCGGGGGCGCGGAGTATCGCGCGGTACAGGCGGCATTCTAGTCCGCGCGCCGTTGCCGTCATGCGCCCCGGACAAGGCGAACCGGGACAACCCGCGCCGAGGAGTACCCGCTGGATTCGCCGTGCCGTATGGTGCGGGGTTGCGCGCGGGCGGAGCGCCGCGCAGCACTTCCCAGCGGGGGCCGAACATGTCAGACGCAACGGAACAACCACTCGACGCACTCGTGAACGTGCCCCGGCTGGAGCAGTACCTCAACGAACAGATCGGCGGCCCGGCGACCCCGATCGCGGTCAAGAAGCACACGGCCGGCTACTCGAACGTCACGCTCTTCGTCGAGCGCGGCGACCAGAAGCTCGTCCTGCGGCGGCCGCCAACCGGCAACCTGCTGCCCTCCGCCCACGATGTCGGGCGCGAATTCCGGTTCATCTCCGCGCTCTACGGCAAGGCGCGCGTGCCGCAGCCAATCGCGCACTGCACCGACAACGACGTCATCGGCGCGCCCTTCTACGTGATGGAGCGCGTCATCGGCACCGAGATCCGCGACCGCATCCCGGAGCCCTACGACAACCCCGCCGGGCGCAGCAAGATGGCCGAGGAGATCATCGACGCCCTCGTCGAGGTCCACGCGGTGGACTGGAAGGCGGCCGGGCTAACGGCGCCTCCGGGCAGCTATGCCGAGCGGCAGCTCAAGCGCTGGCAGACCCAGTGGGAGCTCACCCGCGCCCGCACCCGCGAGATCCCGGGCCTGGACCGCGTGAGCCAGTGGCTCCACGACCACATGCCCACCGAGACCGAGGCCACGATCGCCCACGGCGACTACAAGATGGACAACGTCCTCTACGACCTCAAGGAGCCGAAGCTGCTCGCGATCCTCGACTGGGAGCTCGCCACGATCGGCGACCCGCTCGCCGATGTCGGCTGGCTGCAGTCGGGCTGGGGCGACCGGAACGCGACGGGCGAGGAGGCCGCGCTCCAGCCGGTCACCACCCGCGAGGGCTTCCCGGACCAGGACGAGCTCGCCGAGATGTACGCCCAGAAGAGCGGCCGCTCGATCCGGGACATGCGCTTCTACCGGCTGCTCGCGATGTTCAAGGGGACCGTCATCGGCGAGGGGATCTACATGCGCTACCTCGAAGGGAACGTCACGAACCCGCAGGGCGCGCGCATGAAGGAATCCGTCCCCGAGCGCGTCGAGCGCATGGTCCAGCTCATCAGCTGAGCCGGCCGCTCGCGCGGTACGCGCCGCTTCTGTAGAACAGGCCACGGCGGTTGCCAGCGCCGCCGCCGCGGAAGGATCGCGTGGAACAGGACGTCATCGACCAGCTCTACGAAGCGCGCGGGCGTGCCTACGACCCCGGCCGCCCGGACGCGGTCGCGAAGGTCCACGCCAGCGGCCACCTGACCGCGCGCGAGCGGGTCGCGGCGCTGCTCGACCCGGGCTCGGCGATCGAGCTCGGCGTGCTCCAGGGCAAGGCCGAGTGGGGCTGGGTGCACACGCTCGGCGGCGTCGATTTCATCGGCACCGTGGACGGCCGACCGGTCATCACCTCGTCCACGGACTACTCGGACCGCGGCGGCGGGTACGGCGCCGGCTACCTCGCGCGGCTGTTCGGCCTGGCGCAGCAGAACCGCTGGCCGGTGGTGCTGTTCGTCGACGGCGGCGGCAGCCGGGCGCAGTCGCTCGAAGGCACGGGGGCGAAGTTCGCGCGGCTGCAGGGCCGCTACCCCGGCGGCACCGGCTTCTTCGAAGGCCTGGCTGCGCTCGCCGGGTGGGTGCCGCTGATCGCCGTCGTCTCCGGGCCCTCGTTCGCGGGGCACGCGACGCTCGCCGCCTTCTGCGACGCGATCATCACGACACGCGGGTCGTCGATCGGCATGGGCGGCCCGCCGATGGTCGAGGCCGCGTTCAACATCAAGCTCACGCCGACCGAGCTGGCGCCCGTCGAGATGCACGAGCGCACGGGCGGCATCGACCTTCTCGTCGACGACGAGCCGCAGGCGCTGGCGGCGGCGAAGCGGCTGCTCGCCTGCTACTACGACGAGACTTCGGGCGAACCATCGCCCGCCGCGGCGCACATCCGCGAGACGGTGCCCGGCGACAGCACGCCGTACGACATGCACGCCGCCATCGAGGCGCTGGTGGACCGCGATTCGTTCTTCGAGCTGCGGCCGAACTACGCCGCCGCGCTGATCACGGGGTTCGCGCGGATGGGCGGCCGCGCCGTCGGCGTCATCGCCAACCAGCCGGCCGCGCCCAACGGCGGCGCCATCGACGAGGACGGCGCGGGCAAGATCGCGCGGTTCGTGCAGCAGTGCGACAGCCAGGGCATCCCGCTCGTCTCGCTGGTCGACACGCCGGGCACGACGGTCCGAGGCGCCGATGGTACGCCCCAGCCCGGGGTCTCACGGCACCACGCCCGCCCCGTGCGCGCGCTGCACCACCGGTCGGTGCCGCTGTTCTCGGTGCAGATTGGCCGCGCCTACGGGCTCGCGGCGGCGGCGATGAGCGGCATCGGCAGCGCGCACACGCTCCCGCAGCTCCGGCTCGCCTGGCCAACCGCCGAAGTCGGCGTCCGCGACCGCTACTCGCAGGGCTTCGACGACGTGGTTGACCCGGCGGAGACGCGGGACAAGATCGTGGCGATGCTGCGCCTGCTGCCCCGCACCATCCCGCCCGGCCCCAAGCCGCGCCCCCGGGATTCGTGGTAGCCATGGAACAGCAGCTCGTCGACGACATCATGGCCGCGCGAGCCGGAGCGCTCGCAGCCGTTGTCGCGCCCGGCGACGGCCGCCTTGCCGCGCGGGAGCGAGTCGCCCGCATCTGCGACCCCGGTAGCTTCCAGGAGTATGGCGTGCTCGCGCAGGGCCGCGCCGGAGGCGAAGTGGTGCCCGCCGACGGACTGGTCGGCGGGACCGCGCGCATCCACGGCGAGCCGGCTGTTGTCGTGAGTTATGACGTGCAGGCCGCCGGCGGCACCCAGGCGCCGATCAACCAGGCGAAGCTCGAACGGCTCGCCTTCATCGCCGCCGAGCATGGATGGCCGTTCGTCTGCTTCGCCGATGGGCAGGGCGACCGGACGGCGGGCCAGGCCCCCAGTATCGGGCTCTGGCTCGGCGGCGGGAGCGGCCGCATCGGGCTTTTCGATGGCCTCTGCGAGCTCTCGGGCGCGGCCCCGTCCATCGCGATCGTCTCGGGCGAGGCGCTCGACGGGCACGCCGCGATCGCGATGTTCTCCGAGTGCGTCATCGCCACGCGCGGCTCGGCGCTCGGCACGTCCGAGGGGAGCTCGCTCGCCGTCGAGGTCCACGAGACGCGCGGCGATATCGACATCCTCGTCGACGACGAGCCGGCGACGATCGACGCGGCCCGCCGGTATCTCTCTTACTTCGTCCAGGAGCTGCCCGGCGGCGACCCCTCGCCCGCCGCAGAGCGCATCGGCGAAATCGTCCCGGAGAACCGGCGCCGCGCCTACGACATGCGCCGCGTCATCGACGCCATCGCCGACGAGGGCAGCGTGCTCGAGCTCCGGCGCGGCTGGGGGCCGTCGCTGATCACGAGCCTCGTGCGGATGGGCGGCCGGGCCGTGGGCGTCTTCGCGAACCAGCCCAACTCCCGCATCGTCGGCGCCATCGACGCCGCCGCATCCGACAAGATGGCGCGCTTCATCGAGCTGTGTGACGCCTACGGCATCCCGCTCGTCTCGCTGATCGACAGCCCCGGGTTCTACATCGGCCAGGAGGCGGAGCGCGACGGGATCGCGCGCCACCACGTGCGCACGCTCGCGGCGATCGAGCACCGCGAGGTGCCGCTCTACTGCGTGCAGATCCGCAAGGCCTACGGGCTCGGGCCGCTGGTGATGCGCGGCTCCTGGGGGCACCTGCCACCCGACCTGCGGCTCGCCTGGCCCACGGTCGAAACCGGCGGCATGTCGCTCGAAGGAGCTGCCTACCTGGCCAAGCGCAAGGAGATCCTCGCCGCGAAGACGCCCGAGGAGGCGCTCGCCATCCGCGATGCCTACGCGAACACGCTCCGCGAGCGCGAGTCTGGCGTCCGCGCCGGCCAGAACTTCTCGTTCGACGACATCATCCACCCGGCGGAGACGCGCGACCGGATCATCGCCGCACTGCAACTGAGCCCGCGCACCCGGCGGGCTCAGAAGAAGACCTACATCGATACCGTGTGAGCCGGCGGGCTACCGCCGCCGCGTGGTGGAGCCCGTGACCCCGGAGCCGGCCGGTGTGGGCGATGGCGTCGCGACCACGGTTGGCGGCGCCGGGGTCGCGGTGGTCACGCTCGATCCGGCAGTGCGGCGCGACCGCGTGGTGGGCGTGGGTGTGGCCGTCTTCTTCGGCGTCGCAGTCGTGGGTGCGGCGGTGGCCGTCTTTGTGGGCGTGCTGGTCGCCGTCGCGGTCTTGGTGGGCGTACCCGTGGCCGTCGCCGTCTTCGTCGGCGTGCTGCTCGGTGTCGCGGTGGCCGTCTTCGTGGGCGTCGAGAGGGTCTTTGTCGGCGTGGCGGTCGCGCCGCCGCCGCCCGTCGTGGCCTGGACTCCGGCCGTGTAGTAGTCCTTCACCTTTCTGCGGAAGAAGCCACCATCGTCGTCCGCGGAATACGAATCGAGCGTGTTGCCGTTGATAGGCGCGGGGTTAGTCACGCCGTCGCGCGTGCCGTCGCAGGCGCAGCTCGTGCCCCCGGCACCGCCGCCGTAGAGGAACGCGACCACGCCGGCGTTCGCATACGCGGCCAGGTTCGCGCGCGACGGGTCATCGAAGAACCACTCGACGCGGTTGTCCTGGTAGTGCCCCCAGGTGTTGTTCATCGCCTTCATGCGCGTGTTGCCCAGCGGGATCTGCCAGAGCACGACCCGCTCGTTCGCGAGGCTCGTGAACTTCGCGAGGAAGCGCGCGTGCCGGGCGAAGTCCGATGCGTCCCACCAGGAGGCGCCGCCGTCGCCGTACTGGTACTGCTTGAAGGCGGCGTCCCGGTCGGTGAACTCGCCGAAGGCGACGTCGAAGTTGGCCCCGAGCGAGAGGTAGAAGTTCGCGGCACGGGTCGCGAGGGCGTCCACGCGCGCATCGGTAGGGTTGCTGTACTGGATGTCGTCGCCGGTGCCCCAGACGCTGATGTGGTAGCCCAGCTTCACGTTCGGCGCGTACTGGTCACGAAGGCGGACGACGGCCTGGGCGAAGCCGGCGACAGTATCGGGAAGGCCGGCCAGCTCCGGCACGCCCGTCGCGGCGACCTTCGCGGAGACGAGGGCGGCGTTGTCGGCGGTGCCGGCGCGCTGCTGCATGAACCCCCACATGTCGGGCTCGACATGGAGGACGGTGAACGCGCCCGTGCCGCCCGCGCGCTGGAAGAACAGCTTCAGGTCGTTCCAGTAAGCGGTCATCGTCGCGGTGTTCTGGAGGTTATTGTAGACGCCGTCCCACTCGCCCTGGGCGTTGCCGGGGCTGGACTGGTAGATCATGTAGTACGTGAACACGGGCACGATGCCGTTCGCGACCGAGTCCTGGATGTAGTACACGGGGAACTGGCCGCCGGTGTTCCAGGTGGCCCAGCCGCCGCCGGTGTTCACGCCGCCGGCGAGGTACTGGTAGCGGAAGCCGAAGGGCGCGGCCGCCTTCATCGCTGCGGCGCCGCCGGGGCTATCGCTCAGGCCTACCTGGATGCCCGCGGGCCAGCCGGCGGGAAGCGCCGGAAGGGTCGCGGCGTCGGCCTGGTTCGCGCCGCCCCGGCCCACCAGCAACACCACCATCAGCATCAATGCCGCGAACGGCCCCGCCACCACCAGCACCACCCTGCGCATCACCACGTCCTCCCGCCTGGCCGCTCGAACCGGGCTCATTCGGGAGTTCGACGCTCGCCGCGGGCGGCGAAACGCGCGCCCCCGGACGTTCGGTGGCAGGGAGGTGACGTACCCGCGATTGGGAAAGACCCCGTCAGTTGATCGCGTCAGCGGCGGGAAGGCGCGACCAGGTCAGTGGGCCTTTCGCCATTCCTCGAATGTGGGGTTGGCGGCGCGGAGATCATCGCCCACGCCCTTGATGAACAGCTCGCTGCTACCGCACTGCGTGCAGGCGAACAGCTCGAACTCTTCGCGGTGCTGGAACAGCTCGGCGAGGTCACCGAGGAAGCCGACCCGGGTGCCTTCGTGGAACCTCCGCTCGCCGAGGAAGACGAGCGGGACGGCGCAGCGCGTGCAGGTGATCACCGCGGCATCCTACCTCACCCGGCGTGCTGGGCGATGATCCGGGGGAGCTCCTGCGCGAGCGCGCCGCGCCGGTGCACCTCCGCCAGGCCGGCAGCGCGCGCGCCGGTCAGCCGCTCGACCTGCACGTGGGGTATGAATGCGGCCGTGCGCAGCGGGTCGAGCATCGCCACCGCCAGGAGGTCGATCCCGGTGCTCGGCGCCAGGTCCACCACGAACAGGTCGAACCCGGCAGCGTTGGCGGCGTCTTCGACCTGCACAGCTTCGTGGCCCGTGGCCCCGGCGATGCCCTCGGCCGCGGTGAAGAACATCAGGTCGCGGGTCAGGACGGCGATCCGCATCAGCGCAGCACCCCCGAGTAGATCTCGAGGAAGTTGCTCAGCATGCGCCCGGTCGCGCCCCAGATGAGGTCCTGGCCGAACTGGTACGAGGGGAGGACGTACTCGCGGCCGTTCACCACCCGCCGGTCGGGCACGAAGTTGTCGGGGTCGAGCAGGTGCGGGAGCGGCACTTCGAGCAGGTATGCGACCTCCTCGTCGCTGAACGACCACTCGTAGGGGTAGCGTTCGAGCCAGCCCACGAACGGCGTCACCAGGAAGTTCGAAATCGTGACGTGGTCGTCCAGCTGGCCGAGCACGTCGACGTGGTCCGGGTGGACGCCGATCTCCTCGTGCGTCTCGCGCAGGGCGGTGTAGAGCACGGTTTCGTCGCCCGGGTCCATGGCGCCGCCGGGGAAGCTGATCTGGCCCTTGTGGTCGCGCACCCGGTCGGTCCGCTTCTGGAAGACCACGTGGGGCACACCGCCATGCTCATAGAGCAGCACGAGCACACCCGCCGGCTCCACCTTCGCCGCCGGGGCCGCCACGCGGGGCCGGTAATCCGCGAGCGCGTCGCGGAGCTGGACCTTCATCCCTGCATCAGGTGGCGCCGCTGCGTCGACGCCCGCAGTTCGTCCCAGATCGCGGCATCGAGCGCGCGCGCTTCCGGGGTGGCGAGCTGCTCCACCGCGGCGTGCAGGTCGATCAGCATCCGGCGCAGGTCGTCGTTCACCACCTGGAGCGCCGAGACGCGGAGGTCGGGCCCCGGCACCGGCGTGGCGGCCGCGGCCGCGAGCCGGTCGCGGAGCTCGCCCGCGGGGACGACATCCGTGGCGCGGGCGAAGAGCGCCACGACGGCGCCGTTTTCTTCGACAAGCCGGGCGACCGCGCGGTCGAACTCCTGGGAGATGAGGACGCAGAGCTGTGCGGCGAGGCCGACGGCCTGCTGCCCGAACGGCGTCCGCGCTTCGGGAAGGACCTGGGTGGCCAGCGTGCCGGCGACCACCTGGAGCGTGTGCGGTATCGGCGGCCTCATGCGGACCTCCCCATCGAGCGAAGCAGGATCTCGTCCTGGAAGTTGTTGAGCCAGTAGGCGGTCATCGCGAGGATGAGCTCGCTCGAACGGCCGTCGGCGAACGAGTGCGCGCCCGTGAGCCAGAGCGCCTGGCCCTTCACGCCCATGAGCACGTCCCACCAGCGTAGCGCGTCCCGGTCGACGGTCATCCCGGAGGTGTGTTCCCACGCGGCGATCGCATCCTCGACGTCGATGATGCCACCTTTCTTGCCGTCACGGGCCCATTCCCACGCCTCCATGAAGGACCAGGCGAGGTCTTCGAGCGGGTCGCCGAGGTGGGCCATCTCCCAGTCGACGATCCCGTGGATGCCGTCGGTGCGGTAGAGGAAGTTGCCCGTGCGGTAGTCGCCGTGGACCACGGAGATGCGCTCCGCCGGCGGCGGCGGGTTCGCGCGGAGCCAGCGGATGGCCGCGCGCGATATCGGCTGCGGGCTGATCTCGTGGCGGTCGATCATGTCTTCCCAGTAGTCGAGCTCGCGCTTCCAGCAGGCGTCGAGCGCGGGCGGCGCGATGACGGACTCGATCGTCGAGCCGCGCCAGTCGAAGCGCGCGATCCGGCCGAGGATTTCGTACTTGCGGCGGGCGAGCATGGGCCGCGCCTCAGCCCAGAACGGCTCGAGGATCGTGCGCGGGCTGGATTCGCAGTTCGGGATGCGGTCCATGATGAAGAACGGCGCGCCCATGTGTTCGGGGCCGGTTTCCAGCCAGCGCATGCGCGGCACAGGGATCTCCGGGTGCCCTTCGAAGGCGCGGTAGAACGCGTACTCGTGTTCGCGTTCGGATTCGACGAGGCTGGCAGGCGGGTCCAGCCGGAGGACGAACTCCTCGGCGTGGCGCTCCTCCTCGTCGTTCCAGACGGCTTTGAACATCCACGTCTCGCGGCTGGCGCCACCCGGGATCCGCAAGAGATGGGAGACCTTCACCGACGGCACGCCCAGCTTGAGCGCGAGGTACTTCTCGATTGCTGCTTCCACGGCCCGGATCCTGAGAGCCGCCACCGCCACTGTCAACGCCCGAACCCCATTCGGAAAGCCCGCCGGGAATCCACGTCGCAAACCAGCTGCCCGCCCGCTCCGAAAGCGACACCGTCGACCCCGGCGGAAATCGAAAACCGAAAATCGAAAATCCGCGGTGCGGAAGGGCAGGGGCGGGGGCTAAATCGTCCCTTTGGTGCTCGGGATGTCCCCGCCCCGCCGCGGATCCATCCGGCAGGCAGCGTCCAGGGCCCGGGCGAGCGCCTTGAAGCAGGCCTCCGCCTTGTGGTGGTCGTTCACGCCGGCGAGCGTCTTCACGTGCATGTTCAGCTTCGCCGCGTGCGCGAACGACTCGAGGAAGTGCTCCAGGAGGTGCGCTTCGAAGCCGCCCACTTCGCGACCGAGCAGGCGCAGCTCCAACACCGAGTACGCCCGCCCGCTGAGGTCCACCGCCGCGAAGGCGAGCGCCTCGTCGAGCGGCATGTAGGCCGAGCCGGCGCGGACCAGGCCCGCCTTGTTGCCCAGCGCCACCGCCAGCGCCTCGCCGAGCGCGATCCCGCAGTCCTCGATGGTGTGGTGCTGGTCGACGTGGAGGTCGCCGGTGGCGCGCAGCTCGAGGTCAAACACGCCGTGCTTGGCGATATGGCTGAGCATGTGGTCGAAGAAGCCGATGCCCGTGTCGATGGCGAACGTGCCGGTGCCGTCGAGGTCCAGGGTGAGCTCGATCGATGTCTCGGCGGTCTTACGGACGATGGTGGCGCGGCGTTCTCCCATGACCCTGTTATCAGCGATCGCCGGGGCTGTGTCGAGCCGTTTACGGTTCGATCGCGACGCCGCCCGGGCCGCGTGGTACGGTGATGGCAGTGATCGGCGCCGGGACGCGGCGCCCTGAGGCGCGAGCCTCTATCTCGTGGAGGCCGATGACCGCGCCTGTCCTGGTCGAACCCGTCCTTTCCCCCACCGCCCCTGCACCCCGCCCGCGCAACGACTACGCCGACCTGAAGCGGATTGTCATCGCGCAGGGCCTGCTCGAAGCCCGGCCTGCGTACTACGTCATGAAGACCGTCGTGGCCCTCGCCACGCTCGGACTCGCCGTCGTTATCGCGATTGTCGCGTCGTCGCCCTGGATCCTGCTCGCCGATGCGGTGCTGCTCGCGTTCGCATCCACTCAGATCGCGCTGCTCGGCCACGATGTCGGCCACAAGCAGGGATTCCGCGGGCGCCGGGCGAACAAGGTCGCGCGCTACTTCTTCGGCAACGTGCTCATCGGCATCAGCCATACCTGGTGGAGCTCCAAGCACAACCAGCACCACGCCAACCCGAACCACATCGACAAGGACCCGGACATCCAGTTCCCGATGGTCGTGTTCGCCGCCGACCAGATCGCGGCCCGCAGCCCGAAGCTGCGGCGGATCATCGGCTTCCAGGCCTTCTTCTTCCCGTTCCTGTTCCCGTTCCAGGCGGTGAACATGCGGATCACGAGCGTGCAGCACCTGCTCGCCGGCAACACGGAGAAGCCGTGGCTCCAGGGGGCCTTCATGGCCCTGCACGTCGTGCTCTACGGTGCGCTGCTCCTCGCAATCGGGAGCTGGCCCATGGCCATCGCCTTCGCGGTGGTCCACCAGGCCGTCTTCGGGCTGTACAACAGCTCGGTCTTCGCTTCGAACCACAAGGGCATGGAAGTGCTCACCGACAGCACCCGCAAGGACTTCCTCCGCGAGCAGGTGCTCACCTCCCGCAACGTGACCGGCCCGCTCTGGGTGGACTTCTGGTACGGCGGACTGAACTACCAGATCGAGCACCACCTCTTCCCGACGATGCCGCGCAACCAGCTCTCGAAGGCGAAGCCGATTGTCGAGCAGTTCTGCCGGGAACGGGGCGTGTCGTACCACGAGGCAGGGCTCATCGCCTCCTACCTCGAAGGCCTGCGCCACCTGCACCGCGAAAGCGCCCCGGCCCGCGCCTGAGGCGCGGGCCACTGGTGCGGGCGGGGATCAGATCAGGCCGAACGCATCCATCGCATCGGCGACCTTGAGGAAGCCGGCGATGTTTGCGCCGAGCACGTAGTCGCCCGGCGAGCCGTATTCGGCGGCCGTCTCGTAGCACACCCGGTGGATCTCGCTCATGATTTTTTGGAGGCGCGCTTCGGTGTACTCGAAGGACCAGTAGTCGCGGCTGGCGTTCTGCTGCATCTCGAGGGCAGAGGTGGCAACGCCGCCAGCGTTCGCCGCCTTGCCCAGGCCGTAGGCGATCTTGGCCTCCTGGAACACGCGGATGCCGTCGGGCGTCGTCGGCATGTTCGCGCCTTCGCAGACCGCGATGCAGCCGTTCTTCACGAGCAGCTTGGCATCGTGGCCATTGATCTCGTTCTGCGTGGCCGAAGGGAACGCCACCGTCGCCGGGACTTCCCAGATGTTGCCCCCGGGGACGAAGCGGGCTTTCGGCTTCCGCGTCGCGTACTCGCTGACGCGCCGGCGCTCGACTTCCTTCACCTGCTTGAGGAGCTCGACGTCGATGCCGTCCTCGTCGACCACGAACCCGCTCGAGTCGGAGCAGGCGATCGCCTTCGCACCAAGCGCGTGGAGCTTCTCGATGGTGTAGATGGCGACGTTGCCGGAGCCGGAGACCAGGCAGGTCTGGCCCTCGAGCTCCTGGCCGCGCACGGCGAGCATCTCCCGGGCGAAGAACACGGCGCCGTAGCCGGTCGCTTCCTTGCGGACGAGCGAGCCGCCCCAGCCGAGGCCCTTGCCGGTGAGCACACCGGATTCGTACTCGTTGGCGATGCGCTTGAACTGGCCGAAGAGGTAGCCGATCTCGCGCGCGCCCACGCCGATGTCGCCGGCGGGGACGTCGCGGTACTCGCCGAGGTGGCGGTAGAGCTCGGTCATGAAGGCCTGGCAGAAGCGCATGACCTCACCGTCGGAGCGGCCCTTGGGGTCGAAGTCCGAGCCGCCCTTGGCCCCGCCGATCGGCATGCCGGTGAGCGCGTTCTTGAAGATCTGCTCGAAGCCGAGGAACTTGATGATCCCCAGGTAGACCGAGGGGTGGAAGCGGAGCCCACCCTTGTACGGTCCGAGCGCGCTGTTGAACTGCACGCGGAAGCCGCGGTTCACTTCCACTTCGCCGGCATCGTTCTGCCAGACGACGCGGAAGATGATCTGCCGTTCCGGTTCGCAGATGCGTTCGATGATGCGGCTATCCGCGAAATCCGGGCGCTTGGCGAGCACGGGCCCCAGCGACTCCAGGACTTCGCGGACCGCCTGGTGGAACTCGGCTTCTGCCGGGTTGCGGCGGACCACGTCCTGGTACGCCTTTTCGAGCCGTTCGTCTATGACCACCACCGTCACTCACTCCTCCGTGGCCCCCCGGGGAGGGCGTCCATGTGAACGAATTCACAAAAGTGTTTCGAGTATGTGTCCCTGCGTGCGAGCGGTAAAGTGGCAAAGGTGAAGCCGAGCTGATCCGGGTCAGTTGTGCCCGGCGCCCCGGCACGCGCTATACTTTCAATAGCGCCGAGAGCGCACCACCTTGCCCGCCATCACGGAGGAAGCATGACTCAGACCCAGGAAGCCCTGGTTACCATCACCGACAAGGCCGCCGAGAAGGCGAAGGCGCTCCTCGAAGCGCGCGAGCTCGCCGACGGCGGGCTGCGCATCTTCGTCGCGGGCGGTGGTTGCTCGGGCTACCAGTACGGCATGGCGCTCGCCCGCGCCGCCGAGCAGGACGACATCGTCCTCGAGCAGATGGGCGTCCGCATCGTCGTCGACCCGGAGAGCGCGCAGTACCTGCAGGGCGCCGAGATTGACTATGTCGACGACATCATGAAGAGCGGCTTCAGCATCTACAACCCGAACGCCACGAAGAGCTGCGCCTGTGGCTCCAGCTTCCAGACCGAGGACGGCAGCGGCCAGCCGCGGGCCTGCTGCTAAGCCGGAACCGCTCGTAACGAACCGAAAGGCGCCCCCAGGGGCGCCTTTTTCGTGCCCGCGCGTTCGGCTACCGCTAATCCACCAGCGCCGCGTCCATGCCCCAGATCAGCTCGCCGCTCCGCGCGTCCAGGAACCGCACGCTGCCGTGCCGCGCACCGGGCGGCGCATCGTAGATGGCCGGCGGTGGGCTGAGGACGACCGCCCACAGCGGGCCCTGCATCTCCGGCCGCAGGTTCGTGTCGCCATACTTGCCGGGCGGCGCATCGACGAGCTCGACGAGAGCGACTTCACCCGCGGGGCCGTAGCGCGCCGCCAGGCTGCGGACCGCGGCCTCGTCGAGCAGCCCCGTCGGCGGCCCGGCCCATCGCCGCACTGCCAGTCCCTGGCCCTCGATCATCCCGGCCGGCAACGTGCCGAGCAGCTCGCCCGGCGGGGCCTGGTCCGTGCCCGGACCCGGCGCTCCCCCTCCTGCCGCGGGCCCCAGCATCGCAACCGCCGCCACGGCGGCGAGCGTCGCGACCGCGAGCCCTGGCAGAAGATGCCTGCGCGCAGCCATGTAACCGTCCTCCACGTCGCCCCGGGGTTCTATCGCGAATCGCCCGGTCGCCGGCCAGTCTACCGGAATCGGCGAGGCGCTGGCATGCCGCTGCGGGAGTGGGCTGCGGCTTATACGTCGTCTCGCGCGACGAGCGCAACGGCGAGCCCCATCGCGGCGAACGCGACCGCGAGGGCGGCGATCGGCTGGACCATGTCGCCGTCCGGGCCGCCGGAGGCGGGTGCATGGGTGAGCGTCGGGGCGTGCGCGGGCGGCGCCTGTGCGGACGCTTCGTGCGGCCCAGAGCCCTCGACGGCGACGACGGCCGCGGCAAGCGTTAGCGCGGCGCAGCCCCGCACCGCGAGTTTCGCAACGATGCGTACGCCAGGCCGCCACCGCCAGGAAGCAGCTCGCCATCCGTTCACGGCCGGGAGGGTGATACCGCCCGGCCGCACGCCGCATCACAGCCGGGCGCGCCGCATTACAGCGCCGCAACAGCTCGCTACGGCGCCCCGGGCAGCTCCGGGATCAGCCGTTCGAAGATCTCGCCGCCAGGCCCCTGGTACACCTGCCGGTACTCGTTGCTCGCGCGCATCGACGCGGCGAGCGCCGTGCAGCAGGGCCCGCCTTCGGCGCGCGTGGGCAGGTAGACGTACGCGAACGGCCGCTCCCACCGCACCGCCCAGGTGTTGAGGCACTCCACGTCGCTGTTCGCGCAACGCCAGGCGCTGTTGTAGGCGAAGATCGCCCGGTCGAAGGCGCCGCCGGGCAACCACTCCGAACCCTGCACGGTGGCCACGCTCACCCGCTCGCCGAGCACCGGCAGCCACTCCGCGTCGTTACCGATCTCCCACGAGCGCCCGGGGATGATGAGCACCGCCGAACCGGGACGGGTGACCCGCGTGATCGCCGCCATCGTGTCGCGCTGCTCGGCCGGGACCGCCTGGAGCGACCGGAGCTCGCCGTACCCCGGCTCGTCCACGGTCGCACTGAATGCGACGAAGTAGAGCATCGCCACGAGCACGACACCGACCTTGAGCCGCGGCGATGCCCACCAGCGGGCCGGGCCATCGTTCGCGGCGAGCCGCTGGAGCAGCGGCACCAGCCCATCGGCGACCGCGATCCCGGCGAGCAGGCCAATCGGCAGCGCCGCGTAGGTCGTGAACGCGCGGACATCGAGCAGGATGATGACGAGCCACCAGGCGGGGAAGAGCAGGCGGTGCCGAGCGAAGCAGAGCGCCCCGCCGAGCAGCCCGAGCCCGGCGATGAGCGGGAAGAACGGCTCGCTCGTGGAGATCGACCGGGCGAGCGCCATTACGAAGGACTCGCGTGCCGCCTCCGTCCCGAAGAGCGTGCCGCCACTGCCGTTCGCCGCGAGGAAGGGCTCGGCGCCGTGGTAGGCCATGACCGTGCCCCACCACGGCGCGGTCAGCAGGAGCGTCCCGCCCGCGAGGAGCGCCGAGGGCAGGATGCTCGACCTTCGCGGCCCGAGGAAGGCCCAGAACAGGGCGGTGCTGAATGCCAGGAACCAGCCCGTCTGCAGGTGGCTCAGGATCGTCGCCGCGGAGAGGAGGATGCCGAGGACCAGCGGGCGGCGGCCGCCATCGCGGTACAGCTTCGCTGCCTGCGTGAGCGCGAGGATCGCGAACAACAGCCCGAACGACCGCGTCGCGCCACCGCCCATGATCAGCCAGATGAAGCTGCGCGGGATGAACGTGAAGGCCGCCACAGCTGCCAGCACCGCCAGCTTCGATTCGAGCGTCGCGCGGGCGAGCCCCCAGAACGCGAACAGCGTGGCGCACGTCACAAGCAGCGGGACCACCCGGAAGAGGGTCACCAGGCTCACCGGCAGCGCGTCATCGACCAGGCCGGTGACGTAGAACGCGAGCGGCGGGTAGGCGAAGGGGATGTGGCCGCCGTTGTAGCTGGTGAACTCAGGGAGCCGGTAGCCGTTCGCCTGGAGGTCCCGCGTCATCGCGTAGAACATGCCGCCGTCGTTCAGCGGGAAGTCCGCCGGGACCACCTGGATCGCCCGGACGAGGATGCCGAGCCCGAGGACGAGGACCATGCCGGCCGTGTAGGGGTCGATCTTCGCCTCGGAGAGGCCCCAGAGCCGGGGCGCCGTGAGGAACCCCCGCGCCACTCGTTCGATCACACACGCCTCCGCCACCGCCACCGCGGCCACTCGTGGCCATGCAGGCCCGCCCGCGGCGGCGCCCCGCTCACATGCCCGTTCGTATCAGTCTGCAGGCAACCGCGCCGTCAGGCGAGGTTGCGGTAGAGCGCCACGTCGCTCGTGAGGAAGACCATCGACGCGCGGGACGCCTTGCGCAGCTCGGCGAACTCCGCGTCCTTCTGGGCGAGCTCGTCGAACCGCTCGAGCTCCGCCAGCGTGTCGAATTCGGCCACCACCGAGACCCCGGAGGTGTGACCGGTCACCGCCGACCAGACGCTGGTCGTCGCATCGATGCCACGCTGCTTCTGGAATTCGAGCGCCTGGGAGATGGCCATCACGAACTCGCGATGTCTCCCTGCCTGCACTTCGCCCGAAAGGACGCGCATGTACCGCCGGGGCGCCGTGGCGTCCTCGCTCGAATAGAGCCCCTCCGAGTGGTACGAGAGCCGGTGGATCGACACGTCTGATGCATCGAAGACGAGCTGCGACGCGACCGCGCGGCGCATCGTGGCAAAGCTCGCGTCTTCGGCCGCCATCTCGGTGAACCGCTCGAGGTCGTCGAGCGTTTCGAAGTCGCTAACGATGACCATGCCGTTGGTCTGCCCCGTCATCGCCCCCCAGATGGACGTCCGGGCGCGGATGCCGCGGTCGGTCTGGTGGTCGCGGGCCTCGCGCATCGCTTCGATGAAGGTCCGCGTGTTCCCCTGGTCGATGATGCCGCTGAAGAGGCGTCGGTACATGGTTCAGCTCCGGGCGCAGGCTGGGATGCGGCCGTAGTGTACCAAGCGAACGGGCTACCGGCGTTCCCACCTGCGCTCTGCTACGCTGCCGCCCGCGCGACGACAGGAGGCCGACCCATGGCGAAGCAACCAACCGAGGACCAGGGCTTCGGGCAACTCCTCGGGCTCGATATGTACGAGCGCGGCGAGGGCGTGAGCCGTTGCCGGCTGCTTGTCCGGCCGGAGCTCCTCAACCCGCACGGCGTCCTCCACGGCGGCGCCATGTACGCGCTCGCAGACAACGGGATGGGCGCCGCGGTCTACAGCCAGATGGACGAGTCCGAATCCTGCGCCACCATCGAGGTCAAGATCGTCTACATCGCTCCCGTGCGCGAAGGGACGGTCGACTGTGAGACGCGCGTGGTCAACAAGGGGCGGCGCATCGCGGTCCTCGAATCGGAGCTGCACAACGGCGGCCGGCTCGTCGCGAAGGCGCTCGGGACCTTCGCCATCTTCCCAGCCCGCTGAGTGCGGCTTACAGGTTCACGCCGGCCATCTGGCCTTCCGGCGCGGCACCGCCTTTCGTCGCGATCCGTTCCAGGTTGTCGCGGATGACGCCCACCTGGGACTCGCTCAGGTGGTCATCCAGGAGCGGCAGGTAGGCATCGTCCTCGGATTCGAGGTGGAGGCGCACGGCGGCGTAGAGCCCGTGCAGCAACGGCACCAGGTAGCGCGCGTACGCATCGACGCTCCCCGCCTCGCGGGCGGCATCGGCGACCTTGCGGAGGTCGTCCACCATTTCGCGGATGGCGCCGTGCTGGGCGACCATGATGTTGCTCGCGCCGGTCGTGCCGATCACGCCGTCGATCGCGATGAACATCGTGAACTCCTCGGCCCCGAAGTAGGGCAGGAGCACGCCTTCGAGGTAGGCGAGCGCGCCATCCAGCGCCTGCTGGCTCACCGCATCCTCGGCCTCGCCGATGCTCGCGGCCGCCACCTGCAGCTGGCGCAGCCCATCGTGCAGCTGTCCGCGGAGCTCTCGCAGCGGGCCCACCACCCGGTCATCCATGGCATCCCCCTCCGACGGCGGCGCGCCGTCGCGCACAGTCAAGCGGAGTGCGGGGCCGGACACAAGCCACCCGAGTGCGATACATTCCCGTATCCCCTTCGAGAGGGTGCCTGTGGACGCACTCGAAGGACTGACGATCCTCGACATTTCGAGCCACATCGCCGGTCCGTACACCACCAAGCTCGTCGCCGACCTCGGCGCCCGCGTGATCAAGGTCGAGCGGCCCGGCGGCGACCCTGCCCGCCAGCTCGGCCCGTGGCTCGGAGACGAGCCGGGCATCGAACGCAGCGGCACGTACCAGTTCCTCAACACCAACAAGGAATCCGTCGTCCTCGACCTGGGCACGGAGGCCGGGCGCGCGGTGTTGCAGGACCTGGTCCCCCTCGCCGACCTCGTCCTCGTGGCGCTGCCGCCGGCGAAGGCCGAACGGCTCGGCCTGACCTACGACGCCATCCGGCCGGTGAAGGACGTGCCCGTCGTTTCGCTGACGAACTTCGGCAACGCCGGGCCATACCGCGACTACGCCCTCTCCGAGACCGTCCTCTTCGCGATGGGCGGTGAGATGTGGAGCCACGGCCTGCTCGACCGCGAGCCGCTCAAGCTCGGCGGCATGGCCGCGCTGATGCAGTGCGGGGCTATGGGCGCGATCGCCGCGCTCGGCGGGGCCCACGCCTACGAAGTCCACGGCATCGGCCAGGCGATCGACGTACCGCTCTTCGAGGTGCAGATCAACAGCGTCGACCGGCGGAGCTCGTCGATCCTCGCCTACCGGTTCACCGGGCGCGTGAACAGCCGCCCGCCGGGGCCGAGCGCGGGCATCGCCGGCGGCATCTACCCCTGCGCCGACGGCTACGTCGAGGTGACCGCCTCGTTCGGGAACTACTGGAACCGCTTCGTCGAGATGATCGACGACGACACGTTCCGCGCGCCGCGCTGGCTCGACCCGATGGTCGTGCTCGACCCCACGGCCAAGGAGGACGCGGACGCGGTGGTGTACCCGTGGATGCTGACGCGCACCCGCCGCGAGATCTGGGAGGCGGCGCGCAACGCCCACGCCATCGTCGCACCTCTGTTCACCGGCAAGGACCTCTACGAGGACCCGGTCTTCCGCGAGCGCGGCCTCTGGACCGAGGTCGAACATGCCACCCTCGGCCGGTTCCCGATGCTCGGGCGGCCCTACCAGCTCGACCGCACGCCGTGGCGGATCCGGCACGCCGCGCCGATGCTCGGCGAGCACACCCGCGCGGTCCTCGACGAAGCCGGCTACGACGCCGCGAAGATCGACAGCCTCTACGCACAGGGAGTGGTCGCATGAACGACTACCTGCCGCTCGCCGGCATCCGCATCTGCGACTTCTCGGCCGTGTGGGCCGGCCAGTCGGCGACGATGTACCTGGCCGACATGGGCGCCGAATGCATCAAGGTCGAGAATCCGGGCATCTGGAACCCGATGACCCGGGCCGCTTCGGCGCGCATGGACCCGATGATGTGCATGGCCATCCCGCCGTGGCTCGGCGGCCACCCGAACAACAACCCGGGGCCGCGGCCCTGGAACAACAGCCCCGCGTTCATCCACGTGCTTCGCAACAAGAAGTCGGTCACGGTCGACAGCCGCACGCCGGAGGGACTGGAGCTGGTGAAGCAGCTCCTCCGCATCAGCGACATCACCGCCGAGAACCTCGCCATCGGCACGCTCGAAAAGCTCGGGCTCGACGACGCCGCGATCCGCGCGATCCGCCCGGATATCATCATCCTCCACCTGCCCGCATTCGGCCGGACCGGCGACTACATCCAGGGCCGTGGCTACGGCGCGCACATGGACGCGGTCGGCGGCTCGACCATCCTCCGTGGCTACCGCGACGATGCGCCGATGACGAACGTGCAGGTCTTCGCCGGCGACTTCTATGCCGGCATGCATGGCGCGGTCGCCGCGCTCGCCGCCCTGCGCCACCGCCGCCGCACGGGCGAAGGCCAGACCATCGAGGCAGCCCAGGCCGAAGTGTCATCCCAGATGTTCCCGCAGGCCGCGCTCGATGCCGCCTGGAACGGCCGCGAGCACGTCTCCCTGGGCAACCGCAGCCTCGAGGGCTTCGTCCCGAACGGCGTCTTTCCCGCGCGCGGCGAGGACGCCTGGATCGCGATCAGCTGCCGCAGCGACGCGGAATGGGCCGCGCTCACCCGGCACATGGGCAACCCGGCGTGGGCGACATCGCCGGAGCTCGCGACCGCGGCCGGCCGCGCGGCCGTCGAGGACATGCTCGAAGAGCGGATCGCCGAATGGACGGCGACCCAGGACCAGCAGCAGCTCTTCCGCGAGCTCCAGGCGGCGGGCGTCACCGCCGGGCCGGTCCTGAGCGCCGGCGATGTCACCGAGGACGAGCACCTCGCCGCGACGGGCGTATGGAAGACGCTCCCCGCGACCGACGACTACCCGGAGACCCCGTTCTCGGTGCCCCCGTACCACTTCTCGAAGTCGAACGTGGGCATCCGGACGACGCCGGCGTTGTTCGCCCAGCACAACGACTACTTCTACCGGGAGTTGCTCGGGCTCAGCGAAGAGGAGATCGCCCGCCACCGCGAGCTGGGCAACATCGCGGAGGCATTCACGCCGGAAGCGATCATGGCGTAGCCCCCGCGGTCACTCGCCGACGACGGGCAGTCCCTTGCGGCGCAGCGGCTCGATGACCTGCTCGGCGTTGCAGACCGGGCAGGCGACCGCCAGTGGCGGGACGCCCTCGGAGCTCGCGCCGATGGAGCGGACGTGGCCGCGGATCACGCGCAGCTCGCGCGTGCGGGTGGCGGCCGAGGTCACCGGCCGGCGGGCGCGCTGCGGCATGAACTGCCACAGACCGTCGCTGTCGCGCTGGCGCCACCCCCAGGGGAACTCGACGCCCAGGCGGTAGTAGCGCATCTGCGGCGCAGGGAGGGATGCCATCGCCTTGCGGGCGGTCAGCTCATCGGCGAGGCGGAGGATCATGGCCATCTGGAGGTCGAGCCAGGAGCAATCGGCGATCTTTGCGCCACAGCCGGGCGCGGCGCAATGGATCTCCCAGCCGTGCTCGTCCAGCTGGGCCGCGAGGGGCGGTTCGCCCCCGGGCATTGGCGATGCGTGGGTCGGGAATCCCATGGCAATAGAGAGATCGGCATGGTTCCCGAAGATCAGTAGCGCCAAGAAATGAGCGAAAACCCTGCGGGGGCGCCGGGGAAAGCCGACACTGTAGGTGGGCTTGCCGCGCGCTTCGTGGTTGTAAAGGCACCTCCCAAGCTGAGACCCCGGCGCCGGCGGCCCTTTTTTGCTCTTGGCTGTTGGCTATTGGCTGTTGGCTTCGCGCGCTCATCGAGCAGGAGTCAGCTGCTTCCCCAAAGCAACCTCGATCTTCGCGCAACAGAAACGGGGCGCCCAATGGGCGCCCCGTCGTTCGTGGCGGTTGGCCGGGCTTAGCGGCGCTTCAGCCAGTTCCTGGCGATGCCCTTACCGGCAGACATCAGGAGGCTGCGCGTCCGGCCCACCGGGCGGGTCACCGGCTCCGGCAGGACTTCCGTGGACCACTCGTCGGGCATATCGGCCGCGGCAACGTGCGCCGGGCGATGGGACGTGCGGAAGAGGAGGAAGGCGCCGCTCACGGCGACGAGGCCGAGCGCGATCATCGCCATGTTGCCGCTGCCGCCGCTGAACGGCCCGTCGCTATTGCCGCCGCCGGCGACCGGCACGGCCGGGGTTGCCGCCGGGCGGGTGGGCGTGTTGGTCGCTGCCAGCGTCGGCGTCGTGGTCACCTGCGTTGGCGGGGGCGTGGCCGTGGTGGTGGCGGTGGGCGTCGGAGGCGTGGGTTGCGTCGGCGTGGGCGTCGGGATGTTGCGCGGCAGGATGGTGAGCTGGCCGATGATGCCGCAGAGGTTCGCGTTCGTCGCCCGCAGGTCGTACGTCCCGCTGAGGGCGGCCGGCACGGTGAACGTGAGGACCACCCGACCGGTCGCATCGGTCGTGCCGGTATCGACCACCGGGTCGCCGCCGATGCGCAGCGTGAGCTCGGTGTCGATGTTCGGCAGGAAGCCGGTGATCGTCACGGTCACAGTGTCGCCGGGGTAGGCCTGGGCCGGGTCGACGGTGATCGTCGGCGCGGTGGCCACCGAGGCACGCGCGTTCACCGCGGAGCCGGGGCAGACCGGCTTCGGCGCGGCTTCGGCCTCCGCGGTGGTGGCGAAGGCGGCAAGGCTGGGGACGAGGGTGGCCGCGAGGGCGGCAAGCAGGACAATACGCCGAGTCATATGCACGCTCGTGGGGGCAGAGTGAAGCGCACTTTACCGCGTGCGCGCACAAAACGCGAGCGCTTATGTCGTATGCAAGGGAAATGTAAGCGGGGAATCGGGAAAGACCCACGCCCCACCCCACAAAGACAAGAACGTTTGTTCTATACTGGCGCGATGGGCCCCTATGCCGAGCTCCACGCTCACTCCTGCTGGTCCCTCCGCGAGGGCGCCAGTTCCACCGATGAGCTCGTCGACCGCGCCGTCGCCCTCGGCTATCCCGCCCTCGCCGTCACCGACCACGACAACCTCTACGGCGCGATGGAGTTCGCGAAGGCCGCCCGCGAGCGCGGCATCAAGCCCATCACCGGCGTCGAGCTGACCGTCGACGGCCCCACCACGGGCACGACCGCCCACCTCACCGTCCTCGCCGAGACGGTCGAAGGCTATCGCAACCTCTGCCGCCTCCTCAGCCGCGCCTACATCCAGCACGGCAAGGACACGCCGCTCACCCCGCGCGACGAGCTCTTCGCGCACCGGGCGGGCCTGATCGTGCTTTCCGGCTGCCGCCAGGGGCCGCTCGCGCAGCTCCTCGAATCCGGCGACCGGCGCGGCGCCCTCGCGCTCGCCGCCGAATACCGCGACGCCCTCGGCGCGGACCACTTCTACGTCGAGCTCCAGCACCACGACGTCTACGGCGATAGCGCGCGCGTGGCCGCGCTCGCCGAAGTCGCGGAAGCAGCTGGCCTCGAAGCCGTCGCCACGAACAACGCCCACTACCACGTGCGCGCGCGCCACCGCCTGAACGACGTGCTCGTCGCGGTCCGCCACCGGCTCACGCTGGACAGCTCGCACCAGGTGCGGCGGCCCAACTCCGAGTACTTCCTGAAGCACCCGCTGGACCTCGCCCCCCGGTTCGAGCGGTACCCGCGCGCGCTTTCGAACACCGTCGCCATCGCGGAGCGCTGCACGTTCGACCTCACCGCCGACCTGCCCTACCGCCTGCCCGACCACGACGTCCCCGATGGGGCGACGCTCGATAGCCACCTCCGCGGCATCTGCGAACGCGCTTTTCGCCGCCGCTACGACACGCAGGACGCCACCACGCGCACCGAGGCGCGCTCCCGCCTCGAACGCGAGCTCGGGCTCATCGAAAAGCACGGCCTCGCGGGCTTCTTCCTGGTCTACTGGGAAGTGCTGAAGATGGCCGGCGAAATCGCCCACATCCTCCACGGCCGCGAACGGGATCTCCCGCCGGATGTCCGGCCCGTCGGTCGCGGGCGCGGCTCCTCCGTGAGCTCGATCGTCTGTTACCTCATCGGGCTCTCCCACATCGACCCCGTGAAGAACAACCTCTATCTCGAGCGGTTCCTGAACGAGGAGCTCCATTCGCTCCCGGACATCGACCTCGACTTCCCGCGGGACATCCGGGACGAGCTGCTGCGGCAGGTGTACGAGCGGTTCGGGCACGAACACGCGGCCCTCGTCGCCGCCTTCCCGACCTATCGCTTCAAGAACGCCGTGCTCGATATCGGCAAGGCGCTCGGGCTGCCCGTGCCGGTGCTGGCGAAGCTGAACAAGCTCGGCGGCCACTTCTCCGGCGCCACCGAGATCGCCCAGGAGATGCAACACATCCCCGAGCTCCGCCCGCTCGTGGGCACGCCCATCTGGCAGGACCTCGTCCAGCTCGCCCGCGAAGCAGCCGGCTTCCCGCGCCACATCAGCCAGCACGTCGGCGGGGTGGTCATCTCCGCCGACCCCATCTCCACCGTCGTCCCGATCGAGCCCGCCCGCATGGAGGGCCGCTACATCTGCCAGTGGGACAAGGATTCGATCGACGACGCCCGCTTCGTGAAGATCGACTTCCTCGCCCTCGGCATGCTCTCCGCCGTCGATGACTGCCAGGACATCATCGAAGAGGTGCACGGCATCCGCGTGGACCTCGGCCGCATCCCCCACGACAGCCCGGAGATCTTCGCCTCCATCCAGGCGGGCGACACCATGGGCACCTTCCAGATCGAGAGCCGCGCGCAGATCCAGTCGCTGCCGTTCACGCGCCCATCGACCATCGACGACCTCGCCGTACAGGTAGCAATCATCCGGCCGGGGCCGATCATGGCCGGCGCGTTCCACCCGTACATGGAGTACCGCAAGCGCCTCGCCCGCGGCGAACCGATCGAGGTCGACTACGGGCACCCGGAGCTGGCGCCCCTGCTCGCAGGGTGCCTCGGCGAGACCCTGGGGCACGTGCTCTACCAGGACCAGGTGCTCCAGATCTCCTGCGCCGTCGCCGGGTTCACCCCTGGCCAGGCCGACCGCCTCCGCCGGGCGATGAGCCGCAAGCGCTCGACCGAGGCGATGCAGGCGCTCGCCGATGAGTTCTACGCCGGCGCCGCGAGGATGGGCGTCAGCCGCGAAGCTGCCGAAATCGCGTTCGACAAGATGGCCGCGTTCGCCGCCTTCGGCTTCCCGAAGAGCCACGCGGTCGCCTTCGCGCTGCTCGCCTACGAATCCTGCTGGCTGCGCTACCACTACCCGGTGGCGTATTACTGCGCGCTCTTCAACGCGCAGCCCATGGGCTTCTACTCGGTCGAAGTGCTCACCGGCGATGCGCGCCGCCACGGCATCGAGGTCCTGGCGCCCGCGATCAACGCCAGCCGCGCCTACGCCTGGCCTGAGCTCGACGCCATCCGCCTGGGGCTGGACCAGGTGAAGGGCATGGGCGGCGGCTGGCGCACCCGCGGGCGCGGACTCACCACCGCCGAGCGCATCGTCCGCGCCCGGGAAGAGGGCGGTGCATTCCGCTCGCTCTACGACCTGGTGACGCGCGCCCGCCTCCAGCGCGACGACGCGGAGGCGCTCATCCGCGCGGGCACGCTCGACGAGTTCGGCCTGCCGCGGCGCGAGCTCCTCTGGCAGCTCGGGCTCCTGGTCCAGGGCGAATCCCGCGTCGAAGGCCGCAGACGGCGGCAATCCGACGAAGTCGACCTCCAGAACGCGAACAACGCCCGAGTAGCGGAAATCGAAAATCGAAAATCGAAAATCGCTTTTCAGCCCGCCCTCCCCCTCCCGACCCACCAGGACATGGCCGGGCTCCCGCAGCTCAGCCCCTGGCAGGAGCTCGCCTGGGACTTCGAGCTGCTGGGGACGACCGGCAAGGCGCACCCGATGGCGCTCGTCCGGCCGCTGCTGAACGAAGGCGTCATCAGCAGCCGCCAGCTCGGCGGGCCGGGCAACGCGAACCGGCTACCCGACGGCGCCACGATCGAAATCGCCGGGATGGTGGTCACCCGCCAGAAGCCCCAGACCGCGAGCGGCGTGATGTTCATGCTGCTCGAAGACGAGTTCGGCCTTTCGAACATCGTCGTCTACCCGAAGCTCGCCGACGCCCAGCGGGAGCTCGTCCGCGGGACCGCGTTCGTGGTCATCCGCGGCCGCGTGGACAACGACAAGAGCGGCTTCCCAAACGTGATCGCGGAGCGGCTCTGGCGCTGCCCCCTGCCGGGGCTGATCCAGGCGCCGGAGGGCCACAACTTCGGATAAGAAGAAGGCCCGGGCAGGCTGCCAACTGCCCGGGCGAGTCCGGATGGGGGCGGAGGTACGTCGCCCCTTGTGTTCCACCCTATGGTGCGCCGAGCATCGGTCTCCTCGCGGTTACGTCGAGCTGCTTTCGCCCCCATCGCATCCCGGTGGACTTTCCCTCGCGTTTCCCGGGACGAGGCAGCCGGCCGATCGCGTACAATCCGGGCATGGAACCGTGGTACGACCTGTTCGTCTACGCGCCCGATGGCGGGCTGCTCGCGCGCGTCGATGTCCGCGCCCGGCGCGACACCGACCGCGAATGGGCGAAGGACATCTGGGACTTCCTCCGCCCGCCGCGCGCCGGCCACGACGCGATGTTCCTCATTATCACGCCCGAGCGGATCTACGCCTGGCCGCGTGGCGCCGAAGAGCCGGTCGAGCTCGACGCACAGCCGCTCCTGGGACCGTACGTCGAGGGGTCGGGAATATCGCTGGACAACGTGGGCCAGCTCGCGTTCGACATGCTCGCCGAGCGCTGGCTGTACGACCTTTCGGCCGGTTACGCCCTTCCCGAAGGCGACCACGCCGGGCTGTTCCGGGAGTTCAAAGAGAGCCACATCATCGAAGCCCGCGCCGCGTGAGGCTCTACGCCGAGACCAACTTCATACTCGCCCTCGCCTGGGAGCAGGAGGGCTGGCGCGACGCAGCCGCGCTGGTCACGCTTGCCGCGACGGGGCGTCTCGAGCTGGTGCTTCCGGCTTATTCGTTCCTCGAGTGCGAGGAAGCACTGGGGCGTCGCGGCCGCGAACGCCGGACGGCAGCCCGCACACTCGAGACCGAAGTAACACAGCTGCGGCGTTCCAGCAGCATGGCCGACCTCGCTGCCCAGGCGGCCGACACCGCGAGCCGGCTTGTCGTCAGCGCGGAGTGGCTCGATGAGCGGCTGGCTGCCACGCGCGACCAATTGCTGCCGATTGCCGCGATGGTCCCGCTGGACGCCGCGACGATCGCCGCCGCAACAGCGCTCCGCCTCCGGTCGCGGATAGCCGGCCCCGACGCCGCCATCGCCGCCTCCGTGCTCGCGGACCTGCCGAGGCCCAACGAGTACTGCGCCTTCGTCAGCACCGACCGCCGCGCCTTCTCCGACCCCGGGATCCGGCGCTTGTTCCGAGAAAGCGGCTGCACGCTGCTCTACTCGTTCCGCGACGCACGCTCCTTCGCCCTCTCGCACATCGAGTAGCCCGCGAGCGGGCGGGCGCCGGGACTACCCCATCTCGCCCCAGTTGCGGCCCTGCTTCACATCCACCTTCAGCGGCACCGCCATCTCCAGGCTTGCGGGCATGATGCGGGTGGCGAGCTCCTTCACGGCGTCCACCTCTTCCGCCGGGCACTCGAAGATGAGCTCGTCGTGCACCTGGAGGATCATCCGGCTGGCCAGCTCGCGGGCGCGCATCTCGGCGTCCACGCGGATCATCGCGACCTTGATGATGTCGGCCGCCGTGCCCTGGATGGGCATGTTGATGGCTTCGCGTTCGGCCGCACTACGCACCTGGAAGTTCGAGCTGTGGATGGCCGGCAGGTAGCGCCGGCGCCCGAACACCGTCTCCGCGTAACCCTTCTCCTTCGTGAACTGCAGCGTCTTCGTCTGCCAGTCCGCGATGCCAGGGAAGTTCGCGAAGTAGCTGCGGATGAACGCGTCGGCGTCTTCGCGGCTCATCCCCGTGCGCGAAGCGAGCCCGAATTCGCCCATGCCGTAGGCAATCCCGAAGTTCACCATCTTCGCGGTGTCGCGCATCTGCCGTGTGACGTCCTCGGGCTGCACGCCGTAGACGGTCGCTGCGGTCGCGCGGTGGATGTCCTGGTCGGCAAGGAACGCGTCGATCAGGCCGCGGTCGCCGGTCACGTGGGCGAGCACGCGCAGCTCGATCTGCGAGTAGTCCACCGCCACGAACCACGCGTCGCGGAAGCCGGACGCCACGAACGCGCGGCGGATGTCGCGGCCGGTGTCGGTGCGCACGGGGATGTTCTGGAGGTTCGGGTTCGTGCTCGAAAGGCGGCCGGTCGCCGCGACCGTCTGCTGGAAGTCCGTGTGGATGCGGCCGTCTTCGCCCACCGTCATCGGCAGGGCGTCGAGGTAGGTCGACTTCAGCTTGGTCAGCCCGCGGTACTCGAAGATCAGGTCGATGATCGGGCTCACCGGGCGCAGCGCTTCGAGCGCGCGCTGGTCGGTGCTGTAACCCTGGGTCGTCTTCCGGCTCTTCGGGAGGCCGAGCTCCTTGAACAGCACGTCGCTGAGCTGCTGGGGGCTGCCGATGTTGAACTCGTGGCCGACGAGCGCGTAGATCTCGCGCTCCGAACGGGTGATGTCGCCGCTCATCTGGCTTGCCAGCTCGCGCAGCACGGAGATGTCGATCGCCACGCCCTCGCGCTCCATGCGATAGAGCACCGGGACGAGCGGCAGCTCCATCTCGGCGAAGAGCGGCCACTGCCCGCGCTCGTTGAGCTGCTCTTCGAGCGGCGGCCGCACGCGGAGCAGCATCTCCGCCTGCTGGCAGCCGTACTCCGCCACCCGGTCCACCTCGCACTGGGCGAGCGAGATCGTGTTGCGGCCCGTGCCGGTCAGGCTCGTCAGCGCGACCATCTCGACGCCGAGCCGCTCGTTGACCAGCGCGTTCAGCGTCGACGACGTCTCGCCGAGGAGGAACGCCGCGATGGACACGTCGAACGCATCGTCCGTGAGCTCCGCGCCGTAGCGGTCGAGCAGGTGCTTGAGGTACTTCGTGCCGTAAGTGGTCCTGCCCAGGGCGGGGTCGGCAAGCAGCGGGCCGAGCACCGCGAAGACGCGCGCCGCCGGGAGCTGCTCGACCGGCGCATCGAGCCGCGGCGCGTGCCCGACCGGCACGTACCAGGCGCGGCCCGGCTCCGTCGCGAACGCCAGCCCGAGGAGGAGCGGGTGCGCCGTATCGCCAGCGGTGGAGAACGCCGCGAACCCGAACGAGCCGGCCGCCCGCAGCGTCGCTTCGAGCGCGACCAGCGCCGCGTCGTCGCACACCTTCTCGTAGTGCGTCTCGACGTCCGCGGCGGCCTGCTTCGTGGCGGTCGGCTGGGCGCCGAGCACCTCATCGAGCCGCTGCGCGAGCACGCGGAACTCCAGCTCGCGGAAGAGCGCCATCACGCGGTCGCGGTCATAGTCCTGCACGCGGCACCGTTCGAGGTCGAAGTCGACATCGAGGTCGGTGTGGATCGTGACCAGCTCTTTGTTGCGCCGCGCGACCGCTTCGCCTTCGACCAGCTTCTTCTTCAGCGCCGGCTGCCGCACCAGCTCGATGTTCTCGTAGATCTGCTCAACCGAACCGAACTGGCGGATCAGGTCTGTCGCCGTCTTTTCGCCGATGCCCTTGATGCCCTCGACGTTGTCGGAGGTGTCACCCTTGAGCGCCTTGTAGTCGATCATGTAGATCGGGCTGAAGCCATATCGTTCCGCCGCCCGCTGTTCGTTGTAGTCGACCGTGTCGCGCTGATACGGTCGGAACATGAAGAGGTTGACGTTCGGGCCGATGAGCTGGACCAGGTCGGTGTCGAGCGTCGCGATGTACGTTTCGATCCCCTGCTTCGACGCCAGCTTCGCGATCGTCCCAGCGACGTCGTCGGCTTCGTAACCGGGGTACTCGAAGATCGGGATGTTGAAGGCTTCGAGCATCTGGCGGACGCGCGCCATCTGGGGCAGCAGGTCCGAGGGAGTCTCGCGGCGCGTGGCCTTGTACTCGACGCTCGCCTCGTGCCGGAAGGTCTTGCCCCCGGCGTCCCAGGCGGCGCAGATGTGGGTCGGCTTCAGCAGGTCCAGCACGCGGATGAGGGTCTCGGCGTAGCCGTGGGTGGCGAACGTGAGCTCGCCCTTCGAGCTCATGAGCGGCTGGGGCACGTTGGCCAGCGCGAAGAACGCACGGAAGAGGATGCCGTGCGAATCGAGGATGACGAGTCGGGTCTTCTGCGGCGTCGAAGCGGGCACGAAGGCGATTATAGGCAGCGCGGCGCGCCACCTGCTGCCGCGATGGCACTCGCCGCCCTCAGGCGGGCCCGCCCAGCCGGTAGCGGAAGTCGCAGTGGGACGCGCCCTCCATGCGTGTGCGCGTCCGTTCGAAGCCGAACCCGGGCGCCATCCCCTCGAACATCGCGAAGTCGCGGTTGCAGGAGAGCAGGAAGCCGAGGTCGCGCGCGCCCATCGCCTCGTACATCTCCACGAACTTGCAGCGCGTGACGTTGAACCCGAACGCGTGCTCGTCGTGTTCGACGATATCGACGATGAGCGACCCCTCCTGGAGCACGCCGTCCACGAACCGGTCGGCGACGTCCGCCATCTTCGCGACGGGCCGCTGGCGGGCCGCGGCTTCGCCCTGGGCCCGGGCAATCTCCCGGATCGTCTTCCCGACGACGGCGTTCACCTCCGCCTCGCCGAACGCCGCCTGTAGCGCCCGGATCACCGGTACCAGCACCCCCGCTTCCACCCTGCGCCGCTCCAACAACGGTAGGTCCTCAGCCCGGACGTCTGCCACGGTTGCCTCACTTGCCACGAGTTGCGCGGAGCATAACGAATTCGCAACCGGATATCACGATTGTTGCGGTGACAACATGGCGGCAGCGAGTTCTTCGCGCACGAAGTCATCGGTCTCGCACGCGAGCGCCGCGGCCAGGTGGGCCGACACCTGCTCCGCCGGGGCGACGCCGCGCGCGACCAGCTCGCCGAGCGCCCAGGCGGCGTGGCCCCGGACCAGTGGCGCGCGGTCGCGCAGGGCCGCGGCGAGTACGGGCACGTCAGCTGCCGTGCCGGTGTTGCCCAGCGCGATGCAGGCGTTCCGCGCGAGCCCGTCACGCTTCGCCCGCATCACCGCGCGGCCGCGGAAGCGGTCCGCGAAGGCGGCGTCATCGAGGGCGAGCAGGTCCGCGAGGGCCGGAAGGGCATCGTCCACGCCGGGGGGTTCGAAGTCGGGCCAGCTGGTTGCGCACCCGGCACCGACGGGGCACGCGTCGAGGCAGGCGTCGCAACCAAAGACCCAGTCGCCGAAGTGGCGGCGCAACTCGCGCGGGACCGGCCCCCGGTTCTCGATCGTGTGGTAGCTGATGCACCGACGCGCGTCGACCACTTGGCCATCGGGGGCGATGGCGCCCGTGGGGCAGGCAACGATGCAGCGCGTGCAGCTGCCACAGGACTTGCGCAGCGGCCGGTCCGGCGCGAGGTCGAGGTTCGTGGCGACCGCGCCGAGCAGCACCCACGGCCCGGCGCCCGGCACCAGGAGCATCGAGGACTTGCCGAGCCAGCCCATCCCCGCGGCGGCGGCGAGCGGCCGTTCCAGCAGGGGGCCGTAGTCCACCGTGGCCCGCGCGTCGCCGCCGAGCTCCTCGCACAGGCGGCGCGCCACCCGCCGCAGCCGCGATTCGAACACGCGGTGGTAGTCCCGGCCGCGGGCGTACCGCGCGACCCGGCCGCGGGCCACGCCGTCCGCCGGCACGTCCGGGTCACGGGTGCGGCAGGGCAGCGCCACCATGACCACCGACCGGGCACCGGCAAGGAACGCGCCGGGGTCGGTGGCGCGGGTGAGCCACTCCTCCGTCATCCAGCCCATCTCGGCGAGGTCGCCCGCGGCGAGCCGCGCCAGCGCCGTCTCGCGGGCCGTGAGCAGCGGCCCGGCCGGGGCGATCCGCGTGTGTTCGAAGCCCTCGGCGGCCGCCATGTCCAGGACGGCGGCGCGGAGGTCCGGCGCGGGGTCCATCACACGTCGACCACGAGCGGGTGCGCCGGGAATCCGCCCGTGAGCCCGGCGATCAGCAGCTCGCCGAGCATCCGCGGGGCGAACCGCTCCTCGCGGGCGGCCACGATATCCCGCGCCTGCCACCAGCGGTGCTCGCGGAACCACTCCTGCTCCTCGCGGGTCCAGTTCGTGCTGTCGACCAGGCCGTGCGGCGCGCGGGCGACGAAGTACCGCTCGCGCTGGTCCATCCAGTAGTCATGGATGCGGAAGACGTGGGAGCGCTCCCAGACGCAGGGCCCGATGGGCACGCCCTGGAGGCCCGTCTCCTCCCAGAGCTCCCGGACCGCGGCGGCCTCGTGCGTCTCGCCCGCATCGAGCCCGCCGCCGGGCGTAATCCAGACCGTCCGCGAATCCGCGGCACCTTCGGAGGGCACCTGCCAGCGGAAGAGTAGCAGCCGGTCGTCGTCATCGAGCAGGAGGATGCGCGCGGCGTGCCGCACCACGGGGTTGTCGCGCGAAGTGCCGGGGCGGTCGTCCATGGCCACAGGCTACACCTCAGAACTGGAGGACGACGCGCTTGAAGCGCTCGAGATAGCGGCCATCCTCCGAACGCCAGCGCTCCTTGGCGAACTGGATGAACTCCTCGCGGTCGCCGAACTGGGTGCGGTGGGCGAGCAGCGCCTCGATCTTGAGCTCGACGTCGGCGGTGATGTCGATGTCGTAGTTCGGGTTGTTCCCGCTCCAGAGCAGCACCTCCCGCGTCTTGTGCGGCTCGATGCCCTGCTCCAGGTGCTCCGGGAAGTTCAGATGGTCCCGGGCCGTCGGGTACACAGCGTCGAGCGCGGCCGTGCCGGTAGCGCGGTGGTCCGGGTGGTTGATGAAGCTATCCCGGATGACGATGTCCTGCGGGTCGTGGGTCATCACCGTATGCGGCCGGATCGTGCGGATGGCGCGCACGAGCTCTTCGAGGAACACCCGGTCGTAGACGAGCTCGCCGTCCTCGTGGTCGAGGAAGTGGACGTGCTTCGCGCCCATGCGGCGGCAGGCCTCGCGTTGTTCGTCCCGGCGCAAGGCGATCAGCCGCTCGCGCGTCATCGCGCGGTCGCTCGTGCCCTTCGCGCCGTTGGTGCAGACGAGGAAGTGCACCTCCCAGCCGCGGCGGGCGAGCTGCGCCGTGAGCCCGGCCGCGCCGAAGTCGCCATCATCGGGGTGCGCGGCGATCACCAGCGCGACCGGGTTTTCGGGTTCGGTCATCGGGGAGCTCCGTTCGAAGGTGTCATGTGATCCTTGGCGCTCCGCCCTCTCTCCTGCAACCGTCTCGATGCCGCGCGGGTGTTCCGAACAAGGTTTGACGATAACCCGGTGACATTGTTAAAGTTGCGGCGAACATCCGTTCGAGAGGCCACGCGCCAATGAAAGAGCTCTCCGGCAAGCAGGGTCAGATCCTGGAATTCCTGCGGGGATTCATCGACGAGCACGACTACCCGCCCAGCATCCGCGACATCCAGGATGGCTGCGGCATCTCCAGCACCTCCGTCGTCGACTACAACCTGCGCAAGCTCGAAGAGAAGGGCTTCATCCGCCGGGACCGGGAAGTCTCCCGCGGCATCGAAATCCTCGGTGCGCGCGGCCGCCGCCCGCGGATCATCGAAATCCCGCTGCTCGGAAGCATCGCCGCCGGCCAGCCGATCCCCGTGCCCACCAGCGACCGCTGGAGCTCCGACAGCGACGAAATGGTCGCCGTGACCGAGGACATGGTCCGCGGCAAGCACAATGTCTTCGCCCTCCGGGTAAAGGGAAAGTCGATGATCGAAGACCTCATCGACGACGGCGATATCGTCTTCCTCGAACCTGCGCGGGCCGCCCAGGACGGCGATCGCGTCGCGGTCTGGCTGAAGGACCGCGGCGAAGTGACGCTGAAGCGCTGGTATCACGAAGGCAGCCGGGTGCGATTGCAGCCCGCGAACAGTACGATGGAGCCCATCTACACTGACGCCGACAACGTCGAGGTGCAGGGCCGCTTCATCTCGTCGATCCGCCCGAGCGACTAGCGCCCGGTACGCCCGCAGAGCCAGTTACGGGGCCCTTGGCGGCCCCGTTTCCATTTGGAGCGCATGACCGAGCCCGTCATCAGCGTCCGAGGTCTCTCCGTTCGGTATCGCACCCGCGAGAAGCCGGTGCACGCGCTCGACGATGTCTCCTTCGACCTGACCCCCGGGCGGGTGCTCGCCCTCGTCGGCGAATCGGGCTCCGGGAAGAGCACGGCCGCGATGTCGATCACCCGCCTCCTCCCGAACGAGGCCGAGGTCCTGGGCGGCACCGTCATGTTCGATGGCGTGGACCTGCTGGGCCTGGACGACCACCAGCTCCGCAGCATCCGCGGGCGGCGCATCTCGATGATCTTTCAGGACCCCGTGGCCGGCCTGAACCCGGTCATCCCGATCGGCGACCAGGTCGCGGAGGCGCTCACGAGCCACCTCGCGATGCACAAGAAGGACGCCAAGAAGCAGGCCATCGCGATCATGCGCGAGGTCGGGCTTTCAGACCCCGAGCGCGTGGCGAAGGCGTACCCGTTCCAGCTTTCCGGCGGCATGTGCCAGCGCGTCATGATCGGCATCGCCACGGCGCTGAACCCCGAGGTCATCATCGCCGACGAACCGACGAGTGCCCTCGATGTGACGGTCCAGGCGCAGATCCTGCACCAGCTCGACGTCCTTCGCCGCCAGCGCGGCACGGCCATCCTGCTGATTACGCACGACTTCGGCGTGGTCGCGCAGCTCGCCGACGAGGTGGCCGTGATGTACGCCGGCCGGGTCATCGAGCGCGGCACGACGGACGAGATGATGGGCCGCCCGCTCCATCCCTACACGCACGCCCTGCTCGCCACGCTGCCCCGGCTCGATGGCAGCGGCGGGCCGCTCCACGCCATCCCGGGGCACCCCCCGGAGATGAACGCCGCGGCGGAGCACTGCCCGTTCATCCCGCGCTGCACCAAGGTCATGAACGTCTGCCGCGCGGACCCGGCCCCGCCGCTCATGCGCCGCGATGGCGGCAACGACCACCCGGTCGCGTGCTACAACCCGATCTGGCAGGCGGAGCCGGCCGACGCGTAGAAGCCGGCCCCCAGCGTGAGGGCCGGCTTCCTGGTAGCGGGACTCGCGTAGCGGGTCAGCGGGCCCGTCCGCGGACCACCCACAGCGCACCGAGAGCGCCCACCGCCACGATGGTCGCGAGCGCGATCGGTGTGCCTTCGATCTCGTCACCACCGTCGACCGCCTGTCCGCCGCCGGTCGCGGGCGGCTTCGGGATGCCCGGCGCCCCCGGCTCCCGCGGCGGCTCGCCGATGATCGCCCAGGTCCACGTGCCGCCGGAAAGCGTGAAGCGCACCCGCGTGAACTGATCCGTCGCGTACGGCGCGATGTTGACGATGGCGGAGGTCGCGGTCAGCTCCTGGATGCCCGCGCACCACTTACCGAAGACATCCGGGCCGGGCACGACGTCGGCGCAGAGCCCCAGGTAGACGACGCCGCGCGCCTCGACATTCGCCCTGATCGCTGCCTTGAGCGCGGCAGGCACGCCGTCCGCCGGCGGGGTGGGCGTCGCGGGGCCGGGCGCCGACCAGGTGCCGGAGCTGTTCGTGAACGTCACCGTCGTGATGTCGTTCGTCGCCCAGGGCCCCATGGTCACCGTCGCGGTGTTGCCGCTGATCTCCTGGACGAAGACGCACCACTTCCCGGCGTGGTCACCAGAGGCCGGGACGTCTCGGCAGAAGCCGAGGTACGCCTTGCCGCGCGCCTCGACGTTCGCCTTGATGGCATTCTTGAGGGCCGCCGGCACCTCGCTCGATGGGACTTCCGCCGAGGCAGCGGTGGGCAGCACCGCAGCGACGGCGAGCGCGGCTGTGGCAGCAGCCAGCGCAACGTACTTCCGAAGGTTCATGGCATTCATCCGGACCGATAGGTTCGAGTCCGACCCTGGTCAGGGGGATTGCCGGGTTCCGGCCGGGCTCAGTTCCACCGTAGAAACCGGCACCGGGGGCGCTCCCTACCCGATGGTAAAGATGTGGCGCGCGAATGAGATGCAGGTCACCCGCGCCGCGCGCCATCGCGTCCCCTTGCGCAGCGCCGGGGCAACCCTCAACCTGCGCCCGAATATGCGGGGCGGGCGAGGAGGGGACGATGGCCGGGATCCGCGAGCTCGCCGACCAGCTCTGGAACGGCGACCTGACGACCGAAGAGGTGCACCCCATCCGCGGGGGCATGACCGGCGGCGAGGAGCTCCTCGACGGCGTCCTGTACTACAAGGGCATCGCCAGCGCGACCACCATCGACACCGGCGACGGCCTGGTCATGCTCGACACCGGCGCCGTCAACGACACCGCGAACCTGCACGCCGGCGTCCGCGCCTGGCGCCCGGACGCGCCGCTCGCCGCCGCGGTCTTTTCGCACCACCACGTCGACCACATCTTCGGCGTTGGCCCGTTCGAACAGGAGGCCCGCGAGCGGCGCTGGCCGTCGCCACTGGTCTACGGCCACGAAGACCTCGAGTGGAACTTCGACCGCTACAAGAAGACGAACGGCTGGAACCGTGCGATCAACGTGCGCCAGTTCGCCCTGCCCATGGACCGGTTCAAGTGGCAGGAGGAGTACCGCTACCCGGACGTGACCTACAGCCGCCAGCTCACCTTCCGGCGCGGGCAGCTCACCTTCGAGCTGCGGCACGCCCGTGGCGAGACGGACGACGCGACCTGGACCTGGGTGCCCGAGAAGCGGCTCCTCCACCCTGGCGACCTGTTCATCTGGGCCGTGCCGAACGCCGGCAACCCCCAGAAGGTCCAGCGCTACCTCGGCGAATGGGCCGCCGCGCTCCAGCAGATGGCTGCCCTCGGCGCCGAGGTGCTCGTCGCCGGGCACGGCGTGCCCATCTTTGGCGCGGACCGCATCCGCACCGCCCTCACGGAGACGGCCGAGCTCCTCGACTCGCTCGAATCGCAGACGCTCGCGCTGATGAACGCGGGCGTCCCACTGGACCGCATCCTCCACGAGGTCGAGGTGCCCGCCCGCCTGCGCGACCGGCCGTTCCTGCGCCCGGTGTACGACCACCCGCAGTTCCTCGTCCGGAACGTGTGGCGGCTGTTCGGCGGCTGGTACGACGGCGAGCCCGACAACCTCCTCCCGGCGCCCCGCGCGGAGCAGGCGCGCGAGTGGGTCGCGCTCGCGGGCGGGCTCGATGCGGTGCTGACGCGGGCCGCCGAGCTCCAGCGCGAGGGCAACCTGCGGCTCGCCTGCCACCTCATCGAGTACGCGGTCATCGCCGAGCCGGGCTCTGCCGCCGCGCACGAGCTGCGCGCCGAGGTCTACGACGCCCGCTCGAAGCTGCAGGTATCCTCGATGGCGCGCAACATCATGGGCCACGCCGCGCTTGCCAGCCGCCAGGGCAAGCGCGACCTCGCCGGGGACTACAGCCAGTAGGGCCGCGCGCTACAGCAGCCCGCGGGAAACGCGGAGCCTGTCGCCCTCGCTGCGCATCTCGTTCGACATCGCATCGAGCATCGCCAGCACCTGGTCGCCGCTCATGCTGCGACGCAGGTCCCGGAGCGCCTGCAGCGGGTTCACCGACGGGTCGGGGCTCACGCCGAAGCCGGCCGCGTCCGAAAGCCCGCCGTCCATCAGGTTGTAGCTGCCGGTCAGGTACTCGGCCTCGTCGCTGGCGAGCCAGCAGGCGAGGTTGCCGATGTCCATGGGCAGGCCGGCGCGGCCCGCGGGGATCGTCCGTTCGTTCAGCGCACGGTTGTCGCCCTCGCCGAGCAGCGGCGACCCGAGCGGCGTGTCGATCACGCCCGGGCCGATGCTGTTCACTGTGATCCCGAACGGCGCGAGGTCGAGCGCCCAGCAGCGGGACATCATCCGCACGCCTGCCTTGCTCGCGCAGTAGGCGAAGGCGTTCATCTGCGGCCGCTCTGCCGCCATGGAGGCGATGCCGATGATCCGCCCGCCCTGGCCCTGCCGCACCATCGCCCGGGCAGCTGCCTGGACCGTGAGGAACACACCCTTCAGGTTCACGTCGATCTGCGTGTCCCAGTCGTCCTCCGTCATCGTCAGCACGGACCCGCCGCGCGCGATGCCCGCGTTCGCCACGGCGATTTGCAGCCCGCCGAGCTCCGACATCGCCTGGTCCACCATGCGGTCGACCTGTTCGCGGCTGCGCACGTCGCAGGCGTTCGCCGCGGCCTTGCGCCCCTCGGCGCGGACGAGCTCCGCCGTCTCCTCGGCTCGCTCGCCGACGGCATCGCTGCAGAGCACATCGGCGCCCGCCCGCGCGAACGCGACCGCGATCCCGCGGCCGATGCCGCTCCCGGCGCCGGTCACCACCGCCACCTTCCCCGTCAGATCCAGCATGTCCCCTCCAGTGGCGCGATAGTGCGCCGGAATTACAGGTTCGCGCGGTAGAACGCGAGTGTGCGCTCCCACGCATCGGCCGCCGCGGCCGGGTCGAATGTGTCCTCGTGTTCGTCGTTGAAGAACGCGTGGTGCGTGCCCGGGTAGGTCGTGAACTCGAAGCGCTTTCCACGCTCGCCCAGCGCCGCCTCGTACCCCGGGATGTTCGGGCTCACGAAGTCGTCGTGCTCCGCGAAGATGCCCAGGAGCGGCGCCGTCAGCCCGTCCCAGTCGTAGGTGACGGCAGGGTGGCCGCCGTAGAAGTCCACGCAGGCGCCGACATCGCCGTCGGCCTTGCACGCGGCGAAGAGCGAGAGCGCGCCGCCCATGCAGAACCCGACGGTGCCCACGGGCCCGCCGGTGAGATCCTTGAGGTAGGCGATGGAGCCGCGCAGCTTCACCTCGGTCGCGGGGATGTTCAGCGCCATCAGGAGCTTGCCCGCCTCGTCCGGCTCGGTCGTCACCCGGCCGTCATAGACGTCGGGCGCCAGCGCGACGAATCCGGCGTCGGCGAAGCGGTCGGCGATGCCCTTGATGTTGTCGTTCAGCCCCCACCACTCCTGGATGACGATGACGCCCTTGCCGGAGCCGTTCGCCGGCTTCGCGAGGTATCCCGAGGAGCTCCCGCCGTCCGCGGGGAACGTGACCATCTCGCCCATGCCTGCCTCCCGTGTCCGAGCCTGTCCCTGCGCGCCCGGGCCGCCCGAACGCGCGCGCAGGATCCCCCGCGCCACGGGGCGCGTCAAGCGTCCCGGCGGGTCACCCAAACGGCCACGGAAAGGGTGGGGATGAGCACCAGCGCCGCCGCCAGCAGCCCGCCAACCGAGTCGGTCGGCCAGTGCACGCCGAGGTAGGTGTTCGCCCACACCTGCGAGACGAGCGGCACAAGCAGGACGACGGCAGCCAGCCCGGCCCGCCGCTCACGGAGCGCCAGGAGCGTGCCTGCGGCCAGGCCATACGAGACAGTCGAGCTGAGCACGTGGCCCGAAGGGAAGCTCTCGCTCGTGTAGCCGGCGCGGCGCTCGACGAGCTCGGGGTCCGGCCGCGGGCGGTCCACCACGTTCTTGAGCTGGGCCTGGCCCACGAACGTCACCGCCAGCACTACCGCCACGAACATCACCGCCCAGCGTAGCCGCCAGCCCCGCCGGGCGAGCACCGGCACGACCACGGCGGCGGTCACCGGGATGAGCACGGGCCGCGTCCCGACGAACCGCACGATGTCGGCGAGCAACTCCAGCCAGCCGGGCCCGCGCTGCATCTGCCGGGCAAGCCGCAGGTCCGGCCCGACGGGTCCCGCTTCAGACACGGCGACCGCAAGCGCGGCCAGGGCGACGGCGCACACGGCCCAGGCGGCGGCGAGCGCGATCAGCGAGCTGCGTGCCATGTCCCGCATGCTACGGCGGCCCGCGGCGTGCGCGCATCGCGCGGCGTCGATACGCTGCCCGGGACACCCGCCACAGGAGCGCCCATGAGCAGCCGCCACTCGATCCTCGAACCCGGCAACCTGCTCATGGTCCAGGAACGCGAACGCTTCCTCCTGAAGTTGCTACGCAAGCAGGGCGTCGAGTCGCTCGACGGCTTTCGCGCCTTCGAAGCGGGCTGCTCCACCGGCTACAACCTGCGCCTGATGGTGCAGTGGGGCGGCCGGCCGGAGGACATGGCCGGCGTCGACATCGATTCTGCCGCCGTCGACTACGTGAAGGCGCACTCGCCGGAGATCCGCGTGCACGCGGGCAGCGCCGACGCTATCCCCGAGCCGGACCAGTCGTTCGACCTGGCGATGGCGTTCACCCTGTTTAGCAGCGTGCCCGACGAGGACATCGCGCACGGGATCGCGGCGGAGCTGTTCCGTGTGACCCGGCCGGGCGGGCTCATCGTGGTCTACGACATGAAGCGCGGGAACCCGGGCAACAAGGCCGTCCACCCCATCCGCGCCGACGACATCCGTCGCTGGTTCCCGAAGTGCCCGATGCGCGTGAAGAGCATCACCCTCGCGCCGCCGATCGCCCGGCCGGCCGGGCGCTATGTCCCCTGGCTCTACGGGGCGCTCGCCGCCATCCCACCGCTGCGCAGCCACGCGATGTACGTGCTGCGACGGCCCGCGCTGCCACTCAACCCGGAGTGATTGCGGCCCCGCACACGACCCCGTAGCCTCCGCCTCGAAACCCCACCCGGAGTCCCCCATGCCCCTTCGCATCGGCATCATCGGCGCGGGCGCGAACACGAAGCTGCGCCACATCCCCGGGCTGCGCGCCTGCGAGGACGTCGAGGTCGTCTCGGTCGTGAACCGCACGCGGGAGAGCTCGGAGGCCGCGGCCCGCGACCTGGGCATCCCGAAGGTCGCGGCCACGCCCGAAGACCTCGTCGCCGACCCCGGCATCGACGCCGTCTGCATCGGCACCTGGCCGTACATGCACCGCGAGTACTCGATTCGGGCGCTCGAAGCGGGCAAGCACGTGCTCTGCGAAGCGCGCATGGCTGCCGACGCGGACGAGGCCGAGGACATGCTCCGCGCCCACGAGGCCTACCCCCACCTGGTCGCCCAGCTCGTCCCGGCGCCGTTCGACTTCCGCCTCGGCCCGACGATCACCCGGCTGGTGCGCGATGGCGCCATCGGCACCGTCCTCGAAGCCACCGTCACGGTGCTCAACGGCGGCGCGCTCGATCCGACGACGCCGGTCCACTGGCGCCAGCAGATGCGGTACTCCGGCCGGAACATCATGATGCTCGGGATCTACAACGAGATCGTGCAGCGCTGGCTGGGCGATACCGCCCGCGTCGTCGCGGACGGCCGCATCGTGGTCCCGGAGCGCCCCGACGCCGCGGGCGGCACCGCCACGGTCGACGTCCCGGACTCGTTCGGCGTGCTCGCCACGCTCGCGAACGGCGCGCGCACGACCTACACGTTCTCCGCGGTCGCCAACGGCGCGCCGCACAACGGGATCACGGTCTTCGGTTCGAAGGGCACCATCCGCTGGTCCGCCGACGATACCGCGACCATGGCGGCGCACGGCGAGCCCTTCGCCGCTATCGAGCCCGACCCCGGCACGGACCGTGGCTGGCAGGTCGAGTCCGACTTCGTCCGGTCGATCCGGACGGGCGCGCCGGTCCGCCTCACGAGCTTCGAAGACGGGCTGAGGTACATGCGCTTCACCGACGCCGCCTGGCGGAGCTGGCAGTCCGGCGCGGCTGTCGAAATCGAACCGGTTTAGCGAACCGGGCGAAAGCCTGACGGTAACGTTCACCCGGCCGGGCTAGGATGGAGTGGCGCCCGGCACGTGAACATCGTGTTTCGTGCCTCCTGAATGTGCGCTCTGCCCTTGAGCCCCCAATTCCAGACTATGGTAGTCTAGACGAGAACTATGGCCACATATGACGTAGGCATCATCGGCGGCGGTCCCGGCGGCTACGTAGCTGCCATCCGCGCCGCCCAGCTCGGCCTCCGGGTCGTCCTCTTCGAAAAAGACCGCGTCGGCGGGCTCTGCCTCAACTGGGGCTGCATCCCGAGCAAGGCGCTCCTCAAGAACGCGGACGTCGTCAACCTCGTCCGCGATGCCCACCGCTGGGGGATCAGCGCCCGCGACGTGGCCTACGACCTCGGCGCGGCGATCGACCGCAGCCGCAAGGTGGTCGACACGCTCGTCGGCAACGTCGAGGTTTTGGTCCGCCAGAACGGCATCGAAATCGTGAACGAAGCGGCCGCGCTCGACGGCCCGAACGCGATCACCGCGGGCGGCCAGCGCTACGAAGTCGCGAACATCATCGTCGCCACCGGCGCGGCCACCCGCTCGTTCCCCAACATGCAGCCCGACGGCCGCGTGGTCATCACCAGCCGCGAAGCGCTCGTGCTCCGGCAGACGCCGCCGCGCGCGGTGGTCATCGGCGCCGGGCCCGTGGGCGTGGAGTTCGCGCACCTCTGGGCCACCTACGGTTCGCACGTCACGGTCATCGAGATGCTCGACACGCTCGTGCCGCTCGAAGACCCGGACATCGGCCGCCAGCTCAAGCGCTCCTTCGAGGCCCGCGGCATGAGCTGCCTCACCGGCACGAAGGTCGAATCCGTGACCGTGAAGGGCAAGGCCGCGAAGGTCGCGGTGAGCCAGGGCGGCGAGCAGAAGGAGATCGAGGCCGACATCGTCCTCGTCGCCGTCGGGTTCGTGCCCCACACCGAGGGGCTGAACCTGGATTCGGCCGGCGTCGCGCTCGAACGCGGCTACATCGCCATCGACGACCACATGCGCACCAACGTCCCGAACGTCTACGCGATCGGCGACATCACCGGGAAGCTGCTGCTCGCGCATGTCGCGATGGCGCAGGGCACGCTCGTCGCCGAGCACATCGCCGGCAAGCAGGTGCCCGCGCTGGACTACGTGCAGATCCCCCGGGCCACGTTCTGCCAGCCGCAGATCGGCTCGATCGGCTACACCGAGGCCCAGGCGAAGGCCGCCGGCTTCACGACCAAGGTCGGGCGCTTCCCGCTGAGCGCGATCGGCAAGTCGATCGCAACCGGCGAGACCGAGGGCTTCCTCAAGGTCGTCGCCGACGACCACACCGGCCAGGTGCTCGGCATCCACATGATTGGCCACGACGTGGTCGAGCTCCTCGGCGAGGCGACGATGGTCTCGCTACTGGAAGCGACGACGATCGAGCTCGGGTTCGCCGTGCACACCCACCCCACGCTCGGCGAGGCGCTCAAGGAAGCCGCGCTCGCTGCCGACGCCGAAGCCATCCACATCATGCGCCGCCGCTCCGCGCGGCCGGCGCCGGAAGGAGCTGCCGCTCGATGACCACCCAGGCCACCGCCCCCACCGGCATCCCCGAAGGGTTCACCCCCGACCTGCTCGACTACATGCTCCACCAGATGCTCTTCATGCGGCGGTTCGAAGAGCGGACCGGCGAGATGTACACGAAGGGCAAGATCCGCGGCTTCCTCCACCTCTACATCGGGGAGGAGGCGTGCGCCGTCGGCTCGATCAGCGCGCTGCAGCCCCAGGACGGGCTCATCACGCACTACCGCGAGCACGGCCACGCCATCGCCCGCGGCATCGACCCGAAGCGCATCATGGCCGAGCTCTTCGGCCGCGAAGGCGGCACCAGCCGCGGACGCGGCGGCTCCATGCACATCTTCGATAAGGAGCGGCGCATGTTCGGCGGCCACGCCATCGTCGGCGGCCACATGCCCGTCGCCGTGGGCCTTGCCCTCGCCGACAAGAAGCTCGGCAAGGACGCCGTGACCATGTGCGTCTTCGGCGATGGCGGCGTCGCCGAGGGCGAGTTCCACGAGGCGCTGAACCTGAGCTCCCTCTGGAAGACGCCGGTGCTCTGGTTCTGCGAGAACAACGGGTACGGCATGGGCCTGCCCCTGGAGAAGTCGATCGCGAACGACATCTACAAGCTCGCCGAGGCCTACCGCATGCCCTCCATCCGCGTCGACGGAATGGACGTCATCGGCGTCCGCCAGGCGACCGACGAGGCGCTGAAGCACATCCGTGCCGGCAACGGGCCCTACTTCATCGAGGCGATGACCTACCGCTACCGCGGCCACTCGATGGCCGACGCCGAGCTCTACCGCACGAAGGAAGAAGTCACCGAGATGCGGAAGAACGACGCGATCGAGCGGCTTAAGCAGCGCATGACCGGCGCAGGCCTGCTCGATGACGCGAAGTGGGACGCCCTCGTCGAGCGCGTCGAACGCGAAGTCGCCGAGTGCATCGATTGGGCCGACGCCAGCCCGCAGCCCCAGATCTCCACCCTCTTCGACGACGTCTACCGGGAGTGACCGCCAATGCCTGAACTGCGAATGCGAGAGGCGCTGCGTGAAGCGCTGCGCGAAGAGATGCTGCGCGACGACCGCGTCTTCCTGATGGGCGAAGACATCGGCGCCTATGGCGGCTCCTACACCGTCACCCGTGGCCTCCTGGACGAATTCGGCCCGGAGCGGGTGATCGACACGCCCATCGCGGAATCGGGCGTCGTCGGTGCGGGCATCGGCGCCGCGATCAACGGCCTGCGCCCGATGGTCGAGATCATGACCATCAACTTCAGCTTCGTGGCGTTCGACCAGATCATCAACAACGCCTCGAAGTTCCTCTACATGTCGGGCGGGCAGTTCAACGTGCCGCTGGTGCTGCGCATGGCGGCGGGCGGCGGCAGCCAGCTCGGCGCCACGCACAGCCACTCGCTCGAAGGGCTCTACGCGCACTTCCCGGGGCTCAAGGTCGTCTGTCCGTCGAACCCGGCCGACGCCAAGGGTCTGCTCAAGCGCGCCTTCCGCGATGAGAACCCCGTCATCTTCATCGAGCACTCCGCCCTCTACAGCCTCAAGGGCGAGGTGCCGGACGACGCCGACTACGTGCTCGAATTCGGCAAGGCCCGCGTGCTGCGCGAAGGCACCGATGTGACCATCGTCGGCTACGGCGGCAGCGTCCACCAGGCGCTACGCTCGGCGGCCATGCTCGAAGACCAGGAGCAGCTCAGCGCCGAGGTCATCGACCTTCGCACCCTGCGCCCGCTCGATATCGACACAGTGATCCAGTCGGTGAAGAAGACGAACCGCTGCGTGGTCGTCGAAGACGACTGGCAGTTCGGCGGGTTCGCCGGCGAGATCAGCGCGCAGGTGATGGAGCGCGCCTTCGATTGGCTCGACGCCCCGGTCGCCCGTGTCAGCGGGAAGGACGTGCCGATGCCCTACAATCGGAACCTCGAGTTCGCGGCGCTGCCGTCCGAAGAGGATGTCGTCGAAGCCGTCCTCGCCATGCTGTAGGAGGCTCTGTTGGCCATTGATGTGACCATGCCCCAGATGGGCGCAGACATGACCGAGGGCACGCTCGTCCGCTGGGTGAAGCAGGTGGGCGAGCAGGTGGACCGCGGCGACATCATCGCCGAGATCGAGACCGACAAGGCCACCGTCGAGCTCGAAGCCTACGACAGCGGCATCCTCGCGAAGCAGTGCGTCGCCGAGGGTGAAACCGTTCCCGTGGGCGAAGTGATCGCGCAGCTCGCGGCCGAGGGCGAGACCATCCAGGGGGAGCCGGACCGCAAGCCGCCGGCGGAGACACCCGCGCGCCGCACGCTCGATGCGGACACGCCCAACCCCGCGGCCGCCGCCACGCTCGACCAGGCGGAAACGGCCCCGCCGCCGCCGAAGGAAGTCGAAGACGCGCACGTGCCGATTGGGCCGAACGGCGCCGAAGCCGCGCCGGGCACCGGCGAGCGGCTCCGCATCTCACCGGTCGCGCGCCGCCTCGCGACGGAGGCGAACCTGGACCTCGCGGGCGTCCGCGGCACCGGACCGGACGGGCGCATCCTCCGCCGGGACATCGAGCAGGCCGTCCGCGACAAGACGGCCGCACCGGTCGCCGCACCAGTGCCACCGCCGCCACCCCCGGCACCGGCGCCCGCCGCGGCGCAGCCGGCAGCCCCCACCCGGCCCGCTCCCGCGCCTGTGGCCGCGCAGGCGGGCACCCGCGTGGAAGAGCTGAGCCGCATGCGCCAGGCCATCGCGCGGCGCATGCTCGCATCCAAGCAGCAGCAGCCGCACTACTACCTCACTCTCGACATCGACATGACGGCGGCGCTCGCCTTCCGCGAGCAGCTCAACGCCTCCGCCACCGCCGAGCAGCGCGTGAGCATCAACGACCTCATCGTGAAGGCGTGCGCGATCGCGCTGGAGCGCCATCCCAAGTTCAACGCCGAGTTCACGGACAGCGGCCTTCGCTACCACGAGGACATCAACATCGACATCGGCATCGCGCTCGATGAGGGGCTCATCGCCCCCGCCGTCCTGCACTGCAACCGCAAGGGCCTCGGGCGCATCGCCGTCGAATCGAAGGACCTGGTGGCGCGCGCGAAGGAGGGCAAGCTCCGCGCCGAGGAGTACAGCGACGGCACCTTCACCATCACGAACCTGGGCAACTTCGGCGTCGAGACGCTCATCGGCATCATCAACCCGCCCCAGGCCGCGATCCTCGGCGTCGGCAGCGTGATGGCGCAGCCCGCCGTCCGCGACAACCAGGTGGTCATCCGCCAGGTGATGAAGATCGCCCTCAGCGCGGACCACCGCGTGAGCGACGGCGCCGAGGGGGCACGCTTCATCAAGGAGATCCAGGGGCTCCTGGAGAACCCCGCCTCGCTCGCGCTCTGAGGCGAGCTCGTCATGCACCAGCGGCCCGCCGGGGAGTCCCGGCGGGCCGTTTCGTTGGGCGTTCCACCGGTATTGCGATCGTCCGCCCTCGCGTAACAGCGGCAATGCTCGCGTGCTGAAAACCCCCGGATGAAACGCCAGCGTTATCCTCGCCCCCTGAGCGTTGCGCATTCGCGCCCCCACCGCTGCCTAGTCTGGTTACAGACGAAGGAGGTACATGATGTACATCGGTGGTGGTCTTCTGGTCCTCGTCCTGATCATCCTGCTGCTCGTCATCCTGCTCTGATTGAGATGACCAGCAACAACAACGCGGCTCCCGGTGGTGATACCACCCCGGGAGCCCTTCCCGATCTCGACCTCAGCTCGCTCCTGCGCGGCGTCCTCGGCGGCGCCCAGGATGAGCTTTCCGCAGCCGGTGTCGAAGGCGTCGCCGGGGGCGGGGCGGTCCGCATCGCCATGACCGGCGACGGCGCGGTCGTTGCCGTCCGCCTGCAGCCCGAAGCCGTCGACCCCGGCGACATCGCCATGCTCGAAGAGCTGCTCGTGAGCGCGTTCGCCGATGCCCGCAGGCAGACGCAGGCGCTCAAGATGCAGTCCGCAGGCAGGCTCGCCGAGGCGTTTGGCCTGGGCGGGCTGGACCAGGCCTGAGGGGCACGCCATGCGACGCTCGGAACGGAACCTGCTCGTCCTGGCCGCGCTGCTGGCGTTCGCCGCCATCAGCAGCGTGCCCCTCGCCTGATCAGTCCTCGTTCGGGATCGTGTCCGGCACCTGGGTCCGCGGAGTGCGGGTTGGCGTGGGCGTCGGGATCGGCGTCTGCTGCCCCCCGCCTCCCGGGTCCCCTCCGCCGCCCGGCGTGGGCGTCCTTGTGGGCGTGCCCGGGCCGGCCGTCGGCGTACCCGTACCCGGCCCCTTGCGCACATTGAACGTGACCGACGACACCAGGTTCCCCGTGCCGGAGGTCTCGACCGTGAGCCGGACGGTGTAGACGCCCTGGGTCAGCGTCTCGGTGTCGAACGTGCCCAGTACGCCATCGACGGTGCCCGTGCCGGTCCCGATGGTGGTCCACGTCGCGGGGTTGCTGCCCTCGCCGAGCTCGAGCGTCCACGACTTCACGCCCGCCGCGCCGACGCTGCCCGCGACCGGCACCTTCCCGCTCAGGGTGGCGCCGTTGGTGGGCGAACTGATCGCGATGGCGCTCTGGCCCGTGCTGCGCTCGGTCGGCGCGATCGGGATGTTGCGCGCCTTCGCCAGCGCAATCGCGAGCTCCGGCTTGAACGCCGGCAGCTTCACGAACTTCCGCGTCTCGCGGTACTGGGCGGGGGTGTCGTCACTGGCGAGCATGCCGTTCCGCGTGTCGATCTCGCGCGATTCGCACTCGGACGCATACGTCACGTCGGTGCGGATCCAGCCGGAGACCGTCTGGCTGCAGCCGCCGCCAAGGCCGCGGTCCGTCGCCACCGTCGGGAACGCGACCTGGGCCACGTTCTTCGGGCGGATGCTGTCGAACCCTTCGAACCCGCCGACCTGCCCGGTGCCGAGCAGGTGCGAGTGGTAGGTGCCCATCCACGTCTTCCAGAGCCACACGGTCGTGTTCGCAGCTGCGAAGGCACGGTCGTTCACGAGCTCGTTCGTCGCGTTGCCGACCCAGACCGCCGTCGCAGCATTCCGGGTGTAGCCCGTCATCCACGTCTCGAGCGTGTCCGAGGCGCTCAGGGGGCCCTGCTGCGTGCCGGTCTTGATGCCGCTCGGGACCTTCACGCCCTCGAGCGTGTGGAAGTCGAGCCTGACGTCAGTGTTCGAGGTGCCGCAGCCCCAGATGATGAACCGGGCATTGCAATCGGACATGATGCTGTGGAGCAGCCAGACCGACCCGCCATCGACCACCTGCTTCTTCTCCAGGTCGTTCGCGGTCGCGTGGTCGTAGACGGCGTTGCCCTGGGCATCCTCAATCTTCAGGATCACGACCGGGTCGAGCTCGCGCGTGCCGGGAAGGCGCAGGTGGCCCTTCTGGAAGAGGATCGCCTGCGAGCGCGCCTCGTCGTAGTCCTCCACGCTGTCCGTGTCGGTCTGTTCGAGGTCGCTGAGCTTCACGGTCTGGGCGAGGCTCGGCACGCCGACCATCACGCCCATGTTGGCGAACACGGAGTTCATGTACGCCATGTCGATCGCGCGGATGTTCGCGCCGCCCGTCGCGATCGACGCGCCATAGGTGACGTTGTCGTGGTTGTAGAAGGTCGGGTCGAAGTGCTGTTCGAGCGTGGTGATGCCCAGCGCCTTCGCCACCTCGATGACGTTGTCCGGACCGGCTTCCTGGGCCGCCCGGAAGGCGCCCACGTTCTGCGAGCCGCCCAGGGCCGCGCGCGCGGAGATCATGCCCTCGGTGCCGCCGCCGCCCCGCGGGTTGGTGATGGCCACGCCCTCGATGGTCAGCGGGCTCGTGTCCCAGAAGGTGCTCATCGGCGCCTTGTTGTTGCGGTCGAACCAGGTCAGGTACACGGCCGGCTTGAACGACGAGCCCGGCTGGTTGATCTCGACGAGCTGGTCGATCCGCCCGGCCACGCGCGGGTCGGAGGTGTAGCTGGGGTCGCGGTTCGGCGCGTAGATGACGATCTGCCCGGTCTGCGGGTCGACCGTGGCTATGGCGCCGTTGTTGCACTCGCAGCCCTGCGTGAGCCCGGTCTCGATGAAGCCGCGGATCTGCTGCATGGCGACTTCGGTCTGCTGGTAGTCCAGCGTCGTCGTTACCTTCCAGCCGGAGGCGCTAACGCTGTCGGCGCAGTTCGTCGCCGCCTCGAGCTTCGGCAGCTTGCCCGCCTCGCACCACCGCTCGAGCACGGGCTGGACCTGGTTGTCGATCCAGGCGGCGGCCCTTACGTCGTTCGCGGCGGCGTGGACCTTCAGCACCTCGGACCTGGCAGCGGCGGCTTCGTCCGCGGTCGCCCAGCCGTGCTCCACCATCAGGTCGAGGACCAGCTCCTGGCGCTCCTTGGCGTCGCCCACCACGGTCGTGCGTCCGTCGGTGTCGACGGCGCACTCGTCCGTGCCGGCCACGGTCTCGCAGTTCAGGCGCGGGTGATACCTGGTTGGGTAGGCCACCACGCCCGCCAGCAGCGCCGATTCCGCGAGCGAAAGGTCCTTCGCGTCCTTGCGGAAGTAGCCCTGCGCGGCCGCCTGCACACCGATGTAGCGGTCGGCATAGGACACCTGGTTCAGGTACCAGCCGAGCACCTTCTCCTTCGGATAGTCCTTGTCCAGCTCGATCGCGTAGACGATCTCGCGCAGCTTGCGGTCGAGGGTGCGCTCCGCGGTCTCACAGCGGGTCGGGTCGTCCGGGGAGTTGATGTTGGGGCAGATGTAGACGTTCTTGATGAGCTGCTGGGTGATCGACGAGCCGCCCGTGCCGCTGCCGATGCCGCCGCCCACGTAGTTCTCGTAGGCCGCACGCGCGAGACCGCGGAAGTTGATGCCCGGGTTGTCCCAGAAGCTGTTGTCCTCCGTCGAAACCGTCGCGTCGACCATCCAGTGCGAGATCTCTTCGAGCGGCACCGGGTTCAGGAGCTGCGCGTCCTTGTTCGGCAGCGCGCCGAGCTCCTCGCCGTTCCGGTCGTAGATCGTCGTAAGGCCGATGTGCGTCTGGCGCAGCTTCTCCTCGATCGGGACGTAGTCCTCGGCGTAACCCTGGTAGACGATGAAGAGCGCCCCGATGGCGCCGGCCGCGGCGATCGAGCCGAGCGCGGCGAGGCTCAAGAACGCAGCGAGGATCAGCCGCATCGCGCCGATGCCGCCCTTCTTGCGGCGGCGGTCAGCAAGCATGCGGCGCTTCTGTACCGTATTCAACGCATCCCTCCGGCCGGGACGGGGGGCCGGCCCCTGGTGCGGATAGCGCATCAGCGCCTGCCGCGAGCGTAGCAAAGCCACACCAAGACGCTATCGGGCAGTAAAGGCACCACCGTTGTACCCTTTCCCCATGTCCCTCACGTCCGCCGATGTCCTGCACATCGCCCGGCTTGCGCGCATTTCGCTGACCGACGCGGAGGTCGACCGCTTCGCCGCGCAGCTCTCGGGCATCCTCGACCACTTCGCGGCGCTCGCCGCTGTCCCGACGGCCGGCATCGAGCCGACGGCGCACCCCCTCCCACTTTCTAACGTCATGCGCGCCGACGAAGTTGCATCGTCGCTGCCGCTCGGCGACGTGCTGCTGAACGCCCCCGAACGGGAGGACGGCTACTTCCGCGTGCGGGCGGTCCTCGAATGAGCGACCTCTGGCGGCTCACCGCCCACGAAGCCCACGAAAAGCTGCGCGCCAAGGAGTTCACCGCCGTCGAGCTCACCGAATCGGTGCTCGCGCGGGTGGACGCCGTGGAACCGCGCGTCCACGCCTACATCACGCTCACGCCCGAGCTCGCCCTTGAGCAGGCGCGCGAAGCCGACGTGCGGCTGGCGAGCGGCACGGCCACGCCCCTCACCGGCATCCCGGTTGGCGTGAAGGACCTGATCGTTACCAAGGGCGTCCGCACCACGGCCGCCTCGCGCATCCTGGAGAACTTCGTCCCGCCCTACGACAGCCACGTCTACGAGCAGGTCCGCCGCGCCGGCGGCGTGATGATCGGCAAGACGAACATGGACGAGTTCGCGATGGGGTCGAGCACCGAGCACTCGGCCTTCGGCCCATCGCGGAACCCCTGGAACCTGGACCTGGTGCCGGGCGGCAGCTCGGGCGGTTCCGCCGCGGCCATCGCCGCCGGCGAGTGCCTCGTCTCCCTCGGGAGCGACACCGGCGGCAGCATCCGCCAGCCGGCCGCGCTCTGCGGCTGCGTCGGGCTCGACCCGACCTACGGGCGCGTCAGCCGGTACGGGATCATCGCCTTCGGCAGCTCGCTCGACCAGGTCGGCCCCATCGGCCGCGATGTCGAGGACGTGGCCACCATGCTCGACTGCATCGCCGGGCACGACCCGCGCGACAGCACGACCGCTCCCGACCCGGCGCCGGACTACCGCCACTACCTCGGCCGCGACGTGCGCGGGATGAAGGTGGGCGTCCCCCGCGAGTACTTCGTCGCGGGCATGGAACCGGGCGTGAAGCAGGCGGTCGAAACCGCGCTCAAGACGCTCGAAGAGCTCGGCTGCGAAATCGACACCGACTTCTCGCTGCCCAGCACCGAGCACGCCCTCGCGGTGTACTACATCATCGCCCCCAGCGAGGCGAGCGCGAACCTAGCCCGCTACGACGGCGTGAAGTACGGCTTCAGCGACCGCACGGCCGGCTCGATGTGGGAGAACATGGAGCACACCCGCGCCCACGGCTTCGGCAACGAAGTGAAGCGCCGGATCATGCTCGGCACCTACGCGCTCAGCGCCGGGTACTACGACGCCTACTACCTGAAGGCGCAGAAGGTTCGCACCGTCATCAATGACGAGTTCGCGGCCGCCTTCCAGAAGTACGATGTCATCGTCACGCCCACCGCACCGACGGTGGCGTTCCCCATCGGCTCCAAGGTGGACGACCCGTACGCGATGTACCTGAACGACGTCTACACGCTGCCGGCGTCGGTCGCCGGGTTGCCCGCGATCAACGTGCCCTGCGGGTTCAGCGAGGGGCTGCCGGTGGGGCTGCAGGTCGTCGGCAACTTTTTCGATGAAGGCCGCATCATCCAGGTCGCCCACGCCTACGAGCAGGCGGCCGGGTTCGCGAACCGCCTGCCCCGGCTGTAGCGGCCGCCGCTAGTCCGGGAGCACCTCGCGCAGCGCGCCCGTCTCCACGTCGTAGACGAAGCCGCGCACCGGGATGTCCTGGCGGACGATGGGGGAGCGCCGGTAGATCGCCAGGTCCGCGCGGACGGACTCGTCGATCTCCTTCGCGCTGAACGGCAGGAAGGCGATGTGGTCCGCGTCGGCGCCGAGGTTCTCGCGCAGCCTGGTGCGGATCTCCGCATCGGTGAACGTCGCCATGCCGCAGGCGGTGTGGTGGATGATCGCCACCTCCTCCGTCCCGAGGAGCTGCTGGCTGATCGAAAGGCTCCGCAGCGCTTCGATCACGCGGCCGCCGGCGTTGCGGATGATGTGCGCATCGCCCTCCGCCAGGCCCAGGCAGCGGAACGGGTCGATCCGCGCGTCCATGCAGGCCACGATGGCCACCTTCTTGGCAGGGCGGGCCAGGAGGTCGCGCGCCTCGTAGGTCTTCACGAACTCCTGGTTCGCCTCGAGGATGCCGTCGATCGCGGTTGTCGTTACGTTGGTCATTCCGCCCTATGGTTCCCCACCCGGGGCACTCGTACAAGCACGACACCAGATTCGCGTCTTGATCAACGCTCCCTCCGCCGTGCAGGCACCCTATCAGGGGTTTCCCCGACGTTCGACCCCGATAGAAAGGACCATTCGGCCTCTTCGCTACCTCGTTGTTCGCGCAACATTCCTGTGCTGAGAGGTTAAGGCCGTGATCGAGATCTATGTCGAGCGCGGGGAATGGATGAAGCGGGAGTACGTGGAGGGGGAAGCGCGGGTCGAGTCGACGCGGCTCCCGTCGCGCGTCCCGGCGAGCGATGTCATGAGGGCCGTTGCCAAGGGCCCGACGCGCCAGCTCGTCGTCGTCGTCGGACCGTCGTGGTGAGACCGCGCCGTTAGCCCAGGTCCGGCCGGCGGCGGTGCCAGTCCGTCGCGCCCTCGAAGGCCGCGCCCGCCCGCAGCACCGTCGCCTCATCGAACGGGCGGCCCACCCACTGCATCCCCACCGGCAGACCCGAGCCCGTCACGCCGCAGGGCTGCACCAGCGCCGGCACCCCGGCCGCGTTGAACGGCATCATGAAGCGCCCCAGTGCCGCATTCCCGCTGAGCTCCCGGTCTCGCACGCGGTAGGTCGCGCGGCCGATCGGCGGGGCCTCGATCGGCGCCGCCGGCGTGAGCAGCACGTCCACCGACTCCAGCAGCCCGCGCAACTCCTCGCTGAACGCCCGCACGGTGCGCCAGGCAGCTGCGACCCCCAGCGAGTCCGGCGGCGGGCTGGCGACCCAGCTCGCGAGCCCCGGGCTGTAGCTCTCGGGCGCGCGCTCGTAGTCGGGCCGGTGATATTCGATGACCTCCGCGGTCGCGATTGGCGACCAGGCCCGGACCACGTCCTGCACCCCCGGCAGCGCGACCTCGCGCACATCGGCGCCGAGCCCGCGCACCACGGCGATGGCCACCTCCAGCGCCTCCGCGACCTCGTCCTCGATCCCCTCGAACAGGTCCGCCCGCGGGACCCCGACGCGCAGGCCACGGACCCCGGCGCCGAGCTGCGCCGTGTACGCGTCGACCGGCGTCCGGACGGTCGTCGCGTCGGCCGGGTCGTACCCCGCGATGGCGTCGAGCACCACGGCCGCGTCCTCGACCGTCGCGACGATCGGCCCGGCGTGGTCGAAGACGAACGAGAGCGGGACGACGCCGGCCTTGCTCACGCGCCCAAAAGTGGGCTTCAGGCCCACGCACCCGCAGAACGCGGCCGGCACGCGGATGCTGCCGCCAGTGTCGGTGCCGAGCGTGGCCGCGGCCAGCTGCGCCGCGATCGCCGCCCCCGAGCCGCCACTCGACCCGCCGGGAATGCGGTCGCGGTTCCACGGGTTGCGGGTGGGGCCATACCACGGGTTCTCGGTCGTGTAGCCGGCCGCGAATTCGTGCGTGTTGAGCTTGCCGAGCAGCACCGTCCCAGCCTCGCGCAGCAGCCGCGCCGCCGTGCAGTCCGCCTCCGGTATCCACGACTCCAGCACCTTCGAGCCCGCCGTCGTCCGGATGCCCGCGGTGGCGTAGAGGTCCTTGAGCGCGATGGGCACGCCGTGCAGAGGCCCCCGCGACAGGCCGTGGGCGAGCTCCGCGTCCGCCCGGGCGGCGTCCTCGAGCGCGCGTTCGGCGGTGACGGTGATGTAGGCGTTCACCAGCGGGTCGACGCGCTCGATCCGCGCCAGATAGGCGCGCGTCGCCTCCAGCGACGACACGTCACGCGCGGCGATCCGCCGCCCCAGCTCCGCCGCGCTCCAGGTCACGATCTCGTCCGTCATGCCAGGCCTCCTGCCGCCCGCACGCATCCTACGCCCTCGCCCGCGGGGAGGCCGAGCAGCGCGCGATGGAGCGGGTAGTCAGCGAAGGGACGGCCTCGCGGTCAGATGTCCCATCCCGGCGGCGACCACCACCAGAGCGCCGAGGCATACAGGCCCGTCAGCGCCACAAGGAACGCGATGGCGGGGAGGAGCGGGGTCGCCGGCACCAGCCGGTCGAACGCAACGACGAGCAGCGCGACCAGCAGCCCGGCGCCACAGAGCGCAATTGCACGCCGCGCGAAAGACACCACCGGCCGGGAAGCCACCTGCTGGGCCACGTCTCACCAACGGTGGAGCCCCAGGGTCTGCAAACCGCTGGGGCCCCGTAATCGAGCACGGCACCGCCACAAGGGAGAAGGGCGTGTTGAGTGCTACACCGATGGTGACCAGCTGGTGAACAGGATTGGTATGCGCCAGCGCATACTTTTTCCCAAACGGGAATGGCGCCGCAGCCAACCAGCGCTGCTCGCTTCGCCGGCGGATGGCCGAACTGCCGCGCGACGCCTGTCGATCCGATCACGGTCCCGAATAGTTCCGGCCGCTCTATTGACGCTATCCAGTCCGGCCGACAGAGTTATCACTAATGACCGCTTTCGACGCCCTCGCGTTCGCTCCGGCTGCCGCTGCTGCGGCTGCTGCGCGTGCGCGCGGGTAAACGGAGGCGGCCGAAGCACCATTCGGCAATCGACAGTCTGGGCCGCCTCCGGGGCGGCCTTTTTCGTGGCTGCCACAGGGGAGAAGGGAGCACACGATGGATTCCAACGGATCGTCCGCCGACGACCCTTATCGTTTTGTCTCGAAACGCATGAAGGCGGTCCCCGCCAGCGGGATCCGCAAGTTCTTCGACCTGCTCAGCACCATCGACGACGTCATCTCGCTCGGCGTCGGCGAACCGGATTACGTCACCCCCGAACCGATCCGGAACGCCGCCATCCGCAGCATCGAGCGCGGCGACACGCATTACACCTCCAACTACGGCCTGCCGGAGCTGCGCGAAAAGCTCGCCGCGCACCTGCACCGCCTCTACGGCGTCGAATACGACCACAAGACCGAGATCGTCATCACCAGCGGCTCCAGCGAGGCGTTCGACATCGCCCTCCGCGCCCTGCTCGACCCCGGCGACGAGGTGCTCTGCCCCGACCCGTGTTACGTCGCCTACCTGCCTGCCACGCTCATGGCCGGCGGCTGCTTCAAGCCCGTGCCGACCTATGCCGCGAACGATTTCCGCCTCCTCCCGGGCGACCTGGAGGCCGCGATCACGCCGCGAACGAAGGCGGTGCTCCTCGGCTACCCGTCGAACCCGACCGGCGCCGTGATGGGCCGCGAAGACCTCGTCGCCGTTGGCGAAGTGGCCGCGCGCCACGACCTCGCCGTCATCAGCGACGAGCTCTACGACCGGATGACCTACGACGGCCAGCACACCTGCTTCGCCGCGCTCCCAGGCCAGCACGGCCGGACGGTGCTGCTCGGCGGCTTCAGCAAGGCCTACGCGATGACAGGCTGGCGGCTCGGCTGGGTCGCTGCGCCCGCGCCACTCGCGGAAGCCGTGATGAAGGTCCACCAGTACGTGATGATGTCCGCCCCCACGGCCGCCCAGTACGCGGGCATCGCCGCCCTCGACGAAGGCGAGAGCTTCGTCGCCGAGATGGTGGCCGAGTACGACCGCCGCCGGCGGCTCATCGTCGATGGCTTCCGCGCCATCGGCTTGCCCACCTTCGAACCGCGCGGCGCCTTCTACGCCTTCCCGGACATCACCGGGACGGGCATGGACAGCACCACCTTCAGCGAGCGGCTGCTCTCGGAAGAGCGCGTCGCGGTGGTGCCCGGCAACGCCTTCGGCACCATGGGCGAAGGCTACGTGCGCGCCTGCTACGCCAGCGGCTACGAGGCCATCGAGCGCGCGCTCGAGCGCGTCGGCCGCTTCGTCCAGCGCCAGCGCTGACCCGTCCCGGGCGCGCGGCCCGGTTGGCCCTCGCGACTGCGCGGCGCCGGGCGTACGCTCATCGCGGCCCTCTCACCGCGCGCCCCCCGCGTGACGGCGACAGCCACGAGGAGCTCGACCATGGCGAAGCAACCGAAACCGCGCCCCGGCCACGAAGGCGGCCACCCCGGCAGCGGCGCCCCCCAGACCCCGCACGGCAGCCAGCCCAAGCCCATCCGCGTGCCCGTAAAGAAGTAGCGTTACCGCGCCCGGCGCCGCAGCCATAGCCCAAGCGCCGCGATCGCGAGCGCGCCGGCGGCGACCCCACCGGCGGCGCCAAACACCAGGGCCCGATCGTCGTCGTCCTCCATGGCGGGGGAAGTGACCGGCGGGCGTTGCTGCACAGTCGGGGTCGGGTCAGCCGTTGCAGCCGCGGTGGGGCTGTCCTCCGAGGCGGGTGGCGGCGGGGGCGGCGCGCCCACGAGTTCGCGCATGTACTGCAGCGTCGGGTAGCGCTCGTACCCGGAGACCATGCCCGCGTCCACGAACAGCAGCCCGGTGCCCCAGCCGGCGGGCCGCCACTGGGCGAACCCGAACTCGTCGGGCACGAGGAAGGCCAGGACGCGCTGGCCGCCCGGCTCCAGGCGCGGCGGGCCTTCGCCCAGCAACGTCTGGCACGTCTCTTCGTAGTCCTGCCGGATGTGGGCGATGTTGAGCGTCGGCGCCTCGCCCGGGTCACCCTTGAGCACCTGTTCGACCGCCAGCTGCGCCGCCATCCCGCTGCCGCCCGGCTGGAGCGTGCCGATGACGACGGCCTGCGAGTGCGCGCCGGCGAGCGCTAGCGTCTCGGGCAAGGTCCACGGCGCGCGGCAGGGCCGGACGAGCTCGAGCCCGGCGTCGTACGGTGCGGCCGCGGCGAGCGTCACCTGCTCCAGCGCCTCCACCAGCTCGACGCCCGGCTCGAACGCGGTGCGGCCCGGGACCAGCCGCCCAGCTGCGTCGACCGCCGCGATCGCCCAGCCGTAGTGCGCCGGGCGCCACTCCGCCACGCCGGTTTCGTCCTTTTCGAGGTAGGCAAACACGGTCTCGCCGGCCGAGTACCGCTCGACCCGCCGATCGCCCACGTACACTTCGCAGCCAGCCCCCAGCTCGAGCTCCAGGTTGTTCACGTCGAGCAGGTCGCCCGGGGCGGCACCGCGCAGTCCTTCGGTGACACGCAGCGCGAGCCGTCCGTCGCGACCCGGCCCTTCGAACGTGCCCACCACCGCGATGACATCGGACCGCTCGGCCGTGTATTGCAGGCCGTGGTAGAACCCACTGATGCTGCACGCCTGCGCCGGGCCGGCCGGCCCAAGCGCACCCAGCGCAGCAAGCACAAGTGCCGCCACCGCGACCACAGTCCCCAGTGCGAAGCGTCCCATGCCGGTAACAACGCCCCCGGGGCGCGAAAGGTTTCGTGCTACGATCGGTTGGCCGGCACCGCGCCCGGCCCGGACGAGATGTGCGCCGTACCCGGCAGGCCAAGACGACGCACCACCAGCAATGGAGGTGCGCTCATGCCCTGGATCCTGCTCGTCGCCGCCGGCTGCCTCGAAGTCGGCTGGGCCGTTGGCCTGAAGTACACCGAGGGGTTCACGCGGCCCCTCCCGTCCGTCCTGACAGCTGCGGCGATCGTTGGCAGCATGGCCCTGCTCGCCGTCGCAGTCCGCGACATCCCCATCGGCACCGGGTACGCCGTTTGGGTCGGTATCGGGACGTTCGGCGCCGTGCTCCTCGGCATCCTGTTCTTCGACGAACCCGCAACCGCCGCGCGCATCTTCTTCCTGGCGCTGCTCGGTGTCGCGGTCGTGGGGCTCCGGTTCACATCCGGTCACTAACCGGTGTCCGGCCGGGACACGCGTACCCGGCGCTCACGCGACTGCCACCGGGCGTTACGTAGTGTTCCCCGGAGATCTCCTCAGGGAATCCCCGTAGGGATCGATCCCCCTGACACGAGGGATCCGACATGCGTATTGCACCACTGCAGGGAGTGAGCTCCGCTTCCGTCGAGTGGAGCGGCACCGCCACGGACAGCGCATCGTACCGCCCGGGTACACCGGGAGCGGCGCCGCACGGCGAGACCGTGGCACCGCCGCCCGCGCCGGTTGCCCCCTCCGCGGATGACACCGCGAGCCAGTTCGAGTTCGACTTCCAGGGCCAGCCCGCCACGCTGATGATGCGCCCCTCCGCGCGGCCCGGGCACCTCCAGGTGATGGTCCGCCTCACCGCGCCGCCCGCGGGCGACGACATCGCCCCGGCGACGGTGACCATCCAGGCGAACGTTTCGAGCAACTGGCTCCAGTCCCTCTGGCGCGGCGCCTCCAGCCAGAACGAGCAGGCCGTCCGCGTCGCCGAGAGCCTCACGCAGGTGGCACGCGACCTCGCGCCCGCGGTGGTGCCCGGCGCGCCTGTAATCCGCGGCCCGGTGAAGCCCGGCTGGCCGCAGGTCTGGCTCCCCGCCGAGTACCCGCCGCCCCCGGACGACCCCTCCCTGCTGGCCGAGCTCGCGCCCGAAGCCTGACCGCGTTATCTGGCTGCGGATAAGGCGGCCATTCGTGACAAGGTTCGGGAAAGCCCCCGTGTGTACATCCTGTTTCGCCAATGGAATAGCAGGGTTTAGCCCAATACGAGTCTCCACGACGCGCGTAGAACCTAGTGTTAGGGGCTTGCAACTCCGTATTGCACCCGTTGACTCGGGTTCGATCCGGTACTGTCAAACCTAGGAGTACGGGTCCAACGTCCTCCGTACCGGAGGCCGCAAGCCGGGACCCGGGAGGCGTCGATGTCACCGTTCGACGACGCGCGAACCGCCACCGCCGTGTTCACCTGCGAAGAGCTCTGGCTCCTCCAGGGAGTCATCCGGCACGAAGTGGCCCAGGGAGAGCAGTGGCGCTACCCGCCGGCAAGCCTGGACCTCAACGACCAGATCGCCGAGTCCCTGCTTCGCTGTGCCGACCTCGGCATCGACGAGGCCGCCCTGGTGCTCAGCCTCGCCGACGCACTCGCGATCGACTACTGCGTGCCCCAGTCGGCGAAGTCGCCCTCGGGCGTGCCGATCGGCAAGAACATCCTCATGAAGTCCTTCCGCGTGCGAAGGGAGATCGAGCTGGGGAGCGAACCCGAGACGGAAGAGCCCGGCACCACCCCCAGCGCCAGTGAAGTCCAGGAGCGCCTGCGACAGTTCAACGGAGGTTAGGCATGCCTGCACCCACGGTGACCCCAACGATCACCCCCACGACCGAGCCCGCGACCACCCCATGGCCCGAGCGCTACACCGACCCGGCACGCATATGCCCGCAGCAGCGCCGCGAAGGCGCTTCACCGGATGTGGAACCCTGATATGGCAGGCCTCTGGTTCGACGCAGGATTCGCCCACCCGTCGGCGACCCAGCCCGTGGCCTTCGTGCCACTCGCCGGCCGCGAAGTTGGCTCCTTCGACCCCAGCCGCGTGGACCCCAGCCCGGGCCGCCGGCTCCGCGTGTTCGCCACGCTCGTCCACTGCGTCGACCCGGCAACCGGTGCGGTCGCCCTGCGCGAATCGCACCAGGCTTTCATCACGCCCGGGCGGCCGCTCACCTACCTCGAGCTGTACGAAACCGTCGCGAACGACGACGCGCACAGTGCCATCCGCGAGGCGCTCTCGGCGCTCCCGCTGCGGCTCGGGCAGCCGAAACCGCTGCTCACGGAGCTCCCCGAAAGCCCGCAGTGGTCCGCCCGGGACCCCGACCTGCCGCCCGCCCTCCAGGACCTCGGCGACGAGATCAACGAGGACATCCGGGAGGCGCTCGACACGCTCGACAACCCGGAGTCCTACTACCCCGGCATCGATTCCGGCATCGCCCCGGTCACGGACGAGCACGTCAAGCTCGTCATCTGGGCCATGCAGCGGGAGCTCAACCGCGAGCTTCGGCCGCAGGAGGGCCACTACGGCGGCAGCCCGCCCCTCCCGGCGGCCCCGCTGGAGGAGCTCCAGTGGCCGGTGCAGCGCGCGCTCGCCGAACGCCGGCGGCTGCGCTTCAGCCAGTGGGGCATCTTCAAGGAGCAGTGGGAGAAGGGCGCCTGGAGCCTCTGGGACGTCCCGCTCGACCCCGAGTACGTCTCCCGCCGGGCCCAGCGCCTCTACCAGCCGGTGAAGTGACCGGCGCCGGCCCTCAGCGCAGGGCCGGCATCACCTGCTCGACGAACCGCTCCTCGGCGGCGGCCGCCTCCGCGCGGTCGGCGCCGATCGATGGGCCGACGATGACCAGCCGGTCGAGGCCCAGCGCGACGAGCTCCCGCAGCCGCGCGATGCAGTGGTCCACCGGCCCCAGGATGGCGAACCGCTCCGCGAAATCGAGCCCGATCGTCGCGGCCTGCTGGCTGCCCGCCTGCGCGTGGTGGTTCATGTCGTATGCGTCGTGGATGGTCTCGAGCTGGCGCCGGTCCGCATCCGAGACCGGGCCGACCGCGTGGCCGTGCATCGCCGAGAACCGCGCGAACAGCGCCACGCCGCCTTCCCCCAGCCGCTTCGCCACCGCCGGGTCGTCGTGGACGATGACCGTGACATAGGCCCCGAACGGCATCTCCGGGTCGAGCCCGGCCTGCTTCCGCGCCCCGCGGGCCACCTCCATCCCCCACCGGATCCGCTCGACATCCGCGCCCACCGCGAACGTGATCCGGTCGGCGTGGCGGGCAGCCGCGGCGATGACCTTCGGCCCCGTCGCGGCAACGTCGACCGGCACCTTCGGCACGCTCGCCCGCAGCCAGGCGATGCGGCTGCCGGTTGGCTCGCCGGCCAGTCGCAGCTTCTCCAGGTCCCCGCCCGCGAACGGCACCTCCTCGCCGCGAAGGTACGTCTGCAAATCACGGATGTACGTCTCGAAGGCGGGCACGCCCACCGGCGCATGGCCCAGGTGTGCCAGCGCCGAGTCTCCCCGCCCGATGCCGAGCATCGCCCGCCCGTTCGATTCCGCCTGTACGGTGGCGATCGCCGACGCCGTCACGGCCGCGTGGCGCGTGAACGGGTTCGTGACGCCGGTTGCGAGCCGGATCCGCTCAGTCGCGTGTGCTGCCAGCGCCAGCGCGACGTAGCAGTCCCCGGCCAGGTTCTGCGAATCGACGACGGTGACGCCGTCGAACCCCGCCTGCTCCAGCTGCGCTGCGCGGCGCGCGAATGCTTTCGGCACGCCCGCGCCGTTCGACCAGATCTCGAGTGGTGTGGCCACAGCTGCCTGCCTGTCCCGCGTTTTCGCGGCATCCTAGCAGGCGGTGCCCGGCCGCGCTCCCGCTCCCGCGCCCCCCGCGATGCATCGCCGGACGCGTTTCGCACATGCAATGGCGACAATCCTGCGTTCCCGTCTATGTCAATCCTGGAGCCTTCCCGTGGTTCGATCCCCTGGTGTGTGAACGGGCCCACCCTTGGACCTCAAACCCGCCGCACACTACGGTGCCACCACGATTCCGACTCGAAGCGCGCAATGGCGTAGAATCTCACCGCGGCGCCCCGCCTGGAGTTCACCCCTGGCCCGACGACGACGGAATGGACACCTGCGACTGCACGCCACCGCGACCGGTGTGCTGGTCGCCGCCGCCATCGCCATATTCGCGGTTGCCAGCCTCGCGGCCGGCCGGTTCACCAACGAGGCCGAGCCCGCAGCCCGCGTGGTCATGCACGAAAACGAGCTCCCGCCCGAGTGGGGATTCGTCGAACCCGCGCTCGCCGGGATGCGCGCCACCGCCATCCGTGTCTGCGGGCAGCAACTCCTCGTCGCGGCGAGCACCGGGCTCAGCCGCCCCTCGGAAGAGCTCCAGCTCGCCGCCATCGTCCAGGAATACGAACGGCAGATGGTCGCCTACAACGACCAGGTCGGCGCGACCTTCCGCGCCGGGAACCGGCGGCCGTGGTCGGTGCCCGCCGTCGCGCCCCCGCTGGAGGTGACCCAGGAGAACGCCTGCCTGAAGGCGGCGGCCATGCCCCCGGAGGCGACGCGCACCACGCTCGCACGCACCGCGGCGAGCGGTGGCTACGTGCCGGACCCGGCACCGCTGAACGGGAACCGGTACCTCACGCCGCAGCAGCTCGACCAGGCCGCGCTCGAAGCCGGCTGGCCGATGGAGCCCGGCTGGTGGCCGGAGATGCGCCTGATCGTTATGTGTGAATCCGGCCTCGACACGATGGCCCATAACACCAGCGACCCCCACGGCGGCAGCTACGGCCTGGCCCAGCTCAACGGCAGCTACCACTTCGAAAACGCCGGTGAGGACTTCGCGAAGCGCTTCGACCCGGTGGTGAACCTCCGGACCGCGCTCTGGCTGCGCACCGTCCGCGGACACTTCGGCGGCACGGGCGGCTGGTACAACTGCGCGATCCGCCACGGGATTAACTGATAGCTGCAATGCCCCGGGGCCATGCGCTGTCGCAGCGTTAAGGCGAGTTGCCCGGCGGGAAGCGGATCCTTCATCCAGCGATAGGGTTTATGGCAATCGCATGGGGGACAGGCGCGTCGCCGGTTGGGTAACATGCGCGCCTGCCGCCCTCACGGCAAACCGCGCGAGCCGCCGCCCACGGCCCATTCGCGCCTTCCGACGTGGGCAGCGCCGGCCGCTTTCGCCGAGCGACCCGGCGGAACCTGGCAGAAGGGGCGTTCATGGCCTTCGCGAATCACCGGGCCCGGCCCAGGCGTTGGGCGCGCTGGGCAGTGCTCGCCGCCTTCGTGGCGGTCGGGCTCCTCGCCGCGACCCGGTCCTCGACGGACGACGCCATCGCCGCCGGGGACGAGTGCTTCCCCGGCCTCGGCTCCTGCTTCAACCTCGATTTCATCGGCAAGCCGCCCAACGCCGCTCCCTATCACGCCGCCGCGATCGACTCCTCGTGTGAGCCCTCCGGGCTCCCCGTGCAGGAATACTGCGTCGAAGAGGGCGACCCGCTCCGCTTCCGCGTGAGCCGCACCGGCGACCTCGGCGCCGAAATCAAGGTGCGCGTGCAGCTCTCCGGGGGCGTCATCGGCTGGGATTACGCACCTACGGTTATTTCGCCCCAACCGGAGTACCCGGCGGCGAGCGAGGACCCGCCGCCCGACCTGCCCGAAGTGCAGTTCCGCCCGGTGATCATCGAGCTCACGTTCGGCGCGGGCAGCGCGATCCCAACTGCGGTCGACAACCCGATCCTCCCCGGCGTGCTGCCGACGGGCCCGGGCATCGCCCAGGACGGCGTCGTCGCCTTCCAGATGCTCAACTGCAACCGCCCGTACGACACGCGGGCACTTTCCTGCGCGTGGCTCTTCCCGGGCACGATCCCCTCCACGGGCACACTCGGCCCCAACGGCGAAGGCTACGAAGGCCCCGGCTTCCGCGTCACCATCCTCAGCGTCGCCGGCGGCACCATCGGCCCGCGCAGCTCGGCACCGGTTCAGGTCCTCGGCAGTACCGCTCCCCGCATCGAAGCCGCGCCCGGCGTTGGCGAATGGACCACCGCCGTGGAACCGCAGAGCGGCGGTGACGTCGTAGGCGACACCGTGGAGATCACACTGACCGGTGAGCACTTCACCCCGCTTGGCGGCGTTTGTAATGCCCCCGGGTTCCCATATCGTGCCATCGACGGCGCGGACTTCGTCGACAACGACGGTGACGGCAACCTCTGGGAGCGGTACGACGCGCCGGTTCCACCGGATAAGCAACCGGCGATCACTCCCCCTGCACGTTGTCTGTTGCGCGTCGAATTCTGGCCACTGGGCCTCGGTGTGCCAACGAGCCCCTTCCCCGCACCACCGCCGTACTACGTGTATCCCGACGCCCCGGGACGTCTCACGGCGGTTGGCCCCACGACAGTCAGGGTGCGCGTACCAACCACGCTCCAGGAACGGGCATACGACGTGCGGGTGCGCATCGTTGATCCCCAGGCGCCACAGTACCCGCAGGGATTCAGCACGGCTGACCCGGACCTGTATCCGGAGTTCTCCGTGCTGTCGCGGATTACCCCGCCCAGGATCCTCGCGGATGGCCGCGTGCGCTACGACGACCAGTTCTACTACTGGGAAGACGAGGTCGTGACCGAGATGAGCACCCACACCGGGCCGGCTCATGGCGGTACGTTCGTGCGTCTCTTCGGGCGGAACTTCACGGCGGCATCGTGCGCTCCCGGCGTTGTGAAATTCGGCAGCGTGGCGGCGGCGAGCTGCACCTTTGTCAATGCCAACACCCTCGAGGTCACCTCGCCGCCGAAGCCCGAGGACCCGCCGATCGTCCATCCTCCCGGGCTGGTCAACGTGACCGTGAACAACAGCCCGGCCACGCCGGCGAACGAATTCCGCTACACGGGCGGGCCGCGCATCGACAGCATCAGCCCCACCGTCGGCCCCGTCTCCGGCGGGACGCTCGTCAAGATCTTCGGGTCGGGGTTCAACATGCTCGCCCAGGGGCCCGACTGCATCGGTCCGGTCTACGACGGCGTGTTCTTCGGGGGCACGCTGGCGCAGTCCTGCCAGCTAATCAGCGACTCGGAAATCTGGGCAACTTCGCCCGCATGGATCGGCCCCGCGACCGTGCAGATCACCGTCGTCCACCCGGCCACGGGCAGCAGCGAGTTCACCTCCGCGGCGCAGTTCCGCTACGCCTCGGGGCCGCTCATCGAACGGCTGGACCCGCCCTACGGTCCGCCCTCCGGCGGCCAGGAAGTGCGCATCCACGGCCAGGGCTTCCAGCCGGGGGCCATCGTCACCTTCGGCGGCGTCACCGCGCCCTTCGTCAACGTCATCAACCAGGGCGAGATCCTCGCCGTGTCGCCGCCCAGCGGCGGCCGCGCCAGGGTCGACGTCATCGTCACGGTGGCGGGCCAGCCAACGGCGAACACGCCCGCGGACGACTTCTACTACTCGGCCCCGAAGGTGAACGCGATCGAGCCCAACGCAGGGCCGACCGCTGGCGGCAACACCGTCGTCATCAAGGGCTTCAACTTCACCACGAACACGGAGGTCTGGTTCGGGCCCACGCTCGCGACCGGGCTGGTCTTCGTCAGCCAGCTCGAAATCCAGGTCGTCGTCCCCGCGCGCGCGGCCGAAGGCGCCGTGCCCGTTAAGATCCGCACCAACTGCGTCGACATCGACGCGAACGGCCTGACCGATAACGAATGCAGCGTCAACGAACCGCCCCTGGAGCCCACGTACACCTACACCAACGGGCCGATCGTCACGGTCGTGAACCCGAACACGGGGCCGGTCACCGGCGGCACCATCGTCATCATCACGGGTACGAACTTCCCCGCATCGCCCGTCGGCGTCAGCGTGCTCTTCGGCGACACGCCCGCCATATCCTTTAACATCAACGGGCCCACGCAAATGACCGCGATCTCGCCCCCACGCGCGGAAGCGGGGCAGGTGAACATCACGGTGAAACCGGCGACCGGCATGACGAGCCCCGCTGCGCCCGGCGCGCTCTTCGCCTACACCAGCGCGACCCCGGTCATCACGGGGATCACGCCCAACAGCGTGCCCAACACGGGCAACGTCACGGTCGTCATCACCGGCATGGGGCTCAGCGGAGCCCAGTGCCCCGCCGGCGTCATGTTCGGGATCATCCCGGCGACCTCCTGCACGGTCATCAACGACACGAGCATCACCGCCGTGGCGCCGCCCAACGTCATCGGCGAGACCTTCGTCACGGTCACCACGCCGCACGGGACCAGCCAGATCGCGAACAACTTCACCTATGTCAAGGGCACCGGGAGCGGGGGCAGCGGCGGCACCGGTGGCGGTGGTGGTGGCACAGGTGGCGGCGGTGGTGGCGGCGAACCTCCGACCGGCCAGCTCGTCACCTACGACCTCTCGTTCCGATGGACGCTGATCACCTGGGCCGGCGCCGACACGGCCGTCGGCGAGGCGCTCAAGGGCGCCGACGGCAAGGACGTGACCAGCAACGTCCTCGCCATCTTCCGCTGGGACGCGGAAAACGGCGTCTGGCTCGGCTACTTCCCCGCCGGCACTGGCCTCGAAGGGGTCAATGACTTCGCGACGCTCCGCCGCGGGCTCGTCTACTGGGTCGCCGTTGCCGGGCCGGAAGGCACGCAGTGGACCGTGAAGGACGGTTAAAGCACGTGCGTACGACGCGCGTGAAGACGACTCGGTTTACGCGTATGCTCGTATCCCAATCCAGTCGAGACACGGGGCGCGGACACCAGGCATGAAGTTCGGCCAACTACGGGTCACTACCCCGGACGGGAGCTCCCGCGAGTTCCCGCTCGACCTCCCCACGGTCATCGTTGGGCGCGGCGCCGGCAACGGCATCACGCTCGACGACCTGAGCGTGGCCCGCCGCCACGCCCGGCTCACGGTCGACTCGGGCCACCTCTTCGTCGAGGACCTCGGCTCCGTGGGCGGCACGTTCATCGGCGGCCAGCGGCTCGAACCGAACACCCGCTACCTCGTGGAGCGGCTCCAGGACCTGCGCTTCGGCGAGGTGCCCGCCGCCTTCGACCCGCCCGCATCACTCACCGGGCAGGCGTTCGCTCCCGCGGCCGTGCTCGCGGACGAAATGACCCCAACGGGCATGCCGACGACCCTGCGCGTCCACCTCGCCTCGCCGCTCGAACCGATCGAAGTCGGCGGGCAGCCCGGGCTGGGCCACCTCGAGATCGCCAACCGCGGCCGCATCGTCGATGACGTGACCGTCCGCGTCGACGGCATCCCGGCCGAGTGGGTGCGGATGAGCGCGCAGCGTTTCCCGCTCCTCCCGGGCGCCGAGATCACCATCGACATCGCCATCCAGCCGCCGCGCACCTATGCCTCGAAGGCGGGCGACTACGACTTCGCCGTCAGCGTCCTTTCGGGCGAAACCGGCCGCGAGGTCATCTCCGCCGGCAAGGTCACGGTCCTGCCGTTCGCGGGCACGAGCCTCTCGCTGCAGCCGGTCCGCGGCAAGCGCGACTTCACCCTGCTCGCCGAGAACCAGGGCAATGCGACCATCAACTACGCCCTCGCCGGCGTCGACGACGAGGAGGCATTCCACTACGAGTTCCAGCGCGCCGCCATCGAGCTCGAACCCGGCGAGCGCGAAACCGTGCCCTTCGAGGTGCGGCCGCACAAGAAGCGGTGGTTCGGCAAGCCGGCTACCTCGGCGTTCCAGGTGATCGCCACGCCGAGCGACCCCACGTTGCCCAAGGCGGCCACGCAGGGCCAGCTCGCGATCGCGCCGCCGCTCGAGCGCATCAAGCGGCCCGCCGCACTCGCCGTCATCGCGCTCATCGCCGCGCTCGCCGCGCTTGCGCTCCTGTTCATCCCTTCGGACGACAACGACGCGACGCCCGCTAACGCGGAAGCCCTCTACGACGGCGTCCACATGTGCGACAAGTCGGACGAGGAGGACGAGGATCCGCCGGAGATCCAGGTCAGCGAGCCCGCACCCGGCGGCGGCACCGGCGCGCCCTTCTTCGCCCAGAACGACGAGCAGTGGGCCAACGTGGAGTACGCCAGGGCGCAGGACCCGGAGTTCGGCCCCGACTGGTGCGGCGATACCATCGCCCAGTGCGGCTGCGCCATGACGTCGGTCGCGACCGTCCTCGCCCTGTTCGAAATCGTGACCATGCCCGATGGTTCGGAGCTCTCGCCGGAGACCGTAAACGCCTGGTTCAACGGCCAGGCGCGCAAGACCGACCGCGGCTGGGTGAGCCAGGGCTACATCTATGGCGACGTCATCTGGACCGCCGCGAACCAGCTCTCCGCCGAAATCGCCGAGACCCGGCCGGGCACGCGCACGGTGCGCTTCGCCGGCATCGGCACCGGTTCGGACGACGAGGTGCGCTCTGAGTTGCGCGCCGGCCGCCCTATCGTGCTCGAAGTGCCCGGCCACTGGATCGCGGCGGTGGGCCTCGACGGCGACCAGATCCTGATCAACGACCCCTTCTACAGAGACCGCACCACGCTCGACGTCTATGCCGGCAAGGTGCTGAGCTCGGTCAAGTTCGAGCCGTCCAGCGACCTCAGCGCCATCGTCGTGACCGCCCCGAGCGACGTCCGCGTCCGCATCACCGATAAGGAAGGGCGTGTCGTAGGGACGCTCAATTCGGGCACGCCGGAAGAGGCCGAGGCCGCCGCCCAGAACGGCATCCCCGGCGCGACCTACGACAGCAAGATCGCCTGGCGCGACCCCAACTGCGTCGAGAGCCCGCCGCCGGCCGGGGCCGGGGTCAACCAGATCACCCTTCCCGGCCGCGCCGAGGACTACAAGATCGAAGCGCTCGATTCCGACGGCGGCCCGGCCGAGTTCACCCTCCATAGCTACGACCAGGACGGCGGCGTGACGATCAAGACCGAGGAGAGCAACGGCCCGCTCGTCGTCGAGATGGAGTACGACCCGGCGGACGAAGCCGGGCCGACCACGACCACGCGCACCGACGTCACCCCGTCACCCGACGCGCCGCGGACGAGCGTGACGGCGCAGCAGGGCAGCTCCCCGAGCGCCAACGCCTCCGGCACCGGCACCGGGTCGCCCGGCGCCAGCGCCAGCCCGACCGGCAGCGGCACCCCCTCGCCCACAGGCACCACCCCGGCCGGCGGCACTCCGACCGGCACGGGCACGGCCTCCCCGACCGGGACCACCTCGCCAACAGGCACCGCCTCACCCGGCGGGACGGCGCCACAGGCGGTGAACGTCGCCTGCGGCACGGCTTACCAGCAAACGCCGCAGCTCGCGACAGTCAGCTGCACCGCACAGGTCCAGGGCCAGTACAACTCCACCCGCTGGAGCGTGAACGACCTCGCCTACGCGGCCGCCGCGGGCCAGGTCGCGTTCACCACGACGTTCACATCGAACACGACCGCGACCATCCAGATGGCTGCCTGCAACGGCACGCTCTGCACGAGCTCCTCCCGCCAGGTCGTCGTCGACTTCAGTGCCGGCGGAGACGGGACGGTGACGCCACCACCCGCAACCGCGACCACGCCGAGTGGCGTGACGCCTGTCTCCACCGCGCCCCAGAACGTGGGCATGGTTTGCTCGGCGCAGAACGTCGCCGGCGTTGGCGTCGTCACCTGCAGCGTCTCCGCGACCACGCCGTTCACCAGCGTCCAGTGGTCCGCGGGCGGAGGAAGCCCGTCCTCCGGTTCGACGGCCGACTCGACCTTCAGCACGCAGCGCGCGACGAGCGGCACCGTCTCCGTGAGCGCTTCCGCGTGCAACGGCGCGCTGTGCACGCCCGCGCCGCCGCAGTCGGTCGCGGTGTCGGTGCCCACGGCCACGGCAACGGCCACGCCGACCTCGCCGCCGATCGTTTCGACGATGCTGGAAATGTACCTGGACTCCGAAGTCACACCCTGTTACGGCGGAGGTTCCGGCTTCATTCCCTTCTGGGGCATGCTTTCGGAGCTGGACGAGACACCGGTCGTGGGCGGGTTCATCCAGCTCTACATGGATGGTTCACCGGCGGGCTCCACGGAAACGAACTCCGGCGGCTCCTTCTTTACCGACGTCGTCATCCCGTACCCCGGCGCGTATTCGTTCTGGGCGCAGTACAGCGGCGACGGGACCTACGGACCGTCCACGAGCGAGACCGTAGACCTGATGATCCAGTGGTGCGGGGAGGGCGGAGGCGGCAGTGCCTCGACCCTCTCGGGCGTGACCCTCGGGGTATCCCCGGGGGACCCACCGCCCCTTTCGGACGTGACCCTGGTCGCGACCCTGTCCCCCGTCACCGGCGAGCCTTTTGGGCTCGTCGACTTCTATGACGGCGACACCTACCTCACCTCCGCGTTCGCTTTTGGCGACACGGCGAGCGTCACCATCACCCTCGGCCCAGGGCCCCACTCGTTCTGGGCGTACCACTGGGGCACGAGCTACTATTTCGCGGCATACTCACCAGAACTGTTGGTGAATCCGGGCCTCGCACCCACCTCCACCCTGATCTCGCTCCCCTACACCAGTGTCATGACAGACGCCGACTGCACCTACGCCTACGTCGAGGTGTCGGACGCAGCCGCGACGGGCACGGTCGAGCTCCGGCTCGAAGCGAACCCCACGGTCATCGCCAGCGGCACCATCTCGGGCGGCAGCGCATGGATCTACTTCTGCGGCAGCGCCTTCCCGGCCAACCCCGCGAACTACCAGCTCTACGCCAGCTACCTCGGCGATTCGACCTTCGCCGCGTCGCAGTCCGCGACCACAGCCTTCACCGTCCAGGCGCTCTCGCAGACGGCTGTCTTCGCCGACCCCTCCGAAGGCGGATCGGATTACGTCTACATCTACGCCTATGTCATCCGTCCGGGCTTCGGCTCACCGCAGCCCCAGGGGACCGTCGCATTCACTTCGGACCAGGACGGGGACCTCGGCAGTGCGACCGTCTTCAGCGGCTCGGCCTACCTGTACGACACCATCCTGTCGGCGCCAGCCGAAGGCTGCACCGACCACGTCATCACGGCCTTCTTCACACCGGACTCCGGCCTGTTCGCCCCGAGTAACGCCTCAATCACCGTCACGGCCTGCTTCGGTGGCGGTGGCTGAGCCGGCGGCCGCGGCCGCCATCCGCGCCCTGCTTTCACACGAAGTCGACCGGATGCGGGCGGCCGGGATCCCCGTCGGCGAAGACGAGTACCGCGGGCTCTACATCGGCGACCGCGAGGCCGACCGGCTGCGCGACGAGGACCAGCCCGATCCCGGCGCGGAATGGGCCGCCCACCGCGACGAGCTCGCAGCCGCGCTCGATGCCGTGATCGAAGCGGACGCCCGCATGGTGCGCCTCGCGAAGATGGCAGGGCTCGGCTCGTTCGAACGCCGCCTCCTCGCGCTCTGCCACGCCGTCGAATCCGACCTCGGCCTCGAACGGCTCATCTCGTACGCCCAGGACGACGTCTCCAAGAAGCGCCCGCGGGTGGAGCTCGCCACCCGGCTGCTGGAATCGCCCGCCTGCCAGGCCGCCGCCGGGTCGTGCTTCGAACCCGGCGCCGCGCTCCGCCGCCTGCGGCTTATCGCCGTCCACGACGAGCCCGGCCAGCCCGCCACGCCCCTGCTCGCGCGCTCCCTCTCGCTCGACCCGCGCATCGCGGGGTTCCTCTCCGGCCGCGACGACCTCGACCCGCAACTCCAGCCGTTCGCCCGCATCCTGCCCGCGCGCGACGCCGCGCCCGTCTCGGCGGTCGCGGAGCTCGCGGCCCTACCCGCGATCGCGCTCCAGCCGCCCGTCGTCGTCCTCCACGGCCCCGATGTCGCCGCGCGCGAAGCTGCGGCCAGCTGCCTCGCCGCCGGCGCAGGTGTGGGGCTGCTCGAGGTCCGCATCCAGGCCCTGAGCGCCGAGCTCGGCGCCGGCCCGGCGCTCACGGTCGCCCTGCGCGAAGGCGCCCTCCAGGACGCGACCGTGCTCCTCACCGGTGCGGACGAGCTCTCGCCGGCCGACGCCGCCGCCCTCCGCGCCCGCCTGCGCGAGGAGTGGCTCGCGCCGCTCGTGCTGATCGGCACGAAGGAGCCGTTCCTCTGGCCGGGCGTATCGATCATGGCCGACCCGCCGTCGTTCGAAGAGCGCGTCCAGCTCTGGGCGGAGTCACTCGGCGAATGGCCTGGCGGCGACGACGGCGGGCTCGCGTCTCTCGCCGGCAAGTTCCGGCTCGGCACGCGCGAGATCGGCGACGCGGTGCTCGCCGCGCGCGGCCGCGCCCGCGCCCGCGCCCCACAGGCGCCCGCCGTCACCCCCGACGACCTCTACGCCGCCGCGCGCGACCAATCAGCGCCGGTCCTCAGCGACATGGCGAAGAAGATCCGCCCGCACTACCAGTGGGACGACCTCATCCTCCCCCGCGACGCCCGCGACCAGCTCCGTGAGATGTGCGCCCACGTCGAGCACCGCCACCAGGTGTACGAGGTCTGGGGCTTCGAACGGCGGCTGGCGATGGGCAAAGGGCTCATGGCGCTCTTCGCCGGCAACTCCGGCACGGGCAAGACCATGGCCGCCGACGTGCTTGCCGGCACGCTCGGCCTCGACCTCTACAAGATCGACCTCTCGGGCGTCGTCTCGAAGTACATCGGCGAGACGGAGAAGAACCTCGGCGCCATCTTCCGCGACGCCGAGGCGTCGAGCGCCATCCTCTTCTTCGATGAGGCCGATGCGCTTTTCGGCAAGCGCTCCGAGGTGAAGGACGCCCACGACCGCTACGCCAACATCGAGACCGCCTACCTGCTCCAGCGCATGGAGGAGTACTCCGGCGTGGTCATCCTCGCCACGAACCTGAAGATGAACCTGGACGACGCCTTCCTCCGCCGCCTCCACTTCGTCATCGATTTCCCGATGCCCGAAGAGGAGGACCGCCGCCGGATCTGGGAGGGCACCGTGCCGAAGGAGACGCCGCTCGGCGACGACGTCGACTTCGCCTTCCTCGCGCGTCAGTTCAAGATCGCCGGCGGCAACATCCGGAACATCGTCCTTGCCGCTGCCTTCCTCGCGGCGAGCGAGTCCAGCGACGTCCGCATGTCCCACTTCATCCGCGCCGTCCGCCGCGAGTACCAGAAGCTCGGCCGCATGGTGACCGATAGTGAATTCGGGCCATATACCGGGTTGCTCCGGTGAAATGCCTGTCGCGACCGCACCATCACCCGCTATGATTCGCCCGACTGGAGGAAGCCGATGTCAGACCGCGTGAGCCAACTGAGCGAGCCCGAGCAGGTCGCCCGCCACCGGGCCGATGCGAGCTCCCCGGCGGTCGAACGGCCGCGCGTCCATCCGCTCGTGTCGATCCAGGGGCACGTCGGCAACGCCGCCGTCGCACGCATGATCCAGCGCGAGGGTATGGAGGAGGAGGAGCCCCTCCAGGGCAAACACGATGTCCAGCGCGCCGGCGAGGAAGAAGAACCCCTCCAGGGCAAGCACGACCTCCAGCGCGCCGGCGAGGAAGAGGAGCCCCTCCAGGGCAAGCACGACCTTCAGCGCGCCGGCGAGGAAGAGGACCCCCTCCAGGGCAAGCATGACCTCCAGCGCGCCGGCGAGGAAGAAGAACCCCTCCAGGGCAAGCGTGACCTCCAGCGCGCCGACGACGAAGAGGAGCTCCAGGCCAGGCACGACCAGCGCCCCGAGGTTGGCCTCGAAGGCGGACAGGTGAGCGCGGGCATCCAGGACCGCATCAACTCCGCCCGGGGCAGCGGCTCCACCCTCGACGACGGCGTCCGCTCGCAGATGGAATCCGGCTTCGGTGCCGACTTCAGCGATGTCCGCATCCACCGCGATGCCGAAGCCGACTCGCTGAACCGCTCCATCACGGCGAAGGCCTTCACCACCGGCAGCGATATCTTCTTCCGGGGCGACGTCAGCGAAAGCGACCACCACACGCTCGCGCACGAGCTCACCCACGTCGTCCAGCAGCGCTCCGGCGCGGTCAACACCGGCCCCGGGATGTCCGTTGGCGCCGCCGACCATTCCTCCGAGGCGGAGGCCGACGCCACCGCGACCGCGGTCCTCGCGGGCAACGCTCAGCACCACGCCGACGACGAACACGCGTAATCCATGTTCGCCGACGTCGCCGAGTCCCTGCGGTCCCTGCTCGTGGCCGACATGCCGATCATCGGCGGCGAAATCGACATCGCCTTCGACCGTCCCACCCGGGAATGGTCGAACCGGCTGACCAAGCCGACGCTCAACCTCTTCCTCTTCGACATCCGCGAGCGGCCGGACATGCGCGACCAGGCGCCCATGGTCTCGCGCACCGCGAACGGCAGCGCGCTGAGCCAGCTCCCGCCGCGGCGCATCGATCTTTCGTATATGGTCACGGCCTGGTCCCGCGAACCCGGCGACGAGCACCGCATCCTCGCGAGCGCGATGGGCTGCACCATCCGGCGCGGGCGCATCGAAGCCGACCACCTCCAGGGGCAGCTCCGCGAGTCGCCCGTCGCCGTGCTGCTGCGCCCCGCCCCGCCCGACCTCCACGCCAAGCCGGCCGACCTCTGGGGCGTGCTCGACAACGAGCTGCGCGCATCGATCACCTGGGTCGCCACGGCCCCGCTCGATGTCTACCGGCCCGTCGAGGCGCCGATCGTCCGCACACGCGAGGCGGTGGTCCGCGCGAAGGACGACGATTGGGCCGAAGGATCGCTCCGCGTGGGCGGGTTCGCCTACCGCGGCACCGATGTCCTCGCAGGCGCCGGGGGGCTCGCAGTCGGGCTCAAGGGCACCCGCCACCGCGCGGTCACCGGCGACGACGGCGCGTTCGCCTTCGACCACGTCGCGCCCGGGGAGTACGAACTGGTGGCCCGCGATGCCGATGGCGCGACGACCGAACGCCGGATCGTCGTACCATCGGAGAGTTATGACATCTCCGTCCGGTAAATTCTACAACCCGGTTACAAGAACGATATGGGGTTGTCCAATTCGCCTCTTGAACTGGTAGTATTGCGCCGCATCGCGCACCAAGGAGATTCCCCCTGTGGCAACGGCCTATCTGACTCCGGGTGTCTACGTCGAAGAGGTAGACAAAGGTTCCAAGCCAATCGAAGGCGTAGGGACGGCCGTTGCGGCCTTCCTCGGCGTCGCCGAAAAGGGCCCGATCGGGCAGGCGACCATGATCGCGAACTGGACCCAGTTCGTGGAGACGTACGGCGGGTTCATCCCCGGCGCCTACCTCGCGCACGCCGTCTATGGCTACTTCAACAACGGCGGCAGCCTCTGCTTCGTCGTCCGCGTCGGTAGCGAGGACGCCGGCGAGGCGCCTGCCGCCCCGTCGGCCGTCGCCGAGCTCCCGGCCCGCGCCGCCGGTAACCCCACCACGCTGAAGGCCATCGCCCGCGAAGCCGGCGGTGACCCGATTAGCATGGACATCGCCGAAGGCCCGGATGAGTCCTTCAACCTGACCATCAAGCGCGGCGGCCAGGAAGAGAAGTTCGAAGGCCTGACCTTCGCCCGGGGCGCCAAGAACGTCCTCGAGGTGGTGAACAAGCAGTCCCAGCTCGTCACCCTCGAAGAGGTGCGCGTCGCCGGCGTTGCCGCCCCTGAGCGGCTCCCCGCTCCCGGCACCTACGCCCTCACTGTGCCCACCAGCACCGCCCTCGCCAACGTCCAGGCCGCCATCTCGCCGGCCCTGTACGACGGCGACGTGCTCGAGCGCACCGGCCTCGGCGGCCTCGAAGCGATCGACCAGGTCACCATGGTCTGCGCGCCAGACATCATGGCCGCCTACCAGGCCGGCGTCCTCGACAAGGACGGCGTCAAGGCCGTCCAGCTCGCCATGATCGCCCACTGCGAGCGCATGGGTGACCGCGTCGCCATCATCGACCCGCTGCCCGGCCTGAACGCCCAGCAGGCGTACAACTGGCGCATGGCCGAGACGAACTACGACAGCAAGTACGCCGCCGCGTACTACCCGTGGATCCAGGTCGCGAACCCGACTCCCGGCGCCGCCAGCACCACGATGTTTATCCCGCCCTCCGGCCACATGGCCGGCATCTGGGCCCGCTCCGACGGCGAGCGCGGCGTCCACAAGGCCCCGGCGAACGAAGTCATCCGCGGCGCCCTCGGGCTCGAGCTCTCGCTCACGCACAACGAGCAGGGCGTGCTCAACCCGGTCGGACTGAACTGCATCCGCGTCTTCCCCGGCCGCGGCATCCGCGTCTGGGGCGCGCGCACCCTTTCGAGCGACCCGGCCTGGCGCTACCTCAACGTCCGCCGCCTCTTCAACTACGTCGAGAAGTCGCTCTACAACGGCACGCAGTGGGTCGTCTTCGAACCGAACGACATGGCGCTCTGGGAGCGCGTCAAGCGCGACATCAGCGCCTTCCTCAAGATCGTCTGGATGCAGGGCGCGCTCTTCGGCGCATCCCCGGACCAGGCCTTCTACGTGAAGTGCGACGCCGAGAACAACCCGCTCGCGACGCGCGACGTGGGCCAGCTGAACGTCGAAATCGGCATCGCACCCGTGAAGCCCGCCGAATTCGTTATCATCAAGATCAGCCAGTGGTCGCCGGAAGCCTAGGCGCCTGAGGAGGAAAGGAGAACACCATGCCTACCGCAAAGGACGTCATGCCGGGCAGCGACCCGCTTGTTTCTTTCAACTTCTTCCTGGACGTCGGTGGCGGCACCATCAAAGGCTTCTTCACGGAGGCCTCCGGCATCGGTTCCGAGTCCGAAGTCATCGACCACAAGGTCATGGGCGAAGCGGGCAAGGAGCTGACCCGCAAGATCCCGGGTCGCCTGAAGTGGGGCGACATCACTCTCAAGCGCGGCATCACCGCCAGCATGGACATGTGGGACTGGCGCAAGCAGGTTGAAGACGGGAACGTCCAGGCCGCGCGCATGGAGGGCTCCATCATCATGTACGACCAGGAAGGCACGGAAGTCGCGCGCTGGAACTTCGAGCGCGCCTGGCCGTCCAAGATCTCCGGGCCGTCGATCAAGTCCGACGACAACTCCGTGGGCATCGAAGAGCTGACGATCGTCCACGAGTACATCGTTCGCGTGAAGTAGCTCCCGTCCCGGGATGCACCATCGGCGGGGTGTCCGCGAGTGCCGGCCAGTGCCGGTCCGCGCGGACACCCCGTTTGGGGTAGTAAATGGCAGGTCTCCAAACTGAGTTCGAGTTCACGCTCCCGCGCGGCTATGTCGATGCCGAAGGCAACCTCCATCGCAGCGGCACCATGCGGCTCGCCACCGCGATGGACGAAATCGCCCCGCTCCGGGATCCGCGCGTGCGCCAGAACCAGGCCTACCTCGTGGTCATCCTCCTGGCCCGCGTCATCACTCGGCTCGGGTCGATAACCCAGGTGACCCCGTACGAGATCGAGAACCTGTTCACCAGCGACCTCGCCTTCCTCCAGCGGCTCTACCGGCAGATGAACGAACAGGGCACGGCGCTCATCACCGTCCAGTGCCCGGAATGCGCCACCGAGGTGGAGGTCGACCTATCGAGCCTGGGGGGGTCGCTGGCTACCCCCTCGAACGACTTTACGAGGAGGTAGCCTATCTCGCCTATCATTTCCACTGGCCGTCCGACGAGATCCTCGACATGGAACACGGCGAACGGCGCAGATGGGTGGACGAGGTAGCGGCTATCAATCGCCGGATCAACGACGCCGCACGAGGAGAATGACTGATGCCCCAGCCAGGCACACTCGTCGATGCGCTCGGCAGCTTCCGCTTCGCCGTCGAGATCAACGGGATTACCCAGGCCATGTTCGATGAATGTACCGGACTGGAAGGGAAGACCGAGGTCTTCGAATACAAAGAGGGCGGGCTCAACAACCACTCGCACAAGCTGCCCGGGCCGGTCACCTTTTCGAACATCACCCTCAAGTGGGGCATGACCGAAGACAGTGCCATGTGGGACTGGTACAACCGCGTGATCACGAAGAAGGACAAGTCCGCCGAGCTGCGACCGGTATCGATCGTCCAGTACAACAGCACCCACGTGGAAGTGCAGCGCTGGAACCTGACCGGGGCCTTCCCGGTGAAGTGGACCGGGCCTTCGTTCAACGCCGCCCAGTCGAACAACGCCGTCAACTCCATGGAGCTCGCCTTCGGGGAGCTCACCTTCGTGAAGCGAGCCTGAGCGCCATGGCGGGCCGGCGGTGGTGGCAGCGCGGCCGGGGTGACACCCCCGGCGAAGCCGCGCCCCCCGCACCGGCCGAACCCGCGCCGGCCACCGACCCGGCGACCAGTGACGCCGTCCAGCGCGACGCCGCCGCCAGCGCACCCACCACGCCCGAGACTGCGCCCGAGCACGCCGCCGGGATCGAACCGCCCACCCCGCCACGCATCGCCCCCCGCCCGCGCATCCCGGTCGACGAGGAGTTCGCGACCGGGTTCGTGAATCGCGTGACAGCGAATGCCCAGAGCCCCGTGCTCGGCATGCAGGCCGGCACGCCCGACACCGCCCGCGCGCTGACGGACGCCACCGGCCAGGCCCAGGCCCTGGAGAACAATCCGCTCGTCCGCCGCATCGTCGGCGCCTACGAGGCGCCGGCCACGGCCAGCGACCCCGACTTCGTCTTCCGCCTGCCCAGCTTCCTCAGCTTCGACGACGCCTCCGACCTGGCCGGGGGCGCGCCCGGCCGCTCGCCCTTCGCCGAATCGCTCGGCATCGGCGGCGGCCTCGAGCTCCGCGGCGCGCAGCCGGCCCGCCCTTCCGCCAGCGGCGACATCTCCCGCCGCGCCGAGGCGCGCTGGGGTCGCGCCGAAAGCCGCCCGGCCCAGCCCGTCCGGCGGCGCATGGAGGATGCCGGTCGCCCCGGTCCGGAGCCATCTCGCCGCTCCCCGGCGCCCGAGCCCGACGCCCCGCCGCCCGCGATAAACGACCGAGCGCGTGCATTCGAACGGATGATGATGGGCATGAAGTCGCCGCCCGCGTCCGGCGGGACCACGCCATCGCCCCGACCACCCGCCGTCCAACGCCAGACCGAACCTGCGCGCCCGGCGCCGCCGCCGGAGCCCGCTGCCTTCCGCGCCGACTTCAACGCCGCCGATGTCGCGCCCGAATCGTACCCGCCGCGGCATCGGCGTCCCGCGCGCGCGCAGGAGCTCCCCGCGGTCCCGGCCGCCGAGGCCACGCCGCCCGGCGCCGTTTCGAGGGCAGCCGACACCGCTCCGGCCACCCCGCCGCGGCTCCCTGCAATGCCCACAGGCTCGGGCACGGCTGGCCAGCAGGCCGCAGGCGCGTCTGAGCTCCCACTCGTGGTCGAGCCACCGGTCGCGACCGCCAACGAAGCGTCCCCTGACGCAGCACCCGTTCAGCGCACCCCGGACGACGACTCGCCGCCGCCCACGGGAGGCCAGCCCGCCACACCACCGGCTCCCCCGCCCGCGACCGGACCGGCCGGCGCCATCCCGGCCGCGCCAGCCGACTCCCCGCTCGACCGCCTCGCCGACGCGGGCCTCGCCCCAGGCGCAGATCCGACCGCGGCCGACACGAGCGCGATCGCGCCAACGAACACGCCTGCCAGCCACGCCGCGTCCGAACTCCCGCTCGCCACGCCACCGGCGAGCCCGGCTGGGGCCGATCCCACGCCCTCCGAGCCGGTTAGCCCGTCCGCCGCCGAGGTGACCACCCTACCGACGAGCACGGTACCGGCCCAGGAACCCAGCGTCAGCACGTCGGCCGATCCCCCGCCGCCCGCTGAACCGGCCCGCGGCGCGGATGCACCCGGCGCCCCCACGATGCCGGGAGGCGATACCCTCGCTGCCGCCGTGGAGGGCCCGACACCCGCGGGCACATCGACGACCGAGCCGTTCGCAGCCCTGCAGCGGGTCGCTACCGACACACCCACTGGCGATGCGCCGGATCACCCGGCGCTCACGCCCGTGGCCTCGCAGCCCCCGGGCGAGCTGCCCGGGCTCCCGCTCGCGAGGGCCGTCCCGGAGCCTCGCAGCCTTGGCGCGACCGCGGCCGACCCCACGCGCCCCGCCGGAACGGCCCAGCGGACTGTGGAACCGACAGCTGCGCCAATGGCGAGTTCCCAGCCGCCCGCTGCCTCTGCGGCGGACCGCACCAGCCCAACACCGGGCACGCCGCCCCCGGCCGCGGCCCGTACCAGCGCGCCAGCGGCCTCGGAACTCACGGGCCTGCCTCCGACGCCGCCCACAACTGGGCCGAACACGCCCGGCCCGTTGCGCCGCCTCGCCGACTTCGTGACGCGCTCCCGGCGCGGCACCGCCGCCGGATACACCGCTCCCGGGGCCACCGGCGCACCTGGCGACGCCAGCAGCGAACCGGCACTCAGTGCAGCGGCGCCGATCGCCCGCACGCCCGCGCCTCCGGCCGAGCTCCCGCTAACGCAGCCGCCCGCACCGTCCCGGCCGAGCCAGGGAGACGCACCAGCCGCTCCCGCTGGCAATCCGCCGGCGGCCGGGGCGCCCGCGAGCACGGCCGACCCCGCACCTGCCACGGACTCCGTGCAGCGCGCGGTCGAGCCCCCCCCGGCTGCCGCCACACCGCTGCTCGCCACCGGCTCCGGTGAACCGGCCGAGCTCACACTCGCCATCGAGGAAGGTGCCGACCGCGAAGCAACTGCCACGCCCACCGGCGCGTCATCGGCGCAGCGCGTGGCCGAGCCCGCGCCAGGCACGACGAGCATGCCAGCGGACACCGCCGATGCACCTGACGGCTCAGCGCCATCCGCGGCCAGCCTCGGGGAGCTGGGCCGCCTCGCGGACCTGCCTCTCGCCGAATCGGCGCCGACGACGGCGACAGGGGAGCCGGGCGCGCCCATCGCCGACTCCACAGCAACTGCCACACCGGCCGACCTGCCGCTCGCCACTCCCACCGATGGCACCCCACCATCCGAGACCCAGACCGGCGCACCCGCGGCCACGGCTGCGCCGACCGCAGGGGCCGCGGCCAGCCCACTCCAGCGCGCCGTCGAAGCCAGCGGATCCGGCGGCGACGTCCCGGGTGTGCCGCCCTCGCCAATATCACAGGCGGCTTCCGCCGGGCCCGGCGCGGGGCTGCCGCTCGCCACACCCGCCGCGGGGCAACCAGCCAGAGCCGCCGACGCAGGAGCCCCGGCCGTACAGCGGGTCACGGCGGACCGCAACGCACACACGCCATCGGACCCAGGCATAACCTCGGCGACCGCACCAGCGACGCCCACAACGCCCGCGCCGGGAAGTGGCACCGCGCCGTCCTCTCTCGCCGGCATCCCCACGGCAGCCGGCGAGCCTGCGACGGGCGCCGTCATCGCCCGCCAGGCCCAGCCAAGCCCGGAGCTCCCACTGGCCACCCCCACGGCTTCGGACGAAGCAGCCGGTGCACTCGTTGACCTCCAACTGCCCACAGCGGCCCCCGCCGACGGGCCGTCCGCCCCCATCGCCCGCGCCGCAGAGCCCGGCGCGCTCCCCGACCTCCCCCTCCACGCGCTGCCACCCACCACGGGCCCCGCGGACGCGCCTTCCTCTGCCATCGCCCGCTCCGCCGAGCCCCGCGCGCTCGCGGACCTCCCACTCCACGCGCCACCGCCGACCACCGGCCCGACGAACACGCCCGCCACCGCGATCGCCCGCGCGGCGGAGCCGGGCGTGCTCGCGGACCTCCCGCTCCCAACGCCACCGCCCGCCGCGGGCCCAGCGGACACGTCCACGGTCGGCCTCCCCCGCGCCGCCGAGCCCGGCGCGCTCGCGGACCTCCCACTCCCAACGCCACCGCCCGCCGCGGGCCCAGCGGACAGGTCCACGGTCGGCCTCCCCCGCGCCGCCGAGCCCGGCGCGCTCCCCGACCTCCCACTCCACGCGCTGCCACCCACCGCAGGCCCCCCGGACACGCCCGCCACCGCGATCGCCCGCTCCGCAGAGCCCGGCGCCCTCGCCGACCTCCCCCTCCCCGCGCCGCCGCCGACCGCCGGCCCCGCGGACACGCCCGCCGCCGCGATCGCCCGCTCCGCAGAGCCCGGCGGGCTCCCCGACCTGCCACTCCCCACGCCACCGCCCGCCGCGGGCCCCGCGGCCACGCCTGCCACCGCCATCGCCCGCTCCGCAGAGCCCGGCGCACTCGCGGACCTCCCACTCCCGGCGCCACCGCCCGCCGCGGGCCCGGCGCACGTGCCCACCGCCGCGATCGCGCGCTCCGCAGCGCCCGGCGCACTCGCTGACCTGCCGCTCCCGGCGCCGCCGCCCGCCCCGGGCCCGGCGGACGCGCTCGGCAGCGCTATCGTTCGCACAGCGGAGCCCGGTGCCCTCGCAGACCTGCCGCTCCCTGCGCCGCCCCCCGCGAGCCCCGCGGACAGGACCGCCGCCGCAATCGCCCGCGCCGCGGAGCCCGGCGCCCTCGCCGACCTCCCACTCCCCGCGCCACCGCCCGCCGCGGGCCCGGCGGACGTGCCCACCGCCGCGATCGCGCGCTCCGCAGCGCCCGGCGCACTCGCTGACCTGCCGTTCCCCGCACCACCGCCCGCAGATGGCCCCGCGGACGCGCCCGCCACCCAAATCGCACGCTCCGGTGAGCCTGGCGTGCTCGCCGACCTGCCGCTCCCGGCTTCGCAGCCGGTTGGGAACGGGCCAGCTCGCCCGTCCGCAGCGGTCCAGCGGCGTGCCGAACCGGGGGACCCGCATGGCGCGGCCGCGACCGCGTTTACGTTCGCCATCCCCGAGCACCTGGTGCCGGCCCGTGACACGACGCCCGATTCGGTCCCGGCCCGGCCAATCGCCCGGGAGGCCGCCGCGGGTGGCACGGCCCCGGAGCCGCTCCCGCGCGTCCGCACCAGCGAGCCTGCGCGCGCCGGCGAGCTGCCCTTCGCACCGGCCGTCCAGCGCCTTGCCGATGACGCCGCGACTACGCGGGCCATGGCGCCCGTCGCGCCGGCCACGGGCAACGCCCGCACATACTCGGCGCCGCTCCCGGTCGTGACGCCCGCGCCGGTGGCCCGCCAGGCCGCCGAAGACGGCCCGCCCGAGGGCCACGCGACCGGGCGCATCCAGCGTGCCTTGCCCGAAACCACAACCGAGACCACCCCAGAACAGTCCGAGGACAAGCCGCTCGACATCGAGAAGCTCAGCGAACAGGTCTACCAGAACATCCGCCGCCGCTTGCTCGTCGAGCGGGAACGCACGCGCGGCCGCGTCTAACGCCCGAGGAGCACGAATATGACCGGACAGCTCGTCAAGGCCACCATCAAGAACCTCGACACCAACGAGTCGGTGACGTGCGAGTTCAACCCCAACAGCTACACGTTCACGAAGACGAACCAGTGGGCCGAAAGCCAGACCCGCGGCACCAACAGCCCAACGCTCGACTTCACGAGCGGCAGCCCGGCCGACCTCACCATGGAGCTCTTCTTCGACACCTACACCACCGGCGAAGACGTGCGCACGAAATACACGAACGCGCTCTGGAAGCTCGCGCTCGTGAACCCGGACAAGAAGGACCCGAAGACGAACCAGAGCCGCCCGCCGGTCTGCGAGTTCCGCTGGGGCCAGGCGTGGTCGTTCAAGGCCGTCGTCACCAGCATCACCCAGAAGTTCACGCTCTTCCTCCCCGATGGCACGCCGGCCCGCGCGACCGTGAACCTTTCGCTGCGCCAGGCCGAGGACCCGGGCCAGTTCCCCTTCCAGAACCCGACTTCCGGGGGCGCCGCCGGCCACCGCACCCGCGTCGTCCAGCAGCGCGAGACGCTCGACATCATCGCTGCCCAGGAATACGGCGAATCGAAGCACTGGCGCGCCATCGCCGAGGCCAACAACATCGACGACCCGCTGCGCCTCCAGCCCGGCACCGTCCTCGCCCTCCCGCCGATCGAAGAGGCCGCTTCGTGACAACCCCCACGCTCCACTCCGCGTTCCAGGTCAAGCTCAACGGCGCCGATGTCTCGAGCGACATGATGGGCGACCTGCGTTCGATGGAGACGGACGCCACGATGTATCACCCCTCGATGATCACGCTCGAATTCCACGACCCCGCGCTCAAGTGGGTCGACGACGCGACGGTGAAGATCGGCGCAGCGGTGGAACTGCTCGCCAAGAGAGACTCCGCCACGGCAACGTCGCTGCTCAAAGGCGAAGTCACCGCTATCGAGCCGTTCTACAGGCCCGACGGTGCGCTATCCCTCCGCATCACGGCATTCGACCGCGGCCACCGGCTCCACAACGGCCGCAAGACGAAGACGTACCTCCAGGTCACCGACAGCGACATCGTCAGCGCCGTCGCCGGTGCAGCCGGGCTGTCCGCCAGCTCCGACACCACCAGCGAGGTCTACAAGTACGTCCTCCAGGACAACCTGACCGACTACGAGTTCCTCCGGCAGCGCGCGCGGCTGATCGGCTTCTACCTGCGCGTCGAAGGCACCAGCCTGCAGTTCAAGAAGTGGTCCTCGCTTACCACCGGCTCACCCGCCGCGACGCTGAACTGGGGCACGGAGCTCTTCGAGTTCCGCCCGCGCCTGACGGCCGCGTCCCAGGCGGCGGAGGTCTCGGTCCGGGGCTGGGACCCCGCGACCAAGCAGGCCATCGTCGGCCGCGCCAGCAGCGCAGAGCTGCTGCACAGCCTGGGCATTAACGGCAACAACGCATCGAGCGCCGGCGGCATCACGCCGGGCAACGTCGTCCTGGTCGATGTCCCCGTCCCCAGCCAGTCGGCCGCCCAGGCAGTCGCGCAGTCGATGCTCAACGAGATGCGCAACGGCGACATCTTCGCCGAGGGCGAATGCTACGGGAACGCGGCGATTGCGGTAGGGAAAGTGGTCAAGATCGACAAGGTTGGCACGCGTTTCGCCGGGAACTACCTGCTCACCCGCGTCCAGCACCAGTACGACTACGAGCGCGGCTGGATCACCCGCTTCGAAGCCACGAACGGCGCATCGAGCTCCACTGGCGACCTGCTGCTCGATGCCGCCGGCTCGCCGCGGCACGATACCTCTTTCGGGCGCGGCCTGGTCATCGGGCTCGTCACGAACGTGAAGGACCCGGACGGCGACGGCCGCGTCAAGGTGAAGTTCCCCTGGCTCGCCGACAACGTCGAGTCGAACTGGTGCCGCTTCGCCACGCCGATGACCGGCAACGCCCGCGGCTTCCAGTTCATGCCCGAGATCAACGACGAGGTCGTGGTTGGCTTCGAACATGGCGATGTGAACCGGCCGTTCATCCTCGGCTGCCTCTGGAACGGCCGGGACAAGCCGCCGCTCGCGACGAGCGCCTTCGAGCAGGGAGGCCAGGTCATCGTCCGCCAGGTCAAGACGAGAGCCGGCCACCTCCTCACCTTCACCGACAAGTCCGGCGGCGAGAAGATCGAGATCATCGACAAGACCGGGAACCAGAAGATCACCTGGGACTCGGTGAAGAACGAAATCGACATCGACGCGCAGGCCAAAGTGCAGGTGAAGGCGGCCGAGATCCTCGTCGAAGCCACCACCAAGGCCACCGTCAAAAGCGCCCAGATCGAGCTCAACGCCAGCGGGATGATGAAGCTGCAGGCCGGCGGCCCGGTCGAGATCAAGGGCGCCGTCATCAAGCTCAACTAATCGGAGGCTCCCCCCATGCTCCCACCCCCACGAACGCGGTTTCCGGTAAGCTAGCGCCTCCGATGACTGACAACCCGCTGATCGGCCGCGGTTGGGCGTTCCCGGTGCTTCCGAATGGGAGCGGCGGCATCGCCATGGCCGACGGGACGCAGGACATCGACCAGGCGATCGTCCTCGTCCTCTCGACGAGCCCCGGCGAACGCGTGATGCGGCCCAACTTCGGCTGCCGCATCCACGAGCTGGTCTTCGCGCCGCTCACCGCCGATACCGTTGGCCTCGCCCGGCGTTACGTCGAGGAAGCGCTCGGCTGGTGGGAGCCCCGCATCGAAGTCCGCGACATCATCGTCGAGCCGGACCTTTCGGACGCGGCCCGGGGCCGTCTCAACGTCTCCATCCGCTACAGCATCCGCGCCACCAAGGACGAACGCACGCTCGTCTATCCTTTCTACCTGATCCGAGAGGAGTAGGCGGACCCCCGCCGCCCACGCCATGCCACTACCCGACATCCGCCTCGACGACCGCTCGTTCCAGGACATCGTCAACGAAGCCAAGGCGCTCATCCCGCGTTACTGCCCGGAGTGGACGGACCACAACGTCTCCGACCCCGGCGTCACCATGATCGAGCTCTTCGCCTGGATGACGGACCTCCTGCTCTATCGCATGAACCGCGTGCCGGAGAAGAACTACATCCGGTTCATGGAGCTCATCGGCATGGGGCTCAAGGAGCCGGTGCCCGCGCGCACGCGTCTCACGTTCATGCTCACCGCGGCGCAGCCCGGCCCCGTGACCATCGCCCGTGGCACCGAAGTCGCGACCGTCCGCACCGGCGACCGGGAAGCCATCCCGTTCACCACCGACGAGGACCTCCTCATCTGGCCTCCGACGCTGCGCCACTTCCTCTTCTCGTCCGATGGCGCGACCTTCACCGACTACCTGCCCCGCCTCCAGGCCGAGGACGAGTATTTCGACGCCTTCCAGCGTGTCCCTATCCCGGGCGATGCGCTCTACTACGGGTTCGCCGAGAACCTCAGCTCGCACATCGTCTCCATGCACATTGACTGCACGGTCGAAGGCATTGGCGTGGACCCGAAGGACCCGCCGCTGGCCTGGGAAGCCTGGTGCGGCGACCTCCACGGCTGGCAGCGCGCCCGCGTCGAGCTCGACCAGACGGGCGGCCTGAACCAGTCCGGCGAAGTCATGCTCGCCCTGCCGCCGAGCATGGAACCGCGGGTCATGGCTCGCCAGGGGGGCTACTGGCTGCGCCTCCGCGTGCTCCAGCCGCGCCCGCGACAGCCGGAGTACTCGGCCTCGCCCCGCATCAACCTCGTCCGCACGGAGGCCATCGGCGGCACCGCCATGGCGACGCACTCGACCGTCATCCAGGGCGAGCTCCTCGGCCGCACCACCGGCGTCCCCGGCGAAACCTTCACCCTCCACCACACTCCGCTCTTGCCGCGCCGGGCCGACGAATACGTGGAGACGCAGCTCGACGATGGCACCTGGGTCCACTGGGAAGAGGTGAGCTCCTTCCGCGATTCCGGCCCCAGCGACCACCACTACACCCTCGACGGCGTCACCGGCACCATCACGTTCGGCCCGACGATTCGCCAGCGCGACGGCAGCGAACACGCCTATGGCGCGACCGCGGGCAAGGGGCTCGGCGCGCGCATGACGCGCTACCGCTCCGGCGGCGGGCTGCGGGGCAACGTCGGCGCGAACACCCTCACCGTCCTCAAGTCGTCGATCCCCTACGTCGCATCCGTGACGAACAGCGAGGCGGCCACCGGCGGCCTCGACGCCGAGACGCTCGACGCCGCAAAGATGCGCGCCCCGCAGGCGCTGCGCACCCAGGACCGCGCCGTCACCGCCGAGGACTACCAGTTCCTCGCCCGCGAGGCCTCCCGCCGCGTCGCCCGCGCCTACTGCATCCAGTCGCGCACGGATGGCGTCAGCGGCTCCGTGCCCGCCGGCACGGTCGAGCTCCTCGTCGTGCCGATCATCCCCGCCGACCTGCAGCGCACCCAGGCCACGCTCCAGCCGCCGCCCGACCTGCTCGAAGAGGTGCGCGCCTACCTGGACGACCGCCGCCTCCTCGGCACGCAGCTCGTCGTCGATGGCCCCGCCTACGTCGGCGTCTCCGTCGAGGCCAGCATCCTCGTCCGCCGGGGGCACAGCGCCGACGCGGTCCGCCAGGCGGTCACGCACCGCATCGTCGAGTACCTGGATCCGCTGCTCGGCGGCCCCACGGGCGATGGCTGGCCCTTCGGCCGCGACCTCTACCTCTCGGAGATGCAGTCCGTCGTCCAGTCCGTGGATGGCGTCGAATACGCCCAGGACGTCACGCTCTTCCAGGTCGACCTCCAGCTCGGCACATCCCGCGCCGCCGGCCAGCGGGTCACTCTGCCCGACGACGTGCTGATCCTGCCGCTCGAGCCCGTGGTCACCGTGGTGGCAACCGAGCGATGAGCATCCAGGAGAGGCTGGACCCGCCGGCGGAGCGTACCGCCGCCGAAGTGGCCCCACCGCGCCCCGCCGCTCCCCCGGCGGCGCCCCCGGAAGCGGTCACCGACACCCGGCTGATCTACGTGGCGCCCGCGAGCCTCCGCCCGGGGCCGCCACCGCTCCCCGCAGGCCCCGGCGGCCCGCAGGGCCCGAACGAGCCCACCGCCTTCGGCAGCGGCCCGCCCGCGTTCATCCCGCCGCCGCCGCCCGGCGTGCCGGCCTACCGCAGCACCTACCTCGACTACCTGCCCGGCGTGTACAGCGACAACGAGTTCCTGGCGCGCTTCCTGCTCATCTTCGAGACTATCCTCAGCCCGATCAGCCGGACGGTGGACAACATCCCCCACCTGTTCGACCCCGACCTGACGCCGCGCGACCTCCTGCCCTGGCTGGCGTCCTGGCTCGGGCTCGTGATGGACGAACGCTGGCCCGAAGAGCGCCGCCGCGACCTCGTCGGCCTCGCCTCGGACCTGTTCCGCTGGCGCGGCACGCGGCGCGGCATGCAGCTCGCCATCCGGCTCTACACCGGGCTCGACGCCGAGATCATCGAGCCGACGCTCAGCCAGGTCGGCGCCCGCCGCGACCTCGGCTACCGGTTCATCGTGCGGCTGCGCGTGCCCCGCGGCCAGGATGTCGACCTCGAGCTGCTCCGCCGCATCATCGACATCCAGAAGCCCGCCTTCACCGCCGCCACGGTCGAACTTCAGCGCAGCTGACCGCCGGCCGGCAACAGCAGCAAGCTCCGGCGCAACGCTGCGACCAATACCACCCAACGCGGCGGACGCCACTCCACGCCTCTACGCCTCTACGCCTTCACGCCTCTACGCCTCTACGCCTACTCGGCGGGCACCATGAACACGTCGCCGCCGGTGACCTGCTTTTCCGCCGCCCAGCCGAGCAGGCCTTCCCCGTTGTCGATCGTCCACCAGATGAAGCCCTCGTCGATCACGGAATCCGAGACAATCTGCACGCGGTCGCCGTCGCAGAGCAGCCCGATGACCTTGCTCCGGGGGTCGTCGGTGCGACGCGTGTGGTATTCGCGCACGCGGAGGCAGTTCCCCTCGGGCGAGTTCTGGATCACCGCGGCGATGCCGTTGCGGAGGCCGTCGGGGGCTGCCGTGCCGGCCGCCGTCGGCTCGGCGGTCGCGGTGGGCGCCGCTGGTTGGCTGCCACCGTCGCCGTCCCCGCCGCTGGCGCTGCAGAACGGCATGTCTCCGCTGCAGTTCGATCGGTAGCCCCAGGCGCCGCCACCCAGCGCCGCCACCACCAGGACACCGATGACGGGCCACTTCCAGTGGCGCAGGGGCGGCCGCACCGCCAGTTGCCCATCGGCGGCCGCCTTCTGGACGCCACCGCCGACCGGCTGCGCCTCGACCTTGAACGGGACCGCGGCCACCTTGCCGAACAGCTTCCGCTTCCGCGTCGCCACGTCGAACGAAATGGTCTCGCGCGCGCCCGGCGCCAGCTGCACGTTGTCCTTGTCGAACCGGTACTCGAGCGCGGCCTCGTCGTCGCGCCCGGCCAGCTGGTAGCTCGCGTGTGCGTTGCCGCCGTTCTCTGCGACCACGCGGAAGTCGCCCGTGCTCCGCGTCGGCTGCAGCGCGAGCGTGAACGCCTCGAACGGGAGCACGACGAACCTGCCGAGCACGCGCACTTCGCGCGCATGCTCGCGCGAGAGCACCGAGACCGAGAACGGGTACTCGCCGGCCACCGCCTCGGCCGTGCGCGGCGGCTGGATGACGATCGTGATCTCGTCGCGCGCGCCGGGCACCAGCGAGAGCTGCTGGCGACTCAGGCGCACCCACGCAGCCGGGATGTCCGCCACCGAGATGGTGAGCTGGTCCACCACGTTCCCGCGGTTCTGGATGACCACCGTGCCCGTTGTCGTCGCGCCCGCGGCCACCGGCGCCGAGGGCGAGGACAGCGTCACCGCCACGGTCGCCTGGCTGTCGGTCGCGCTCGCCGCGCCCGGGCCCATCCCTGCCAGCGGGACCGCCTGGGCCATCGCCGCCACCGGCACGAGGAAGAGCGCCTCCGCATCGCCGAACCGCAGCGTGCTGCCTTCCTCCACCAGGTTCGGCGTGTTCGATGGGATGCGCTGCCCGGCGACGAACGTCCCCGTCGCCGACCCCAGGTCCTCGACGATCAGACGGCCATCCTCGATCCGGAGCTGCGCGTGCCGCCGCGAGACCGTCACGTGGTCGATGACCACGCCATTCCCTTCCGCGCGCCCGACGACCACCGACGGGACTTCGATCGGGTACTCTCGCACCTGGCCATCCGGTGTGTGGACCCGTAGCGTGCCGTATTCCATGCCCCGTCCTTCGGACACCCGCTGATAAGGACGGGTGTGGCTGGCAGTCTATACCGCCCGGGGCCGTGCTTGCACACGCAGCGCCGCTGTCGCCGGATCCCGGCCCCGTCGCAATGCGGACTTCATCGGCGCGGCGTGAGGGTGCCGGGCCGATGGGCGATAATGCACGCCACCCCACCCAGGAGCTCCCAGTGCAGTACACCCGCCTCGGCCGGACCGGCCTCCAGGTCTCCCGCCTCTGCCTCGGCACCATGACCTTCGGGCTGCAGTGCAACGAACAGGACTCCGTGCAGATCCTCAACCGCGCCTTCGACGCCGGCGTCACCTTCCTCGATACCGCCGACGCCTACCCGATCGGCGGCACGCTGGAGACGATCGGCCGCACCGAGGAGATCATCGGCCGCTGGATGCAGGGCCGCCGCCACGAGGTCGTCCTCGCCACGAAGTGCTTCGCGGCCACTTCTCGCCGCCGCTGGGACCGCGGCAACTCCCGCAAGCACATCCTCGACGCCGTCGACGCCTCGCTGCGCCGCCTCCAGACCGACTATGTCGACCTCTACCAGCTCCACGGCTACGACCCCGAGACGCCGATCGATGAGACGCTCCGCGCGCTCGAAGACGTCGTCCGCGCGGGCAAGGTGCGCTACGTCGGCTGCTCGAACTTCCTCGCTTACCAGGTCGCCCGCGCCATCGGCCGCAGCGAGGCGATGAACGTCGTCCGCTTCGATTCGGTCCAGCCGCGCTACAACCTGCTCTTCCGCGAGATCGAGCGCGAGCTCCTGCCCCTATGCGGCGAAGAGGGCATCGGCGTCATCCCCTACAACCCGCTCGCCGGCGGCCTCCTCACCGGCAAGCACAGCCGCGACGCCGGCCCCGAGGAGGGCTCGCGCTTCACCCTTGGCACGGCCGGCCCGCGCTACCAGGACCGCTACTGGCACGAAGGCATGTTCGAAACCGTCGAGCAGATCCGCCCGCTGGCCGCCGAAGCCGGGCTGCCGATGCCCCAGCTCGCCGTCGCCTGGGTGCTCGCGAACCCGGTCATCACCGCACCTATCATCGGCGCCAGCCGCCCGGAGCAGCTCGAACCGGTCATCGCCGCGCTCGATGCGCCGCTCCCGGCGGACCTGAAGCAGCGCCTGGACGAGCTCACCCGCCCGTACCGGCTCGGGGACTCGGCCCGGTGAGCGACCCGGACACCGGCGACCTGCGCGAGCTCCTCGCTATCGCCCGCGAAGCCGCGCGCATCGCCGGCGAGGTGGTCATGCCGCTCTTCCGCTCGGGCATCGCCGTCGAGCTCAAGGCCGACCGCACGCCCGTCACGCTCGCCGACCGCAACGCCGAGGAGGCGATCCGCGCCTTCCTCGCGCGCGAGTGCCCGGGCCACGGGGTCCTCGGCGAGGAGTTCGGCGAAACCCCGGGCGACGGCCGCCACCGCTGGATCCTGGACCCCATCGACGGCACGAAATCGTTCGTCCACGGGGTGCCGCTCTTCGGCACCCTCGTCGCACTCGAACGGGACGGCCAGCCTGTGGTGGGCGTCATCGCCTGCCATGCGGCCGGCGAGACCGCATCGGCCGCGACCGGTTGTGGCGCCTGGATCAACGGCCAGCCGGCGCACGTATCGGACACGGCCGCGCTCGCCGATGCGACGGTGCTGATTACGAGCTTCCAGCGCATGCCGCGCTACCACCCCGCCGCCTTCGCCGCCCTGAACGACCGCGCGGGGCTGCTGCGCACCTGGGGCGACTGCTACGGCTACCTGCTCGTCGCCGCGGGCCGGGCGGACATCATGCTCGACCCGGTGATGAACATCTGGGATGCGGCGGCCCTCTACCCCGTGATCACCGAGGCCGGCGGCCGCATGACCACCTGGCAGGGTACCGACGGCGTCGGCGATTCGGTCGTGGCGAGCAACGGCATCCTCCACGAGGAGCTGCTCGCCATCCTCCGCGCCTGACGCGCGGGCGCCGGGTATGGCGACGGGCGGCCGATTCCCGGCCGCCCGTCTGCGTCCCAACGTCGGCCTGAGGCTACGCCTTGCCGATCTTGAACATCCGGGTGCTGCAGACCGGGCACGAACCCTCGGTGGCCGGCTTGCCGTTCTTCATCGTGATGGCCTTGGGATCCTTCATCTCCCGCTTCTCCCGGCACTTCAGGCAATAGGCTTCCACGGGTCCTCCTTCACGTCCGCAAACCTGCGGACGGGACGGCCAGAAATGTATTAGTGCGTAAGCAGATGCTCCGGCACTCTCCGTCCCCTTTCCGCGATGATACAACCAGCCGGATTCGTGTCAATTCCTGCCCGAATCCGGACAGGACATAACTAGTCGAATCCGGGAATCGGCCCCACAACCTTCACCGGCGACACCGTCCCCGCCGCGTCCAGCCGCCCCACAGCGAGGAACCGCCCTCCTGCGTCGTACACCCGCACGACCTCGATTGGCGGCTCGCCCGGGGGCTCCGTGCGGCACGTCCCGCCGTGCAGCAGTTGCCCGCCATGCTCCTCCGAAAGGATCGCCGCGGGCTCGCTCGCGAGCCCCTCGTCCGGCGCGCGCAGCACATCTTCGAGGGCGCCCGCACGCACGATGCGCTCCAGCTCGTCGAGCGACACCGCCTCCTCGACGCTGAACCGGCCACTCCTGGTGCGCCGCAGCGCCGAGAGGTGCGCCCCGCATCCCAGCGCCGCCCCCACGTCCCGCGCGAGGCTCCGGATGTACGTGCCCGGCCCGCAGGTGACGCTGATGCGCACCTCGCCCGGCCCGGTGACCGCGAGCGACATGCGGTCCACGCGCACGGGCCGCTCCGCGAGCTCGACCGCACCGCCGCGGCGTGCCACGGCGTACGCGCGCTGCCCCTCGACCTTCACCGCCGAATACGCCGGCGGCCGCTGCATGAGCACGCCCGTAAACCGCCGTTCGAGCTCCCGCAGAACGCCGTCGTCGAGCGCGGGCACCGGCGCCGTCGCCACTACTGTGCCCTCGGCGTCGTCCGTGTCCGTCGTCTCGCCGAGCCGGATGACGCCCTCGTACTGCTTGTCGTGTGCCGTTATGTATTCGACGAGCCGCGTCGCCCGCCCCAGGCAGAGCACGAGCAGCCCCGTCGCCATCGGGTCCAGCGTGCCCGTGTGGCCCATGCGCCGCTGGCGGCAGATGCCGCGCGCCTTCGCCACCACGTCGTGGCTGGTCCAGCCCTGCGCCTTGTCGACCAGGAGGATTCCCGCCGGCCCCTCGTCCCGGCCCCTCGCCACCGCTACTCCGGGTCCGCGCCCGGCGTCTCGCCGCGCTCCGTAGAGACCTTGTGGATGAGCTGCGCCAGCCGGTCGCCGCGCTCGATCGACGGGTCGAACCGGAAGAGCAGCTCGGGCACGTTGCGCAGGTCCAGCCGCTTCACGAGCTCGTTGTGGAGGTAGTGCGCCGCGTGCGTCAGCCCGTCGAGCACGCCCGCCCGCTCCCCCTCGTCGCCCAGGTGCGACACATACACGGTCGCATGGCGCAGGTCCGGCGACGTGCGCACCTCGGTGATGGTGACGAGGCCGTGCGACACCCGCGGGTCCTTGAGCCCGCGCAGCAGCAGGTTGCTGAGCTCCTCGCGGAGGAGCTCATTCACGCGGTCGGTGCGGCGTGTCATCGGCTCAGGCCGTGCGGGCCGCCTGCTCCTGGTGGAAGAACTCGAGCACGTCCCCTTCCTGGAACTTGTCGAACCCGCTGATCACCACGCCGCATTCGTAGCCCGCCTGCACTTCGCGCACGTCGTCCTTCAGGCGCTTGAGGCCCTCGCAGCGCCCGATCGCGAGCTCTTCGCCGCGCCGGAGCACCTTCACGCTCGAGCTGCGCTTGATCGTCCCGTCCGTCACGTAGCAACCGGCGATGCCGCCAAGGCGGCTCGACTTGAACACCGCGCGCACTTCCGCGTGGCCGTCGACCACGGTGTGGAACACCGGCTCGAGCATGCCCACGAGCGCCTTCTCGATGTCCTCGAGGAGCTGGTAGATGATGTTGTACGACCGGATTTCGACGCCCACCGCCTCCGACCGCTTCTTCGCCGAGGGGTCCACCTTCGTGTTGAACGCGATGATGATGCCGTTCGACGCTTCCGCGAGCATGACGTCGTTGTCGTTCACGTTGCCGGTGGCAGCGTAGATCGTCTTCACCTTCACCTCGGCCGTGCTCAGCCGCTCCAGCGATGCCTTGATCGCTTCCGAGCTGCCGCGCACGTCCGCCTTCAGGATGATGATCAGCTCCTTGAGCTTGCCGGCGCTGATCTCGTTGAAGAGCGTGTCGAGGTTGACGTGGGCGTGGTCCGTCTGCTCCGCAGCCTCACGCCGCCGCCGCCGCTCATCGACGATCGCGCGGGCCTGCTTCTCGTCGCCAACGATGAGGAAGCGCTCGCCGGCCTCCGGGACCGCTTCGAGGCCCATGATCACGGCCGGCGCGGAAGGCCCCGCATCGCGGAACCGCTTGCCCGTGTCGTCGAACATCGCCTTGACCTTGCCGCTGATCTCGCCGAGCACGATCGCGTCGCCCTGGTGCAGCGTCCCGCCCTTCACGAGCAGCGTCGCCACCGGGCCGCGGCCGGGGTCGAGCTCGGCTTCGATGACGACGCCGTTCGCCGCGCGGTCCGGGTTCGCCTTGAGCTCGCCCACTTCCGCGACGAGGTTGATCGTCTCGAGCAGGTCGTCGATGCCCGTGCCCTTCGCCGCCGAAACCGGCACCGCGATCACGTCCCCGCCGTAGTCCTCGACGAGCACGTTATGTTCCGTGAGCTGCTGCTTCACCCGGTCCGGGTTCGCTTCCGCCCGGTCCATCTTGTTGATCGCCACGATCATCGGCACGCCCGCCGCCTGGGCGTGGCCGATCGCTTCGATGGTCTGCGGCATCACGCCGTCATCCGCGGCCACCACGAGCACCGCGATGTCCGTCGCCTGCGCCCCGCGGGCGCGCATCGCCGTAAACGCGGCGTGGCCCGGCGTGTCGATGAACGTGATCGGCTTGCCATCGCGCTCCACCTGGTAGGCGCCGATGTGCTGCGTGATACCGCCCGCCTCGCCCGCGGCCACCTTCGTCCGCCGGATGGCGTCGAGCAGGCTCGTCTTGCCGTGGTCGACGTGGCCGAGGATGGTCACGACCGGCGGGCGCGGCTTCAGCGTCGCCGGGTCGTCTTCGATCTCCTCGTCGACCGCCGCCGCGGGCGCCGCGACCGGCTCGGGCTTCGTCTCGAGCGGATCGAATCCGAGGTCGACCGCGATAATCGCCGCCGTGTCGTAGTCCACAGTCTGGTTGATCGAGGCCATGACGCCGTGCGTCATCAGCCGCTTGATCACTTCCACGGGCGACACGTTCAGCGAGTCGCCGAGCTCCTTCACTGTCAACGCGGGGGGCAGTTCGACCTGCCTCACCTTCGACGATGGTTGTGCTGTCATATGCCTTCGCTTTCTTCAACCGGGAGCGCCATAGCGAAGGCGCGCAGCGCCTCCACGTCCTCTTTCACCGGGGCTATCTTTAGAGCGTAGGTTATTGTACCGCCTTTGAGCGCTCTCTCCCAACAGGCGCGTTCAGGGTGCAGATAGGCGCCGCGGCCGTTCGCCCGCCCCGTCTCATCGACCGCCACGCGGCCCTCCGGCGTCCGCACAATCCGGATGAAGGCCCGTTTTCCCGCTTCCTGCCGGCACCCGATGCAGGTGCGCTGCGGCACGTGCCGCGGCTTCGGGCCCTTCACCGCTGTCTCCCTTTAGTGGATACGACCCGAGTAGTCGTAGTCCTCGTCTTCTTCCTCTTCGAACCGCGGCGCGCGCTTCGGACGCTTCGCCGGCACTGGCTTCTTCGGCTCTTCCTCGACGACCTGGCGCGGCAGCACGTCTTCGGCGAACCGGATCGCGGAGGGGCGTTCTTCGGGCACGATCATCGTCGGCACCTCGTACTCCTCCTCGTCCTCCTCGCCGTAGTCCTCGGCCTCGCGTTCCTCGCGGTCGGGGATGGCCATCCGGTCCACCGCGGCCGCAAAGGAGAGGACTTCCTCTTCCTCCTCGGCTGCAGGCGCCGCCGGCAGCTCCACTTCCGCCGCAGGGGTGGCCGCGACCTCGACCGGCTCGAGCGCCGGAGCGGCTTCCGCAGCCGCCGCCACTTCCTCGGCCTCTTCGATGATGTCGATATCCGGCTCTTCGCCCGGGGCGAACGGCGCGAAGCTCGATGGCGCGGCCTCTTCGCCGCGCTCCTTCGCCGCCTGGCTCGAAATGTCGATCCGCCAGCCCGTCAGCTTCGCCGCGAGCCGCGCGTTTTGCCCTTCCTTGCCGATCGCGAGCGACAGCATCCGGTCCGGCACCACGACCGATGCGCGGTGCTCGTCTTCGTCGATCTCGACTTCGATCACCTGCGCCGGGCTCAGCGCGTTCGAAACGAAGTTCCCCGCATCCGGGTCCCACTTGATGACGTCGATCCGCTCGCCCGTCAGCTCGTTCACGATGTTCTGGATGCGGCTGCCGCGCATGCCGACGCAGGCGCCGATCGGGTCGACGCTCGCCAGGCGTGAATGCACCGCCACCTTGCTGCGATGGCCGCCTTCGCGTGCGATCGACTTGATCTCGACGGTGCCACTCTTGATCTCCGGCACTTCCAGCTCGAACAGGCGGCGGAGCAGGCTCCGGTGGCTGCGGCTGACGATGACCTGCGGGCCCTTGGTCGCGCGCTCCACCTTGAGGATGATGACCTTCAGGCGCTGCCCGGCGCGCAGGTGCTCGTTGCGGACCTGCTCGCTCGACGGGAGCGTCGCTTCCGTGCCGCGGCTCAGCTCGATGATCGCCTGGCGCGGCTCAATCCGCTGCACCGTCCCGACGATGATCTCGCCTTCCTTGCCGGAGTACTCCTCGTAGACCGCATCCCGTTCCGCTTCGCGCAGCCGCTGGAGCACGACCTGCTTCGCCGTCTGCGCAGCGATGCGCCCGGCCCCATCGGGGATGGGCATCTCGAAGTCGAGGACGTCGCCTTCCTGGGCATCGGGCTTGTAGCGCTTCGCCTGCGCGACGGAAATCTCGACCGCGTCGTCTTCGACTTCCTCGACGACCGTCTTCTGCGAGTAGTAGTGGATGTCGCCCGCATCGGGGTCAATCCGCACATAGACGTTCGAATTCTCGTCCTTGCCGCGGTACGCGGAGGAGAGCGCGGCTTCTACCGCCTCGAACACGATCTCCCGTGCGAGGTTCTTTTCGGCAGCCAGCTGGCTGATCGCAAGCAGAAAGTCACTCTTCATAATGCCCAATAAAAAAGTGGGCCGGTGGCCCACTCCCGTGAGGAATGCGTCTCCCGGCAGTATAGCACGGCGTGGCAAGCGGCGGTCACGGCCCGCTAACCGATCCCCAGCACCCCGCGCACCCGCCCGACCACCTCGGCCGCGCCCACGACGTCGGTCTCGCCCGTCCGCCGGTTGCGGATTTCGAATCCGCCCTTCTCCAGCGACCGCGGGCTCACCGTGAGCCGCACCGGGATGCCGAGCAGGTCCGCGTCCTTGAACTTGATCCCCGCCGAGTCCGGCCGGTCGTCGACGAGCACGGAGAGGCCCACCGCGCCGAGCTCCGCTTCGAGCCCTGCCAGCGCCGTCGCGACCGCCTCCTGGTCCAGGTTCAGCGCCACGACGTGCACGTCGTAGGGCGCGACTTCCGCCGGCCAGGTAATCCCGTTGGCGTCGTTGTTCGCCTCGATGCAGGCCGCGATCAGCCGGTCGACACCGATGCCGTAGCAGCCCATGACCGCGGGCTTCCGCTCGCCCTGCTCGTCGAGGTACTGCACGCCCATCGCCTCGGAGTACATCGTCCCGAGCTTGAAGACGTGGCCCATCTCCATGCCACGCCGTGCTTCGAGGACAGCGCCGCAGCGCGCGCAGGCATCGCCCGCCCGCGCCAGCGCGATCTCCGCGACCAGCTCCGCCGTCCAGTCGCGGCCATGGTTCACGTTCCGGAGGTGCACATCGGCTTCGTTCGCACCCGCCACCAGGTTCGCGGCCTCGACCACGCTCGGGTCCGCCACCGTCTTCACGCCCTGCAGACCCACCGGGCCCGCGGAGCCCGCGACCAGCCCGGCCGCGCGCACGTGCGCCTCTTCCATCACCTCCAGGGCGGTCGCCTTGAGCGCGTTCTTCAGCTTCACCTCGTTCACGTCCAGGTCGCCCCGGACGATGGCCATCACCGGCTTACCGTCGGCGCGGTAGAACACGGCCTTGGCCGTCTGGCGCGCCTCGATGCCGAGGAACGCGGCGAGGTCGGCGATCGTCTTCTGGCCGGGTGTCGAAACGCGCTCCAGCGGCGCCGCCTCGGCCGCGACCGCGTCGGGCCGCCGGAACTCCGCCTTCTCGGCGTTCGCGGCATAACCGCAGCCGGGGCAGAGGAGGATCTCGTCCTCGCCGTTCGGCGTCAGGAAGACGAACTCCTGACTGTCCTTGCCGCCGATCGCGCCGCTATCGGCCGCCACCGGGATCACCGGCACGCCCGCGCGCTCGAAGATGCGGATGTAGGCGTCGAACGCCAGCTGGTAGGACGTGTCGAGCGCCTCCCAGCCCGCGTCGAAGCTGTACGCGTCCTTCATCGTGAACTCGCGCAGGCGGATGAGCCCGCCCCGCGGCCGCGGCTCGTCCCGGAACTTCGTCTGGATCTGGTAGACGGTCACCGGCAGGTCGCGGTAGCTCTGGATGTGCCGCGAAGCGAGGAAGCTGACCACCTCCTCGTGCGTCGGCCCGAGGGCGAAGCCGCGCTCCTTGCGGTCCGCCAGCCGGAACAGCGTCTGGCCCATCGTTACGGACCGCCCGGACTGCTCCCAGAGCTCGATCGGGCTGAGCGCCGGCAGGTGCACCTCCTGGGCGCCGCTGCGGTCCATCTCCTCGCGGATGATGTTCTCGATCCGGCGGAAGACCCGCCAGCCGAGCGGCGTGAAGCAGTACAGCCCCGCCGCCAGCGGCGTCACGAGCCCCGCCCGCAGGAGGAGCTGGTGGCTCGGGAGCTCGGCCTCCGCCGGCACTTCCCGGAGCGTCTTGAACAGGAGCTTGCTCATCCGCATGGCGGCGATCCCTTGTCGCAGGTGGTTGGTTGAACTTGGGGCGTACCCGCCCGACGGTCAAGGCCGCCGCGGTGCTTCGAGGTCCCGCGAGTCCAGGATCAGCGTCACCGGCCCGTCGTTCACGAGCTCGACCGCCATTTCGGCGCCGAACACGCCGCGTTCGCAGCGCACCCCCGCGAGCGCTGCCAGCCGCACGCACACCAGCTCGTAGAGCGGCTCTGCGATCGCCGGCGGCGCCGCTTCCGTGAACGACGGCCGCCGCCCTTTGCGCACGTCGCCGTACAGCGTGAACTGGCTGATGCAGAGGTAGTCCCCGCCCGCCTCGCGGATGCCCACGTTCATCTTCCCGTCGGCGTCTTCGAAGACGCGCAGCCCGGCCAGCTTCTCCGCGAAGCGCTCGGCGGTGGCGGGCGTGTCCTCATGCGTAACGCCGAGCAGGACGACGAGCCCGCGGCCGATGGCGCCAGTAACCTCGCCCTCCACACGGACCTTAGCGCGCGTCACCCGCTGGACGACTGCCCTCACGCGCGCCGGCACCCCGCCAGCTCGTCGACCGGCGCGACCCGCCGGATGACCGCGCGGTAGTGCTCGCGGAACTCCGGGTCCTGCACCGCGTCGGCGAGCTTCCGCCCGAACGACGCCTGCGACGTGATCCCGAAGCCGATGATCACCCACATGAAGGCATCGACCACCAGGTCCACGTCCTCCGGCCGGAACCGCTCGTCGAACAGGTCGCGGATGGTGTTGCGCCAGGTGGCGAGCCGCTGCTTGCGCAGTTCGCGCGCCCGCACGTCGTCGGCCAGTGCGCGCGAAAGCAGGAGCCGCGTGATCGCGTCGTGGGTCACGAACCGTTCGAGCGCGATCTCCGCCACCGCCACGAGCGTCTCCGTAGTCACCGGCCCTTGCGGGATGCGGAGCGGGTAGTCGCTCGTCGTCGCGGACCAGCGCTCCACGAAGAGCGCGTCGAGGATCGCCTGCTTGGAATCGAAGTAGTAGTAGAGCGCCGCGTCCGTGATCCCGCAGCGGTCAGCGATGCGGCGCACGGTCGTCGCCTCGTACCCGTCCCGGCCAAACAGCTCGAGTGAGGCATCGAGGATGACGGTCCTGGTGTCTCCGCTCCGGGCATGACGCGCAGGTTCCTGGACAGGCATGGCTCGGCAATCCCCCCGGTGATGCCCCCTGTTCCGCCGCCTCCCGCCGTGCCGTTCAGGCGGTCAGCGATCGAGCTCCCTCCGCCGGTGGAGGGGACAATACAAGCAGAATGCACCGTCTAAACCGCTCGCGCACGCAGTCACGCTGGCCCGGACCGTCGATCGGCTCGCCGCCGACCACGATGTCGGAAAGCAGGACCCGGAAGGCGGCCGTCGCGGCCGTCATGATCGTCGGAGTGTCGGTGCCGCACCACTCCTGGATGACCGGCGCGAACACCTTGTTGAAGTCCCGCGTGAGTCGCCGGTTGAAGGCGTTCGTGTCGTCATCGTCGGCCAGGGCCCGCGTCATCGCGACACGGAAGAGGTCAGCCCGGTCGATGTAGTCATCGAGCACGGTGACGAAATGGTCGGCGACGCGCCCCGGGTCCCACGACGTCATGGGCGCAAGCGGCTCGAGCGTCGGCTCCTCGAGGATCGCCGTCAGCAGGCCACGCTTGGACTTGAAGTAGTAGAGGACCGCGGGGTCCGTTATGCCGGCTCGCGCGGCGATTTCCCGGATCGTGGTCCGCTCATAGCCCTGTTCGGCGAACAGCTCCCGCGCCGCGCGCCGGATGCGGTCCGGCGTCCCATCCCCGACCCCGTTGAATCGACCACCCGCAGCCATTCGCCCAGTATACCGGCCATTCCGTGCGGATAAAGTGCCTGCGTTCTATTTATTGTGCTGCACTTACCGATGCATCCGCGCCTGGGGTGCTGCTGCTGGTGCTGGTGGTCTCGCTCGGCTTGGCCGGGGTGCTCTCCGCCGGCGCAGTGTCCTCGACGGCGCTGCTGCTCTTGCGGCTATCGGTCGCGTACCAGCCCGAGCCCTTGAACACCACGCGTGGCGCGTGGAGTACCCGCTTCGCGGTCCCTTTTCCGCACTCCGTGCACGTGTGTGTCGTCTCCGCGGAGAAGCTCTGCTGCAGCTCGTAGGTGGCGTCGCACGCCGGGCAGCTGTATTCGTAGATCGGCATCGGTGGTCTCCCGAAGGGGCATCGGACTGATCTGCATGGTGCGCGGATTAGCACTCAGGTGTCAAGAGTGCTAATCCCGGCCGGCCCCGCGTACGAACCTGTCCACACACTCCGGGCAGAGCCCGTGCGACGCGGGCAGGTCCCCGTCCACGACCACCCGGCCACATTCGATGCACACCACCCTCGGCTCCACCGGCTCCGCACGGTCGTCGCCACCAAGTTGGACCAGCAGCCGCGTCACGCCATCGCTCGAACCCGCGACGACCACTTCGGTCACGCCGGGCAAGCCGGCCACGTCCTTCCGCAGCTTCGCGATCCGGTCCGCTTCCACCGGCACCGGCACCGCCGCCACGGCCGCCGTGCGAACGCCCGCGCCGGCCGCAAGATCCGCGGCGAGCGAGTCCAGGCCCGCGGCCAGGCGCTCCACCAGGTCCGCCGTTTCCCGGTACGCCGATTCCAGCCTCCGGACCGGGCGCAGCACCACATCCGCGGGCACGACCCCGTGCTGCGGTGCCATCCGGCCGTGGCCGGGCGCCTCGTCCATCGATCCTCCGCCCCCAGGCCCGCATACTCACCGGCCGCGCAGTCTCCGGGGCACAGGTATGGTACGCCGAAAACCGGAAAAAAGGGTGCCCTGTTCGGGCCGGATTGCTGTTCGAACCCGCGCAATCCCGACCGAAAAGGCGCACAATGGCCCCAGGGTGCGCAGGCATGGACGCTTCACGGCTACCAGAACCCGCAGACAGCCGCGACCCCGAACAGGGGTCTGACCCGCCGCTCACCGGCCGGCCGGAATTCGTCGCGCTCGTCTTCCACCTCCATCCCTACAACCCGGCCGGGCTCATCGGCGCGATGCTCAACCAGCGCATCGCCGCCACCGACCGCCCCTTCGACGAGAACGCCGTCCAGCTCGTGACCTCGCTCGCGCCCGCGCTGATCGTCCTGGTCGCCGAGCTGCCTGGCGACCGCCTGACCGAGGCGGTGCACGAGCTCCGCCAGGCCAGCGACGCCTGCATCCTCCTCCTCGTCAGCGGCGACGACCCGGCGGACCTGGCCCGCGCCCTCAACGCGGGCGCCGACGCCTTCCTCCGGGAGAGCGAGGACCCGGCCGTGCTCAACGCCGTGCTCGCCGCGATCGCCCGCCGCTCCGGCCAGGGCTTCGCGTCCTACCCCCGCGGCCTCGAAACGGCCGGCTTCCGCATCCTCGAAGAGCGCCGCGAAGCCTGGTTCGGCGACCAGCTCATCCCGCTCACGGGCATGGAGTTCCGCGTCTTCGCAACGCTCGCGGCGAACCCGGGCCGCGTCATCTCCCCGGCGGGCATCCTCGCCGCCGCCGGGATCGAGGCGCCGGAGGAGTCGGCCGCGGCCCAGGTAAAGGTCTACATCCTTCGTATCCGCCGCAAGATCCACGATGTGGCGCCCGGCCGCGAATACATCCATAACGTCCGCGGCATGGGCTACATGTTCGAACGGCGCGAGCACGCCACCCTCCCCGGCGCATCCAGCCACCGCTGACCACCTTCCGGCCGTTCGTCCCGCGATGTCCCGCCCCTTGACCCCCGACACGCCGGTCGTATTGGCGGATGGTCGTAGGAGGGTCGGCAGGCCGGCACGCGCCCCCACCAGCCGCACGTGCCGGACCACCCTCGCGCGGTGCTGCGACCACCGCCGCGGGGATTCGCCCGCCCGCGGGAGCAGTTGTGAACGGAACATTCGCCGTCGTCGACGGGAACGAGGCCGCGGCCTACGTCGCCCACAAGACATCGGAAGTCATCGCCATCTACCCGATTACCCCCAGTTCGGCGATGGCCGAGCTCGCCGACGCCTGGTCCGCCGCGAGCCATGACAACATCTGGGGCACCATCCCCCGCGTCATCCAGATGCAGAGCGAAGCCGGCGCCGCCGGTGCGGTCCACGGCGCCCTCCAGGCCGGCGCCCTGACGACGACCTTCACGGCGTCCCAGGGCCTCCTCCTGATGATCCCCAACATGTTCAAGATCGCCGGCGAGCTCACCCCGGCGGTCTTCCACGTGGCCGCCCGCGCCGTCGCCACCCACGCGCTCTCCATCTTCGGCGACCACAGCGACGTGATGGCGGTGCGGGGCACCGGCTGGGGCATGCTCTGTTCCGCCTCCGTCCAGGAAGCCCAGGACTTCGCCCTCATCGCCACCGCCGCGACGCTCCGGGCGCGCGTGCCCTACCTCCACTTCTTCGATGGCTTCCGCACCTCCCACGAGTTGAACAAGATCACCCTCCTCTGCGACGACACCATCCGCGCGCTCATCCCGGACGAGCTCGTCGCCGCCCACCGCGCCCGCCGCCTGACGCCGGATGCGCCGGTCATCCGCGGCACTGCGCAGAACCCGGACGTCTTCTTCCAGTCGCGCGAAGCCGCGAACCCCTACTACGCCGCCGCGCCCGCCATCACCCGCGAGGTGATGGACGAATTCGCGCGCCTCACCGGCCGCCGCTACCGCCTCTTCGATTATGTCGGGGACCCGGCCGCCGAGCGGGTCCTCGTCGTCCTCGGCTCCGCCGCCGGCGCCATCGAAGAGGCGATCGAGGCCTTGAACGCGCGCGGCGAGAAGGTCGGCCTGCTCAAGGTCCGCCTCTTCCGCCCGTTCTCGGTCGCGGACTTCGTCACCGCCCTCCCCGCGACGACCCGCAGCATCGCCGTCCTCGACCGCACGAAGGAGCCCGGCGCCGTCGGTGAGCCGCTCTACACCGACATCGTCGCCGCGCTGAGCGAGGCCATGGCCGACGGCAGCGCGCCATTCGAACGGCAGCCCCGCGTGATCGGCGTCCGCTACGGCCTCGCCTCCAAGGAGTTCACGCCCGCGATGGCCGCCGGCGCCTTCGCCGAGCTCGCCCGCGAGCGCCCCCGCCCCCACGCGACCGTCGGCATCATCGACGACGTCAGCGGGCTGAGCATCGACTACGACCCCGCGTTCGACACCGACACCGGCCACGGCGTCCGCGCCGTGTTCTACGCGCTCGGCTCCGACGGCACGGTCGGCGCGAACAAGAACACGGCGAAGATCATCGGCGACGCGACGGGCATGTACCCCCAGGGCTATTTCGTCTACGACTCGAAGAAGTCCGGCACGGTCACGGTCTCGCACCTCCGCTTCAGTCACGAACCGGTGCGCTCCACCTACCTCGTGCAACGCGCGAGCTTCGTCGCCTGCCACCAGTTCCACCTCCTCGACCGCGTCGACGTGCTCGAGCTGGCGGACCACGGCGCGACCTTCCTGCTGAACAGCCCGCACGGTCCCGAGGGCACCTGGGACCGCCTCCCGCGCGAAGTCCAGGAGCGGATCATCGAGCGCCAACTCCGCCTCTTCGTCGTCGACGCCAGCCGGGTGGCGAAGGAAGCCGGCCTCGGGAACCGGATCAACACCGTCCTCCAGGTCTGCTTCTTCGCGCTCGCAGATGTCCTCCCGCAGGACCAGGCGATCGCCGCGATCAAGGACGCGATCCAGAAGACCTACGGCAAGCGCGGCGCCACCGTCCTCGAGCGCAACTTCGCGGCCGTCGATGCCGCGCTGCACGGGCTCCACGAGGTATGCGTCCCGGCGGTCGCGGACGGCAGCGGCCACATGATCGAGCTCGTCCCCGCCCACGCGCCGGCCTTTGTGAAGGACGTGACCTGCCCGATGATCGCCGGGCGCGGCGATGCCCTCCCCGTGAGCGCCCTCCCCGCCGATGGCACCTTCCCCACCGGCACCACGCAGTGGGAGAAGCGCGGCATCGCCGCCGAGATCCCGGTGTGGGACCCGTCGATCTGCATCGAATGCGCCAAGTGCGCGCTCGTCTGCCCGCATGCGGCCATCCGCATGAAGGTCTATGACGGGTCCACGCTGCTCGACGCGCCCGACACCTTCCAGCACATGGAATGGTCCGGCAAGGACGCGCCCGGCAGCATGATGACCATCCAGGTCGCGCCCGACGACTGCACCGGCTGCGGCATCTGCGTCGATGTCTGCCCCGCCCGGAGCAAGTCCGAGGTGAAGCACAAGTCCATCAACATGGCGCCCGCACCGGAGCACCGCGAGCGCGAACGCGCCAACTGGGCGTTCTTCGAAGCCCTCCCCGAGCGCGACCGCACGACCGTGAACGCGGCATCGATCAAGGGCTCGCAGATGCTCCAGCCGCTCTTCGAGTTCTCCGGCGCGTGCGCCGGCTGCGGCGAAACGCCCTACCTCAAGCTCCTCACGCAGCTCTTCGGCGACCGGCTCCTCATCGCGAACGCGACCGGCTGCTCCTCCATCTACGGCGGCAACCTGCCGACCACCCCGTGGCGCCAGGACGACGCCGGCCGCGGGCCGGCCTGGTCCAACTCGCTCTTCGAAGACAACGCCGAGTTCGGCCTTGGCATGCGGCTCGCCGTCGAACAGCAGACCGCACTCGCCCGCCGCCTCCTGCACGAGCTGGCGCCGGTCGTCGGCGAGGACCTCGCCCAGCGCATCCTCCAGGCCGATCAGTCGAGCGAACCGGAGATCGCCGCCCAGCGCGAACGCGTCCACGCCGTGAAGCAACTCCTCGCCGGCGAAACCAGCCCCGAAGCCCACCGGCTGCTCACTGTCGCCGACAACCTCGTCGAAAAGAGCATCTGGATCGTCGGCGGCGACGGCTGGGCCTACGACATCGGCTTCAGCGGCCTCGACCACGTGCTCGCCAGCGGCAAGAACGTGAACATCCTCGTCCTCGACACGGAGGTCTATTCGAACACCGGCGGCCAGGCTTCGAAGTCCACCTCGCGGGGCGCCGTGGCGAAGTTCGCCGCCGCCGGCAAGCGCGTGGGTAAGAAGGACCTCGGCATGATCGCGGCCGCCTACGGCAACACCTACGTCGCCAAGGTCGCGCTCGGCGCCGACAACATGCAGACCATCCGCGCGTTCGCCGAGGCGGAGGCCTACGACGGGCCGTCGCTGATCATCGCCTACAGCACCTGCATCGCCCACGGCATCGACATGAGCACCTCCATGACGCACCAGCGAGACGCCGTCCTCAGCGGCTACTGGCCGCTCTTCCGCTACAAGCCGAACGCCGCGGAATTCGGCGAACGCCCGTTCCAGCTGGATTCGAAGCGGCCATCGCTGCGCTTCCGCGACTTCGCGCTCAAGGAAGCCCGCTTCGGCATGCTCCAGCTGGCGAACCCGGACGAGGCCGAGCAGCTCCTCGCCATGGCCCAGGACGACATCGACGAGCGGTGGCGCCTCTACGAACAGGTGGCCGGCGTCGAACGCCACGCCCCACAGGTCGTCCCCGAACACGAGGACCTCGCCGCCCGCGGCGACGAGCAGGAGGAACCGCTGTGGTAGACCTCGGCACCACCTACATGGGCATGCGCCTGGCGACGCCGGTCGTCCCGTCCGCCTCGCCGCTCACCGAGAAGCTGGACGTCCTCCACCGGCTCCAGGCGGCCGGCGCCGGCGCGGTCGTCCTCCGCTCCCTGTTCGAAGAGCAGATCGAGCGCACTGACATGGACATCCACGAGTTCCTCGAACAGTGGACGGAGAGCTGCTTCGAAGCCCAGAGCTTCTTCCCGCCCATCCCCGAGACGCGGAACATCGCCGACACCTACCTCGAGCACATCGCCAGTGCCCGGCGGGAGCTCTCCATCCCGGTCATCGCCAGCCTGAACGGCGCCTCGCCCGGCGGCTGGACGCGCTACGCGAAGCTGATGGAAGACGCCGGTGCCGACGCGATCGAGCTCAACATCTTCCTCATCCCCGCCGGTCCCGATGAGGACGCCGAAGCGGTCGAGCAGCGCTACGCTGACCTCGTCGCGTCCGTGCGAGACACGATCAGCGTGCCGCTCGCGGTCAAGATCGGGCCGCACTTCAGCGCCATCCCCGCCATGGCCCGCAAGCTCGCCCTGGCCGGCGCCGACGGGCTCGTCCTCTTCAACCGCTTCGTCCAGCCGGATATCGACCTCGAAACGCTGACCGTCACGCCAACCGTGCGCCTGAGCACCTCCGCGGAGCTCTCGCTGCCCCTGCGCTGGCTCGCGATCCTCCGCCGCCAGGCCTCGATCTCCCTCGCGGCGACGAGCGGCGTGCACACCACGGCGGACGTGCTCAAAGTGCTCCTCGCCGGCGGCGACATCGCGATGATGGCATCGGCGCTGCTCCAGCACGGCCCCGAGCACGTCGGCACGGTCGTCGCCGGCCTGCGCGCGTGGATGGACGAGCACGGTTACAGCTCGGTCGACCAGCTCAAGGGCAGTCTCGCCCAGCAGAGCATCCCGGACCCGACCGCCTACGAGCGCTCGCAGTACATGCAGGCGCTCAGCTCCTACGCCACCCGCATCCCCTCGCCGTAATGGAAGAACTCATGTGGCAGCGCCTCACCGCGTTGCTGGGCACGCCCGACCGTTCGACGAAGAAGGCTCACGTGTGGCAGGTCCGCCCGGGCTTCGAAGTCCTGCTCGAGCGCGGGGTGCAGGCGTTCGCGAACTGCTGGCTACCTGCCAGCCACGCGCCAACAGCTCCCAACGCAGTGATGTATGCCGCGGGACAGGGTCGCCATTCCGCGACCTACACCTGCCCAAGCATGCGCGAGGGCAGCACGGCGGTCTGCCTCACGCTTCGCACTACTGCCGAAGTGGACGCGGCGGCCGACCTCATCGCGTCGCACATTCCGCCACGCCGCCAGAGCACACGTTAGCCCCCGGTTGCCGCACCAACGCTAGCCCTACCATTCCCAATGAGTAAGCCATGCCTTATTCTTGCCGGGGTCGCGTGCACCGCGAAAAGCTGGCACCATGTCCGCAGCAAGTTCCCAAAACCGTCCAAATCCATGGGGGATGCATGAATAGTCGGAGGTTCACCACTCACCGCGCCGGCCCGGTTGCCGCGCTCGGTGCCCTTCTCGCGGCAGCGCTGCTCGCCGTCCTCGTCTTCGCCGGCCCCGCCAATGCCGCTTCCCGTGACGTCACGGGCGGCTCGCTCACCTGGAACATCCGGACCAGCTTCCTCAACTACGTCTCCGGGCCCGTCGCCGATGGCGGAGTCGAGGCCACTGGCGGCGCCACCTACGCTGGCGGCGTCCTTACCTTCCCCTCCGCCTCCGGCGACCTCGACCCCGAGGCCGGCACCGGCGAGGTCGCCTTCACCGGCTCCGTCCGCATCTGGGGCCACGACTACGGCAACGGCGCCCTCCTCGATTCCACCTTCAGCAACCTCCGCATCGTCGTGAACGGCGACACCGCCACCGTCGTCGGCGACATCTCCGCCCGGCCGCTGGTGGCCCTCGACCCCGCCGCCACGCCGCCCGCCTTCGCGACGCAGACCGGCGTGACCATCGCCACCGTCGACCTCTCGGGCGAAGACCTCACCGCCGATGCCTCCGGCGTCTTCAACGTCACCGCGGCCCCGGCCGTCGGTGTCGCCGCGGCCATGGCCATGGTCGGCTTCGACCAGTTCTACGGTTCCGAGATGCCGAACATCGCGCTCGACCCGGTGACCTTCACCGTCACGCTCGCCGCCGCTACGACCCCGACGGCTACCGCGACCAGCACCGCCACCGCGACTGCAACGAGCACGGCCACGGCAACCGCGACGGCGACGGCGACGTCGACCGCCACCGCGACCGCCACGGCGACCGCTACCGCAACCGCCAGCCCCACAGCGACGGCGACCGCGACCACGCCCTCCGCCCCGCCCGCCGTCACGGTCTCGAAGACCAGCGTGAACGCGGCCGGCGATAGCGTGACCGTCACCGGCCGCGGCTTCCTGTACTCGCTCGCCACGGGCACGCGCCCGCCGCTCGCCGGCCAGCCCGCGGGCGTGTTCATCGCCTTCGGCTGCTTCGCCCAGGACTGGAAGCCCTCCGCCGGCGTGCCGAGCAGCGCCCGCCCCGTCTACGGCGAAGGTGGCATCCTCTGGGCCGTGCCCGAAGCCAGCCGCGACCTCGTCGGCCGCGACCAGACCGTCGCCCTCAACCCGGATGGCTCGTTCACCGCGACCGTCGCCGTGAAGGCCGGCTACTCCGGCGCGATCGCCGGCGGCAACTGTGGCATCTACACCTACCCCGGCAGCGGCGCCGTCCAGCCGCTGTTCGAAAGCTACACCGCCCTGACCTTCACGGGCACCACCGCCACCACGACCACCGCGCCGCAGCCGCCGTCCACCGGTAGCGGCACCGCGGACAACGGCCAGGAGATCCTGCCGCTCGTCCTGGTGGCCGTGGTCATCCTCGCCGGCGCCGGCGCGTCCGCCGTCGCCCTCAGCCGCCGCCGGGCGTAGTCCCGCCGCGGCCCATCGCATCGTCTCCGCGGCCCGCGAGCTTCTCGCGGGCCGCTCTATATCCCCCAGGAGCTCCCCCATGCCCGGCGACCTCTTCTCCCCAGACGTCATCGCCGCCGTCAGCGGCCACATGAACGCCGACCACCCGGAAGACAACGCGCTCATCTGCCGGGCGCTCGGCACCGAGCCCTCCACCGAAACCGCCCGCATGACCGGCCTCGACGAGCAGGGCGTCACCTTCGCGGCGCAGACCCCCGCCGGGGAGCGCACGGTCCGTGTGCCCTGGGCCACCACACCGGTCGAACGCCGCGACATCCGTATGGAAGTCGTGCGCATGTACCGCGAATCCTGCGCGCGGCTCGGCATCGAACCACGCGAAGAAGAGGCACCGACCGGTCGCCCCTCCCACTGAGCTGCTACCCTTCCCGCGTGCGCAACCCGGTCGTCAGCATCAAGCGGAAGTTCGATGGCACGCCAAAGAAGGAGTGGCCGGGCGACCTCGTCGACGGCTCCGGCGAGTGGCTCACCGTCTACTACGAGGCGCCGCCCCACGAGACCGAAGCAGGCGCTCCCGTCGCCCACGCCCTCGGCTACTTCGGTGTGGACCGGCCGCTCGTCGTGCTCGTCTCCTTCGATGCGAAGGGCATTCTGCTCGAGTACCAGTGCGACGCCGCCCTCCCGGCCCGGCTCGACGGCCGCACGATCACCTGGGTGGACCTCGACCTCGACGTGATGGCCGCCCCCGCGCTCGCTCCGCGCGTCCGCGACTTCGATGACTTCGCCCGCAACTCCCGGGAGATGGGCTACGACGCAGCTGCAATCGCCGCCGCCGGCGAGGGGGTGAACCTCGCCCTCTCGCTCATGCTCGCCCGCGCCTGCCCGTTCGATGCGTCGCCCGCGGCGCTGCTCGGCCGGGTCATGGCCTCCCGCGGGCCACTCTGATCCCCCGGGCCAGGTCGAAAGCCGGGAGCGCAGCTTCCGCGCGAATTCGACCAGCTCGTCCAACGCCGCCGGCTTGCGCGCGAACGCCGCTCCGAGCCCTCGCACCTCATCGAGCACGGCCGCGTCGTCCCTGCTGCGGAAAGCTCCGCCCACGGCATGACCTCCGCAAAGCTGGTACGATGTCCTCATCGATTCCCCGTCGAGAGGGACGCATTGGCCTACAAGATCATCGAGACGTGCATCGGCTGCACCGCCTGCACCAAGCGCTGCCCCACGAACGCCATCACCGGCGAACGGAACTCGCTGCACGTCATCGACCCCACCCTTTGTATCGACTGTGGCGCCTGCGGCATCGTCTGCCCGCCGGAAGCCATCCTCAACACGTTCGGCGACGTCTGCCGCTCCCTCAAGAAGGACAAGTGGCCCAAGGCCGTCACCATCGAAGAGAAGTGCATCGGCTCCGGCTGCGAGCTCTGCATCAACATCTGCCCGTTCGACGCCCTCAGCCTCCAGCACTCCGACCGCATCGATGACTTCTTCGGCGTCAGCACCGTCGACGAGAAGAAGTGCACCGGCTGCCGCCTCTGCGAGGATGTCTGCGGCTGGGACGCGATCCACATCTTCCCGCTCAAGACCGAGGTCCTGAAGGACTGGTCCGAGCTCTCCCCCGAGGAGCAGGCGTTCGTCATGCAGGCGCGCGCCCCAATGACCAGCTGAGCACCGCCCGCAAGCACGTTCGCACAGGCCACCCATCCGGGTGGCCTGTTTTACGTATCATGTCATCCGCGCCGCCCGTGCGGCCCGGAGGCACCCCATGCGCGTCCTCGTCACCGGCGGAACCGGCTTCGTCGGCAGCCACACCGTCGCCGCCCTCGCCCGCGCCGGCCACGATGTGAGGCTCCTGGTGCGCGACCCCGCCCGCGTCGCGCCCGCGTTCGCGCCGCACGGCATCGATGCGCCCGAAGCCGTCCGCGGCGACGTGACGGACCGCGCCTCCGTCGAGGCCGCCCTCCAGGGCTGCGACGCCGTCGTCCACGCCGCCTCGATCTACTCCCTGGACAATCGCCGCGCCCGGGAGGTCCGCGAGACGAACCGCACCGGCACCCGAAACGTGCTCGAAGCAGCGACCGCCGCGCAGCTCGACCCCGTCGTCCACGTCAGCAGCTACATCGCGCTCGTGCCCGGCCGCGGGCCGGCCTCGGCGAGCTCGCCCGTCACCGGCACCATCGGCCCCTACGCCGCGAGCAAAGCCGAGTCCGAGCGCTTCGCCCGCCAGCTCCAGGAGCGCGGCCTGCCCGTCGTCACCGTCCTCCCCGGGAGCGTCTGGGGCCCGGACGACCCGTACTTCGGCGAGTCACACCAGATCGCGTCGAACTTCCTGCGCGGCCGGATGCGCCTCGTGAACCGCGGCGGCAGCTTCCCCCTGGTCGATGTCCGCGACGTGGCGGAGGCGACCGCCCGTGCGGTTCAGCCGGGGCGCGGACCGCGCGGCTACCTGCTCGCCGGACAACTGACCTCCAGCGTCGAATTGGCCACGCTGCTCATCCGCCTCACCGGGCACCGCATCCGCTACGCCACGCTGCCCGACACGCTCGTCCGCGGGAGCGCGCCGGTCGTGGACCTTGGCCAGCGCATCTCGCCCTGGCGGCTCCCGCTCAACGGCGAAACCATGCGCTTCGTCACACAACCCCACCGCGAAATGGACCACGCCGCCGCGGTCGCCGACCTCGGCTTCGCCATGCGCCCGCTCGAAGACACCCTCACCGACACCGTCCGCTCCCTCCTCCGCGCCGGCCACATCACCTCCGCCCAGGCAGGAAAACTGGCGGACTGAGGACTAAGGACCAAGGACTAAGGACTCCCCCGCTACCGCCGCGCACCCCGGATCGTATTCGTACACGCCCCCGTGAAGATGTTCGCCTGCAGCTCCACGTCGTCCGCGTCGCGCACCCAGGTGATCCGGCGGTCGTCGCGCCGGAACCATTGCGCCTGCCGGCGTGCCAGCCGCCGCGTCGCCCGCTTCGTCTCGTCCTTCGCCTGCTCCAGCGTGAGCTTTCCGCGCAGCAGCCGCACCACCTCGCCGTAGCCGATCGACGACATCGAGGGCGCATCCGCCGGCACCCCGGCATCGAGCAGCCCGCGCACCTCGTCCACGAACCCGGCGTCGAACATCGCCTCGACCCGCGCGTCGATCCGCCGGTCGAGCTCCTCACGCGGCACGTCCACGCCGAACAGGAGATACTCGAAGTCGGGCGTCCCGTGCGTCTGCCAGGTGCTTATCGGCACGCCGGTGTGCTCGAACACCTCGATCGCGCGGATCACCCGCCGCACGTTCCGCGCGTCGATCCGCCCTGCCGCCACCGGGTCCACTTCCGCGAGGCGCGCGTGCAGCGCCTCCACCCCGTCGCGCTCCGCCACGGCCGCGAGCTCCGCCCGCATCGCCTCGTCCGGCGCGACTTCCGGCACCTTCCAGTCTTCGAGCAGCGCCCAGACGTACTGGCCCGTGCCGCCCACCACCCACGCGAACGCGTCGCGCGCCCAGATCGCGTCGAGCGCCGCCTTCGCGTCCCGCTTGTAGAGCGCGAGGCTGTACGGGTCGGCGGGCTCGATGATGTCGAACAGGTGATGGCGCACCCGCCACCGCTCCTCCGCCGTTGGTTTCGCCGTGCCGATGTCCATCCCGCGGTAGACCTGGCGGCTGTCCGCGTTCACGATGTCGCCGCCTAGCCGCTCCGCCAGCTCGATCGCCATCGCGGACTTGCCGGATGCCGTCGGCCCCACGAGCGCGACCAGGCGGCGGAGCATCACGCCGGTGCCGCCTTCACGATTACCGCGAACTGGTCCGCCTTCAGCGAGGCCCCGCCGACCAGCGCGCCGTCGATGTCCGGCTGCGACAGCAGCTCGGCCGCGTTCTCCGCGTTCACGCTGCCGCCGTACTGGATCCGGATCGCGTCCGCCACATCGCCGCAGAGCTTCCGCAGCTCCCCGCGCACGAAGGCGCACGCCGCCTGCGCGACCTCCGGTGTGGCGGTCTCGCCCGTGCCGATCGCCCAGACCGGCTCGTAGGCGACCGTCACCCGCGGCGTGAGCTCGACGCCCTTGAGCCCCTCGGCGATCTGCCGCGCCAGGACCGCCTCCGTCTGGCCCGAGCGGCGCTCCTCGAGCAGCTCGCCCACGCAGACGATCGGGTCCAGCGGCGATGCGAGGACGGCGGCGAGCTTGCGCTGCACCCACTCGTCCGTGTCGCCGAAGAACTGGCGCCGCTCGCTATGCCCGATGATCACGTAGCGGCAGTAGTCCGCGAGGATGGCGGTGCTCACCTCGCCCGTGAACGCGCCCTTCGGCTCCCAGTACACGTCCTGCGCGCCCAGCCCGACCGGGCTGCCGCGCAGCGCCTCGCGCACCGGCCCGAGGTGAGGGAACGGCACGCACACGGCGACATCGCAGGCGGCCCCGGCCGTCGCTTCAGCCACGCCCTTCGCGAGGGCAACGGCCTCCGCCTCGGTTGTGTTCATCTTCCAGTTGCCGGCAATGAACGGTCGTCGCATGGGTCAGGCTCCGTACTTCTCGAAGCGCATGGCGTGGGCCATGGCCAGCGGCATCACGTCGACCGCGGGGAAGCGGCCCAGGCTGCCCTTCAGGCACTCCTGCTCGTTAAAGTGCTCGGCCCCGCCTTCGCGGCAGTAGCGCGAGTGCAGCAGGAACGGCACCGGGTGCCACGAATGCGCCGCCATCAGCGCCGGCGTCGAATGGTCGCCCGCGATCATGAGCACGTCGGCGCCAAGGTCCAGCAGCGCCGGCACGTACTGGTCGAACTCGGCGAGCGCGTGGCACTTCCGCTCGAAGTCGCCGTCCTCGCCCGCCGCGTCGGTCTTCTTATAGTGCACGAAGAAGTAGTCGAACTCGTCCCACTTTTCGCGGACGACGCGGATCTGCTCCTCCATGCCGCCCGGGCAGGCGAGCGCCTTCATCCCCGCGAGCTTCGCCAGCCCGCGGTACATCGGGTACACCGCCAGCGCCGCCGCGCGCAGCCCCCAGATCTCCGGGAACTGCGGCAGCTGCGGGTACTTCGCGAACCCGCGCAACACCAGACCGTTCGCGGGCGCCGCATTGGCCAGGACCGCGTGCGCCTTGGCCACGAATTCGTTGACCAGCGCCGCCGTCTTCTGCGAGGCCACGTCCGCGCCGGCCGCCGGGATCGGCGTCAGGCCCACGCGCTGCGGGTCGGTCGTACTCACTGCGTCACCCAGCCCGGGGCCGCGCAGCACCAGCACGAACCGGTGCTCCCGCACGGGCTCGACCAGCACCTCCGCCCCGTCGAGCTTGATCTCCCGCAGCCGTTCGACCAGCTTCGCCGAGATGTCCGTCGCCACGCGCCCGGCGCGCCGGTCCGAGATGGTGCCGTCGTCGGCGAGGGTGCAGAAATTGCCGCGCGCCGCCACGTCGTCCGGGCCGAGCTCGAAGTCGATGCCCACCGCTTCCAGCACGCCGCGGCCGATGTCGTACACGTACGGGTCGTAGCCGAAGAGCGCGAGGTGCCCGGGGCCGCTGCCGGGCGTGATGCCCGGGCCCACCGGCACCGTCAGGCCCACCTCCGCATGCTTCGCGAGCCGGTCCAGGTTCGGGATGTCCGCCTGTTCCATCTCGCTCCGCCAGGTGGCTTCGCGCGGCAATCCGCCAAGGCCATCCATCACGCAGAGGATGATTTTGGTCGTGTTCGGCTGGGAAAGTCGTTTAGCGAGTTCGAAATCCACGGTTCCTCATCTTACGAGCGGTTGGGGCCGGCCGCGAAGGTGCGGGCGTGGCCTGGCGGAATCGTTCTACCAGCTTCTCCGGGTTGCGAACCGTGACGATGAGCCGCTGCGTCCGCACCGGGATCAGCCGCGGGATGAGCCAGACGCGCACCGGCTCCCGGAACGTGATCCGCGCCGCCGCGCCCCACGTGCTCGCGAGTGCCACGTCGCCGCGGAACATGGTGCGGACGCCCATGCCGCCCCACCACGGGTGCCGCACCAGCTCCGCGTTCACGATCTCCCGGTTGTCGAACACGCGGTCCAGGAACGGCGAATAGCGGACCCGGGTGCGCTCCTCCGCCACCGCCACGAACGACGTCGGCGCCCGCAGCGCCGTGCCGAACAGGAACAGGAACACCGCGCCCAGGATGAGCGCGAGGAAGATGAACGGCGCGCCGCGGTCGTCGACGAACGCCTTCAGCGAGAAGACCGCGCCGAGGCCCGTCGCCAGCGCCGCGACCGCCAGGATCAGCTGGTAGAACCGGATGCCGCGAAATGCGAATAGCACCCTCAGGCGTCCTGGAGCGCGGCCACGCCCGGCAGCACGCGCCCTTCGAGCATCTCCAGCGAGGCGCCGCCGCCCGTGGAGACGTGGGTGAACTTGTCGTGTAGCCCGAGCTCGGCGACCACCTGCGCGGTCTCGCCGCCGCCCACCACGGTCGTCGCCTTCAGGTTCGCGAGCGACTGGGCCATGCCCCGCGTGCCGGCGGCGAACTTCTCCATCTCGAACACGCCCATCGGCCCGTTCCAGACCACCGCGTTCGCGACCCGCAGCGCCGCGTCGAACGCCTGCACCGTGGCCGGGCCGATGTCGAGGATCATGCGCCCGGCGGGCACGGCCTCGGCGGGCACCGTCTCCGCGGTCGCGTCCTCGGCGAACTTGTCCGCCACCACCACGTCCGTCGGCAGGTAGACGCTCACACTGCGCGCTTCGGCATCCTGGAGGATGCGCGCCGCGACCGCGACCTGCTCGTCCTCCACCAGCGACGCCTGCACATCGACGCCCTTCGCCTTGAGGAAGGTGTTCGCCATGCCCCCGCCGAGGAGGAGGATGTCGATCTTCGGCAGCAGGTGCTCGATCGCCGGGATCTTCGTGCTCACCTTCGCGCCGCCGATGACCGCCGCGAACGGCTTCGGCGGCTTCGCCACCAGCGCGCTCAGGTAGCGCACTTCCTTTTCCATGAGGAAGCCCGCGACCGCCGGGAGGTAGTGCGTGACGCCCTCGGTGGAGGCGTGGGCCCGGTGCGCCGCGCCAAACGCGTCGTTCACGTACACCTCGGCCAGGCTCGCCAGCTGCTGCGCAAAGCCGGGGTCGTTCGCCTCTTCCTCCTTGTAGAAGCGGAGGTTCTCCAGCAGGACCACCCGCCCGAGCGAGACGCCCTGGGCCACCGCGTTCGCCGCTTCCTCGCCGATGCAGTCCTCGGCGAAGACCACGTCCTGCTCAAGGAGGTTGCCCAGCCGCCCCGCGACCGGCGCCAGCGAGAGCGCGGCGTCCTTCCCCTTCGGGCGCCCCAGGTGCGAACAGAGGATGACGTGCGCGCCCTGCTCCTGGAGGTACCGCACCGTCGGCAGCGATTCCCGGATGCGCGTGTCGTCCGCGACGCCGCCATCGGCGAGCGGCACGTTCAGGTCCGCGCGGACGAGCACCTTCTTGCCGCGGACATCGATGTCCCGCACGGTCTTCTTGCCAATCGAAACGTCACTCACGCTGTCGTCCTCTCCGCGCCGATGCCGCGGCGCTCAACGTCCATCATCTTCGCCACCCGGCGCTCGTGCCGGCCGCCTTCGAACTCCGCCCCGAGGAAGGCTTCGAGGATGCTCACGGCCACGCCGCGGCCGATCTCCCACGCCCCGAGCGCGAGCATGTTCGCATTCGCGTGCTGCCGTGCCCGGGCGGCGCCCCAGCTCGTGTGGCAGAGCGCGCAGCGGATACCTGGCACCTTGTTCGCGGTGATGCTGATCCCCACGCCGTTGCTGCAGATCACCACCCCCAGGTCCGCCTCGCCGGCGACGACCTTCTGCGACGCGGCCTCGGCGAAGTCCGGGTAATCCACGCTCTCCGGGCCATTCGTGCCCACGTCGATCACGGTGTGGCCCAGCTCCCCGGCCGCCTCGACCAGCACCTGCTTCAGTTCCCAGCCGGCGTGGTCGGCCCCAAACGCGATAATCACACGCGCCCTCCGTTCAACTCGAACCAGTATCCGCCACGAAGGTCACAAGTCGAAAGTCAAAGGTCCGCATACGCACCGCCGCGCGCCCAATGTCCCGCCCGCCCGATCGTCAATCCCCGCCCCTTCGTGCTACTTTCACCCATGGATGCCACACAGGGGCCACCCACGCTGACCACCGAAGAATCTCCCGCTACCGCCTCCGCACCCGACCCCGCAAAGGGCCACCAGACCATCGTCGTCCTGGACTTCGGCTCGCAGTTCAGCATGCTCATCGCCCGCCGCGTCCGCGAGCTGAACACCTACTGCGAGTTCCTCCCCTTCGATGCCTCGCCCGACCGCCTGCTCGGCCAGGACGTGAAGGGCATCATCCTCTCGGGCGGCCCGAACTCCGTGTACGAAGAGGGCGCCCCGCTCGCGCCGGAGTGGGTCTGGGAATCCGGCCTGCCCGTGCTCGGCATCTGCTACGGGATGCAGCTCATGGCCCACCAGCTGGGCGGTGTCGTCGGCCCCGGCCGCGAACGCGAGTACGGCCCCGCCACCGTCTGGAGCGACGGCAACTTCCCGCTCTTCGAAGGACTCCCGCCCGACATCGACGTCTGGATGAGCCACGGCGACCGGCTCGAGAAGCTCCCGCCCGGCTTCGCCGCGGCCGCCCACTCGGACAACTCGCCCATCGCCGTCATGGCGGACCGCTCGCGCGGCTACTACGGGCTCCAGTTCCACCCCGAAGTCGCGCACACGCCGCGCGGCAAGGAAGTGCTCGCGAACTTCGTCCACCGCGTCTGCGGCGCCGATGGCTCCTGGAACGCCGGCAACTTCATCGAGGAGGCGGTCGAGGCGATCCGCGCCCAGGTCGGCGACGGCCGCGTCATCTGCGGCCTGTCCGGCGGCGTCGATAGCGCCGTCGCCGCCGCCATCGTCCACCGCGCCATCGGCGACCAGCTCACCTGCATCTTCGTCGACAACGGCCTCCTCCGCGCCGGCGAAGCCGAGGAAGTGGTCGAGACGTTCACCCGCAACATGCAGATGAACCTCGTGCACGTCGAAGCAGAAGACGAGTTCCTTGCCGCCCTCGCCGAGGTCACGAACCCCGAGACGAAGCGCATCCGCATCGGCAACACGTTCGTCCGGCTCTTCGAACGCGAGGCCCGCAGCATCACCGACGCCCGCTTCCTCTGCCAGGGCACGCTCTACCCGGACGTCATCGAGAGCGCCTCCCACGGCAAGGGCGCCGCGAAGATCAAGACGCACCACAACGTCGGCGGCCTCCCGCCCGACATGAAGTTCGGCCTCGTCGAGCCCCTGCGCTACCTGTTCAAGGACGAAGTGCGCCGCATCGGCGAAGCCCTCGGCCTGCCGGAAGAGATGGTCTGGCGGCACCCGTTCCCGGGCCCCGGCCTCGCCATCCGCGTGCTGGGCGAAGTGACGAAGGAGAAGCTCGACATCCTCCGCGGCGCCGACCTCATCGTCATGGACGAGATCCGCAAGGCCGGCCTCTACCGCGACATCTGGCAGAGCTTCGCCGTCCTCACGAACTCCCAGACCGTCGGCGTCATGGGCGACTTCCGCACCTACGGCTACGCCGTCGCCATCCGCGCCGTCGTCGCCGACGATGCGATGACGGCGGACTGGGCGCGCCTCCCGCACGAGCTCCTCGCCCGCATGTCGAACCGCATCGTGAACGAAGTGCACGGCGTGAACCGCGTCGTCTACGACATCACGCCCAAGCCGCCCGGCACCATAGAATGGGAATAACGGAATTGCCGATTGGCGATTGCCGATTGCCGATTAGCGAGTAGCCACGAGGAGGCGGCCGAATGAGTTCCCACGTGGATGTCCTGCTCCGCGGGCCGAACGGCCGCGAGGCGATGGTCCAGTGCATCCTCGAATCCGGCGAGCTGCCCCTCGTGGTCGACGCTGAGGTGCTGCGGGAGCTCGGTATCCGCCGGACCGGTGACTGGCGCGTCATCGCCCCCACCGGCGAGGTGCACCGCCGCCGCACGGGACGGGCAACGGTTGCCGTTTCGGGCCACACGGCGCGCACCCGCGTCGTATTCGGCGAGCCGGCGGACGCATGCCTGGTTGGCGCGCAGGCGCTGGCCGACCTCCATCTCCAGGTCCACCCCACCCGCCATGAACTCATCGCACTGGAGGCGAACTAGATGGGCGCACGCGTCCTCCTCGCCGGCAACGGCGGCCGCGAACACGCCATCGCCTGGAAGCTCCGCCAGAGCCCGAAGGTCGACGAGATCTTCGTCGCCAACGGCAACGCCGGCACCGCCCTCGTCGCAACCAACCTCCCTTACCAGCCGAAGGACATCGACGGCATCTGCAAGGCCGCCGCCGAGCTCCGCATCGACTTCTACCTCGCCTCGATGGACGACCCGCAGCCCCTCGGGCTGGTCGACCGGCTCCGCGCGCAGGGCGTGCTCTGCTACGGGCCCACCCAGGCCGCCGCCCGTCTCGAATCCTCGAAAGCATGGTCGAAGGACTTCATGGTCCGCCACGGCATCCCGACCGCGCGCCACGCGACCTTCGGCGCCTACGCGGAGGCACGCAGTTACGTGGAGTCGCTCCCGGATGGGCCGCTCGTCGTGAAGGCCTCCGGGCTGGCCGCCGGCAAGGGCGTCATCGTCTGCAACGACCACCGCGACGCCCTCAACGCGCTCGACATCGCCATGCTTCGGCGTGATTTCGGCGCCGCCGGCGACGAAGTGGTCATCGAACAGCGCCTCTACGGCTGGGAGACGAGCTGCCACGCCTTCTGCGACGGCAAGACCGCCGTCCTCATGCCCTTCATCAGCGACTACAAGACCGCCCAGGACGGCGACATCGGCCTCAACACCGGCGGCATGGGCGTCTACAGCCCCTCCGCCCGCGTCGACGCGGCCCTCACCGCGGACGTCGTCCGCCAGGTGGTCGAGCCCACCCTCGCCGGCATGGCGGCCGAGGGCGCGCCCTACAACGGCACCCTCTACCCCGGGCTCATGGTCACCGAAGGCGGCGTCCACGTGATCGAGTACAACGCCCGCTGGGGCGACCCCGAGACCCAGGCGCTCATGGTCCGCCTCGAGTCCGACCTTTTCGAAGTCTGTCACGCCGCCGCCGAAGGCCGCCTCCACGAGGTGGACGTCCGCTGGTCCCCCCGGCCGTCCGTCGGCGTCGTCATGGCGAGCGGCGGCTACCCGGCCACCTACAAGCTCGGCCACGTCATCGAGGGCATCGACGCCGTCGACCCCGATGTCCAGGTCTTCCAGGCGGGGACGAAGCAGGACGCCCGCGGCCTGGTCACGAACGGGGGCCGCGTCCTCTGCGTCGTTGCCACCGGCGACACCGTTGAAGCGGCGCGCGAAAAGGCGTACGACAACGTCCGGCGCATCCACTTCACGGACGCGCACTACCGCAAGGACATCGCGCTGCTCGATAGCGGCGCGCACTGAGGGACACACCATGGCCGAACCCACGCTCGAAGAGCTCCGCGCGGCCGGCTGCCTGGCCTGCAACGCCGAGGCGACGCCGGTCGAGATGCTCCCCGGCATCGTCCGGCGCACGCTGAACGAAGGCGCGCACACCAGCCTGCACGAGCTCCACATGGCCGCAGGCAGCCACGTCCCGGCGCACACCCACCCCCACGAACAGATCGGCTACCTCGCCTCCGGCCGATTCCGCTTCCGCCTCGGCGACACCTGGCGCGAGCTCACCGCCGGCGACAGCTGGTGCGTCCCCGGCGGCGTCGAACACGAAGTCGAGGTCATCGAAGACACCATCGCCATCGACGTCTTCTCCCCCGTCCGCGACGAATACCGCGACCCAAAGTGGGTGTGACCGGCTAATCGACAATCGTCAATTGACGATGCGCCACTGCACCAGCGTGACCTCATCCTCCACGTGGTCTTCGAACACCGCCTCGACTTCGCTGCCGATGACGATCGGCTGCATCGGGTCGCCGAGGAGGTTGCCGACCATGCGCACGTTCCCGGCCTGCGGGAGCTCGACCAGCACCACCACGTAGGGGCAGCCGTTCTTCAGCGCCGGGTGCACCGGGTGCCAGACGCGCTCCCAGCTGTAGATCCGCCCGCGCGTCTGCACCTGCTCCCAGGCCAGGTCCAGCGACCGGCACTGGTGGCAGATCCACTCCGGGCCGAACTGGAAGCCCCGGCAGGCGTTGCAGCGCTGCACCACCAGCTCGTGGCGGCGCACCGCCGCCCAGTACTCGGTGTCCAGCCCATCGGGCGAAGCCGCGGGGATGGCGAGCCCCTCCGGCAGGTACCGTTCCGTTGTCGAAGCCGCGGTCATCTCGTCCTCCCTCAGGCCCGCAGAATGAGGTCGCTCACCGGCGAGACCATCGGCCCCGATGCGACCAGGCTGATGTTCACGTCCGGCACCTGGCAGGTCGATGTGCCCCGCACCTGCCGCACCGCCTCCGTGATGAGCTCGAGCCCGTGCATGTAGCACTCCGCCAGGTTCCCGCCGCTCGTGTTGATCGGCAGCTTCCCGTTCGGCGCCGTCAGCGTCTCGAACGTGCAGAACTCGTTCACCTCGTCCGGCTTGCAGAACCCGTGCTCGACGATGCTCATCATCACGCCGCCGGTGAAGTTCTCGTAGACCTGGGCCACGTCCACCTCGTCCGGCCCAACGCCCGCCATCGCGTACAGCCGCTTCGCGACCGTTTTGAAGTTCGAGCTCGGGTAGTCCGGCGCGTTGTGGGCCGGCGCCGACTGCCGGAAGTCCGAGCCCTGCGACGCCGCGAGAATGTACGCGGGCTTCTGCTTCAGGTCCCGCGCCCGTGCCGCGCTCGTGAGGATGACGGCAGCAGCGCCGTCGTTCTCCTGGCAGCAATCGAACAGGTGGAACGGCTCCACGATCCAGCGCGAGTTGTCGTAGTCCTCCCGGCTCAGCGGCCGGCCATACATCACCGCCCGCGGGTTCGACTGCGCATGGTGGTACGAGGCCATGGCTATCGCCGCCAGCGCGTCCTGCTTCACGCCGTGCTCGTACATGAACCGGTTCGCGCGCATCGCAAAGGTCTGCGCCGGCGAGAGCAGCCCATAGGGCGCGGTGTAGCTCATCGGCCACGAGACGTGCTTCAGCGGCGCCGCCTGCCCGAAGCGGCCGAACTGCCCCTGCGCGAGGCCGCGGTACACCACCACCACCTCCGCGTAACCCGCGACGATCGCCGCCGCCGCGTTCGCCACGGCGCCGCTCCCGCCGCCGCCGCCGCCGCCCCAGAACATGTTCGAGAACGCCAGGTCCTTGATCCCCAGCGCCGTCGCCAGGCGGGACGGGTCGTTCCGGTCGTTGCTATACGACGCGAAGCCGTCGATATCCGTGGCCGCGAGGCCCGCGTCCTCGACCGCCTTCAGGATCGCCTCGAGCGTCAGCTCGAATTCGCTCACCGGCGCCGCACCGCGCCGGTAGTACGTCGTCTCGCCGATCCCCGCGATCGCGACCCGGTCGCGGATCGTGAAGTCCTCACTCATCGTTCACCTCTGCTGCATCAGCTGCCGTGGACTGATGAGGGGGAATCCTACACAACCCGCGGCATTGCTTCCTGCCGAAGGCGCGGCGTTATTTCTTCGCCGCGCCGAGGTCGTGCGTGTACACCTCGTTCAGCGTGATCCGGTCCCCATCGAGCAGCACGAGGTCGAAGCCGCGCAGGTAGCGCTTCGTCCCGTCGGGCAGATCCATCGTGCAGATCCAGCGCCCGCAGTAGCCGCCCTCGATCGCCCACACCTCGTCCGGGTTGTAGCGCATCGGCGGCGTGGCTGCGAACAGCCCCGTGAGGTACGCGCCCAGGGCTTCGTGGCCCTTCAGCCCCGCGACCGTCTGCCCATCCTTGTAGACCACGTCCGGGTGGTAGAGCTCGAGCAGGCGCGGGACGTCCTTGTCCGTCCAGGCCTGGAGCCAGTCCGCGTTGTACTTCGCGATGTCCATGGGGTGCCCCTCCGTTTCGGTGGGGCGATGGTGACGACGCGCGCCCATCGGCGCAAGCGTCAGTTCGTCAGCTCGACGATGAAGGTCGCCCGTTCGCTGTCGATCCCGTGGATCGAGACCCGGGCCACGCCCTCGATCGAGGTGATCCGCTCCTGGAAGTCGAGCAGCTCGCCGAACCCCTTGCCCTTGACCTCGACCTGGAGCTGACGCGGCCGGCCAGTCTCGCGGCCGGGAGCGAGGCCCGGCTCGGCGGTCGCCACGGCTCCGCCACCGCGCTGGCCCTTCATGGCGCCCGCGGCAAGGCTGTTCAGCCCCTCGACGATGGTCTGCAGTCCCCCGAGCGTGGCCTCGTACTCCTCTCGCAGCCTGGCCAGCGGCGCAACCAGGTGCGGGATCAGTTCTGCAAGGACACCCCCGGGTGCGTCAATCGGGAGACTCAAGCTCTGCGCGAGAGATTGCGAAGACGTTACAACCGCGTCACGTTCGGCGATCCGCTCCTCCAGGTCGGCCAGTCGGTCGAGCAGCTCCTCGTAGTCCTCGCGCAGCTGGTCGTACCGCCGCCGGAGCCGCCGCATCGCGGGGTCTCCCTCGGCAGGGTCCTTCATCCGGCCCGCGAACGGCGCACCGTCGTCACGCTTCGACATGCAACTCCCCCGCGACGGTGCAACCCGGGCCCGGCCCTCAGGCCGTCCGTCCTGCCGCCCGCGAATGCTCGCGGGCCGGCGTGCCACCTTCGAGCCGGTACCCGAAGCCCCGCACCGTGACCAGGTAGCGCGGTTCTGCTTCGGTCGGCTCCAGCTTACGCCGGATTCGGCGGACGTAGACCTTGAAGACCTCCTGGGCCTCCCGCGGCCGGTACTCAAACTCATCCGACACGGCGTTCAGGACTTCGTGGGCCTTGACCACGCGGCCCGCACGCCGCGCCATGTACTCCACGATCCGGAACTCCGAGGCGGTGAGCGGGATATACCGTCCCGCGCGTTCTACCTCGCACCTAATGACATCGACCGAAAGGTCCCCGATCTGAAGGACGCCGCTTTCCTCCCCGTCTTCCACCTTACCCCGGCGCCGCAGCACGGCGAGCGCCTGCGCGACCACGACCCGCTGATCGGCGTCGAGCTGCAGGCAGGCGTCGGCACCGGCTCGCAGGCAATCGGACACCTTCGCCGGGGTCGCTGCTTCGAAGAGCGAGATGAACGGCACTCCCGCACGCTGCGCCGCAGCCATCACGCCATAGTCCGTGGTGGAAAGTGAATCCGATGCCCAGGCAACGAGGTCGAATTCCGCGCTCACCACCAGCTGGACCGAGACCGCGTCCGGCTCCCGCTCCAGGACCGCGAACCCGCCCGCGTGCAGCGCCCGCACGAACGGGAGCGTCTCCGTCCCCCGCCGAGCAACCAGCAGACACGAGCGGAAGCGGCGGCTCTCGCCATCGGCACCCACGCTGGCTACTCCCATTTGAGAATCCAAGGATGCGGATTATATGCAGGCTTGCCCTTAGGTAAACCCCCTATATGCACTTTGCAAAAAGAAAGTAAACCAGACCCGGGAGTGCCTCGTGACTATCGAATGCCTTAGCGCCCTCACCCTCGCGACCAACGACATGCCGGCGGCCGCCGCCTTCTACCGCGCCATGGGCTTCGAGCAGGCCTGGGGCGGTCCCGAGTGCGGGTTCACGGTCTTCCGCGGCGGCGCGTCGTTCCTGAACCTCACACCCGCGGAAGGACGCCAGCTCGCCTGGTGGGGCCGCGCTATCTTCTGGGTGGACGACGTGGACGCGTACCACCGCCGCGCGCTGGACGCCGGCTACCGGCCGCTCGCCGAGCCGCAGGACGCCCCCTGGGGCGAGCGCTGCTTCGCCCTCCTCGACCCCGACGGCCACGAGATCGTGTTCGCCCGGCGCCTGGACCGCCGCTAACGCACCTTCGCGGCCACGTCCTTGGCGAGCTGCTCGCGCAGCGCCATCTGCTCGCCCTGCGCGGCGTCGATCACCTGGACCACCACGACGACGTTGCCGATGCGGTAGACGTCGGTCCAGATCTTGTTCCCTTTCGAGTCCGCCCCGCTCGGCGTGTACGACTTGCGTTCGTCGCCAACCGCGGGCGACGGCGTATCGACGAAGCCTGTGACGCCACCGACGAGGCCGGGCGGCGGGTTCTTCCAGGCCGCGGAGACCGTCGTGTAGTTCGTCCGCGCATCCTCCGGCTTCGCGAAGACGGTCGCGTCGACGAGCGCTATCAGGTTGGTGTTCGCGGTCTTCGCCCACACGGTGCGGTAGTTCTGCTGGCCGGCCTGCGCCACGGGCCCGGCGAACGCGTCGACCTTCTGATAGCCGCTCCCCGACAGGTCGGGCATCAGGTCCGCCGGCTTCACCGAGGTGGTGACCTCGGTCGCCGCCGCGGTCGCGGTCGAGCTCCCCGCCGGCTCCGCGTCGTCCTCGCCGCCATCGCCACAGGCCGCCGCCGCGGCCAGGCCCGCGACCGCCAGCAGCGTCAGCGCAGCGACGCGGAGTGCGCGATGACCTCGGCGGCCTGCTCGCTGTTCACGTGGTCCGTATTGATGCAAAGGTCGTACACCCAGGGGGAAAGCCATCCCGTGTCGTAGAAGCGCCGGAAGTAGTCCAGCCGCTCGTGGTCCGTCCGCTCGACCGTCTTGAGCGCCGTCTTCTCGTCCACTCCCATCCCGCCCATGATGCGCCGCGCCCGGAATTGGGGCGACCCGGTGACAAGGACGCGTAAGGTGTCGAAGCGGGCCTTGAGGATGACCTGCGCCGCGTGCCCGACGATGATGCACTCGCCCCGGTCCGCGACATCCTTGATCACGTCCTCCACGAACCGCCGGTAATCGGCGGAGGTGAACAACGGGCTCGTGGTCAGCGGGATCGGGTCGGCCCAGGCCGCGACGGGCATGCTCGGGTTCCGGGCCAGGCTCTCCAGGATGCGCGTCATCAGCGAGGGCGTGTGCTCGGCCTCGCTCACGGTCTCCGGCGAGACGCCCGCCTCCTGCGCCGCCGCCTGGATCACCTGGTAGTCGATCACGCGGAAGCCCGTGCGCGCCGCAACCGCGGTTGCGATCTCCTCGCCCGCCGTGCCCACCTGGCGCGCGATCGTTATCACCCGAGTATTCAACAGCGCCCTCCCGGTGGCGGTTGGCGGCATTGTAGCGCCCGGTCCGTTCCCGGCACGTTATCGCTCAGCCCCGCAGCCGCTCCAGCATCCGCTCCGCCGCGCGCTTCGCCGGGCTGCGCGATTCCACCTGCGGCCCCACGCACGACGGGCAGCCATTCTCACAGGGGCACGCCTTCACCAGCGCGAGGCTCGCCTCCACCAGATCGTCGCGGATGTCGAACAGCCGGTCCGCCAGGCCGACGCCGCCCGGGATGTTGTCGTAGAGGAAGACGGTCGGCAGCTGGTGGTGCGGCGCCCGCACCTGCGCCTGCGCGCCGATGTCCCGCGCGTCGCAGAGGCAGTACACCGGCGCGAGGTTGCGCAGCAGGTGGGCCACGCCGTCCAGCCCGGCTGCGATATCATCGCGTCCCAACCCCCGCGTCGCGGCCTCGTCGAAGCTGACCCAGTACGCGCTCGTGTGCAGGTTTTCCTCGGGGATCGCGATCTTCCCCCAGCCCACGTTCTCGTGCGTGTGCAGCTTCACCTTCTTGAAGATGGTCGCGAGGAACGTGATTGCGACTTCGCCCGCTTCGTGCCGCCCGCCGGCCACGCCCTCGTCCCGGAACCCGTCCAGCACCTTCAGCTCCACCGCCAGCTGCGCGTCGGTGTAGTAGTCCACCGAAACCGGCGTCACGTACGCCTTCTTGTCGTCCCAATCGAGGTATTCCACCTGGTACTGCTGCCCGCGGTGGATGTAGATCGCGTCCTCGTGGATGAGCAGCGGCGCGCTCGGCCGGTCGCACTCGCCGATGACCCGCGGCTGCGGCCCCTGCTCGATGATGACGAAGTTGTCCGTGCTCGCCGTGCGCAGGCTCACCTGCTCCGCCGGGTAGGCCTCGCTCATCCAGTGGTAGCGGTCGCCCGCGCGCTGGACCACGTTCTCCTCGTGGAGGATGTCGAGCAGTTCGTCCGTGTGCGCGCCAAAGACCTCGCCCACTCGGAATGGCAGCTCGAAGGCGGCGCACTTCAGGTGGCTCCCCAGCACGTAGAGGTTGTCCGGGTCGATCAGCCCGCGCTCCACCGGCCGCCCGAAGACGAAGTCCGGGTTCGCGCACACGTACTGGTCCAGCGGGTTCGATGACGCGACGAGCACCGAGAGCGACGTCTCTTGTCGCCGCCCGGCCCGGCCGAACTGCTGCCAGAGGCTCGCGATCGAGCCCGGGTAGCCCATCACCACGCTCGCGCCCATCCCGCCGATGTCGATACCCAGCTCGAGCGCGTTCGTCGCCACCACGCCCCGCACCGTCCCATCCCGCAGCCCCTGCTCGATCCGCCGCCGTTCGTTCGGCAGGTAGCCACCCCGATAGCCGGCCACCCGCTCCGGGTCGCCCGGCTTGTTGCGTAGGGCCTCGCGAAGGTAGGTCAGCAGCAGCTCCACCCGCACCCGGCTCGGCACGAACACGATCGTCTGCACGCCGCTCCGGATCAGCCGCGCCCCGATGTCACGTGCCGCCTTCAGCGACGACTGGCGGATGCCGAGCTCCCGGTTCACCACCGGCGGGTTGTACACCACCACCACGCGTTCACCCGCGGGCGCCCCGTTGTCGTCCACGAGCTCCACGTGGTCGCCCACCAGCGCCGTCGCCAGCTCGCCCGGGTTCGCGATCGTCGCCGACGAGAGGATGAACGTGGGGTCGGACCCGTAGAACTGGCAGATCCGCCGCAACCTCCGGATCACGTTCGCGAGGTGGCTCCCGAACACGCCCCGGTAGGTGTGCAGCTCGTCGATGACGACGTACTCGATGCTCTCGAACAGCTTCGTCCACTTCGTGTGGTGGGGCAGGATCGCCGTGTGCAGCATGTCCGGGTTCGTCAGCACGATGTGCCCCGCCGCCCGTACCGCCCGCCGCGCATCGGCCGGGGTGTCGCCGTCGTAGGTGAACGTGCCGATCTCCTCGCCCACCTCGCCGATGAGCCCGTGGAGCTCCTCGAGCTGGTCCTGCGCCAGCGCCTTCGTCGGGAACAGGTAGAGCGCCCGCGCCGACCGATCCCGCAGGATCGTATCGAGGACCGGCACGTTGTAGCACAGCGTCTTGCCGCTCGCCGTCGGCGTCACCACCACCACGTTCGCCCCCGCCAGCGCGTGCGAAATCGCCGCCGACTGGTGCACAAAGGGCCGCTCAATCCCGCGCCGCCTGAGCGCCGCCACCAGCCGCGGGTCGAGCCCCTCCGGCCACTCGCCGAACCGCGGCCCGCGCGCCTCGATCCGCCGCACGATCACGTCCGTCGGCTTCGCCTGGAGCTCGGTCACCAGCGCCTCGGCGACCACCGCGGGCGGGATCGGCCGGACAGCGGGGACGGGGTACGCTGGGGGTGGCTTCGGCACGCGGCCCACCTGACAAGAACGAATGTTCTGGAGTATGGTGGCCACGCAGGGCGCCGTCAACATCATCAGTAGCGCGACGGTGACGGAGCGCCCGCGTTCCCCCGGCGCCCACCGTCCGCGCCGCCAGGACTGTCGCAACCTCCACCATGCCCGTCCGCACACTGCTACGATAACCGCATGAGCGTCGAAATCGGCACCCTCATCGAGCGCACGCCCGGCGTCGTCGGCGGCCGGCCACGCATCGCCGGGACCCGCATCTCGGTCGACCACATCGCCCGCTGCTGGAAGCAGGGCTACACGCCCGACGAGCTCGTGAACGACATGTACCCGCACCTCACGCTCGAGGGCGTGTACGCCACGCTCGCCTACTACTTCGCCAACCGGGACGAGATCGAAGCGAGCCTCGCGGAAGAACTCGCCTTCTTCGAACAGTACGCCGCAGATCAGTAGCGCGACGGTCACGGAGCGCCCGCGTGACCCCTGCACCCACCGTCCGCGTTAGCCAGCACCATCGCCGCCGGCGGCCGGCCCTGCGCCAGTAGCCCCTACCCCCGCTGCGGTGGCGGTTGCGCCGGGCCGGGGTCCGTCGCGAAGTACACCTCGCATGCCCGCCGCGTCGCCGCTGGCTCCAGCACCGGCGGCCGCTTCACGAACCGCGCCTCTTCGATGATCAGCTGGAGCACATCGCGCGGGTGGCAGCTCCGCGAGTTGCCGACCGAGGCACGGTGCACCATGTCCACCGCGTTCTCGATGCCGTGCGGCGCGACTTCCACGCCCATCGCCTCCGCGAACCGCCGGAAGATCTCCGCCATCTGCGCCGGCGTGGGCTCCGGGATCCGGATCTTGTAGGGGATGCGCCGCAGGTGCGCCTCCTCCAGCATCGTCCGCGGCTCCAGGTTCGTGCTGAAGCAGATCGTCGACCGGAACGGGAACGTGATCCGTTCGCCCGTGACCAGCGACATCGTGTCCTCGCCCCGTTCCAGCGATGCGATCCACCGGTTCAGCAGCGCGTGCGGCGAAACCTGCTGCCGCCCGAAGTCGTCGATCGCGAGCAGCCCGCCGTGCGCCTTCAGGTGCGGCGGCGCCTGGTGGTATCCGACCGCCGCGTCGAACGCCAGGTCCAGGTCCTCGTGCCGCAGCTCGCCGCCGACGAACACGAACGGCCGCCGGATCCGCATCCAGCGCCGGTCGTACTGCGTCGATTCGCCCGCGTCGTCGCCCTCGACCACTACGTGCACCAGGTCGTCGTACAGCTTGATGATGTGCCCGCTGACGTAGACCGACACCGGGAGCAGCGTCACGCCGTGGATGGCCTCGCTCGTGAGCTCGAGGATCGTCGTCTTGCCATTGCCGGGCGCGCCCCAGAGCATCGCCGGCCGCCCGGAGGTCAGCGCCAGGCACACCTTCGCGACGACGTCCCGCGCGAGGACGAGCTGCTGCAGCGCCCGCGCCAGCCGCACCGGGTCCGGCGCGCCGACCTCGACGTCGTATTCCAGCATTCGGAAGTAGTCCTGGATCGGCACCGGCACCGGGCCGACGTAGCGGCTGCGCGAGAACGCGTTCTCTGCCTCGTGCATGCCCATCTCGGTGAGCCGGTACTGCCACTCCGACTCCAGCCGCCCCGAGGCGGACGTCGTCTCGACGAGCCGCGCGCGCTTCAATCCCTCCAGCGATTCGCGCACGATCGCAGGGTGGATCCGCATCGAGCTCGCGATCGCGACCGGCGTCGGCGTGCTGATCCGGTAGAGCGTCTTCAGCGCCAGATCCTCGATGAACCGGTCCGGCAGACCGAGGTCGATCACGCGGTCCGGTGCGGGCGGCAGGCCCGGCAGCGACCGGATGCTGGCGTGGAGGCCACGCGGTGGCGCGGCGGCCGGGCCTGTTTGGCTGTCCGAAACAGCCAGGTTGCCGGCGGTCATTCCGTCCATACCTCTTCACCTGGTCGCACCCAGAGCACCAGCTCCCGCGACGCCGTCCTTCCATCTGAGATTTCGGCAGTCGCCCATCCATGCGGCAGATCAACCCGGTGGCGCGCTCCCCCGCTTCGGTGACAGCAACGTTGCCAGCAGGGCGACAACCGGAACCGCCGCGATTCGAGGACTCGCGGACGCCATGGGCTGGCGCCGCCCGGTTCAGGCCGGCTTTCCGCTCCCCGCCGGCGCCGGGCAGGGCACGTTCGGGACGAAGTCGAACCGCCCCTCCATCTCCCAGAGCAGCCACCACTCGCGCCGCGCCTCCATCCGCACCAGGCGCGTGTCCCCGCGCACCACCAGCGCCCGCGAACCGAAGCCCGCCTTCTCGAAGCAGCGCTGCGCCCGCACGTTCCACTCCAGCGTGTGCAGCTCGATCCGCCGGAACGCCGACGCCGACCAGAGGTGCCGCAGGAACGCGATCACCGTCGCCGTGCCCAGCCCGCGATCCCGGTAGTCCGGGTGCGCCAGCGAGACCCCGAGCTCCGCCGAACCGCCCACCGGGTCCCCGTTGTAGAACATGCAGTTGCCGATGTGGACGCCCTCGCCCGTCTCGATCGCGAACACCTGCCGGTCGCTCCGCGGGAAGGCGATGTCACTTTCGAGCCCGGCCGCGAACTCCTCGAAGCTGCGTTCGATCGGCTGGCTCCCGTCGAACCGCATCAGCTCCGCGTCGCGGCGCCAGGCGTAGTCGTTGCGGGCGTCGGCGGGGTGCTTCCGCCGGATGCGGACGAGACCGGCGTTCGCCACCACCAGGTGGTCCAGCACCCCCGGCCCGCCCGGCGCGTTCAAATCCCGGACTCCAGCAGCCGCGATGCCTCCGCCACCATCCGCCGCTCGTTTTCGAAGGTGAGCCGCCGGAAGGCCTGGTCGATCGGCACCCACTCCACCGCCTCGAACTCGTGGTCGTGGTCGCCGAGGTCGCCGCCGGTGGGTTCCATGAGCCAGTGGTGCACCCACTTGTGGTAACGCACCCCGTTGGCCATGAACCAGTAGTCGATCGACCCCAGCTTCTGGACGATTACCGCCTCGAGGCCCGTCTCTTCGCGCACTTCGCGCAGGGCCGTGTGCTCGATCGCCTCGCCGTCGTCCGGTGTCCCCTTCGGCAGCCCCCAGAGCTTCTCGCTCGGGCGCCCGCAGAGCACCACCTCGACCGTGCCATCCCCCGCCCGGCGGTAGACCACGCCGCCGGCCGAAACAGCATCACGGACCGGGATCTCCCTGCTCATAGCGAAAGCAGCTGGTCCCCGCGTTCGCCGGTGACGAAGAGGGCCGTCTCGAGCGCCACCTGCGCAGGTTCTGCGAACTCGGGCGGCGCAACTTCGATGTACTCCTCGAGGTAGCGCACCGCCTCGGCGCCGCCGATTTCGCCCAGCGCCAGGAGCGCCGCCAGCAGCACCTCCGTGTCCTCGTCCTCGAGCAACTCCGCCAGCGTGTCGACCGCATCCTCCGACCCGATCGCGCCGAACGCGCTCGCCGCGTGGAACCGGAACTCCGGGTCGTCCGAGCGCGCGTCGTCGTCCAGCAGGTCGAGCCACGAAATATCCGCCGACCGGCCCATCGCGACCATCGCCGCCACCCGCAGCCGCCGGTCGTCGTCGTAGTACGCGTCGTTGATCAGCGTCGCCACCCACGGCAGCGACCGGAAGCCGAGCGACTCCACCGCGCCGGCGCGCACGTCGACCGGCTCCGCGGGGTTCTTTGCGACCGCGCGGAGGGCGTCGACGATCGCGTCGCCTTCCGCGGCGTTGAGCGCTTCGAGCTCCCGCTGAAGCACGAACCCGCCGAGCGCCGACGCCGCGTCCGCGCGCACCTGCTCGTCCGGGTCGTCCTGGAGCAGTCCCGTCAGCCGCCGGCCGATCGCCCGGTCCGACGACTCCCAGGTCGACGCCACGGCGTGCCGCCGGATCGTCGCGTCCGGGTCGTCCAGCGCGACGCCGGCGAGCCGGTCGAAGTCGAGGTCGACGTTGTCTTCGGCGAGCTCCGTCGCGCGCACGACGATCTGTTCGCGCGTCCCCGCCGGGATGCGCGGCCAGGCGGCGCGGAGCTGTTCCGTCTCCTCCCGGTCCAGGTCCGAGAACAGTGTCAGCTCCGCGGCGAGGGGCTGGTGCCCCGTGGTCAGCGATTCGAGCAGCGTGGTGAGCTGCCGTGGACTCGACGTCATGCGCCTACTCTAGCACCCAGCCCCGGGCGGGGACTCGGCCGTCAGCCGCCGGCTGAGCAAGCGGAGCATCGCCTCCTGGACGCCCACCTCGCCCGCCAGCACCGCCGCCACCTGCTCCGTGATCGGCAGGTCGACGCCGTGGGCGGCGGCCACGCGCAGCGCCACCGGCGCCGTCGTCGCGCCTTCCACCGCCTCGCCGATCTCAGCCAGCGCATCCCCCGGCGATTTGCCCGAAGCGAGCAGGTTCCCCAGCCGGTGGTTCCGGCTCAGCGGCGAGTAGCACGTCGCCACCAGGTCGCCCACCCCTGCGAGGCCCTGGAACGTCAGCGGGTCGGCGCCGAGCGCGACCCCGAACCGCGTGATCTCCGCCAGCCCCCGCGTCATCACCGCCGCCACCGCGTTCGCGCCCAGCCCGAGGGCGACGCAAGCCCCCGCCGCAATCGCGATCGGGTTCTTCAGCGCACCCGCGACCTCGACGCCCACCACGTCGTGCGAGCGGTACGTCCGGAAGCGCGGCCCCGAAAGCGCCGTCTGCCAGCGCTCCGCCTCGCGCTCCGAGCTCGATGCCACAACCGAGGCCGCCGGCATCCCACGGACGATTTCGTGGACCAGGTTCGGGCCGCTCAACGCGGAGACCAGCTCCGCCGGCCACCCGGCACCTTCGACCACCGCGTTCATCAGCCGCCCGCCCTCGTGCTCGATGCCCTTCGCCGCCGACAACACCGGCACGCGCCGGTCGAGCCCGCTCCCCGCGAGCGTCGCTGCCACCGACTGCGACGGCACCACGACCACGTACCCGTCGCAGGCCGGTGGAGCAGCTGCCGGTGCGAACCCGCACCCGTCGAGCGCGATCTCCGGCAGGCGCGCGAGCCGCGGGTTGCCGCGCAGCGCCGCCGCTTCCCCCTCGGTCCGGGTGAGCACGGTGACGTCGTGGCCGTTGCCGCGGAGCAACCACGCGATCCCGAAGCCCCACGAGGTGGCGCCAACGACGCCGTAGTGGGCCACCGCGCTAGCCCGTCGCCGGGCGGTCGCCGCCCTTCCCGAACCGCGGCTCCGTGCCGTTCAGCAGCCGCCGGATGTTCGGGATGTGCATGTACTCGATGATCAGAACCGCGAACAGCCCGTAGAGCGCGAACTCTGCCGGCACGTCCCAGATCAGCACCGCCAGCCCCACGATCGCCGCCGCGATCGGCGTCCCGAGCACCGACATCAGCGACACGTAGCGCGTCGGGATGACGATCAGAGCACCGATGACGGGGAACGCCAGGGCGATCAACGGCGTGAGCCCGAGCACCCCCCCGAACGCCACCGCCACCCCGCGCCCGCCGCGGAACCCCGCGAACACGGGCCACACGTGGCCCACGATCCCGGCCGCCGCGCCAGCTGCCGCCGCACCGTCGTTATCGAACACGAACCGCCCGATGACCGCCGGTACCACGCCCTTCGAGATATCGCCGGCCGCCACCAGCGCCGCGGCGAGCTTGCCGGCCGTCCGCAGCACGTTCGTCGTGCCGGTCTTGCCGCTCCCCCGCGAGCGGATGTCGCCGCCGGTGAACAGGTAGCCCACCACCAGCCCGAAGGGGATCGACCCCAGCAGGTAACCGATGACGATGTTTGCGCCGTACTCCAGGATCACGACCGCGAATTGTCCTCGGTTCGCCCCCGAAACACCAGCTTGATCGCCGTCCCCTCGAAGTCGTACGCCTCCCGAAGTGCACGTTCGAGGAAGCGCCGGTAGCTGAAGTGCACGATCGCCGGGTCGTTCACGAAGAGGATGAACGTCGGCGGGTCGATGCCCGCCTGCGTCGCGTAGAGCAGCTTCAGCCGCTTGCCGTGCACCACGGGCGGCGCGTGCTTCCGCATCGCCTTGGTCAGTACCGCGTTGAGCTCGCCGGTGCTGATCCGCCGCCGCCGCGCCTCACGCACCTCCACCGCCAGCTCGAGCAGCTTCTCCAGGCCCTTCGACTGCAGCGCCGAGATGAACGTCACCATCGCCCAGGGCACGAATTGCATCCGGCCGCGCATCTGCCGATCCGCCCACTCCCGGCGCGCCTCGGGGTCGTCCCACAGGTCGATCTTGTTCACGGCGATGATCAGGCCCTTCTGGGCCTTCATCGCCCGGCCCGCGATGTGCGTGTCCTGCGCGGTCACGCCCTCGCTCCCGTCGATCACCAGCACCGCGACGTCCGAGCGCTCGATCGCGGTGTCCGTGCGCATCACCGAGTGGCGCTCGATGCCCTTCCCGAGCTGCCCGGGCCGCCGCACGCCCGCCGTATCGATCAGCACGAACTTCCCCGCGGGCGTGTCGACCTCTGTATCGATCGCGTCCCTCGTGGTCCCCGCGACGTTGCTCACGATTACCCGCTCCTCGCCCACGATCGCGTTCAGGAGCGCCGACTTGCCCACGTTCGGGCGCCCGACGATGGAGATGCGCACGCGGTCGCTCTCCTCGATCGCGAGCGTCTCCGGCAGCCGCGCCACCACCTCGTCGAGCATCACGCCGACGTTCACGTCGTGCATCGCGCTCAGCGGCATCACCTCGCCCATGCCGAGCGTCGCCGCCTCCGCCATCCCGGCGAGCTCGCGGCGCTCGTTGTCCGCCTTCGTCGCCAGCACGAGCGTGGGCCGGTTCGCCCGCCGCACCACCTCGGCGATGTCGTAGTCGCTCGCGGTCATCCCGTCGCGCGCGTCGATGCAGAACAGCACCAGGTCCGCGTTCTCGATGGCGGTCCGTATCTGGCCCACGATCGCCGGCGCGTAGACGTTCTCCGTGCTCGTTTCGAACCCGCCCGTGTCGACCAGCCGGAAGCGGCGGTCGAGCCACTCCACGTCCGCCTCCACACGGTCGCGCGTCGTCCCCGGCTCGTCCTCGACGATCGCACGGCGTTCACCGACCACGCGGTTGAACAGCGAGGACTTGCCCACGTTCGGCCGCCCCACGATGACGACGCGGGGCAGCCCGGCCGATGCGGGAGCGGTCATGGCGTGACCAGCGGCACGAGCGTGATCGTCACGGGGCTCACCTCGGCCCGGACCCCGGCGGGGGCCGTCACCTTCGGCGTGTAGGCCGCCGTACCGGCCACCGCGCCCGCGAACGACACGGTCACGCGCACGTCTTCGGGCTTTGTGTTGTTGAGGAGGTCCTGCGGACCGGAAAGCTTCACTAACGCAGTATACGCGCCCGTCTGTAACTGGAGCCCGGCGGGCATCCCTTCGGGCTCCACCCGCACCGACCGCGTCTCCGAACCCTGGATCGCCTCGATCTGGATCGTCACCGTCACCGTCTGCGGCTGCACCGATGTGTTCGCGGGCGCCTCCACCCGCCGCGTCATCGTCACCGTCTTCGTCTGGTTCGTGATGTCGATCTTCTCCACGTTCAGCGGCGGCCGCAGGCCGTCGATCACCGCCTTGGTGCCGGTCACCAGCACCGTCGCGGGCGCGATCGTCGTCCCCGCCACCCGGTAGCCAGCTGCCGGGTCGCCCGTGATCACGGCGAAGAGGTCCACCTGCCGGCTCGTCACCAGCTGCCGGATCTTGAACGTCACCTTGGCCTGCTCCGGCAGGATCTCGACCTGCCGCACCTGGCCGCTCTCCGTGTAGGCCGCCAGGTCGCCGGTGAACGTCTCCGTCTCGTTGCGGGCGCCGCTCAGGTTCACGTCCAGCCGCACCGTCGCCACCTGGTCGACCAGCTCCTGCGGCCCGCGAATGGTCACGAACGCCGGCTCGATGCTCGGCGCCTCCGATTCTTCGAGCGTCGGCGGCAGCGATTCCGTGCGCTGGACCGTCACGGCGATCTCGCGCTCCGCCGCCGGCACGAGGATGACCGCGACCTCGTGCGTGCTCACAACGCGGACATCGTCGACCTCCGAGACCACGCGGACCCGCCGGGTTGCCGCCTCGCCGGGCTCGATGTCCTTCACGTCCACGGTCGCCTCGAAGTCCGCGGGCAGCAGCTTCGCGAGCAGCTCCTCCCGCGCCTCCACGCGGATCCGGATCGGCTCGATGTCCTCGACGAGGAAGCCGTCCGGCACGTTCACCGCCGTCACGTCGACCACGCCCTCGATGTCCGAGCGGGTGCGCGGGTTCTCTACGTCCTGGATCGCCATCCACACGCCGAACGCCGTCACGAGGCTGAACAGCGCGAGCGCCCAGTGCGCGGCCACGCTCCCGGCGCCCGCCCGCGTCATGCCCCAGCCCGCCTGCCAGCACCGCCCGCAGAACTCCCGTGCGCGTTTCACACCGCCACCCGTTCCCGTTCCTCCGCCCGCGACATCGCCCCCGCGTTCGACGGATCGAGCAGCCACTCGAGCACCGCCTTCAGCCGGCGCTCGTCCGCCACGTGCGTCAGCCGGCCGGCCAGCGCCACGCTGATCTCGCCCGTCTCTTCCGAGACGACCACCGAGAGCGCGTCCGTCTGCTCGGTGATGCCGATGGCCGCCCGGTGCCGCGTGCCCAGGTTGCGTTCGTGGGCCGGCAGCTCGTTCGCCAGCGGCAACACGCAGCCCGCCGCCACCACGCGCTCGTTGCGCAGCACCACTGCCATGTCGTGCAGCGGCGAATTCGGATAGAAGATGCCGGCCAGCAGCTCCGGCGATACCCGCGCATCCACCGGGATGCCGGTGTCGATGACGTCCTGCAGGCCCGTCCCCCGTTCGATCACGAACAGCCCGCCGTGGTGCTCGCGCGACATGCGACCCGCCGCCGTCACCAGCGCATCCACCACCGCCCGGTTCGCGCCGCCCTTCGCCCAGCCGCCCAGGCCCGTCCGCCCCAGCCGGTCCAGCGCCCGCCGGAGCTCCGGCTGGAAGATGACCGCCGCCGCGACCAGCGCCGCCGTCAGCGAATGCTCGACGATGAAGTTCACCACCGTCAGGTCGAAGATCCGGCCGAGCACCACCACCACGAGGATGATCCCGAGCGCGCCGCGCAGCTGCGTCATCGCCCGCGTCCCGCTTAGCAGCCGCAGCGTCGAGAAGATCGCGACCGCGATCAGCAGGACGTCGACCGCGCTCGACGGTTCGAACTGTTCGAGGATATCGCGGAGGTGATCGAAGTCAGGCATGGCAGCGCGTTGCCGCCGCCCCGGCAATCTCGCCCATCATACCGGTTCGGCCCAACGCCCCGGTTAGGACTGGACCTGGCCGGCCACGCCGAGCAGGAACGCCACCGCCGCAGCCTGTGCCCATACCCGGTTCTCCGCCTGGTCGAAGATGATCGAACCCTCGCTTTCGAGGACCTCGTCGGTGATCTCCTCGCCGCGGTGGGCCGGCAGGTCGTGCATGATCAGCGCCCCCGGCCCGGCCTGCGCCACCAGCTCCCGGTTCAGCTGGTAGCCGGCGAAGTCGATCCGGCGCCGCTCCGCCTCCCGCTCCTGCCCCATCGAGGTCCAGACGTCCGTGTAGAGCACCTGGGCGCCCGCGACCGCCTCCGCGGGGTCCGTCACGAGCGTTAGCGTGCCGCCGCTCGCCTCGGCCCGCGCGGCCGCCTCGCTGACGGTCTCCTCGGGCAGCATGTACCCCTTCGGCGCCGCCATCCGCACGTCCATCCCCAGCGAGGCCGCGGTCACGACCAGGCTCGCCGAGACGTTGTTGCCATCGCCGATGAACGCCAGCGACTTGCCGCGCAGGTCGTCGCCGAGCTTCTCGCGCACGGTCAGCAGGTCCGCGAGCGCCTGGCAGGGGTGCTCCTCGTTCGTCAGCGCGTTGATCACCGGGATGCCGGAGTACTGCGCGTACTCCTCGACGATGCTCTGCCCATAGGTGCGCACCGCCACAATGTCGACGTACCGCGCGAGCACCCGCGAGACGTCCTTGATCGCCTCCCGCTCGCCCAGCCCGACTTCCTGCGGGGCCAGGTAGATCGTCTCGCCGCCGAGGTGGCGCATCGCCACCTGGAAGCTCACCCGCGTACGCAACGACGGCTTTTCGAACACCAGCGCGAGCTGACGCCCTTCGAGCAGGCGCTGGGGACGGCGCTTCAGAGCCGCCGCGACATCGAGCACGTGGGAGATCTCCTCGCCGCTCAGGTCGGCCGAGGAGAGAAGGTGACGTTGGCCTTGTTGCATGGGGCGGAAGTATATCAGTTGACCAGTGGATCTCCCGCCAGCGACCGTTTTGTGGTTTACTCCGCTCCCGGTGCTGCCGTTACTGGAAGTACGGGGGGGACGCAGGGATGGACACGACAGCAAGTTTCGAAACGGGCTGGGGCCGCAAACGCGCCGAGGGCAAGATGTTTCAGCGCTTCGAGTGCGAGAGTTGCCAGTGCCGCTACAACTTCGCCGATAGCCCCCGGGTCACGCGCGTACCCCGCTGCCCGATCTGCGGGTCGTTCAACGGCCGCCTCATCGCCGCATAGCCTGGTCAAATAGCGTTTGGTCAAGTATCAAGACCAGTTATGGTAACTGGTGGTCTTGATACTTGACACGACCTTATACTGCGCCCGTGGCGGGCTCGGAAGGCCCCTGGGATATGCACGACGAAGCCGCTCTCGGCCTCGTGATCTGGACGACTGACATCGCCGGGCTCGCCGGCTTCCTCCAGGCCGTTGGCGGCCTCGAGATCCTCGAACGGCACCCCGGCTTCGCCGAGATGCGCGCCGGGACCGCGCGCATCTCCCTCCACGACGACGACGCCGACCGCCGCCACCCCTGGTATCGCGCCCTCGCCCAGGAAGGCGTCGCCCGCGGCATCGGGGCCGAGATCCGCCTCCGCGTCCCCGATGTCGATGCCGCTTACGCCACGGGGCTGCGCATGGGCGGGCTTTCCATCGCCACGCCCTCCGAGCTCGGCGGCACCCGCGAATGCCAGGTCATGGGCCCCGATGGCTACGTGCTCACGCTCTGGCAGACCTCCGATGCCGAGCCCGGCCCGCCCCCGCCACCCGCACGCCCGGCCACCACCTGGCCTACCAGGCCGTCCACCCTCCATCGACGATGAGGGTGTGCCCCGTCACGTAGTCGCTCGCCCGGCTCGCGAGGAAGATCACGGCGCCGGCCAGCTCGTGTGGCTGGCCCCAGCGCCCCATCGGCGTGCGCTCGCTGATGAAGTCCTTGCGCTCCGGGTCCTCGAAGAGCGGCCGCGTGAGCTCGGTCTCGAAGTAGGTCGGGCCGATCGCGTTCACCTGCACGTTCGCGCGCGCCCACTCGATCGCCAGCACCTTCGTGAGCTGCTCGATCGCGCCCTTGGAGCTCGCGTAGGCACCCTGCCCCGCCAGCGCCACCCGCCCCATGATGCTCGAGATGTTGATCACCTTGCCGGAGCCCTGCGCCACCATGTGCGCGCCCGCCGCCTTCGCGCAGAGGAAGTAGCCGTGCAGGTTCGTCGCCAGCACCCGCTGGTACTCGTCGAACCCCAGGTCCAGCACCGGCTTGCGGACGTTGATCCCGGCGTTGTTCACGAGGATGTCGATCCGCCCCATCTCCGCCACCGCGCCGTCGACCAGCGCCGTGCAGGACGCCTCGTCCGTCACGTCACAGGTGAACGCGGCGGCCCGCCGGCCCAGCCCCCGCACCTCCGCCGCCAGCGCCTCGATCTCCGAGGCCGTACGCGCCGATACGACGACGTCCGCGCCGGCCGCTGCGAGGGCCAGCGCCATCGTCCGGCCGAGCCCCCGCCCGGCGCCGGTGACCAGCGCCACGCTCCCGGTCAGGTCGAAGAGCTGCGTGCCGAGCAGTTCCGGTTGCTCCATGCGCGCACTCTACCGGCGTGCGCGCATGGACAAAACACGGCTACTCGTAGCGCAGCGCCTCCGCCACCGGCACCCGCGATGCCTGCCGCGCCGGCAGGAACGTCATCACCATCGAGGCCACGAACGCGATCGCGCAGATGACGAGCAAGTTCATCCACGGCACGATGAACGGCGCGTTCGCAGCCTCCTCGCCGATGTCCCCGGTCGCGAAGAGCACCCACGCCAGCGAGAGCCCAAGCCCCAGCCCGAGCACGATCCCGGAGACGGCGATGAACCCGGACTCGAAGAGGAAGCTCAGCGCCACCATGGACCGCTGGTAGCCAATCGCCCGCAGCATGCCGATCTGCTGCCGCCGCTCCACCACCGCCCGAGACGCGATGACGGCGAGCGCCGCAATGCCGACCACCAGGCCAAGCCCCATGAAGCCCTGGAACACCAGCATGAACCCGGTCTGGATGCGCTGCTGGTCGTCCAGCAGTTTCTCGAGCGAGTCCGCCGACGCCTGCACCAGGGCCGCTTCGACGCTCTTCGCGAATTCCCGCGCATCCGTACCCGGCGTGAGCTGCAGGTAGAACCGCTGCCCCTGCGACGACGGCAGCGTGTCCGCCACCGTCTCCTGGCTCGTGATGATCCCGCCGGTGAACCCGCCGCCCAGGGTGATGAACGTGTCCGCCGCTTCCTTCATCACGCCGATGACGGTCAGCGTCGTCTCCTTGCCCGTGCCCGGGTCCCGGACCCGCAGCGTGAACGGCTCGAAACCGTCTTCGCGCGTGTCGAGCGAGAGCAGGCTGTCGTCCATCCCGAAGACAAAGCCCTCCTGCGCCTGCTGCAGCGAGGCCGGGATGACCGCGTACGTTGGGTTATCCCGAAGCGCCTGCCAGACCTCCTGGTCCGTCTCGTAGCCCGCGGCGTAGTACTTCATGGCGATGTTCGTCGCTGTCATGAACGTGTCGTCGGCGCCGATGAGCATGTACCGCAGGAACTCCGGCGTCTCGTCGTCCACTTCCTTCTGGTCGATGTTCTCGACTTCGGTCTCGAAGGGGTACGCGATCCGCATCTCTGCCGCCGCCTGGATCTTCGACGTATCGACACCGCCCTCTTCGAGCGCGGCCTGCAGGTCATCCACCGGGTTGTTCGAATTCACGCCGATCAGCACGTCCATGCCGCCGCGCGTGTCGTCGTTCAGGAACACGTTCGCGAAGTTCGTGTTCATCGTCGCCATCATCACGAGGGAGAACATGATCAGGCCGATCATCAGCATCGTCATGCCCGTCCGGAAGCGCGCCGTCAGCGGGTAGGCCACGCCCGTCTTGAGCGCCGGGACGATGCGCCCGAACCGCGAGCCCAGGTTCGCGAGCGCCGGCAATGCGATGTCCGCGTTGTAGATCACGATGAAGACGCCACACGTCACCATCACCATGCCGCTCAGGAAGAACAGCTCGATGTCTCCGTCGAGCTCGCCCAGGACCGGCTCCGTGACCGAGCTCGGCGTGTACCAGAGCGCCAGCAAGACCAGGCTCGTCACCGTGAACGACAGCCGCTCCGCGATGTGGAAGTAGCGCAGCGTCAGCGCCACCCACAGGAACAGCAGCGACACGCCGAACAGGAACATGAACGCGGTATTGGTATCGAGCCCGCCGTAGGTGAACGCCGCGCCCATGATCGCGAACGCCGTGGCGATGCCCGCGCTCCAGGCGATCTGCGCCTTCGCGTCCTGCAGGAGTGCCACCACGAACCCGAGTGGCGGGACCACGATGCCCGCCAGGGGCAGCCACGTCGGCATGTTCGACGGCTTCCGGTCGCGCACCAGCCGCACCAGCCCCAGCGCGATGAAGTACGGGATGATGATCAGCAGGCCGAGGCCGAACACCGGGAGGAGGCAGAGGCCCAGGATCCACGGCCACTTCGGCGGCGGCTCGTGCGAGCGGTCGTCCGCAGGCAGGGCCACGCTCGAACCGCGCAGCGCGTAGAACCACGGGCTGACAAGCCCGATGATCGCCAGCGGCGCACCGATGACCATCCCGATCGGCCCCAGCAGGAAGAGCGCCAGGCCCAGCGGCAGCCCGAGCGCGATCACGCCGTTCAGCACCGCCCGCACGTACCCGCGCCAGGTCGCCCGCTCGGGGTTGATCGGCTTCGTCTCCGGAAGGTCGCGGATCGCGGCCGTGATGTTGAGCCGGCTCGCCCGCCACGAGGCGATGAAGATGACGATGAACGTCGCGATCAGCCCGAGGCAGAACGCCGTGATCATGCTTCGCGGCGCGAACGTCACCGTCATGTCGAATCCCAGGTCGTCCCCGGCCGCACCGGTCACGATCTGGACCATCGCCACCGTCACCAGCATGCCGGCGAACAGCCCGACCACCGCCGCCCCGAGGTCGTAGCCCATGCCTTCGGCGAGGAACGACTCGACCAGCTGCCGCCGCTTCGCGCCCACCGCCCGGGCCATGCCCATCTCCGGCTTCCGCTCCGCCGCCAGCATCACGAAGATCAGAAAGATCAGCAGCACGCCCGCCGCGATCGAGAACAGGCCGAAGACGATGAACACCGTCGTGAACCCGCTGCCGATCAGCTCGGCGAAGCGGATGCCCTCCTTCTTGAAGAGCTGCACCTGGTAGGGCGTGTCCTCCAGGACCGGCAGCAGCTTCGCCTCCACCGCGTCGGAGCGCTTCATCCCTTCCTTCACGCCGCCCGTGTTCGAAACGAACACCGCGTCCGCGTTCTCGCCCTTCCCGGTGATCTCCGCGAGCACGGCGAAGTCGACGGCCGCGCCTTCCGGGTCGCCCGTGCCCAGCGCGCCGCTGAGCACCTGGCTCGGCGCGATCGCTTTCACCGTGAACTCGATCTCCTCGCCGCCATAGAACGCCACGATCGTGTCGCCGGGCTGCGCGTCGATCTCCTCGGCCAGGTCTTCGTTGACCACCATCTCGCGGCCCGTCACCTGGACTGCGTTGCCCGAGAGGTCCTTCAGTCCGCCGAGCGCGGCCGCGTCTTCCTCCCGGAAGGCCACCACCTGTGCGGAGGCCTGGTTCAGGCGCGTCCGCGTGTTCAGCAGCGGCACCCCCTCCGAGATGAACGGCACGAACGCCTCGATGTCCGGGTCATCCGCGAACTGCTGCTGCCACCGCTCCACTTCCGCGAGCGGGATGAGCTGCTGGTCGACCGGCGCGGGCTGCTTGTCCGTATCCCAGTTGATGATCTCGTCGGCCTCACCGAGGATCCCGTAGACCTCCTCGGTCACGCTCGTCGAAAGCGTGTCGCCGGTGCCGAAGGCGGCGCTCATGATGACCGTCGAAAGCATCAGGCCGACCACGATCAGCGCGGTCTGCCCCTTTCGCCGGGGGATGTTCCGCAACCCCATCTTGAACATGACGGGGTTGCGCACCGCGATGAACGCGATGAACAGCAGGATCAGCACCGTCACGACCAGGCAACTGGCCGCGATGTACGTCATCGGGACGCCCCACAGCTCCTTCATGGCGCTAGTGCCTCGCCGCCGCCACGGCCATCTCCGCCTGGGAATCCTCCCGGACGATGACGCCGTCTGCCATGTGGATCGTCCGGTGGCAGCGCGCCGCCACCTTCGGGTCGTGCGTCACGATCACGCACGTCTGGTGCTCCGCATCATTCAGCTCGACGATCAGGTCCATGATCTCGTTCGCCGTCTGCGAATCGAGCGCGCCCGTCGGTTCGTCCGCCCACACAATCGCGGGCCGGTTCACCAGCGCCCGGGCAATCGTCACGCGCTGCCGCTGACCACCCGAAAGCTGGCTCGGCCGCTGCCGGGCGAAGTCCTCCAGGCGCACCCGCCGGAGCGACTCCATCGCCATCTCCCGCGCCACCTTCGGCTTCGTCCCCGAGACGATGAGCGGGAGCTCCACGTTCTCGGCCGCGCTCAGCACCGGCAGCAGGTTGTACGTCTGGAAGACGAACCCCATGTCCTTCGCCCGGAACTCCGTCTTCCGGTCGTCCGGCATCTTGTTGATGTCCGTCCCGTTGATCAGCACCTTGCCGGAATCGAACTCATCGAGCCCGGAGAGGCTGTTCAGCAGCGTGGTCTTGCCGCACCCCGAAGGCCCCATGATCGCGACCATCTCGCCGCGGCGGACCTGCAGGCTGACGCCCCGGAGGGCGTGGACCTGGACGGTCCCCGTGTCATACGTCTTCTGGACTTCGAGGGCTTCGATCACAACGTCGCCGAAGCGCGCTTCTCCAGCAGTTGGGCGCAAGGAATTCGTCACTACCAGGACCTCCAGGGGGCACCGCTCCAGAGTGGTTGGGAAAAAACGTCAACAGAGCCACTATGAAGGGTAGGCTAGGCCGCTTGTGTCATCAAAGTTCGTCGCGACCATTTCGTGACATACCTCACACAGCCGCCCCGGCGCGCTCTTCCTGCGATCGAAGCCCGTTCGGCTGCGGCTACTCGGCGACCGTGATCTCCATCGGCAACGCGTTGCCCGCCCGGTCGAACCCCCAGGCCCCCCACCGCGCCGCCTCCGCCGCGAGCCGCGATTCGTCCAGCCGGTACTCCGGCGCCAACGCCACCAGTTCGTGGATGCGGTCGTCCGGCAGCTCCCGCAGCGCCGCGACCACCGCCTCGCCCGCGCGGCAGATCGCGTCGACGTTGAACCCCATCGCGTCCTCCGCGCGGTACGGCGCAAGGTAGCCGAGCCCCGTCGTCAGCAGCCGGTTCACTCCGAACCGGTTGTCCCGCCCCGCGTGGACGAACGCCGCCGCCACCTGGATGAGCCCCTTGTAGAGGTCCCGCACCTCGCCCTGCTCCTCCTGCCAGATCTCCTCGAGCGACTCGTGGCATTCGAAGAACAGCCCGGAATTGAACTCGTGCACGGCCTGGCGCAGGTTCCCCGGCACCGTGATCGTCTTCGTCACGAGCGCCTTCGGGCGGCGGCGAGCTGGTTGTGTCATGCCCCGAGCCTAGCACGGGTGCGCCAAAGCCCGCGCGTTGCGACAATACCCCCACCAGCACACGAGGTTTCGCACATGGCCCAGGCCATCCACGAAGAAGTGCACGCCGATGTCCCGCACGAGCCCGGCGCCGACGCGCACCATGGCCACCACGACGACCCCAACGCCGCCCCGATGCACCACGACATCGTGGAACGCTTCTCCGGCGCCATGGTCGGCTACATGGCCACCCTCGGCGTCGTTGCCATCGTTGCCGGCATCGTGGCCGGTCTGCTGTTCGCGAACGATTAGCCCCAGGCGAAGCGATTTTCTCCCGAACTTCACGTAACCGCTGAGTAACCGGCGGATGCACTGTGTATGATCCGCAGATGCAGGCACTCCCCCACACCATCGCCCAGCCCGGTACTCGGATCCTCCTGCGGGCAACCAAATACGATGGCGCCGCGCACTGGATCCAGCCCTTTCGCGTCATCTCCGACGACGGCACCCTCCTCGTCGCGAGCTACCGCGCCCGCTCCCCCATCTACACCAGCCGCGGCGAGTTCCGCTCGCCCTACGATAGCCGCGTCTATTTCTGGCGCGACCGCTGGTACAACGTCTTCCAGCTCTCCCGGCCCGGCTGCAGCACCGCCCTCTGGTACTGCAACATCACAACCCCGCCGCGCCTCGAAGGCTGCGAGCTGAGTTACGTCGACCTGGACCTCGACGTCATTCGCCGCCCCAACGGCGGCGTCGAGCTCCTCGATGCCGACGAGTTCGCCCTCCACCAGCGCAAATACGGCTACCCCTGCGACGTCATCGAAGCGGCCGAGGATGCCGCCGGCGAAGTCGCCGACCTCGCCCGCCGAGGCGCCTTTCCCTTCAGCGAAGGCTGCGCAATCCTGCCCGGCTAGTCTCCCGGCAGGTCCACCGCAGGGTCGAGCGGGCGGTAGTAGCAGGTCGTGTTGCCCGTGTGGCAGGTCGGGCCCACCTGTCGCGCCTGCACCAGCAACGAGTTCGCCTCGCAGTTCTTCGCCACGCTCACGAACTGCAGCGTGTTCCCGCTCGTCGCGCCCTTCTCCCAGAGCTCGCCCCGGCTCCGGCTCCAGAACGTCACCCGGCCCGTCTCGAACGTGCGCGCGATCGACTCGCGGTTCATGTACCCGAGCATCAGCACGGCCCCGCTGTCCGCGTCCTGCACCACAGCCGGCACCAGCCCAGCGTCATCGAACCTCAGGACGTGCTCTTCCGACATCGCGCGGCCCGGCTCAGGCGTCCGCTTCCAGGCGCACGGGGATGCCCGCCGCGGCGAGCTCCTCCTTCACCTGGCGGATGCTGTACGTCCCGAAGTGAAAGATGCTCGCCGCGAGCACCGCATCGGCCTTGCCGATCGTCAGCGCGTCGGCCATATGCTTCGGCCCCCCGGCCCCGCCCGACGCGATCACCGGCACCGTCACCGCCTCGCTGATCGCGCGCAGCATCCCGTTGTCGTAGCCCGTCTGGTGGCCGTCTGTGTCCATGCTCGTCACGAGCAGCTCGCCCGCGCCGCGCCGCACCGCCTCCTGCGCCCACTCCACCGCATCGAGCCCCGTGGGGTTGCGCCCGCCGTGGGTGAACACCTCCCAGCGGCCCGGCTCCTCCGGCACCCGCCGCGCGTCGATCGCAACCACGATGCATTGGCTCCCGAACCGGTACGCGCCCTCGTTGATCAGGTCCGGGTTCTGGATCGCCGACGTGTTGATGCTCACCTTCTCGGCGCCCAGCTCCAGCATCACCTTCATGTCCGTCACCGCCCGGATGCCCCCGCCAACCGTGAACGGGATGAACACCTGGTCCGCCGTCGCCGCCACCATGTCGTACATCGTCGCCCGGTTGTCGCTCGAAGCCGTGATGTCGAGGAAGACGAGCTCGTCCGCCCCCTCCTTTTCGTACAGCTTGGCGAGCTCCACCGGGTCGCCCGCGTCGCGCAGCTCGACGAACGAGACGCCCTTCACGACGCGGCCCTCGTTGACATCGAAGCAGGGGATAATCCGGCGCATCAGCATCGCTCGATTGTCGAGCCCCGCCCGCCTCCCTGTCGAATCCCCGCCCGCCATCAGCGGCGCGGCCCATCGGTGGCGCGACCAATAGGACATCTGTGGTTGTCCGTCAAGCGGCAGAGGCGGCCTTCCGGCATTGCCAGAGGTCGGGGTCGTAGCAGCGGCGGGTACGTATGCAGGCAACCAGGCGCGCG
>JADZEI010000084.1 GCA_020850615.1 Dehalococcoidia bacterium | reverse complement strand
CTACCCGCTGGATCGGCGCCTTCGAGCCCTGTGCTTCCTCGACCAGCCGGATGATGCGCGCCAGCGCCGAGTCCGCTCCGACCGCCGTCGCCCGCAACTGCAGCATCCCCGTCGAGTTCATAGTCGCCCCGAATACCGAATCCCCCGGCCCCTTGGCGACGGGCAACGGTTCCCCCGTAAGCATCGACTCGTCGACGGCGCTCGTCCCCGCGATCACCTCGCCGTCCACCGGCACCTGCTCACTGGGCCGCACCACCACGAGGTCGCCCGGCTGCACCGCGCTCAGTGGGATTTCGTACTCCTCCCCGTCCTCGATGACACGTGCCAGACGCGGGCGCAGCGCGATCAGCGCGCGCACCGCCTGCGAGGTCTGCCCCTTCGCTCGTGCCTCCAGCAGCCGCCCCAGCAGCACGAGCGCGATGATCGCCGTGGACGTGTCGAAATACGTCATCACCTCGAACTGAATCTGTCCGGCGCTCCCGGCGTGCTCGTGTCCGCCGACCGCGTCGAAGGCACGCGGCAGGAATGTCGCGACGACCGAGTAGGCATACGCGACGCTCGTCCCGAACGCGATCAGCGTGTTCATGTCCGCCGAGCCGTGGCGACCCACCCGCCACGCGCCCGCGTAGAAGCGCCAGCCCGCCCAGAACTGCACCGGCGTCGCGAGGGCGAAGAACAGCGGATGCATGACCCGCGCGGGGACCTCGTCCACGACCGGGACCCGGTGCCACTGCATGGCAACCATCACGAAGGCGGCGACCGCCAGCGAGAACCACGTCCGCACGCGCAGCTCTCGGATCTCTTCGAGCCGCTCCCGCTCGAGACTGTCGCGGGCCTCGTCCCCGCCGTCTTCCGCGCCGCCGCGGAGGCTGTATCCCGCCCGCTCCACCGCCGCCTCCAGGGCCGCCGCGGGCGGCGTCGCCCCTTCGAGGAACGAGACCGTCGCCTCCTCAGTCGCGAGGTTCACGGAAGCCTGCTCCACACCCGGCACCCCGGCGAGCGCTCGTTCCACCCGGCGCACGCACGAGGCGCACGTCATCCCTCGGACAGCGAGCCGTACCGGGCTCTCCGGCCGAGCGTGGTCGTTGCGGGATTGGGGTTGGACGGCGGTCATGACGACCTGCTTTGTTGCGCGTTACTTATTGGCGAGGGCGTACAGTTCCGCCAGCTCGTCCAGGACCTTCGCGTCGCCGCGTTCGATTCCTTCGACGACGCAGTGATGCAGGTGCCCTTCGAGCATCTTCTGCTCCAGCTTCGCGATCGCCCGGCGCACTGCGTACGTCTGCTTGAGGACGTCGACGCAATAGGTGTCCTCTTCGATCATCCGGCGGATGCCCGCGAGGTGTCCTTCCGCATATGCCAGGCGCCGAAGCACGTCGCGCTGTGTGTCCTGGTCCATCTACTCCACCTCGCCCGTGGACGGCGCCGGGACCGCGAGGGAGACCTCCATCGGCTGCCCCCAGGGCATCGTCACGTGCTGCACGTCGATCCAGTACGATTCGGCCCCGGCGAGGGCGGCGCGGAGACGCTCCTCGGCGGCCCGCCCCACCAGCATGGCGCGCCCGCAGCAGCACCACTCAGGCTCGGCGATTGCGGTGGCGCGGTTGAAGGCGAAGCCCGCCACGCAGCCACATGGACAGTCGTAGTTGATCTCGGCGCCGGCATCGGTCGGGCTCACCCGGTATACGGGCGAGGTGGCCGCCGCCCGGGGCGCGTCGAGGCTGGAATCGAAGTCGATGGCCGGCCCGAGCGGGTAGTCCTCGGCCGCGAGCGCCGCTGCGACCTGGTCGAGGACGGACCCCTCCGTGATTTCAATCGCGAAACGGCGTCCCTCGACAGTGCCCGAGACAAACCGCGCACCGGGTGTTCGCGACACCGTCCGCTCGATTGTCGCGATGCAGTGGTCACAGGAGATGGCGGGCGCGTGCAATGTGATCTGAAGCATGGCAGGACCTCCGAGAAGAGGATACCACACCCGGGGGGAGGGGGTACGGTCAGATGGGCGCGAACGTACCCGGCAGCGCCGGGACGTTGCTGTCCCGAGGTGCGGCGCTGCCGGAGCCGGTAGCTACTTCTTGGCGGCGGTGGCTCGCGCCGCCGCCGGCTTTGCAGCAGCCTTGGCCGGGGCCTTTGGCGCAGCCTTCGAGGTGGCGGTCTTTGCCGTGGCCGTCTTCGCAGCCGCCTTCGCCGGTGCAGCTTTGGCGGCGGCCTTCGTCGGCGTCGCCTTCGCAGCTGTCGCCTTCGTCGCGGCCGACGGCTTGGCTGCGGCTGCTTTCGCCGCAGGCGCGGCCTTCGCGGCGACCGTCGTCGACGCCTTTGCGGTAGCCGCTTTCGCTGGCGGCTTCGCCGCCGGTTTGGCAGTGGCCTTCGCGGCCGGCTTGGCAGCAGCCTTTGCCGCTGGCTTCGCGGCGGCAGTCTTCGCTGCCGGCTTCTGAGTGGTCGCCAACGCCGTTTCCTTCCTCGTCAGCCTGGTCCTGGCCGGAGCGCTGTTGTCCGTCCAATCACGAGTATATGCGCGCTCTGAGATATAAACCGACTTTCTTCCGCCGGATGAGCGGGCGTCATTCAACGGCACGACCTGAGCCCGCACCTTCCAGATGGACGCGACCGAGGCATCCGCATGATTGACACACCTCGTACTATCATTGCCACGGTCGTACCCGGCGCCCGGCTTGCCGGGTGACGAGGCGTTCTGTCAGAGGGGGAGAACGGGTATGGGGCAATACATCCTGCGCCGGCTGTTGCTGGCCATTCCGACGCTCTTAGTGGTCTCCATCCTCGTCTTCTCGCTCGTCCGGCTGGTGCCGGGCGATGTTGTGATGGCGCGTCTGTCCGAAAGCGGCTACGTCACGCCGGAGCAGCTCGCCGAGATGCGCGCCGAGCTCGGTATCGACCGTAACCCGGTCGTCCAGTACCTGGACTGGGCGTCCGGGGTCGTCCGCGGCGACTTCGGTAAGTCGCTCTGGGACGACAACGAGGTGCTCCCGACGATCGTCGGCCGCATGGGCATCTCGATGGAGATCGCGGTCTTCGCGATTCTGACCGCCGTCTGCATCGCCATCCCGTTGGGGGTGCTCTCCGCCGTACGCCAGAACAGCTGGGTGGACTACGTGGCCCGCCTGTTCGCCGTCACGGGCCTGTCGCTACCGGACTTCTGGATCGCAACGATGCTCCTGCTGTTCCTGTCGGTGCAGGTGCAGTGGCTCCCAGAGTTCGGCTGGTATCGCCCGTGGGAAGACCCCTGGAAGAACTTCCTCGCGATCATCTTCCCGGCCCTGATCGTCGGTTACCGCTTCTCGGCCGTCAGCGCCCGCATGACGCGCTCCGCGATGCTCGAGGTCATGCGCGAGGACTACGTCCGCACCGCCCGCGCCAAGGGCCTCCGGGACCGCACTGTCGTGATCAAGCACGCGCTTCGAAACGGCCTCATCCCCGTCATCACGATCATGGGTTCGCAGGTCAGCTTCCTGCTCGGCGGTCTGGTTGTTCTCGAGCAGATCTTTTCGCTCCCGGGCATGGGCCGGTACACCTACGACGCGGTCATCCACCGCGACTACACGGTGGT
>JADZEI010000083.1 GCA_020850615.1 Dehalococcoidia bacterium | reverse complement strand
TTTCGTCGCCCGAAGGGCGGACGAAAACCCAATCCCCCCCGTCGCCCGCAGGGCGAGCGAAGTTAGCCGGGGGTGTCGCGAGCGCCAGCGAGCAGAACCCCCGGACACAAACGCCACCCCGCCCACCCTCTCTTCCCCGCCCGAAGGGCGGGCGAAAACCCAATGCCCCCGTCGCCCGGAGGGCGAGCGACGTTAGCCGGGGGTGTCGCGAGCGCGAGCGAGCAGAACCCCCGGAACGAACGCCGCCCCGCCCACCCTCTCTTCCCCGCCCGAAGGGCGGGCAAAACCACATCCGCGCCGACGACACGCCACCACCGCCGGCTGGCCCTCGACGTTCCAGGGGGACAGGACCCTCGACGCGCAATGTTAGGCTTTGCGCAAGGGCCGCGATGGTGCTGGAAAGAATGGGCGGCGCGGCACGCAGGGGTCCTGCCCCCGACGCGCGCAGGACCGGCAAGCGCGGGGCCGACGCCTCGACCGGCCGGTCGTTACGCGGGTGGGGCGGTCTGCGGGCCGCCGGGGCGGCGGGTGCGCACTTCGGTGAGCCACTCCTCGGCCAGTGCGCGGCGCGAGGGATTGGTGGATTTCGCAAGCGCCTCGCTGAGCAGCTTCTCCGCCCGCTCGTACTGCTGGAGATCGCGGCCCAGCAGGATGCCCAGGAGCAGCCGGACCTCGTTGGCCTCGCTGCCGATCGCGTAGCTCGCCAGGTACCGCTCGAACGTCGCCGCGGCCTGGGCCTGGCGGTTCTGGCTGTAATAGTAGCGCCCGATCACGATCTGTTGCTCGGCCGGCAGGCACTGCTCGGGATGCTTGGCGATGAGGTCCTCGTAGAGCCGCACGGCCCCCTCGACCTCCCCGCGGGCGAGTTGCTCGCCAATTCGCGAACGCAGCTCGGTGCGCTCGTCGACCTGCCGATTCCATTCTGCCCGCGCCTTGGGATCGACGGGCGCAGCCTTGCCGACCCGGCCGAGCTGGGCCTGGGCCCGCGCCTGGGGATCGCTCATCATGCTCTGGTAGCTGCGCCGCTGGTTCCAGCGCTTGACCAGGGCCAGCATGTCGTACTGGTCGCGCGGAATGGCCCGGATGAAGAGCATCGTCATCGCGGCGACGAACCCGAACACGTATCCCGCGAGGTGGGCGCTGTAGGCGACCGACTCGCTGGAAATCCCCAGCGAAGGCGCGACCACGTTGTCCCAGAGGATGATCTTCACGCCGATGATGAGCAGCGCCGGCACCTCGATGAAGGTGATGAAGAAGAAGATCACCAGCACCGTCACCCGGCTGCGTGGGAAAAGCACCAGGTACGCCGTCGTCACCGCCGCGATCGCCCCGCTCGCGCCCAGCAGGCTGTGCGGCGAGTAGTAGTTGAAGACGAGCCCGGCGCAGGCCCCCCCCGCCAGGTAGAATAGCAGGTAGGCGATATCCCCCATCTTCGCGTTGACGCTGTTGCCGAAGACCCACAAAAACAGCATGTTGCCCGCCAGGTGCCAGGCATCCCCGTGGGCGAACTGGTACGTGATGAACTGGTAGAGCCGCGGGGCAAACCCGTCCAGCACGAAGTACGTGTTCTTGATCTCCCGCCCGCTCGCACTCGGCAGGTAGTCGAGCAGCAGGAAAACCAGCACGTTGGCGACAAGCAGCGCCAGGTTGGCGACCGGCGTGTGCCGGACTGAAGTTTCCGTGCGGATGGGAATCATCGCGACCCGTTCGCGGCGGCGGCTCCTCTGACGATTCAATCACGCCGGCGCCGAGCCAGCCCTTCGGCTGCGCATCGCCGGCGCCGACCGCTCCTGCCTATTCCGGGGCCTGCGGCGGGAGGTTACCGGTGGTCGCCGCCGTCACGAGCTGGACGTACGCCCCGCGCAGGTCGTGTAGCACCGCGGTGAGAACGCGCTGCTCGTCGGCCGAGAGATTGCCCTTGGTCTTCTCCTCGATCACGCCGAGCAGGTCGATGTAGTACCGCCCGGCCTCCAGGTCCGGCGGAATGACCTCGCCGTTCGGCGCCCGCATCCCGCCCAGCCCCACCATCGCCTGCATGACGATCATGTCGAGCAGGTGACGGAAGGTCGGCTTGCCGAGGGCCGCGGCGCCGCCGGCCGGCTGCTGCTCCTCCTGCTCGACGAGGCGCTCTTTCTCGTGCTGGGCCTCGTTCTTCCAGTCGCTGTCGATGTGCAGCTTGGGGGCCGGTTTGTCTTCGCTCATCGCGGTCTCGCTTGCCTCGGGCCACTCGAATGGCACGGCGTCGCATGCCGGCCTCGGAAGACTATAGTCGATCAGCCGAACGCCTGCACCCCGGGGACCGCCGCGGCCAGCCGCGCCAGCTCTTTTTGCGGATAAAACGCGAAGAAAACCTCGCGATCCCGCCCGATCCGCGTGCTCGCCGCCAAACGCTCGGCCTTGCCCAGCGCTCGCTCCAGATCCGCACGGACCTCGGGCCGGGCGGACGCCAGGGCGGCGTTCGCTTCGCGGATCGCGTGAAAGGCCTGGCGCCGGGCGAGCCGGTCGTGCGGCGCGTGCTCGCGCAGGTGGAGGCTCTCGGCGATGGCCGCCTGCCGCGCCTGCCGCAAGGGCTCCAGGTCGTCGCCGACGACGTAGCGCTGGGGATTGAAATGCACATCCCGCGCCCGGCGCCGCGCCTCGGCGAGGGCGCCGTGAACCCGCGCCGCCTCGGGACACCAGAGCAGCGTCGCGCTGACGCAGGCCATGGCCGGCGGCTCGACCTCGAAATACCGGCGAATCAACCCGTCCGTCACGCGGTCGTAGTCCGCCCCGCCCAGCCCATGGATGAAGAGGTCGCCCAAGAGGAGCCGGGCCCAGAGCGTCAGCGTCAGCGCCCGCGGGCGCAGGACCCACGGCCCCAGCCCGTCCACGAACTGGGCGAACGAGTGCCATGTTGTGACACTCTGCGGCGCGAACGTCGCGATGGGCTCCGCGTCGGCCAGGAGGATCCACTGCGTGCCGCGTTCCTCCAGCGCTACCCGCTTGCGCACCCCGCCAGGCCGGTACGCCCAGAAGGGCAGTTCGCAGGTCGTCGCGCCGACCTCCAGGTTGGGAAAAGGCTTCTGCGGCGAGGCGACGTGACGCTCCGCCCGGTACTCCGCCAGCGCCGCGTTGTAGGCCGCGGCAAACCGGCGGGCGTTGGCGAGCAGCTCACCGAGAAGCGGACCACCCCAGGTCGTCCCGCTGCGCAGGTCCCGCAGGGCAACGCCGAACTCGGACTCGACACCGCGCCGCGCGCTCAGCATCTGCTCCACCCAACCCGTGGCGCCCTCCGCTTGCCGCAAGCCCTCGAAAAAACGACCCGCCAGGCTCCCCGCCCATCGCTCCCCGAGCGCCTCGCGTACCTCGGTCTCCAGCCGCGCCACCCCGCTCGCCGGCATCGCCGGCAGAAACTCGAAGGGCGTTCCCCGCGAAGCATCCGCATAGCGGACCCCGACGATGTATCCCGGCCGGTCCGGCGGCTCATGCGGCACCCGCACCACGAACTCGTTCGGCGCGTCGTTCTCCACGACCAGATTGGCGGCCACGCCGTCGACCGCCTGGGCCAGCCGCGTCGCGACGATGTGCTTCGCCCAGATGCCGGGGTGAATGAACGCGGGCTGGTGCCCGGTGAGCACGACCGGGCGACCTTCGGGGATGCCGCACGCGGCGCGCGTCTCGGCGCGTACCTCCTGGACCGGCCGGTCGAGCAACTTGAAGCGGTATTGCCCGAGGAGTCCTCGATTGCGCGCGAGGATCGCGCTCAGCGCCGCGGCCGACGGCTCGATGAGCGTCTCCGCATGTGTTTGCGGCGGCTGCAACCTGGCGAAATCGAGGGTGGAGGACAATTTCGATCCTGGTCCGGCGCGGAAACCGGTCCGCGAAGACGCGCCGGACGCGATTCGTAGCGGGTGAACGGCACCGTTCGTGGCATAGCGTCGCTACGCTACCACCGGGGCGACACGCCCCGGCTCTGCACCGGCGCGCATTCGCGCACGGTGGTCTAGAGTGAGCAGCGCCGCCGCGTCCGGCACGCGCTCAGCCGGCTGAACGGCACGTCGGCGCAGAAATCAGCAGGCTTCTCGGCCGCGCAGCGGGCCGCCAGGGCCTTCATCTCGGTCTCGAAAACCTCGAGATAGTGGCGATAGCGCACCGTGGGATTGTCCAGGCCGCCGCCGAAATGACGATTCGGGTCGTTGTAGACCAGCCGCACGGGCAGCTCGCGGACGCGCAGCCCGAGGTACGCCGCCTGGGCCCAGAACTGCATCGGGAAGGCATAGCCGGTCTCGGTCAGCTTCATCCGGGTCATGCTCTCGACCCGGTGGGCCTTGAAGCCGCAGAACGCGTCCGTCAGGTGAAATCCCAACCGCTCGTTGAGCAGCTTGGTGATCTTCTCGTTGATCGAGCGCCTGTCCGAGGGCGGCAGGCCATTGTTGGCCATCAGCCGCATGTACCGCGACCCGCTGACGATGTCGGCATCGTCCTCGGCCATCGCTTCGACGAACCGGGGGATGGCGGCCGGCTCGTGCTGCTCGTCGCAGTCCATCGTGATGACCCACTCGAAGCCCTTCTCGGCCGCGTACGCGAAGGCGTCGATCAGGCTCGAGCCGTAGCCGCCATTCACCTCGTGACGGATGACGGCCACCTCGGGGTAACGACTCACCAGCTCCGCCGTGCGATCCGTGGACCCGTCGTCGACCACCAGGATGTGGTCGGCATAGCGATGGGTCGCATCGAGCACCCGGGAGACATACCCCTCTTCATTGAAGACGGGGATCGCAACTAAGTATTTGTCTCGCAAGAGGATACCGCTCCTTTGCCCGGGTCTTCGGCGGCCGGCCCGCCGGCATTCATGCTAGTCCGCTGCCTGGCTATTGACAACCGGGCGGCCTCCGCGGGCGTGACGCACAAATC
>JADZEI010000082.1 GCA_020850615.1 Dehalococcoidia bacterium | reverse complement strand
TCGCGACCACCATCGTCGCTGGGCCGCAGAACGCAGGCGACGACGGTCTTCTTGTGGACATCGAGCCCACAGCAACGGTCATGAAGGACATCCATTCATGCACCTCTTTCTCTCGGCGAGAGGGTGCTCCAGTCACCCTTCTGCTCTTCGTGCTCGTCCCGGCAGGCCGGGCGGCAACAGTCCATCCTTCAGTCGAGCACCCAGGGCAGTCTCCCGAACGGGCTCAAAGCACCAGAAAGGGAACGCCCTTCAGCCACCACCTAGTCAGCCATTTTCATCCGCCATCCTGGCCCTTTGCCATCGTGTCTCCCGCCCGCGGGAGAGGGGAGCTCCGCGCTGCCGTGGTGCGAGGAACCTGGGGCCCGGCGAACTACCGCTGCGCCCGCCCGGCGCCGCAGGCGTAGTCGCGGAGCATCGGCTCCGCGGCCCCCAAGGATCATGCCTCGCGGTAGCGCGTGCCATGCCCGCGCGAGGGCGGAGCGCAGCGACCGCCCGGCTCGCGGCGCGAGGCGCGTGCCCCGGGGCGCGAGGCGCGTGCCCCGGGGCGCGCGCGCCGCGCGCTGGCGCGGGGCCGTGGTGCCCGGGGCGCGCCTCCGCTCGCTTACGCGCGCGGCTTGGAACGGCCGAGCAGCCCCGGCGCTGCGTCAGCGCCTGGGGGTGGGCTCGGGCGGCCACCATCGGCTCGGCACGCCAGTCAGCTCGTAGATCTCCTGCGGCGACTTCGTCAGCCACTCCTCGGCGCAGGCCAGGAACGCACCCGCGTCGCCCGGGACGCTATCGCCCGCGCGTTGAGGGATACGCAGGTTGGCGGCCGGGTCCGGGTAGGCGCGGTTCAGCCGGTCGAGGAGCGTGTCGAGGTCATCCTGGTCGAACGGCTGCGACGGGTCGTGGCGGACCTCCAGCCCGCGGCCGGCCAGGCACCCGGCGAACGGCTCCCATGCCGGGTTCAGCCACGGGTCGGCGCGCTTCGCCTCCTCCGAGATCACGCGGTCGTCCCATTGGTGGACGAAGAAGCGCCCTTCCATATTGATGAATGGGTTGCGGAACTGCGGCAGCGGCGCGTCTTCGGTGCGAGTGATGACCGGTCCACTGGGTGGAGACGGCTCATCGGCCGAGGACGACAGGCCCCCCGCGACGAGGCCCACAAGGATTGCAGCCACACCCGTGGCCATGATGACCAGGAACACCGCTCCCGGGGGAAACCGACGCGAAACGTTCATCCCTGCCTCCGCTCCCGCCGCGTCCATGATACTTCGGCTCGTGGTGCGAGGGGCGTCGGCGGCCGTGATCGCGGGCTGGCGCGGGGCCGTGGTAGCTGGGGGTGCGCCTCCGCTCGCTTACGCGCGCGGCTCGGATGCACGTCCGGCGGGCGGTGCGGGCGCGCCGCGCGCTGACGCGGGGCCGTGGTGCCCGGGGTGCGCCTCCGCTTGCTTATGCGCGCGGCTCGGATGCTTACGCGCGTGGCTCGGACGGCTTCGCCCAGCGCGCCTTCATCTCCGCGATCGATTGCGCGGGGGCGGCGCTGAAGAAACCCATCATCTCCATCGCCAGCGAGTAGTCGAACGAGGTGATGCCGCCGAGGCGGATCCACTGGTTCAGCGCCCGCTTGGTGAAGCGCACCGAGGTCGGCGGGGAGCTGGCGATCCGCCCGGCGATCTCCATCGCCGCCGGGAGCACCTCCGGGCGCGGCAGGCATTTGCTCACCAGGCCGATCCGCTCGGCTTCACGGCCATCGATGAAGTCGTTCGTGAGCAGGTAGTACTTCGCCTTCGCCATGCCGCAGAGCAGCGGCCAGATGATGCAGGCGTGGTCCCCGGCCGTGACCCCGAGCGGCACGTGGCCGTCGCGGATGCGCGCGTCTTCGGCGATCACGGAGATGTCGGCGAGCAACGCGACCGCGAGCCCCGCGCCGACCGCGACGCCGTTGATCGCAGAGACGATGACCTTGTCGCAGTTCACCATCCCGTAGACGATCTGCTCCGCCTCCTTCATCAGGTCGACGATCGCTTCGAAGCGCTCCTCGGCCGGGAGCTGGGCGCGCGCCTCCAGGTCGTCGACATCGCCACCGGCCGAAAAGGCGCGGTCCCCGGCGCCGGTCACGACGGCGACGCGGACGGCCGGGTCGCGGTCGAGGTCGCCCCAGATGGTGGTGAGCTCGCGATGGAGCACGTTGTCGGTCGCGTTCAGGGCCTCGGGCCGGTTGAGCGTGACGAGCGCGACGCCGCGGTCATCGATTTGCACGGTCAATCTCTGGTATTGGGCGCTGTAGTCCACTGGTCCCTCCGGGCGGGGCCGAACGGGCCCGCGCGCACATCGTTTCGGCCCGTAGAATACGCCGCGATGACTGCCACGCTCTCCCGGGACGATATCCTCACGGCCGCCACGGAAGTGGCCGGCTCGCAGCTCGGCGGCACGCTCGCCACCATGCACGCGGAGGACGGCACGCCCTACGTGACGTTCGTGCTGTTCCACCTCCGCGCCGATGGCAAGGTGCTCTTCGGCAGCGGGACGAACCCGCAGCACACCGCGAACATCCGTGCCACGCCGGAGGTGTCGTTCCTGATCGACAACCGCGAGGCGATCCGGACCGACTGGACCAGCTTCGACCGGGTGGTGATCGAAGGCCGCGCGGAGGAGATCGCCGCCGGCCACGCGCGCTATGAGTCCTACGTGGCCGAGCTGCGCGAAAAGAACCGGATGGCGTCGTTCTTCACCGAGCACGGGTCGCTCTTCTGCATCGAACCGCGGCGGATCATCGTGAACCACGGGTTCGAACCGGACCGGCTGGTCGTCGACTTCAGCGAATAGCGCGCCACCGCCGTCTGGGTGCTGCGCCGGGCGATTCGCACGCTCGAAGCATGACGGCGCGACCGGGCCAACCTTGCGGGCAGCTCACGAAGGCCGGGACGCCGTGCGGCTGGGTCAGCGGACCATGCCCCTACCACGGCCGCGCCAGGTTCGCAGCACCAGCGACACCCGCGCCGGAGCGGAAGCGTGCAGCCCCGGGCGCCGCATCGCCGCCAGACGCGTGGGCGACGCCGGCGAGCCGGGAGCTGCGCAGCGCGGTCGAGGCGCGGAACGCGCGCGACGCCGCCTGGGCGCTCCTCCGGGACGCGATCGACGGGATGGAGCCGCGGGCCGTGGGCGCTGCGACCACCGTGCTGCGGCTCCTCACGGCGCTGGGCCCGGACGATGGCACGAGCGCCGATGCGCTGCGCGAGCTCGTGTTGCGCGGGCGGCTGGCGTTGGGCCTGCCGCCGCGCGATGAGGACGAGTGGGCGTGGGCGGAAGCGCGCTTCAGCGAGGACGCGCTCGCCGAGATGCGGCGCTGGGCGCTACTGCGTGAAGCTGACCCCGGCGAGGACCTTGAGCCATTCGCCTTCGGGGATCGAGCTACTGTAGAGGTTGACGTGCCCCTCGTCGTCGAGAGCGACGATCGTGGTTGAGGCGATGTCGGCGAGCTGGTAGCGCGTGTTCGCTTCCTGCTTCAGGTCCTTGCGCAGCCCGCTAATCGTCACGACGCTCGCGCCGTTCGCGCCCACCTTCTCGGCGAGCACGCCGATGGTCACGCCCGACTGCTTCTGGCCCGCGGCCGTGACCTCCGTCTTTGGCAGGTCCCGGAACTCCGCGACGGTCGGCGAGAAGCTGTTCGAACCGAAGACCACGGCGAGCGTGATCTCGTCGTCCGCGACGGCGGTCGGCGGCGGGAGCGTGGCCTGGGACTTCGGCTGGCCGAGGCCATCGGACACCACCGGGCTGCCGGTCACCGCCTCTGTGGCCGTCGCATCGGCGTCCGTGTCGTCGTTGCTATCGCCGCCACAGGCAGCGAAGACGAGTGCGACGGCGGCGGGCAGGGCAAGCATCCAGGTTCGAGTCATCCATCCTCCGGGGCGTCATTCGAGGCTATGGCGCGCCGGGGGCGAGGGGCAACGCCGCGGTTAATGCGTGGTCAGGGCGTGGGCGTGACCGAAGGCGCGGCCGTCTCGGTAGGCGTCGCGGTGGCCGTCTCCGTCGGCGCCGGCGTGGCGGTGGCCGTCTCCGTGGGTTCAGGCGTGGCCGTTTCCGGGGTCGCCGTCTCGGTCGGCTCGGGCGTGGGCGTCTCGGTCGGTTCCGGGGTCGCCGTTGCCGTCGCAGTCGGGGAAGCCGTGGGCGTCTCGGTCGGCGTCGCGGTGGTCGTCGGCGTGGGCGTGGCCGTTTCGGTGGGCGTCGCGGTCGCCGTGGGCGTGGCCACCGGGTCGACCGGGCCACTGAGGCTGGCGGCGACGGCGGAATTGACCGTTTCCTTCGTGGTTTCGACCACGGGCGCGAGCGCGGCCTGCTTTTCGGACACTTCGTTCAGGACGGCGGCGCTGGTCTCACCGATCGTCTTCACGCGGGCGCGCTGGACGTCGTCGAGCTCCTTGCTGCGGGCGAGCTGGGCGAGCTCGGTGGCTTCGCGCTGGAGCCGGTTGAGGTCGGCCGTGGAGACGTTGCCGCCGGCGGCCTGGCGCTGCAGTTCGAAGACGCGCGCCTGGGTCTGCTGGATCTGGATGTCGACGCGCTGGTCGCCGCTCGAAAGCGTGTACTGGAGCCGCTCCTGCGCCATCTTCAGGGAGTAGTTCCAGTCGCCGGGCACGGCATCGCCAGCCGTGACGAACCCAAGGGTGAGGACGCCGAGCGCCGCCGCCGTGGTCGTGACCGTGAGGCCCGCGACGGCGGTGCGCATCATGCCGTAGACGCCGGTGGGGTGCGGTACCGCATCGACCGGCGCAGCGGGGGCCAGTGCCGTCCGCTCGCCGCGGGCGGCGGCCGCACCCGCGGCGAGGAACTTTGCTTTCAGGGAGGCTTCGAAGTAGAAGCTCGGCTCTTCGGCCTGGGCCGCGGCGCGGACAGCGGTGGAGGTGCGCAGGAGCGGCTCGAGCCAGTCCCCGTCGTCGCCGAAGAGGTCGAGGACGAGGTCCACGTCGAGGCCGTCGTCGACCAGCGCCTGGGCTTCGGCGAACGTGTGGGCTTCGTAGCCGGGCTTGCGGTCGAACAAACGCATCAAGAGCGCTTCACCAACTGCTGGAGCTTCTGGATGGCCTTGTGCTGCAACACCTTGACGTTGTTTTCGGTCTTGTTCAGCGCTTTCGCAGTGTCGGCGACGGAGAGGCCCGCGCCGAAGCGGAGTGCGATGACCTGGCGTTGCGCTTCCGGGAGCTGCTGCGCTGTCTGGTGGATCACCGCCACGGTGAGCGTCGTTTCGATCGCGTAGATCTCTTCGGCGGACTCATCGGCGATGGTTTCCGACAGCTGCGATGTTGGGCCCCGGGATTTCTGCTTGCGCACGTGGGAAACGACTTCGTTGCGTGCGATGCGGAAGACCCAGGCACCGAAGGGGAGGCCCCGCCACTCGAAGCTCGCGAGGTTGTCGATGACGCGGAGGAAGATCTCCTCGGTGACGTCTTCGGCATCTTCGGTGCTATAGAGGCGGTTGGCGACGTAGCGGTAGACCTTCGGGAAGTAGTGTTCGTACAACTCGGCGAGCGCCGCCTGGCTGCCGCGTTGAGCAGCTGCGACGACCGCGAATTCGTCGAACTCCTGGACCCGCTCGTCTACCGGAGGATTCACCAAACGTTGCCCTCCGGGGTGCGCCGGAAGCGAATGCCCGACCGACCCTCCTTTCGAGGATAGGCAGCACAGTGCCTGTGTACTAGCAATAACGCGGCCCGCGCGGAAAGGTTAATTGCCACGGACGGGGAGTTCGTATAGAGAAGGGTGATCGGGGTATAGGCCGTGCCCCGTGCCCGGGCGATGTTCCCGGGCGGCGCCGCGCAGCAGTAGTCCGCCGAGCCCAGCCTCGGCGGCGCGTCTAAGCCCAACGGATGCACCGCGGTAGCCGCGCGGGCACCCCGGTCACATCGCCCCGCGCCAGCCCGCCCCCCGCGGCTGGTACACTGGCGTCATGGCCGCCACCGTCGAGCTCGCATCCCTCCTCTCCCGGGACCCACAGGTCAAGGGCGGGCGCCTCTGCATCGCCGGGACCGGCATCCTCGTGTCGTACGTGGGCCTGCTCTACCGCGATGGGATGACCCCCGAACAGATCCGCGAGGAGTTCGCCAACAAGGTCGCGCTCGAGGCGATCTACGCGGCCATCGCCTTCTACATCGCCAACCGGGAGGCGATCGACGCCCAGATCCGGGCCGAGGACGAAGAGACATCCCGTATCGCCGCCGAATGGAAGGCGGCGGGCCGCACCCGGTAGTGCGGGCGGCGGCGTACTTCGACGAGAACTTCGCCCGCGCGGAATTGATCGCGGCCTTACGCGACGCCGGCTACGAGGTGCACCGGGCCATCGATCATGGCACGTCCGGCTGGCCCGACGAGCGCCAGCTGGAGTTCGCGGCGAGTCGCGGCTTCGTTGTCGTCACGGCCGATCGCGCCGACTTCCTCCGGCTGCATGCCGCCTGGATGCGGGCCGGGCGCTCGCATGCGGGCATCGTCATCCTCCACCAGGACCAGTATTCCGTCGGCGAGCGCATCCGCCGGATGCTCCGGCTCATGGACGCGGTGTCCGCCGAGGAGTTCGTCGACCGCGTTCATTTCCTCTCGAACTGGGAGTAGCGCCGGCCCGCGCCGCGCGGCTGGTACACTGGCGTCATGGCCGCCACCATCGAGCTCGCATCCCTCCTCTCCCGTGACCCCGAGGTCAAGGGCGGGCGCCTCTGCATCGCCGGGACCGGCATCCTGGTGAACCGCATCGCTGTGCTGTACGACGAGGGCGCTACCACGGAGGAGATCGTCCGCAGGCTCTACGGCGTGCCGTCACTTGCTGCGGTCCACGCCGCGGTCGCCTACTACCTGGCGAACCGCGATGCCGTGGACGCCGAGATCGACCGCGACGACGCGGTGCTGACGCAACTGGCCAGCGAGTGGACTTCCGAGGGGGCGGCAACTGGATCTCACGGCTTTCTTCGATGAGAACTGCTCGGACTCGGTAATCATCGAGAGGCTCGCTGCCCTCGGGTTTCGATGTCTCTCCGTCCTCGGCGAGCGGCGGCTCGAACTGCCGGACGAGGAGCAGCTGGCCTGGGCCGCGTCGATCGGCGCCGTGGTCGTGACATCGGACAGTGACTTCCTACGCCTCCACAGCGACTGGGCGAAGGCGGACCGGCCGCACGCCGGGATCCTGTTCGTGCGCCAACGGCAGCGAGGCGCGACGCCAAGGACAGCCGCGTTCGAGGCGGCGTTCAAGCACCTCGCGACCGTTGATCGGACGAACGGGCTCTGGTTCCTTTCGAACTGGGAGTAGCACCGGCCCGCGCCGCGCGGCTGGTACACTGGCGTCATGGCCGCCACCGTCGAGCTCGCATCCCTCCTCTCCCGCGACCCGCAGGTCAAGGGCGGGCGCCTCTGCATCGCCGGGACCGGCATCCTGGTGAACCGCATCGCCGTGCTGTACGGCTACGGGCTCTCGGCGGAGGAGATGCGGAGTGAGTTCGCCGGCAAGGTGCCGCTCGAAGGCATCCACGCTGCCATCGCCTACTACCTGGCGAACCGCGAGGCCATCGACGCGCAGATCTGCGCGGAGGACGACGAGACCCTGCGCATCGCCGCGGAGTGGAAGGCCGCAGGCCGCATCCGATAGTGAGGGCCCGCCTTTACTTCGACGAGAACTTTGCTCTCGGAGCGCTCATCACGGCGATCGTGCAGGCGGGCGTCGACTGTGTTCGAGCGGTTGACTGCGACACCGAGGAGTGGCCGGACGAAGCGCAGCTCGGCTTCGCGGCCGAGCGCGGGCTCGTGGTCGTCACAGCCGACCGAGCGGACTTCCTCCGCATCCATTCGCGCTGGATCGGTTCCGGCCGCAGTCATGCTGGCATCATCATCATCACCCAGGGCAGGTATTCCATCGGCGAGTTGATCCGCCGGATGCTCCGGCTCCTGGACGCGGTGCCTGCCAAGGAGTTCGCTGACCGCGTGGAGTTCCTCTCGAACTGGGAGTAGCACCAGCCCGCCCCGCGCGGCTGGTACACTGGCGTCATGGCGACCACCGTCGAGCTCGCATCTCTCCTCTCCCGCGACCCGCAGGTCAAGGGCGGGCGCCTCTGCATCGCCGGGACCGGCATCCCGGTGAACCGCATCGCCGTGCTGTATGACGAGGGGCTTTCGGCGGAGGAGCTCCACCGGGAGTTCTCGGGGCGAGTCCCGCTCGAGGGCATCCACGCCGCGATCGCGTACTACCTGGCGAACCGCGAGGCGATCGATGCGCAGATAGATGCCGAAGACGCTGAGTTGCTGCGCATCGCCGCTGAGTGGAAGGCCGCGGGCCGCACCCGGTAATCGCCGGGGCGGCTACTTGCGGGCGAGTTCGCCAGCCGCGTCGAGTTCCTTTCGAACTGGGAGTAGCGGCGGCGCGGGGCACGGCCCAGAATGCGCTGGCCGCTGCCGGCGGCGCGGAGGCAGCCATGGCCGGGGTCACGCCCGTGGTCAGCGACATCTTCGAGGCGATGGGCACGCAGCGCGCGATGCGCCGGCTCAAGCCGGACCCGGTGCCGGACGAGCTCATCCAGCAGCTCCTCTGGGCGGCCACGCGGGCCCCGAACGGCGGCAACGTCCAGCCCTGGCGCTTCATCGTGGTCCAGGACCCGGCGACGAAGCAGGCTCTGCAGCGCATCTACAAGACGCAGTGGGACCGCTACATCGCGAACCTGCCGCCACCGCCGCCCGGCACGCGCCCCTCCGCCGGGGCCTACCTCGCCGAGCACATGCACGAGGCGCCGGTGCTCATCATCCCCTGCGGCTTCCTGCTCGACATCAACAGCGGCATCGCCAGCGGTTCGAGCATCTACCCGGCGGTCCAGAACATCCTCCTCGCGGCGCGGGCGCTGGGCCTGGGCGCGGCGCTCACCACGCTCCACCGCCAGGACGAAGGCGCCGTGCGGGAGCTGCTCGGCATCCCCGAAAACGCGCACGTCGCCTGCGTCATCCCGGTCGGCTGGCCCATGGGCAAGTTCGGCCCCGTGAACCGCAAGCCGCCGGAGGAGGTGACGTACTGGGACCATTGGGGCGCGAAGCGGGGGTAGCCTCGCCGCACCCCTCCCCGCCGGGTTCCCAGTTCCTGGTTCCCAGAGGCGTGGGCGGCCTGGTCCTGGGCCTTCCGGCCATCACCCGGGGCCGCACCCCTGCGACGGCCGTGCCGGCGCCGGCGATGCGGCGGCAACCGCCTCTCGGAACTGGGAACTGGGAACCCACCCAACGCACCCCCGGCCCGCTACACTCACCCCATGCCACACACCCGCGTCCTCATCGCCCGCCATGGCGAGACCTACGGCAACATCGACCAGCTCTTCTGCGGCCATTCGGAGACGGAGCTGACGCCGCGCGGCATCGCCCAGGCTCGCGCGCTCGGCGACCGCCTGGCCGAGGAAACGATCGACGCCGCCTACGCCAGCGACCTCTCCCGCGCGGCCGAGACGGCGCGCCACATCCTCCGCGAGCGCACGGTCCCGCTGGCGCTGGAGCCCCGCCTGCGCGAGATGCACTACGGCGACTGGGAGGCGCGCCCGGGCAAGGAGCTCTACGAAGCCCACCCCGAGCTGCTGCGCGAGTTCGCCGAGTGCCGCTCCGTCCCACCCAACGGCGAGACCATCGAGGGGCTCCGCGTCCGCACCGCCGGGGCGGTCCGCGACGTGGTGATGCGGCACCAGGGCGCGACGCTCCTCCTCGTCTCGCACGGCAACGCCATCATGGCGATGCTGTCCGAGCTGCTCGGCATGCCCCATTCCGCGACCTGGTCGTTCTGGTTCGACAACGCCTCGCTGACGACGCTGCGGTTCAGCGAAAACGGCCGCGTCGTCATGGTCGCCGGGAACGACACCGCCCACACGCGGCACCTGGTGGAGCCGACGCCCGCGCACCTCATCCTGTAGCCGTCGCTGACTTTCGATTTTCGATTTTCGATTTTCGATTTCCGCCACTGTGACCGGCATCGCTGCCTCCGCCACCAGATTCACAGTGGCACGCGGCACTGGGCACGGGGCAATGGGCACGGCGGGGCGACGCCCGGGCCGGGGGCACTGGGCACGGCGGGGGCACCCCGGGGCGGAGGCACTGGGAACCGGGGCGGGGCGGTAGGGCGGGGGCCACACTTGCCCCGCCACGTGCGCTCCGGCAGTATCGGGGCGGCCGGGGGGTAGACGGCGGCGGAGGCAGCATGGCCACGAGCACGGCGGCGAGCGCGCAGCAGCTCCCCTGGCAGGCGCGCCTCCCCTTCTTCTATGGCTGGGTCATCGTCGCCATCAGCTTCTCGACGATGTTCGTCACGGGCGGCGTCCAGTTCGTCGCGCTCTCCGTGCTCGTCGTGCCCATGCAGGACGACCTCGGCTGGAGCCGCTCGATCATCTTCCTGCCAATCACGATCCGCTCGCTGATCGCGGCCTTCGGGTCGCCCTTCACCGGGCGGTACATGGACCAGCGCTACGGCGCGCTGATCATGGGCGTGATCGGCGGCAGCGCAAGCGGGCTGCTGCTCATCCTCGTGGCCGGCGTGGACCAGGAGTGGCAGTTCCTGCTGCTCTTCGGCGTCCTCGGCGGCGTGGCGAACATCACCCAGCCGATGGCGATCGCGAGCGTGATCGTGCCCAAGTGGTTCGTCCGGCTGCGCGGCCGGGCGGTGGCAATCGCCATCCTCGGCAGCTCCGCCTCCGCTTTCGCGCTGCCGCTCACGCTCACGTTCTACGTCGATGCCTTCGGATGGCGGGCGACCTGGGTACTGCTCGGCATCGCGACCCTGCTCTTCACGGCGGTGCCGGCGTTCTTCGTGCGGCGCCGCCCGGAGGACCTCGGGCTTCTGCCGGACGGTGCCCGCGACGCCGCGGCGGCGGGTGGCGGCGGGCGGCTCGAACGCAGCTACACCGCGGGCGAAGCCTTCCGCATGAAGACCACCTGGCTGCTCATCTTCGCGATGACCGTGGGCAGCGTGGCCTGGATCGGCCTGCCCTCGAACCTGGTCGCGCTCGCCGATGACCAGGGGTTCTCGAAGGAGGTGGGCGCCTGGGCGTTCACCACCTACGGCCTGCTCTCGATGACCGCGCGCTTCGCCTGGGGTGCCATCGCCGAGCGCACCCACGTCCGCACGGCGGTCATCCTCGCCGGGCTCTGGGGCGCCGTCACGGTGTTCTCGCTGACGTTCTTCGTGGGCCACCTGCCGTTGCTGTTCGCCTTTGCCGGGTTCTCGGGCTTCGCCATCGGCGGGCTCATCGTGCTCAACCCGCTGATCTGGGCGACCTACTTCGGGCGCGAACACCTGGGCAAGATCAACGGCATCGTCCAGCCGATCACCACGATCGGCATCGCCGGCGGGCCCTCGCTGATGTCGGTGATCCACGACACGACGGACAGCTACGAGCTGGGGCTCATGATCATCGGGCTGGCGTGGCTCCTCTGCGCGGGCGCGATGTACCTCGCGCGGCCCTCGCACCAGCCCGAGGCCACGCCCGCGGGCACGCTCGCCGCGGGCTGACGCGGCGGCGAAACCCGCCCGGCGTGCGGTGCGATGCATTCGTCGCGCCGGGGACCGCCGTGGAAGCGGTCTGAAAGCCGAAACCGGCATGCTGATACCTGAACGCTACCCACCCGCAGCTCCCCAGCCGGCTCCTGCAAGCTCACCGGAGGGGAATGGATGTCCTACGCGCACTCGAGTCCACGCTGGCTGCTGCCTGCCGTGGCAGTCCTCCTGTTCGTCGCCCCGTTCATCGCGGCCTGCGGCGATGACGACGACGACAACGGCGACACCACGCCCATCACCAGCACCGCCACCACCAGTACCGCAACCGGGACCGGCACCGCCACGGGCACGCCCACGACCGGCGGCAACGAAGACCTCGACGATGTCACGGTCATGGGCCTCTGGGGCTCGGAGGAGCTCACCAACTTCGAAGCCATGACCGAGCCCTGGCGCACCGACCACAACGCCGATGTCGACTTCACCGGCACCCGCAACATCACCGCCGAGCTGACCCTGCGCGTCGAAGGCAACAACCCGCCGGACATCGCCATCCCGGCGGAGGTCGGCCTCTTCCAGCAGTTCGTCGAAGAGGGCAAGCTCATCTCGCTCGACCAGTGCGCCGGCCTCGAAGACCTCATCCGCGACAACTACCCGGACGCCTTCGTGAACCTCGGCGAGATCGATGGCAAGCTCTACGGCTTCTTCATGAAGGCCGACACGAAGGGCACCATCTGGTATTCGCCGCAGGCCTTCGAAGATGCGGACCTCGACCCGCTTGACGCCGACGCGAGCTTCGATGACCTGGTCTCGCTTTCGAACTCGTTCATCGAAAAGGACATGACGCCCTGGTCCATCGGTGTCGAAAGCGCCGAATCGAGCGGCTGGGCGGGCACCGACTGGATCCAGCAGATCATCCTCAACGAGCACGGCGAGGACACGTACGACGGCCTGATCGACGGCTCGGTGGCGTTCACCGACCCCATGGTGAAGGACGCCTGGGAGAAGTTCGGCGAGATCGCGCTGGGCGACGGCATGACGGTCCAGGGCGGCGCCGCGGGCATCAACGCGACGAACTTCCAGGATTCGACCTACCCGCCGTTCCAGGACCCGCCGCAGGCGGCGATGGTCTACCTCGGCGGCTTCGCGGCCGAGTTCATCACCACCCAGTTCCCCAGCGCCGAGCCGGAGACCGACTTCGACTTCTTCACCTTCCCCGGTGGGGCGATCACGGGCGGCGCGAACATCGTCTACGCCTTCAACAACGACCCCGAGACCTGCTCGTTCCTGAGCTATCTCGCCAGCGCCGAAGCGCAGGAGATCTGGGTCGAAGCCGGCGGGTTCACCTCGGTCAACGAGGAAGTGAGCATGGAAGCCTACCCGAGCGACCTCGCCCGGCGGCAGGCCGAGCAGCTCATCGACGCCGAGTCGTTCCGGTTCGACCTGGACGACGCGATCGGCGGCGGCCTGCAGCAGGCCTACTTCCAGGGCGTGACCCAGTACCTGTCGAACCCCGGCAGCCTGGACTCGATCCTCCAGCAGATCGAGGCTGCGCGCGGCACCGAGTAACGGCACACCCCGCCGCCAGCTCCCCCGCCTCCGCGCACGCGGGGTGCGGGGGAGCAGAGCAACAGCGGGTTCGCAACGAAAGAGCGCGCCGCGCGCTGCGCGGGACGAGCGCCCGCCTCCGGCGGAGGGAGGGAGCAATGATCGGCCGCAAGCCCTGGGTGCCCTGGATCTGGCTCTCGCCGGCGCTCCTGCTGCTCGGCGTCTTCCTCGTCTATCCCGTCGCCGATACGGTCCGGCGCAGCTTCCAGGGGCCGCGCTCTGAGGGCTGGGTGGGCTTCGACAACTACCAGTTCATCATCGACAACCCGCAGCCGTTCGTCGCCGACACCCACGGCGCCATCCTGAACAACCTCTTCTGGCTCATCGGCTTCCCGCTGATCGTCGTGCCGCTGGGGCTCGTGCTCGCGGTGCTCACCTCGCGCGTGCGGTACGAGGCGGTCGCGAAATCGACCATCTTCATCCCGATGGCGATCTCGTTCGTCGCGGCCGCCGTCATCTGGAAGTTCATGTACGAGTTCAACCCCGAGATCGGCACCGCGAACGCGATCGCCGGGGAGCTGGGGCGCAACCCGACCGCCTGGCTCCAGGACACCCGCTCGCCCACGGGCTGGCTCACGAAAGGCACCCCGGACGGCGGCTGGGGGCCGCTCCAGGTGAACAACCTCGCCCTCATCGGCATCGGCGTCTGGATGTGGACCGGGTTCTCGCTAGTCGTGCTCTCGGCCGGGCTCAAGGGCATCTCCACGGAGGTGCTCGAAGCCGCCCGCGTCGACGGCGCGAACGAGTGGCAGATCTTCCGCCGCATCATCCTCCCGATGATCTCGCCCACCCTCGCCGTCGTGACCACCACGCTGGTCATTCTCGCGCTCAAGCTCTTCGACCTCGTCTGGGTGACGACCGGCGGGCGGTTCGCGACCGACGTGGTCGCGACGCTCTTCTTCAAGGAGGCGTTCGTCGTCCGGGACTACGGCGTGGGCGCCGCGCTCGCGGTCGTGCTGCTGCTCGCGGTGGTGCCGGTGATGGTGCTGAGCATCCGCCGCTTCCAGTTCCAGGAGGAGATCCGCTGATGGCCAGCCGGACGATGAACAACAGCGTGCCCGCCGCGGAGGAGCGCCCGGCGGCGGGCGGCCGGCTGCGCGGGCTGCTCGCGCGGATGCCGCTCCACCTCGTGCTCCTGGGCTTCATGCTGCTCTGGAGCCTGCCCACGATTGCGCTCCTGGTGAGCTCCTTCCGGGCGCCGCAGGAGATCAGCGCGAGCGGCTGGTGGACCGCCCTCACGCCGCCCTGGGACTTCACCTGGAACAACTACGACGCGGTCCTGAACCAGCGCGGCATGGGCCGGGCGTTCATCAACAGCCTGCTGATCACCGTGCCGGTCACGTTCCTCGTCCTGCTCGTCGCGGCGATGGCGGCCTACGCCTTCGCGTGGATGCAGTTCCCGCTGCGGAACACGCTCTTCCTCGTCATGGTCGCGCTGCTGGTGGTGCCGCTGCAGATGACGCTCATCCCGGTGCTGCGGCTCTACACCCAGCTCGAAATCGACGCCGAGATGCCGATCATCGGCGGGCGGATCTTCGGGACGAACAGCTACGCCGGCATCTGGATCGCGCACACCGCCTACGGGCTGCCGTTCGCGGTCTACCTCCTGCGCAACTTCTTCGGCGCGCTCCCGCGGGACCTCTTCGAAAGCGCCTACCTCGACGGCGCCTCCGACGTGCGCGTCTTCTTCCGCATCGTCCTGCCGCTTTCGATGCCGGCCCTCGCGGCGCTGGCGATCTTCCAGTTCCTCTGGGTCTGGAACGACCTGCTCGTCGCGCTGATCCTCCTCGGCGACCCGGACATGGCGCCGATGACGCTGCGGATCACGAACCTGGTGAGCTCGTTCGGCTCGCAGTACCAGCTCCTCACGGCGGCCGCGTTCGTCTCGATGGCCGTACCGCTCGTCATCTTCTTCGCGCTCCAGCGCTACTTCGTGCAGGGCATCCTCGCCGGCGCGGTCAAAGGGTAAAGGAGGCCCGCCCCATGGCTGGCGTTACGTTCGAACACGTCTCCAAGCGGTTCGAAGACACCACGGCCGTCGACGACCTCACCATGGTCATCCCCGACCGGGAGTTCCTCGTCCTCGTCGGCCCGTCCGGCTGCGGCAAGTCCACCGTCCTGCGCATGCTCGCCGGCCTCGAAACCATCACTGGCGGCGAGGTGAAGATCGGCGACCGGGTGGTGAACCACGTGCCCGCGAAGGACCGCGACATCGCCATGGTGTTCCAGTCCTACGCGCTCTACCCGCACATGTCTGTGTACGACAACATGGCCTTCTCGCTCACCCTCAAGAAGATGCCGAAGGCCGAGATCAAGCGGAAGGTGCACGAAGCGGCGGAGCTCCTCGGCATCGAAGCGCTGCTCGGCCGCAAGCCGCGCCAGCTCTCAGGCGGGCAGCGCCAGCGCGTCGCGCTCGGCCGCGCCATCGTCCGGGACCCGGCGGTCTTCCTCTTCGACGAGCCGCTTTCGAACCTGGACGCAAAGCTCCGCGTGCAAACCCGCGCGGAGATCACGAAGCTGCACCAGCGGCTCGGCACCACCTTCATCTACGTCACCCACGACCAGGTGGAGGCGATGACGATGGCGACGCGGATAGCGGTGCTCAGCGCCGGGCGCCTGCAGCAGCTCGGCACCCCGCAGGAGGTCTACGCCGAGCCGACGAACGTCTTCGTCGCCGGGTTCATCGGCAGCCCGGCCACGAACTTCTTCCGCGGCGTGGTGCGCGATGAGGGCGAGGGCATGAGCATCGACACCGGCGACTTCAAGCTACGCGTGAACCCGGGCCGCCAGGCGCCGCTCAAGGACTACATCGGCCGCGAAGTCATCGCCGGCGTGCGCCCCGAGCACATCCACGACGCCGCCTACCAGCCCGCCGACACCGAGACCGACGAGCTCGACGTCCAGGTCGACGTCACGGAGATGATGGGCAACGAGAGCCTGCTCCACCTCGTCGCAGGCCAGTCGAAACTCCTCGCCCGCGTCGACCCGCGCACGAAAGCCCGCCCCGGCGAGCCCCTCCGCATCGCCATCGACACCACCGAGCTCATGGCCTTCGACCCCGAAACAGAGCTGGCCCTGCGGTAGTCCGAGCCGCGCGCACATGCAAGCGGAGGCGCACCCCCAGCACGAGGGTCTAAGCCCAACGGATGGCGCACCGAAGGCACCCGTCCAACCCGTACAGCCGGGCCGCGCAGCCAGGCCCGGCCGCCCCGCGCCAGCACGACCACGCCGGCGCCAGGTGTAGCCGGGGCCCCTCGTGGGCCCGAGCGTCTAAGCCCAACGGATGCCGCACCGAAGGCGCCCGTCCAACCCGTACAGCCGGGCCGCGCAGCAGGCCCGGCCGCCCCGCGCCAGCGCGACCACGCCGGCGCCAGGTGTAGCCGGGGCCCCTCGTGGGCCCGAGCGTCTAAGCCCAACGGATGCAGCACCGAAGGCGCCCGTCCAACCCGGCACAGCCGGACCGCGCAGCAGGCCCGGCCGCCCCGCGCCAGCGCGACCACGCCCGCCCCGGGGATCACGTGCGTCGCGCCACGAGCCGGCCGGTCGCTCCGCCCCCGCCCTCGCAGGCCGCGAGCATGGCACGGGCTAACGCGCGACATCGCACTGGGGGCCGCGGAGCCGATGCTCCGCGACTACGCCTGCGGCGCGGCACCGCGCCAGCCCGCCGCGCAGCGGTAGTCCGCCGAGCCCAGCCTCGGCGGAGCGCCCCTCAGGAGCGCGCGCGTCAGTGAGCGCTCGGCCGCGAACCCGTACAGCCGGGCCGCGCAGCCAGGCCCGGCCGCCCCGCACCAGCGCGACCACACGCACCCCAAGGTTACGCACCTCGCGCCACGAGCCGGCCGGTCGCTCTGCTCCCGCCCTCGCAGCCCCGGGGACATGGTGGCCTATCGGCGTGGCATGGTAAGCCAGTCCCGCGGAGCACTGCTCCGCGGCTACGCCTGCGGCGCCCGCCCCGCGCCAGCGCGACCACGCTGCACCATCAGTAGCCCGACCCGTGAGGGAGGGCAGGGCCACACCCCCGCACCCCCGCCCCGCGCCAGCGCGCGACACACCGCCCATCCCGGTAACATGCCCCCGCAGCCAGCCGCCGACTCCACCCCGGCGGACAACGGACAACGGAAAGCGACACGGAGGGAGCACCATGAAGGCAGCGGTCTACTACGAAAACGGCGGCCCGGAGGTCCTCAGGTACGAAGACGTGCCGGACCCCGAGCTCCGCCCCGGCGGCATCCTCATCGATGTCCGCGCCATCGGCATCCAGGGCGGCGACACCCTGCACCGCAGCCGCGCCCCGCTCACGGCCGTGCCCCACATTGTCGGCTACCAGTGCGCGGGCGTCGTGAAGGCCCTGGGGGACGGCGTCACCGAGTTCCAGGTGGGCCAGCCCGTCGTCGCGACGATGGGCAACGGCTCGCACGCCAGCGTCGTCTCGGTGGCCGCGCGCGCCGCCTACGCCATCCCCGAGGGGCTCAGCATCGAGCAGGCCGCGGCGATCCCGATCGAGTTCGGCACCGCCGCCGACTGCCTGTTCGAATTCGGCGGGCTGCAGGCCGGCCAGTCCGTGCTTATCCACGCCGGCGCGAGCGGCGTCGGGCTCGCCGGCATCCAGCTCGCGAAGCGCGCCGGCGCCACCGTGCTCGCCACCGCCTCCAGCGACGACCGCCTGGCCCGCCTCGCCGAGTACGGCTGCGACCACGCCATCAACTACGTCCGCGACAACTGGGTCGAAAAGGCGAAGGCGATCACCGGCCGCGGCCCGGACCTCATCGTCGACAGCGTCGGCGGGCCGGTGCTGCAGCAGTCGCTCGAAGCGGTGGCCTATCGCGGGCGCGTCATCTCGGTCGGGCGCGCCGGGCGGGACGACAGCCGGCAGGACACCTGGCCGCTTGTCGCGAAGAACGCGAGCCTGGTGGGCGTGCTGCTCGGCGTGGAGATGGCGGTGAACGCCGCCCGCACGAAGCCGATGATCGAGCGCCTGCTCGCCGACGCGGCGAAGGGCGAGCTGCGCATGGCCATCGACACGACGTTCCCGCTCGCCGAAGCCGCCGCCGCCCACGCATTCATCGAAAGCCGCCAGGCGTTCGGCCGGGTCCTGCTCATCCCGTAGACCGTTGTGCGGCGACGCCGGCATAGCTACGCTGGCCGCGCGAGTATTCGCCGGAGGGATGCGCGTGCGGTTGCGCCGGACCACCTTCTTCGTCGCCATCGCGGGCCTGGTGGCCATTGGAGCGCTGGTCACCGGGGCCTGGGCCATGTCGCGCGGCGATTCGAGCGAACCGGAATCCATATCTGACGAACTGGATTCGGTACTCGGGGAGGCGGTGCGGTCCGGTGAGATAATCGCGCTCTCGCCGGCCGAGATCCAGGCATCGATCCTCGCGGACGCGGTGATCACGCTGGAGGAGCACAACGGCGCGATGGAGCGGGCTGCGCGGTGCATCGAAGCGCAGGGGCTGATCGTGCACCGGTTGCCGGGCAAGGGCGTGGGTGGCGGGCTCCAGCTCGAGATCGAGGGCGAGCTCCGCACGACATCGGACGACGAGGCGACCGCCATCCACATGGGCTGCTACGACCAGCACATGGGCGAGCTCAACATGCCCTGGGCCGAGCAGAACCGCCCCACCGCCTCCGAACAGGCCGCGTCCGCCAAGGCGTTCGACGCCTGCGCGGTCGCGAACGGCGAACCGCAGCTCGCAACGAAGGACGGCGCCTGGGTGAGCCCGGCGACGCTGACCGCCGGGAGCCGCGCCTTCTGGGTGTACTTCGGGTGCCTGGAGCACGGGGCCGGCTGGCGGATCGAGTAAGTCCGACGATCGAACGTCGAAGGTGAAGGCCCGCTACCCCGGCGCGACCCAGTGGCCGGACTTGCCGCCCAGCTTTTCGAGCAGGCGCACGCCTTCGATGCGCATCCCGCGGTCGACAGCCTTGCACATGTCGTAGACCGTGAGGGCGGCGACGCTGGCGGCGGTCAGCGCCTCCATTTCGACGCCCGTCTTACCGGCGGTCTTAACGCGGGCAGTGATGCGGAGCTGCGCGGCGCCTTCGGGGGCCAGGTCCACGGTCACGCCCGTGACCGGGAGCGGGTGGCACATCGGGATAAGGTCGCTCGTGCGCTTCGCCGCCATGATCCCGGCGATTCGCGCGACCGCGATCACGTCGCCCTTGGGGATGCCGCCCTCCTGGATCAGCGCGAGCGTCGCCGGCTCCATCACGACCACCGCCTCCGCGACCGCGACGCGCTCGGTGTCGGGCTTCGCGGAGACGTCGACCATGCGGGCCGCGCCCTGCTCGTCGAGGTGGGAGAGCGGTTGCGCGTCAGCCATGGTGCTTCCGCCACATGACCGTTTCGTAGCCGTAGACGATGCCGTAGCAGAGCCCGCCAATCGCCAGCCCGCCGACGGTGCCGAGCCAGTGCGAGACCCACGTATCGACCGCGATGATCCCGATACCGGCCCCCGCAAGGAACGAGAAGAACGCCTCCCGCCGCCGGGCGACTTCGAACTGCTCGCGGAGTGGGTTGCGGCGCACGGTCACCGGTAAAGTGTACCAGCGTTGGCGCGGCCCGGCGCCGCAGGCGTAGCCGCGGAGCAGTGCTCCGCGGGACTGTCCGTGCCGTGTCACACCGATAGGCCACCAACGTCCGGGGCTGCGAGGGCGGGAGCTCCGCGACCGTCCGGGGCTGCGAGGGCGGGAGCTCCGCGACCGCCCGGCTCGCGGCGCGACGCGCGTGCACCGGGGGCGGAGCGCTGTCGAGCGCTGCCGCGGGCCAGGGTGCCGGGGGCGGGCGCACACAGCTACCGAGATGCATCCGTCGGGCTGACGCGCCGCCGAGGCTGGGCTCGGCGGACTACCGCTGCGCGGCGCCGATCGCGGCCGCTACCCCGGCGCCGGGCTCGCGCGGGCGGGGAGCATGCCGATGAGCCGGTAGACGTGCGCCGGTTCGCCGTCGCGCAGGCGGCCGGGCATGTACCAGAGCAGCGCCAGCGTGAGCACGACCTCCGCGATCAGCCCGCCGACGCCGATGATGTCGAGCGCGCGGTTGTCCCAGCCCTGCTGGCTGAAGAACGCGTCGCCCTGGACCAGGTAGACGAGGAAGTTCCAGCTGGCGTGGAAGCCGATGCCCACGAGGTAGCCGAGCAGGTAGCGCGGCCGCCCGTGGAGCAGCCCGTAGATGCCCAACGCCGAAAACCCGCTCGCGAGGCCGTGCATCGCCGCCGTGCCGCCGCGCGCGGTGGCGAAGAGCCACCACTGGCTGCCAATCTCCTGTTCGGCGGCGACATCCGGGTCGAGGAGGCCGATGCTGTTGTTGTAGGTTTCGAGCAGGTTGAACCCGGCGCCCGCGAGCACGCCCCAGGCGAAACAGCGCGCCGCCCCGCCACGCCGGAAGAAGAACAGCCCGACGAGCATGCCCTTGAGGAACTCCTCGTTCAGCGGCGCCACCACGGAGAGCGTCGTCACGTCGAGGAAGACGCCCCAGCTCCGTGGCAGCGTGGTCAGGTCGTCGGCGAAGCTGCCGGTGTCGCGCCCGTGGAGCGACACGAGGAGCGCGCCCATGAGCCCGATGTAGAGCGTGTTGATGATGCCCGCGACGGTGGTCGCGCCCACCGCGCCATAGGCGAAGCCGCTCACGGATTCGCGCCAGCTCACCGGCCACGAAAGCGGGTTGCGGCGGCGGTAGCGCCAGAGCACCAGCGCCGCGACCGCGATCGAGGGGATGCTCACGACCGCCGTGTTCAGCACGCCGAAGAGCCAGTCCGCCCTGCCGGGGTGGCGGGCGAGGTATTGCCCTGCGAGCACGGCGGGCACGAAGAACGGCAGGAGGAACAGGGTCCAGCGCAGCCGCACCGGGGAGGAGCTCACGTTCCCGAGTGCCGAGGCCGACTCCACGAGCAGGACGATGCCCAGCCCGAGGAACACGACCGCGGTCGTAATCGCGAGGTTCACCTCGTAGAGGCGGGTGCGCGGGTCGTCCTGGTCCAGGTTGAAGAGCAGCACGAGCACGCCCGCGCCGGCCACGCACGAGACCGCCGCATAGACGGCGGCGAGGCCCGCTGCGGTACCCCGCCGGCGGATCTGCTACTCCCCTTCGAACCGGGTGAGCGTGCCCCCCGCGACGACGAAGCGCCCGGTCGCGCGCGTCATCATGTCGCGCACGCGGTCGGGATCGGCGGTGGTTACGATCGTCTGCTGGAAGGTGTCGAAGAACTCGAGCACGCCCTTCCGGCGGCGCGCGTCCAGCTCGCTGAGCACGTCGTCGAGGAGGACGACGGGGTCGTCGCCGAGGGCGCGGCGCAGGTAGCTCGCCTCCGCCAGGCGCATCGAAAGCGCGGCCGTGCGCTGCTGCGCGCGCGACGCGAACGAGTCCGCGGGCATGCCGTTTATCTCGACCGTGACGTCGTCGCGGTGGGGGCCCGCGAGCGTGGCGCCGGCGCCGATCTCGCGCTGGCGGAGCCCCGCGAGCGCGCGCTGCATCCGCGCGGACCATTCCGTCTCGTCGATTGGGCAGTCCTCGGCGTCGAGCCCGCCGAGCGCGGGCTTGTAGGTGAGCGAGATGCTCTCGAGGCCGTCGCTCAGGCGCTCCATCTGCAGCTGGGCCTGGAGCGCGAGGTGCCCCAGGGCCTCGCCGCGCGCCTGCATGATGACGCCACCCGCATGCGCCAGTTCCTGGTCCCAGAAGCCGAGCTCGGCCGAGCTCGCTTCGCGCGCCTGGATGCGCTTGAGCAGGCTATTGCGCTGCTGGAGCACGCGCGCGTAGCGCTGCATCGCCCGCAGATAGCCGCGGTCGACCTGCGAGATCATCATGTCCAGGTAGCGGCGCCGGAGGAGCGGCGGCCCGGCCACGATCTCGATGTCGAGCGTGGTGAAGAGCACCGCCGCCAGCTGCCCCACCGCCTCCGAAGCGCGCCGGGCGACGCCGTTGACGCGCACGCGCTTGCCCGCGCGGTGGCTCGCGTCGGTCGTGCGGCCAACGATGGCGAGGTCCAGGTGGAGGTTGCCCGCGGAACGCTCGACTTCGCAGGAAAGGCGCGCGACCGGGAACTCCGTGTGGAGGATGTCGCGGCGGACGAGGTCCGCGTCCGAGCTGGCGCGGCTCGAACGGAGCGTCGAGAGGAGGTAGATGGCTTCGAGCAGGTTGCTCTTGCCCTGCGCGTTATCCCCGACGAACAGGTTCAGACCGCGGTCGAGCCGCACCGAAGCGCGCGCGTAATTGCGGTAGTTGGCCAACTGGAGGTCGAAGATGAACACGGTGAATCCAAAGTATAGCGGACAACCGTTAGCCTTTGCCTCACTTTTTAACGTGTCCTTGTCAACGGAACGCCTGACACCGGTCGATCGGCCACATTTCGGGAGCCGGCGGGCCCGACGCGTGGCTCGCGGCGCGAGGTGCGTGCCCCCGGGCGTGCGCGTGTCGCGCGCTGGCGCGGGGCGGTGGTGCCGGGGCGCGGCCGAGCGCTCGCTATTGGTCGGGCTACTGATATCGCTGGCCGCCGGGCGGGTGTGGGACGGGGCGCCGCAGGCGTAGCCGCGGAGCAGTGCTCCGCGGGACTGCCCGAACCATGCCACACCGATAGGCCACCAGCGTCCGGGGCTGCGAGGGCGGGAGCTCCGCGACCGCCCGGCTCGCGGCGCGACGCGCGTGCCCCCGGGGCGGGCGCGTCGCGCGCCGGCGCGGGGCCGCGGTGCCGGGGTGCCCGCACGGCTACCGCGAGGCATCCGCCGGGCTGGCGCGCCGCCGAGGCTGGGCTCGGCGGACTACCGCTGCGCGGCTGCGCGGCTACGGGTGCCGCTACACCCTCGTCGCGAGCTTCGCGTCCATGCGGCTGTGCGCCCAGTGCGTGATCGCGACGGCGAGCGCGTCGGCGGCGTCGGCGGGGGTGGGCAGCGAGGGGAGCCCGAGCTGCAGCTTCACCATCTGCGCGACCTGGCTCTTCTCGCCCCGGCCATACCCGGCGACTGTGCTCTTCACGAGCGCCGGCGCGTATTCGCGCACATCGATCCCCGCATCCGCGAGCCCGAGGATAGCCGCCGCGCGCGCCTGGCCAAGCGAGAGCGCGCTCTTCGTGTTCGTGCCCACGAAGCCCGCCTCCACCGCACCCGCGGTCACCTCGAACTCGCCCGCGACCGCGCGCACGGCGTCGCGGATGGCCACGAGCCGCGCGGCGAGCGTGTCGGCCGGCCGCGTGCGGACGACGCCATGGTGCACGTGCACGCAGCGGTCGCCGACGACTTCGAGCACGCCAAAGCCGGTGATGTTGAGTCCGGGGTCCACACCAAGGATGCGCATGCCCGCACTGTAGGCCCGCCATGCACGGAGCACCAAGCGGCAGTGCACCGCGCCCGCGACAGCTGCTGTCCGCGCCAATGGCGAAGCCGTATTGGCGGTCGCGCCAACCCTCACCCTCCCGGCCTCCCTCTCCCTGCGGGGAGAGGGAGGAGCTGGTTTTCGCCGACACACGGGCTCCCTGGACGAAGTTGCCACGTCTCCCCTCTCCCGCGCACGGGAAAGGGGCCGGGGGTGAGGGCTCCCGCGCGCGGCTCGGATGCGCCGCGGCCCCGCACCCTCCCGCACGCACCCTCACCCTCCCGGCCTCCCTCTCCCTGCGGGGAGAGGGAGGAGCTGGTTTTCGCCGACACACGGCTCCCGGACGAAGTTGCCACGTCTCCCCTCTCCCGCGCACGGGAAAGGGGCCGGGGGTGAGGGCTCACGCGCGCGGCTCGGATGCGCTCGGCTGTCCGCACCTCCCTCGGTCGCGCGCACCCTCACCCTCCCGGCCTCCCCCTCCCTGCGGGGAGAGGGAGGAGCTGGTTTTCGCCGACACACGGGCTCCCCGGACGAAGTTGCCACGTCTCCCCTCTCCCGCGCACGGGAAAGGGGCCGGGGGTGAGGGCTCACGCGCGCGGCTCGGATGCGCTCGGCTGTCCGCACCT
>JADZEI010000081.1 GCA_020850615.1 Dehalococcoidia bacterium | reverse complement strand
GTGGGGACGGCTTCCCGTTCCTCGCGGCGAACATGAGCCCGGACGGTTCACCCCCACGCGTGTGGGGACGGCTTTCCTAGACAGTCCGTCCCACGTCTGTACGGTTCACCCCCACGCGTGTGGGGACGGCCAGATGACTCGCCGGAACGACGAGACGCGCTGCGGTTCACCCCCACGCGTGTGGGGACGGCACCCCCGCCACCTCCCGCGCCAGCTCGCTGCCCGGTTCACCCCCACGCGTGTGGGGACGGCGTGCCGGTGCTCTACGGCCCCTGCGCCGTCTACGGTTCACCCCCACGCGTGTGGGGACGGCTCATGCACCCGCTCCGCCAGCACCCGCGCCGCCGGTTCACCCCCACGCGTGTGGGGACGGCACTGGAACCGTAATACCACCCATCAGGCCCATTACGGTCTACTCCGAACCTGACACCACCTCCCCGGACTCTACGAGCCCGACGGCGTCCGCACCAATAACAGCCCCTCGAAGTCCTCCAGGTAGTGCGACGGTGCTCCCCACAGCCGGTACGCGAACCCCTGTTCGTTGTCCGTCGTGTAGATGAGCAGCGCCGAACCCCCTTTTGAGTCGCTGCAGATCTGCCCCCACAGCCGCTCCCGGACCATCGCGCTCATCGTCCCCACGAAGACGTTCGCCCGCGGTTCCAGCATCCAGCGCGTCAGCTCCCCCCGCAGACCCCGCGGCACCCGTTCGAGAAAGAGCACCACCATCACCCGCCCCCGTCGTCGAACTCCGGTGGTTCCTCCACCGGCGCACCGTCGCCGGACGCGTAGTTCACCCCGGCCCGGACATCCGCCCCATCCGGGTCCCAGAGCCAGCCCGGGACCAGCGTCGCCTCGTCGACCGCACCCTCGTACGGCATGGCCTCCTGCTCTGGCACCCCGATCGCCCGGTCGATGTCCGGCACGATCCGGCTGAGGATCCGCTCCCCGTAGAAGATGTCCCGGAGCCGCTGCCGCACCCGCGATTCCAGGTTCCCCGGCCCCTCCGCCACCGCCTCGAAGGCCGCCGGGATGCTCACGTCCGCCTTGTACAGGTCCGCGATGTCGTACACGAACGACAGCTGCTTGCCCGAATGGATGAACCCCAGCGCGGGCGAATACCCCGCCGAGACGATCGCCGCGTGACAGACCCCGTAGAGGCAGCTGTTCGCCGCCGAAAGCGCCCGGTTGATCGGGTCCGCGCCGCGCCACTCCTCCGGGCGGTACGCCCGCCCCCGCCACGGCACCCCCGTCTCCTGGCTCGCCTTCGAATACGCAGCCCTTACGCGCAGCCCCTCCCGCCCCCGGAGCTGCTGCAGGCTATACCCCGGCGGGATCTCCTCCTGGAACCGCATCCGGTACATCCGGTCGATGACCCCGAGCCGCGTCGTCGGGTCGCTACACGCCGCCGCCTGGCGAAGGAGGTTCCGCGCCGACCGCGTCTCCCCCAGCCCCTGCGCGTAGAACCGCACCCCGCCCTCGCCCGTCCAGCAGACCAGGCAGCCGTTCTCCGCCAGCGCCCGGATGGCCGCGTGCGTGATCGTCGTCCCCGGCCCCAGCATCAGCAGCGTTATCGACGCACACGGCACCGGCACCACGCCGCGCTGGTCGTGGATAGCGATAGCCTTGTCCTTCTGGTCCACCCGGCACCGCTCGACATACAGGTAGGACCAGCTGTCCCGCACCTTCGGGAGCGTGTGGAGGTCCTTCACGGCACATCACCCGTCCACCGGCGCCAGCGAAAGCAGGCCGCAGCCGAACGCTTTGCCCGGCCCGATGCCCTCCGCGATCGCCGCCCGCAGCCGGTCCCCGTCCGTCACCTCCAGGACCCCCTCGAAGAGCGCCGTCCCCAGCGTCATCCTCCGGTCCGGTGCCCACCCAGGCTTCCGTCCTTCCATCCGCCCCCCTGGGTCCGCCCGTGTGGCGAAGTAGTCCCGCGCGGCGCCTCCCGGCCCCGGGGCCAGCTGTGCAGCCACGAGCTCGAAACCGTCGAATTCGCGACCCCGGCGGGCAAGCCACGCGATGCGGTCCTCCTCGCGCGTCAACTCGACCCGTTTGCCTTTCCAGGCGACATCCTCGGCACGATCGCGCCGCGCGATGTAGGTCCGCTCGTGCTCCGCGATCTCCCCGGCGTCGCGCCAGTTGCCGTGGGTGTCGAGCTCCCGGAGGTCCGGGCCCATCGTCGCGCGCTGGTGCACCCGCCGCGTCGGGTTGGCGCGAAGCCGGAACCGGTAGCGCCGCCCGGGCGCGATTCTGTCGAGCAGGCGGTCCATGCTGGCCGGGCCATCGATCCCAACGACCGCGCGCGCTTCGAACGCCCATCGCGGCGCCGCGGCCGACTGCACGAGCACGCGCACGGGCTGCCCGGGCGTCATTTCGACCCGGTGGAGGACGCCGAACTCCCGGCGTGCTGGCTGATCGCCCGAATCCCCAAATCCCCGCAACAGGGCACGGTGGAGCTCGTGGCAGTCGCCCAGCCAGCGGCGGGCGTTGGCGTCGCGAAGGTTAAGCGTGAGCCGGCTGAGGTACATGCGAAGGCTCCTCATGTTCGAAATAGTCCTGGCGGATGGCGCGCGGCCCGAACGAGCGCGTGGCGAAGCACACTCCCGCCGGCTGGTCCTGGCGCACCTGCACGTTGTCATCGTCGAAGCTCGCTTCGAGGACGATCCGCAGCCGCCGCGACGGGTTCTCCCGCAGGTAACGGCGGGTCATCGACGCCGGCCCGAGCGGCCACGGCTCGGCCTTGAGCGCGGCTTCGAGGCCGTCATCGCGGATGCCACCCCCGGGCAGGTACACCGGGAGCGCCGGCACGAAGCTCTTGCGCCCCAGCGAGAGCTGCCATTCCGGCACGCGAAGGGCGGCATCGAGCTCCTCGAGGAATCCCCGGTTGCCCTCGAGACCAACGAGGAAGTCCGCATCGGCGAGGTAGTAGCGGTTCGAAAGCACCGCGTCCCGCGATGTGCCGCCGCTCGCCCGGACGACGCCGCTCCCGCCGCCGCCCGCGGTGTGGTAGTCGCGCGCCATCGTGCCTTCGTGGTCCACGCGCACCCCCATCTTCAGGGCCGCGATGTCGTCGACCGGGAGGTCGCGCGTCCGGCCGATGGCCGCGCAAAGCAGCCCCGCGACGCCGCTCTTGGACGGTTCCAGCTCCGTGTCCCGTTCGGTGAAGCGGCTCCGCGTCCCCCATGCCTGCATGGGCCCGCAGAGCCGCAGGAGCAGCGTGCTCACGGGCAGGCCGCCTTCACCGTCGCCTCGATCAGCTCCGGCACCGGGACCGGCGTGCCCAGGTGCGCGAACGGCGTCTTCCCCAGCGCCGCCACCTGCACCTGCAGCCCCGCCGGTGCGCCGTACATTTCGACGAGCTCGCCCCAGTGCTGGTCCAGCGCCGCCATGGAGGCCGAGACGAGGCCGTTCTCGCCCCGCGCGCGAACCGGGTCGACGAACGCGTTCGCCAGCGACCACGCGCCGCGCTCCCGCACAACCGTGCACACCAGCGACGGGGCGTTCCGCGCCGCGAACGAGTTCTGCTTCCCGGTCGGGATTGCCTCGACGCTCGCGTGGAGGAACGCGCGCACCGTAGCCGCGACGAGCTCGGCGTCGCCGTTGAGGTTCCCGGCGAGCTGGTCCAGGTCGATGTTCGCGTAGCGGTAGTAGCAGGCCGAGTTGAACTCGACGGTGCCGATCATGTCCGCGCCTTCTGTGTCTTCGGGCTTCAGGTCGTCCACCGCCGTGTAGTAGTCGAACTCGATCGACACGGGATGCGTCGAAATTGCGTGCGCCACCTGGCTCGCGGCGTCGATGTTCTTCTCCGGCAGGTCCGCGAGCATGCGCCCGAACAGCGCGAGGTCCGACGCCTTGCCCCCGTCGAGCTTCTGCTGGAGATGCTTCGCGAGCGCCTCGGTTTCGGGGTCCTTCTTCTCCTTCTTGGCCTTCTGGTGGCCGGCAGCCGCTTCGAGCGCGTCCCAGCGGTCGCTGCAGAAGGTCGCGATGGCGTCGAGCTCTGCGGGGGCGAAGTAAAGCAGGTACTCGGTCTTGCCCTCCCGCGCGAGCTTGATCCCGAGCAGCCCGAGCCCGGCCTCCGCCACCTTGCTGGCCGCCTCGTGGTCGCGGCCGCGCTCCGCGAGCTTCGTCGCGATCGCCTCGACGAACCGCTTGCTGCGCTGTGCGTAGAGGTCAGCCCGGACCAGCTTGTCCTCCTTGAACCGCTCCCGGATGGCCCGCTTGATCGCCTGGCTCGAGATTCGCCCCCGGCGGTACCCGCCGAATTCGCACGACTTCGGGCTGCCCGTGTCGTCCCGGTTCAGGTTCGAAGGGGCGAAGTTCTGGATGATGTGAAGCTCAATCAGCATGGGTAGCGTCCTTTCTCAGTCGTCGTCGGAGTCGGTGTTTGTGTCGGAGTCGGTTGCGGTGTCGCTGTCAGGACCAGCTGCCGTGGGCTCACCCGTGGCGCGGTAGCCCCAAAAGCCGCTCGCCCACGCCCGCTGGACGCGCCGGTCGACGGCGTCCCAATCGCGGATGTCTCGCGCGAGCTGGCGGTAGTTGATCGCCGTGTTCTCGTTCCGCGATTGAAGCAGCGTCACGAGGTGGCGAAGGTGCTCGGGCAATGCCTCGCGGCTGCTGTTGAGCAGCGCCACGAAGCGGCGCTCGACGCCCGGGTCCTCATCGGTCGATTCCTCACGCCAGCGGATCGCGCGGAGCGCGGTCCCGATGCCGCGCTCGTGCCGGCGGCCCTCGCTCGGCCCGGTGTCGCGCGGATGGATCGCGAACAGCGTCGCCACCGTGAAGATCGCCTCGACATCCGCGACGGACAGCTCCGCCGGCACGTAGCGATACACGATCGCCGCCGCACCGTGCGCTTCGATGGACGACTTGCCGGCGGCGCGCCGGAGGATCGCCAGCGTCCCCCGGTCGCCCTTCCGGTCGTCGCGCGGCACGCGTTCATCGAGCTCGTGGAGCAGCCGGCCCGCCGCGGCGCCGAACACGTCGGCCGGGGCCGGGGCTGTGGTTGCTTCGGTCATGCGGTCACCTCCTCGGGCTGCAGTGGCCCCAGCGCCGTGCCGAGGGACGCCAGGAACCGTGGTGTGGCGATGGCTTCGGCGCGCTGGCCCCGCCCCGATGTGGCGACCGCCGCGGCCGCCTGTTCGAACGCCGCCCGCGCGGCCGCGTCGATCGCTTGCCCGAGCTCCGCTTCCGCGGCCCGGCCGTAGTCCTGCGCGTAGCTGCGCGCCAGGTCCACCATGAACCGGCGGAACGGCAGGTCGAGCTGCGGCCAGTACGCCCGCTCTGGTTCCAGCGAGGCCAGCAGCGCATCGACCCGGGCCCGGTCGGCCGTCCCGTCGGGCCCGAGTGACTCGCTGGCGAGCACCCACGTAGCCGTGCGCAGCGCGCTCCGCGCACCGTCGGCCGCGTCCAGCCCCTTCGCGAGCGCCGCTACCAGGTCCTCCTGGTCGACGAACGCCAGCGGCAGCGGCAGGTCTTCCCGCCGCCAGAGGAAGAGCTTGGCCTTGGATGACGAGAGCCCGAACGCGCTCAGCCCGGCGGCCTCCCGGTCGATGTAACCCGCCTGCCGCCTGCCGGCGAGCTCCCGGAGCGTCCTCGGCCGGCCATCGTCGGCAGCGGACTCGGGCGCCTGGAAGAGCGCGGTGCTGTCCCGCCATAGCGCCCGTTCGACCCTAAAGCCGAGGGGAAACCATGCCCTCTGCCCCTTCGCCTGCTCCCGCGAGTGGTACGCGACCATGGTCTCCTGCCCACGGGGGTCGTAGTCCTTCGGGAAAGTGTGACCGGCCATGAGCACCGCCCGGCGGACCAGGCCATCCTCGTCCCGGAGGAGCCGGATCCGCCGGGACTGCCACGTGAGCAGGTCGAGGTACCCGCCGGGACGCCGGGGCGTCGCCGATGGGACCGGGCGCGCCCACGCCGGTGCGTCGTCCGCAGGATTGAACTCGAACGGCGCTGAGTCGATCCCATCCACCCGGACCATGTTCAGCACCAGCGTCTGGTACAGGTTGGTCCCGGTGGCCAGGATGACCGCCCCCTTGAGCAGATGCCCGGCTTCGGCAGAGGTCGGTTCACCCGGGAGGCGCGAGATGAGGCCGCCTACGGCGAACCCGTGCTGTGCGACGAGGAGCTGCGCTGCCGCCGCCGGGCTGAGCGCCGGTTCCTCGGCATCCCGCGTGTGGTCGAACAGCACCGGGTTGTTGCCGGCGCTGTAGGCGTGCCCGAGCTTGGCGATACTCACCGCCGCGTCAGCCGGGAGGCTCGCCAACTGGTAGAACGGCCGCTCGGGGTCGAAGAGGTCGAACGCGGGCGTCTTGTCCGCCAGGTAGCGCTCCAGTGGCGCCGGGTCGAACCGGCCCGCCTCCCAGAGCGCGACCCACTCGGAATGCGTCGCCGGGCCGTACGCGCAGTGGAGCACGGCGACCAGGAGCCGGTGCAGCGCGACGGTTACCAGCGGCGACGCGTCGGCGAGCTCCCGGATCTCATGGGCCTGGGCGATGGCGTCGATAATCGAGACATCGCGTGCGTTGGGCTCGCCCGCGAAACGCACGGGCAACCACGGCTCAGTCAGCAGACTGAAGGATGCTGTCATGTTGCCTCCCTTCAGGGGCGTGGGGTGGTTGGCAGCCGGCGGCCACGGCCCACCGGTGGCGATCGTGGTGCGATGGGCGTGTTCAGGTTGTGCCTCCTTGCGTGGCGGGACGATATGAGGCCCGGCTACCGTTCACGGCCGGGCCTCCAGCCGCAGCCCGAGCTCACCGTCGTACCGCAACAGATAGGGCCCAACCTCCGCCGTGCCGCCCTCGTCGAGGACGACGAGCCGGTGGCGCCGCAGCAGCGGCGATCCGGCGAACGCCGCCGGTGGCTCGATGTTGTTCAGCGTGCGCACGACACCACCGTGGCCCACCGATACCGAACACCGCCGTAGCGCGAGGACGTCCCTGCGGGTGAGTTTCGTGCCATCGACCGGGATGAGCGGGCTCCCGGCTTTCAGCACCACAATCTCCGCGGAGGGCTTCGTTAGCCGGGTCACCGCCTGGAGTGCCGGGTGCAGCGTCGGGTCATCCTCTTCGAGCGCCTGCGGCAGCAGCTCGCCCGGCAGGCTCACGCCGCGTGGTTGCTTGATGCGGCGCACCTTCGCCTCAGACTGCTCATCGTCCCTCTTCTTCTCCAGCCTCCCCCACGTCTCCCGCCAGCGCTCCAGTAGCCGGCCCGCGGCGTCCTCCGGGATGGCCTCCAGGTCGCAGTACACCCGGTCCACCAGCTCCTGCACGTCGTTCGGGATGGCGATGACGTCCCGCTCGCGCAGCGCGTGCCACGTCCGGAGCAGCACATGCTCGTCGTAGACGTGCAGGCTCGGCGGGTCGAACTGCGGGTCGTCCGCGCCCTCCGGCCAGCGGACGTGGAGCACGGCCGGGCCCTGGTACCGCCGGTAGCGCTTGTGCCGCTGCAGCCGCCCCGACCGTTGGAGCAGCAGGTCGATGGGCGCCAGCTCGCTCACCATAACATCGAAGTCCAGGTCCAGCGATTGCTCCACCACCTGGGTCGCGACCAGCACGAAGCGGTGCGGGCGGCAGGCGGTGTGCTTCGTGCCCTTGGCCGGCTTGCCGAACCGGTCGACGCAGTCATTCTCGATCCGCTCCCGGTCCTTCGCCAGGAAACGCGCGTGGAACAGCCCCAGCTCGTCTTCCGCGAAGTCTCCCAGCAGGCACTGGTAGACCCGCTGCGCCGAGGCAACCGTGTTGCAGATCACCGCCGCGCACCCGCCGCCGGCGAGCTCGCGGACCAGCAGGTGGCGCACCGCCGTGTCGTCGCCGTCCAGCCGGTGGATCGCGAGGTCGCGCTGCGACCGTTGCGCCGCGGCGAACGGCTTCGACCGCGCCACGTTGCCTTCGAGCCAGCTGATGCGTGGGTAGGCCACGGCCTCGGTGTCGCCCTCGCTGGCCAGCGGCGCCCCCCGGCCCCTCGCGTACGCCTCCGGGAGCTGCCGCCGCCTGTTCGACGGCAGCGTCGCCGAGAGCAGCACGACCGGCGCATCCAGCGCGCCCAGCCACTCCAGCAGGCGCTCCAGCAGGCCGGTCATGTACGTGTCGTAGGCGTGCACTTCGTCGATGACCACGGGCTTGCCAGCGAGCGCGAACAGCCGTACGAAGACGTGCTTCACCTGCAGCACCGCCATGAGCGACTGGTCGACTGTCCCGACGCCGTAGGCAGCGAGCAGCGCCCGCTTGCTCCCCCGGAGGAACCACTCGCCGGCCCGGACGGCGCCATCCCGGCCCTTCGTGTCCTCGTCGTACACCTGCTGCGGCCAGCGCGGCAGGTCCATCAGCGCCGCCCCGCCGTGCGCCAGCACGATGTTCAGGTCACCGCCCAACTCGAGCTGGTCCGCGAACCGTTCCTTCAGGAAGTGCTCGACCCGCCCGTGCATCTGGTTCGCCGTGGCCATGGTCGGCAGTGCGATGTAGAAGCCCCGTGAGTTCCCCGCGGTCCACCGATCGACCAGGTAGAAGGCGGCTTCCGTCTTGCCTTCCCCCATCGGCGCCTCGACCACGACCAGGCCGCCCTCCCCGAGCGATGCCGCCAGCTCAACGGCGGCCTCCTGTACCGGCCACGGTTGGACACCGAACATGGCCTCGAAGTCCCCGCCCACCGGCGGTTCGCCGGCCGCCCCCCAGCGGAGTCCAGTGAGGACGTCCTTCGCCCGTTTGCGCGTTTTCTCGAAGTACTCCGCGTACCCCTCCCGGCTGATCGCCGGCGCGTAGTCGAAGAACCCCCGGTCGTCGATCGAGGCGATCCAGTCGGCGACCGAGACGAATCCCGCCAGCGCCATCGCCGCAGCGTTGGGCATCTCGCCCGTGGGCAGCGGCCCCTGGCCCAGGTCGATGCCCACCACCTCCGCGAGCGCCTCGAACAGCTCCGCCCGTGCAGCCTCCCACGCGCCACGGATGTCCGGGCGCCCCTCGCCAATGTCGCCGCGTTCCTTCGGGTCGACGAACCGCCCGTGGTGTGCGCCGATCAGCGTGGCCAGCCGTCGCGCCGTCACTCGGGGGACACCGCGCTCTTCAAGCAAGCGCCCGGCGGCAGCGAACGTGACACTCCCATGGCCGGGATCCTCGTCGTTGCCAACGACCAGCCCGGTGCCCTCGAGCCGCGCCCGGAAGCCAGCTTCGTCGTACTTCCGCTGGAACGGTGCCGACGCCTTGCCCAGGTCGTGGAGCCCCGCGAGGAATGCGGTCCACCGCCCCGCATTCGGCTCATCGAGGCCTAGTCCCTCTGCCAGCCGCGCCCGGGTCGCCGGCGCCAGGCACGTATCCCACAGCTCCAGTGCCACCGCCGCTGTATCGGCCAGGTGGCAGGCGAGGGGATGAAACGGGGGGCCGACCGATTTCGTATCCCTGGCTTTGAACTTCGCCCCAAGCCTTTCGAACGCCGCAGTCATCGCTATCTCCGCGCCCGGGGACCGGGCTCGGGCGGACGATAGCACGCACCCTGCGACAGCTCGTGTCGCGATTCCCGGCCGGTACGGACGAACTCTGGCAGTGTCCCGCACCGCGGACCCGCCCCCCGCCCGCGCCGCCGCGCCGCTACCCTCGCAGCCGCCGCACCCGGTTCGCGTCCGATTCGATGTAGCAGAGCTTGCAGTACGGGTCGGGTGACGCCTTCGCCGATTCGGACGTGAAGAACAGACAGCAGCTCGCCCGGACCGTCACCTCCAGGCGTTCCCCGTCGCCGTCGTACTCGAACCGGCGCGGGCGGCGCTTCGCAGGGTACGGGCAGAGCTCGAGCAGCCGCCGCCAGCGCGCCCACACGGCCTCGGCCTCGCCCGTCGCCGTCGCGGCAACCGCGGCCGCCGACGAGAACGCATCCAGCAACACCGCCCACGCGTTCGCGGCCGCGATCTCCTTCCGCAGCACCAGTGCGTCGATGATCGGGGCCGCCATCGCGCCCGCTTCGCCCAGCACCGCCTCCAGCCGGGCGTCGTCATCGGTGGCCGCCGGCAGCCGGGCATCGTGGTCCCGCAGCCGCACCTCGCACACGGAATCGAACGCGACGAACACGTTGCCCGCAAGCTGCGGCAGCGCCCTCCCGGCAAACGCACAGTACCCGGCGTACGCGACCGGCCACCACACGGCCCGGCTGGAACGCGAGCATCGCCGCGCCCGCAGGTGGCGACCCGTAACCGGACTGGTACGCCGCCATCGCGTTCTGGTGATGCACGCTCTCGGCCCAGCCTTCGATCGCGACCCACCCCGGGCCCGGCGCCCCCACCTGCAGCCCACCCCGCCCGGCGGCCGCGATGAACTCCGCCAGCGCGGACGCGGCGGGTGTCGCTGTCTCGGTCATGTCACCTCCGTGTGGGCGCGCGTGCGCGGCGTGCGGGCTTCGACGGCAGCTCTGCCCGCGAGGACCGCCTGCCGGCCGCCATCATCGCGGTGCCCGTAGACCGGCAACACCAGCGGCGCGCCGCTCTGCCCGTTCTCGACCACGCACGCTTCGACGCCGAACACCGCCTGGACGAGCTCGGGTGTCATCACCTCGGCCGGTGTGCCGGCGGCCACCACCGCACCGTCCTTCATCGCGATCAGCCGGTCGGCATAGCGGCACGCGAGCGCGAGGTCATGCAGCACCATCAGGACGGTCACCCCGCGTTCGCGGTTCGCTTCCCGCACCAGGTCGAGCACCTCCACCTGGTGCGCGATGTCGAGGAACGTGGTTGGCTCGTCGAGCAGCAGCACCGGCGCCTCGCGCGCCAGCGTCATCGCCAGGAAGGCCCGCTGCCGCTGGCCGCCCGAGAGCTGTGCCACCGGCCGGCCGCGCAGGTCCTCCGTGCCCGTCGCGGCGAGCGCCCGCTCGACGGCGCGGGCGTCGGCCCGGCTCCACTGGCGATACCAGCGCTGGTGCGGGTACCGCCCCGCCGCCACCAGGTCCTCGACCAGCAGGTCGGGCGGCGGAACCGGCGACTGCGGCAGCACGCCTACGCGCCGGGCGAACTCCCGGTGCCGGTACCGGTGCACGTCCCGCCCGTCGAGCATGGCCTGGCCTGCGCGGGGCTCGACCAGCCGCCCCAGTGCCCGCAGCACGGTCGACTTCCCGCAGGCGTTGGCCCCGACGATGACCGTGACCTCGCCGGCCGGGATCTCGGTCGAAAGCCCGGGCACCACTTCGCGCTTGCCGTACCCCAGGCGCAGGCCATGCGCGCGCAACTCGCCCCGCGGCTCAACCTCCGGCGTCCGCGACCCACGGCGGGCGAGCCGGCTCCGCGGGATGCTGACCGGGCGGCTGTCGCGCGGGTGCGCCACGACGTCACATTCCACGCCGAACACGCGCTCCAGCAGCTCCGGCCGCAACACCTCGTCCGGTGCGCCGTCCGCGAGCACCGCGCCGTCCCGCAGGGCCACGATCCGGTCGCTCACCGCCGCCGCCTCGTTGATGTCGTGCAGGACCATCACCACGGTGCGGCCCTCTTCGCGGTTGAGCCGGCGCACCAGCGAGAGCACCTCGTGCTGGTGCGCGATGTCCAGGTACGTCGTCGGTTCGTCCAGCAGGAGCACCGGCGTGTCCTGCGCGAGGGCCATCGCGATCCACGCGCGCTGGCGCTGCCCGCCCGAAAGCTCGTCGACCGGCCGGTGCCGCAGCGGCTGCATCCCGGTCAGCTCGAGCGCGCGCTCAACCGCCTCGTGGTCATCCCGCGAGGGTGGCTGGAGGAACGATTGGTGCGGATACCGCCCGCGCCGTACCAGGTCCTCCACCGTCACCCCTTCCGGCGCGTTCGATTGTTGAGCGAGCAACCCCAACCGCCGCGCCACCTCCTTGGCCGGCAGCCGGTGGATCGCCTGGCCGTCGAAGTACACCGCCCCGTTGCTTGGCTTCATCAGCCGCGCCAGCGCGCGCAGCAGCGTCGACTTGCCACACGCGTTGGCGCCGATGATCGTCGTCACCTGCCCGTCCGGCAGCCCGAGCGAGAGGTCTGTGACTACCGGTTGGCTGCCGTAGGCCAGGGTCAGCTCGCCGGTGCGAAGCCGGCCGCCGTGTTCGCTGTTCATAGCCGCGCGTTCACTCGGTAGAGGAGGAAGAGGAAGTAGGGCGCCCCGAGTGCCGCGGTCACGACCCCCACCGGGAGCGCCACCGGGAGGAAGTGCTGCCCCACCGTGTCCGCGGCGAGCAGGAGGATGCCGCCCGCGACCGCCGTGAGCACCAGCACGCCGCCGGTCATGGGGCCCGCCAGCATGCGGGCGATGTGCGGCACCACGAACGCGACGAAGCCGACCGGCCCGGCGATCGAGACCGCAACCGCCGCCAGCCCGCACCCGGAGAGCAGCAGCCCGAGCCGCACCACCTCCACCCGCATGCCCATGCCCTTCGCCGTGTCGTCGCCGAACTGGAGGACGCGCAGCGGCCACATCAGCGAGACGGTAAGCGGCAGCAGCACGCCGAGGGTGCCCGCCAGGACCCGCACGTCCGCCCAGCTCGTGGCGTACACCGAGCCCGTCGTCCAGAGCATCGCGTTCGACACCCGCTCGATCGGGTAGCGCGTCATGAGGAACGTCGTCGCCGCGCCGAGCAGCGCGTTCACGCCAATGCCGACGAGGATCAGCCGTCCCGGCGCCACGCCGCCCCGCCAGGTGACCAGGTAGATCCCCATCGCTGCCGCCGCGGCGCCGCCGAACGCGACCACCGGCAGGAACGTCGTGTCGCGCCCGGTCACGATCCACCACACCGCCACGAGCGAGGCGCCCGCGTCGATCCCGATGATGTCGGGCGACACCAGCGGGTTGCGCACCACGCCCTGGAACACCGCGCCCGCCGTCGCGAGCAGCGCACCCACGAGCACCGCGCACAGCACCCGCGGCAGCCGCAGCTCCCGCACGATGAACTCGTGCTCCGGCTTGCCCGCGCCCACCGTGGACTTCACCACCTCCGTGAGCGGGATGGGGAAGCTGCCGAGCGTCATCGTCCACGCCGCGAGCACGGCCAGCACGGCCAGTCCGCCCGCGATCAGCGCCAGGCAGCGCACATCCACACGGAAGGCAACGGGTCCGAGGTACACGTTGGCCACCGGCCGGCGCCTCTCGACGATCGGTACCGCGGACATCACAGCTCCGCCACGCGCCGGCTGCGCGCAATCAGGATGAGCAGCGGCGCGCCACAGAACGCCGTGATCACCCCCACCTGGAGCTCCGCCGGCCGCACGACCAGCCGCCCGGCGATGTCGGCCCCGAGCAGGAGCATCGGCCCCACGAGCACGCTGTACGCGAGGATCCAGCGGTAGTCCGGCCCGGTCATTGTCCGCACGATGTGCGGCACCGCGAGCCCGATGAACGCGATCGGCCCCGCCGCCGCGACCGCCCCGCCCGCCATGAGCACCACCAGCCCGGCCGAGATGATCCGCACCCGTGTGGTGTTCATCCCCAGCGCCCGGGCCGTGTCGTCGCCGAGCGAGAGCACGTTCAGTTGCCGCGAAAGCAGCAGCGCGCCGGCCACGCCCGCTACCAGGAACGGCAACACCGTCCAGAACGCATCGAGCTCCCGCCCCGCCAGCGACCCGGCCAGCCAGAACCGCACCACGTCGAGCGTCTGTTCGTCCAGCAGCAGCAGCGCCGTCGTCCACGAGCTCAGCAGCGCCGCGACGATCGCGCCCGCCAGTGCCAGCTTCACCGGCGTCGCGCCGCCTCGCCCTGCCGATGCCACCAGGTACACCAGCGCCGAGGCCGCGAGCGCGCCGGTAAACGCGAACCAGATGTACTGGTGCGAGTCCACCATGCCGCCGAAGAACACCGCAGTCACGATCGCGAACGCGGCACCCGAGTTGATGCCCAGGATGGACGGGTCGCCCAGCGGGTTGCGCGTCGTCGCCTGGATCGTCGCGCCCGCCACCGCCAGCGCCGCCCCCGCTCCGAGCCCGATGATCGTCCGCGGCAACCGCAGCGAGCGCACCACCGCCTGGTCGTAGGAGCTCGCGTCGTAGTGGAAGAGTGCGTCCCACGCGTCCGCGGTCGAAATCGACACCGCCCCGAACCGCAGGCTCAGCAGCGAGACCACCACCAGCAGCGCCGCGCACGCCGCAAGCCCCAGGCCGCGGATTGCGGCGGGCGAGAAGCGTGCCGTGGTGACCGGGCGGGTAACAGTTGCCATGGGTGTCCGTTCTGAACTGCGCCGTACCGGCTTTGCGAGATACAGTGTATCGTCAGGTGCAACGCGATCGTCTTGACTATTGTGTAGTCTTAGGCATAACTAATGTCGCGTCAACCGACTGGCTACACGCGTCGAGCGGGCCCACACCATCCCACCCGCCGCCCCACAGGAGCGGCTCACACCAGTTGAGGAGTACCCATGACCAGGCGAACGATCTCGCGCCGCCACATCCTCGCCGCCATCCCCGGCGCCCTCGCCATCGCCGGCGGCGTCTCCTGCAGCGGCGACGATGACGACGAATCGACACCCACGGCGGCCGCCACCACCGGCACCGCCACCACCGCCGCCACGGGGACCGCTACCGCTTCCGCCACTGCGACGGCCACCGCCCAGGCGCTCCGCCTCGTCCCCCTCGCGCCGAAGGAGCTCGGTGCCCCCGATGCGCCGGCAGCCGCGGTTTCGACCGCTGCCAACCCCAGCCCCGCTGGCCCGATCATCTCGCAGTACGCCGCCTTCGGGACGACCGCTGCCCCCGGCGTCTTCCCCCGCACGATCACGCACGCCACGGGCACGACGGAGCTCAAGACGAAGCCCGTCCGCGTCCTCCCGATCGACAGCGGCGAGCTCGACAGCGTCGTCCAGCTCGGCCTCAAGCCCATCGGCTACCTCGACTACAACGCCGCGCTCATGCCGCCCCACCTCGTCGAGGCCCTCAAGGATGTGAAGACCGTCGGCACCCTTGCCGAACCGAACATCGAAGCCATCGCTGCCCTCAAGCCGGACGTCGTCCTCACGACGAAGGTCCGCCACGAGAAGATCGCGGATACGCTCAAGGCCGTCGCCCCCACCATCTTCGGCGTCACCACCGGCGTCGCCTGGAAGTACAACTTCGCGCTCCACGCCCAGGCGCTCGGCCGCGAATCCGAGGCCGACGCGACGGTCCGCGCCTACGAAGACCGGATCAAAAAGCTCAACGCCGCCCTGCCCAAGACCCGCCCCACCGTCTCCGTGATCCGCGTGCTGAACAACAACATCCGCTACTACCAGCGCGCCAACTACAGCGGCACCATCCTCGCCGACCTCGGCTTCCCTCGGAACGCTTCGCAGAACGTCGACGACTTCGCCCTGCTGAACCAGAGCCTCGAGACGCTCGGCCAGCACGCCGACGCCGACCTCATCATCGTCAGCCCGACCGAGGGCCCCGAGGGTGCGTTCTACAAGCAAATGCTGGAAAGCCCGCTCTGGAAGAACCTCAACGCCGTCAAGAACGGCAACGTCCTCGTCGTCCTCGATGACGTCTGGATGGCCGGGATCGGCTACCGCTCGGCCGGCATCATCCTCGACGACATCGCCAAGCACTTCAAGGTCTGAGGCGGCCTCCATCCGCGACCGCGCCCGGGACCGGCCGTAACAGGCCCGGGTGCGGTGCCCGGCATGGCTCGACGGCGTGCTTCCGTTACTCCGGCGTGACCAGCCGCGTCACCGGCCGCCCCTGCAGCCAGTGCTCCAGCTCCTCCAGGAAGATCGCCTCCGCCCGCGCGTTGTTCCCACCCGATGGCCACGAATCGTGCGGGCTGATGATCACGTTCGGCAGCTCCCACAACGGCGATTCCGCCGGCAGCGGCTCGGTTTCGAACACATCCAGGTACGCGCCCGCCACCTGCCCGGACTGCAGCGCCTCGATGAGCGCGGCCTCGTCGATCACCGCCCCGCGCGAGACGTTGATCACGTGCGCACCGCGCGGCAACAGCGCCAGCTCCTCGCGCCCGACCATGTGCCGCGTCGCCGCCGTCAGCGGGATCGTGCTGACCAGCCAGTCCGTGCGCGGCAGCGCCTCGCGCAGCCGCTCCGGCGGCACCCACTCGTCGACGCCATCCGCCAGTGAGGCCGGCGTCCGCCGCACCCCGATGACCCGCAGCCCGAGCGCCCGCGCGAACGTCGCGACATAACCCCCGATCGCCCCGAGCCCCAGCACGGCGACCACCTGCCCGCGCAGGTCCGGCGGCGCGAGGTCCCGGGCGAGCGGCTCCCACGCGTGCCGCGCCTGCGCCTCCCGCCACCGCAGCAGCCCACGGTGCAACGCCAGCATCCCCGCGATCACCGACAGCGCGATTGGCTCCGAGGTCACGCCCGACGAGTTCGAGACGCCAACCCCGCGCGAAAGGAACGACTGGATGAACGGAGAATCCGTGCCCGCCCAGCCGATGTGCATCCAGCTCAGCGCCGGCGGCTGCTGCATCGCCACCAGGAACTTCCGGATGTCCCCGCTCTCGTTGTTCATGTCGACCGAGACGAACGCCGCTTCGACGCCGGCCACGGCCTTCGGGTCGATCTCCCCGCCCGTGGGCAGCTCGATGACCGTGAGCGGCCCGCGCGCAGAGGCGGCCGAGAGCCGCTCGAGCGCGGCCCGCTGGTTGGACGCGAAGACCTGGGAAACGAAGATCGCCGGCATCGCGGGAATGTAGCACACCCGCCGCGCCACCGCGCTCGCCCGCCCCGCGTCCACATGCCCCCTGCCGCGTATGCTTCCCCGCTGACAGCACCGGGGGAGGCAGACGTGGAGATGCAGCAGCTGGCGACCGGCTTCGGGTTCCTCGAGGCGCCCGCCTGGGACGAATCGGAGCAGTGCCTCCTCTTCGCCGACCCCGCCCTCGGCGGCATCTGGCGCCTCGCCGCCGACGGCACGGTCGACTGCCCCTACCCGCACCGCCGCGGCGTTGGCGGCATGGCCATCCACGCCGATGGCGGCATCGTCATCGCCGGCAAGACGCTGGCCTGGAAGCGCGGCGAAGAGACCTACCGCTTCGCCGATGCACCGCCCGGCCTGACCCGCTTCAACGACCTCACGACCGACCCCGAAGGGCGCGTCTATGTCGGCTCGATCGACATGGAGCCCGAAGGCACGGACAACCCCCGCACGCCCGGCTTCCTCCATCGCGTCGACCTCGATGGCACTGTCACCGAGCTCTTCGGCGGCTACCAGGTGACGAACGGCATGAAGGTCTCCCGCGACGGCACCCTCCTCTACCACGGCGACACCGGCCATCGCACGGTCTGGGTGTACGACCGCGCGCCCGATGGGTCGCTCTCCGAACGGCGGCCCTTCATCGCCTGGGACGACGCCGGCCCCGATGGCATGGCCATGGCCAGCGATGGGACGCTCTTCGTCGTGCTCGTCCGCGGCGGCAAGGGGCAGATCGCCGTCGTCTCACCCGAAGGCGCCGAGCTCGACCGCATCCAGGTACCCGGCCCGGCCACGAGCTGCTGCTTCGGCGGCCAGGACCTCCGCACGCTCTACGTCGTCACCGGCAGCGCCGTGGACGGTTCCCGGCGCGACGCCAGCATCTTCGCCACCGAATTGCCCATGGCCGGCCACCCGGTCCCCCTCGCCCGAATACGCCCGCCTGCCCAATGAACCCGCCCCGGTCGCTCCGAACATTGACCTGAAACATGATCTGCGTCATCACACCCGCCCACGATGATGGAAGTGTGCCAACTGGCGCCCTGTGAGGTTGCGATGCCCACTCCGCAGACCCTCCCCGGCGGCGGGCCGGTTCAGTCGCTGCTCGACCATCCTGCCGTGCACCTGGACGCCAATGAGCGGCGCGAAACCGTGTGGGAGTTCTTCGGAAAGCATGCCAAAAGCCCCTGCGCGGACCTCGGTTACGGCCGCGCGGTCTGCGACTTCCAGGAGTGGGAGATCAGCTCCGGGCGCATCGCCGTAGATGGCAGCGGCTCCCCCTGGTGGCGCTACGTCAACGGCAGGATGGTGCTCGACATCGCCGCCGCGCTCCGCGCCGCCCGCCGCCCCGCTGGCCCCGCCGGCGACTGGTGGGACTACGCGAAGGGCGCCGCGGCTTCCGCCCAGGCTGCCGTCTGGCTGGCCCACCAGCGTTCGCTCCACGCCGCCCTCCGCGCCGCTGCGCCCCTGCTCGCCCGCGAGCCGGCCGCCGAGCAGGCCTTCGCCGCCATCGTGGTTGATATCGTCGACCGCACCGCTGTCAGCGGCGGCGCGACCGATTCGCTCGGCCTGGCCCAGCTCACCGCCCGCTACTACCCGGCGTCCTACCCCATCGCCGAAGCGGACCTGCCCCCGCTCGAAGTCCTGCGCCAGCGCACCGCCGAACGCCTCCGCGAAGAGGATGGTTCGCTCATCGCCGGCGTCGGCCTCGACTCACACCGCTGGGACTGAGCGCCGGCCGCCCCGCTCCTCCGCGCACCGCGTCCTTAGCGACAGCTATCTCGCGTATATGACGCTGATCATGACTCCCCTCCCGGGCGCCGCCATACGTTCGGCGAGGCCGGCACGCACCAATCGCCGCCATTGGAGGGACGAATCATGTTTGCACCGTCGATCAACGTAGACCTCGAGAAGATGCAACAGGCCGCCGAAGAGCAGCCCCCGCCGCGCCGTACCGCCGCCCGCGGCCGCCGCGCCACCCCCAAGCCGCTCGCTCAGCCGGCCGATAAGGACGGCGCTGAGCAGCAGTAGCCCCGATGACCGTCGCCGAACGCTCTCTCGCGCCGCTCACCCGGCTGGCGCCGCTCCAGGCTGGCGATCGCCTGGACGATCTCCTTTCGCGCCCATACGAATACCGCACCTGGGAGGATGTCTACCGCGAGCAATGGACCTGGGACCGCGTGGTCAAGGTCACCCACACCCGCGTCAACTGCATCTCCGCCTGCTCCCTCGATGCCTACGTCAAGGACGGCATCGTCTGGCGCGAAGAGCAGAACGCGACCTACGAGAAGGCGTTCGACGACGTTCCCGACTTCAACCCCCGCGGGTGCCCCATGGGCTGCGTCTACAGCTCCGTGATGTACGACCCAACCCGCATCAAGTACCCCATGAAGCGCGCCGGCAAGCGCGGCGAAGGCAAGTGGGAGCGCATCTCCTGGGACCAGGCCCTCACCGAGATCGCCGACCGCATCATCGACACCGTCGAAGAGGACGGGCCCGACTGCGTCGTCTACGACAACGGCACCACCAACCTGGACTTTGGCATCGGCTCGCCGATGGAGTCGCACCTCTTCTCCACCGGCATCGGCAGCACCACCATCGACTCCTACGCCGGCGTCGGTGACCTGCCCACGGGCCTCATCCAGACCTGGGGCCTCTACATGTCCGAAGGCACCGCCGATGACTGGTTCCTTTCGGACTACATCCTCGTCTGGGTCGGCAACCCCTCCTACACGAAGGTGCCCGAGGCCCACTTCATGTGGGAGGCGCGCTACCGCGGCGCAAAGGTCGTGAGTATCGCCCCCGACTACAACGCCTCCACCATGCACGCCGACCGCTGGCTCAACCCGCGCTTCGGCACCGACGCCGCCCTCGCTCTCGGCATGGTCAACGTCGTCCTTGAAGAGGGCCTCTTCGACGAGGCCTACATCAAGGAGCAGACGGACCTCCCATTCCTCGTCCGCGACGACACCGGCCAGTTCCTGCGCGAATCGGACGTCTACTCCGATGGCTCCGAGGGCATCTTCTTCGTCTGGAACACGCTGACCGGCCGCAAGGAGTCTCCCACCGGCACCTGGAGCTCGCCCTACGCGACGATCGCCGCCGACCCCGAGCTCGATCCCGCCCTCGAAGGCGCCCACCGCGTCCGCCTCGCCGATGGCCGCCGGGTCACCGTGCGCCCCGTGTTCGAGCACCTTCGCCGCCGCGCCGCCGAATACAGCCTCGACCGCGTCGAGCAGATCACCGGCGTCGCCGCGAATAACATCCGCACCGTCGCCCGCGAGTTCGCCGCCGCGAAGTCCGCGATGATCTACTCGTCCTGGGGCGCCTGCAAGCACTACCACTCCGACCTCTTCCAGCGCGGCATGGCCTATCTCTGCGCCCTCACCGGCAACTCCGGCGGCAAGCCCGGCTGCGGGATCAAGGTCTCCACCTGGTGGCCGCCTCCAAACGGCGCCCTCATGGGCGGCAGCCTCGGCGGCCCACAGGTCCGGCTCAACACCGGCCCCGTCCCCGAGCTCCCCGTCGACCGCGTCAGCGTCCAGGAGCTCTCGAAGGTCACGCTCCAGGCCGGCCGCCTCGGCAACGCCACCCCGCTCATCCCCTGGCTCTATGCGCACGACCCGAAATGGGCCGATATCGCCGCGCGCCAGGCCTACAACGACCCATCGCTCCCGCGCCCCGCGAAGGAGTACATCGACGAGGCCCTCGCCGCCGGCTGGCAGCCGATCTCGCCGCGCCGGCCCAAGCGGCCGCGGTTCCTCTACTACTCGGGCCCGAACCCGCTGCGCCGCTGGCCCAACCCACGTGTCATCCGCGATAGCCTCTGGGAGAGCATCGACACCATCGTCACGCTCGACTTCCGCATGTCCACATCCGGCATGTGGTCCGACTACATCCTTCCCGGCTGCGGCTATTACGAGAAGCCGGGCATCAAGTACACCAGCACCTACATTCCCTACGTCATCGTCGGCGACCGCGCGGTCCCGCCGCTGTACGAATCGAAGCACGAGTGGGACGTCGCCCTCCTCCTCGCGCAGAAGATCCAGGAACGCGCAGCTGCTCGCGGCGTAAAGCCCTACACCGACGCTCGCGGCATGGAGCACCGCCTCGACCGCATCTACGACGACATGAGCGCCGACGGCGCCTACACCCCGGGCCCCGAAGGCGAAGAGCGCGCCCTCGACTTCATCCTCCAGTACTCGGCGATCACCCGCGAAAGCGGCCTCGGCGAAGGCGGCTGGTCGAAGGCCGCCGAGCGCGGCATGGTCAAGATCAAGGCCGTCCAGCCCTCCGCCCTCGCGGTCATGTTCAACTCCGTCTTCAGCGACTACACCGAAGACCACCCGCTCTATTCGTGCGGCTGGTTCATCCAGCGCAAGAACCCCTGGCCCACGCTCACCGGCCGCCAGCAGTTCTACATCGACCATCCCTGGTTCATGGAAGCCGGCGAACAGCTGCTCGTGCACAAGGAGCCCGTCGCCGCCGGCGGCACCTACCCCCTGCGCATGACCGGCGGACACACCCGCTGGAGCATGCACAGCATCTGGCGCGCCAGCGAGGAGCTCCTGCGCCTCCAGCGCGGCGAGCCCGTCGCCTACATCTCCGTCGACGACGCAGCCGACCGCGGCATCGCCGACCACAGCCGCATCCGCGTCCGCAACGACGTCGGTGCGTTCGAGCTACGCGCCAAGGTCTCGCCCGCCGTCCAGCCCGGCACGGTCATCGTCTACCACGCCTGGGAGGGCTACCAGTTCAAGGACTGGGCCACCCAGAACGATGTCGCCGCGAGTCCCATCAAGCCCACGAACCTGGTCGGTAACTACGGCCAGCTCCACTACCGCATGGCGTCCTACACCATGAACCACGTCCCGAAAGAGGTCGCCGTCGAGATCGAGCTCGTGGAGGACGCGCGATGACCGCGACGATGCTCCGCATACCGGCCCACCTCGCGGCCGCGGCCGCTGACCTGGCCCCGAGGGGCACCGCGTGGACGCAGGCCGGCGAGCACGCGGTCCCGCTCGCCCCAACCCCGCTCGAGGCACAGCCCTCGGCCTATGTCCGAACAGCCTGGGCGGCGCGCTCCTACGGAACGCTGCCGTCGGTTGCCGTCGCCGCCGCCGTTGCTGGCGGGGCCCTGCACGTCCGGCTCCGCTGGGCGGCGCCCTCGCCGCGCACCGGCATCACCGACAACAACGTCTACGCCGACGCCTGCGCCCTCCTCTTCCCGGCCGATGGCCGCGAAGCCGTGCTCGCCACCATGGGCGATGACCGGTCGCCCGTCGAAGCCTGGCACTGGCGCGCCGGCACGTCCCTGCCGTTCGTCCTCACCGCCCGCGGCGCCGGCACCTCCGAGCGCCGCCCGCACCACGACCTGACCGCCGACGCGGCCTGGGACCACGGCGAGTGGGCCGTCGTCTTCCGGCGGTCGCTTACCGCCGCCGGGGTCCCCCTTCGCACCGGCGACCTGCCCTTCGGCATCGCCATCTGGCAGGGCGCCAACGAAGAGCGGGCCGGGCTCGCCTCCCACACACCCGCATGGCTGGCGCTTGAAGTACCCCGCCTGGAGGGAAAGGCATGACCGCGACCGCACCCGGCCGCCAGCTCGCCATGGTCTTCGACCTCAACAAGTGTCTCGGCTGTCAGTCGTGCACGGTTGCCTGCAAGACGCTCTGGACCGACGCCCCCGGCATGGAGGCGATGTGGTGGAACATCGTCAACACCATGCCCGGCCGCGGCACCCCGCGCGACGCCTTCAGCCACGGCGGCGGCTATAGCGATGGCGAGCCCGTCCCCGGCCGTTTCCCCTCGCTCGCCGAATACGGCGAAGCCTGGAGCTTCGACCACGCCGCCACCTTCGAGGCCCAGGGCGAGCGCATCCCGCTCCACCCCACCGGTCGCGATGGCGCGCCCCCCGAGTGGGGTCCGAACTGGGACGAGGATCTCGGCGGAGGTACCTACCCGAACTCCTATTACTTCTACCTTCAGCAGGTCTGCGCTAACTGTTCGCGCCCGGCCTGCCTTGAAGCGTGCCCCCGCGACTCCCTCTACCGCCGCGAAGAGGACGGCATCATCCTCGTCGACGAGGAGCGCTGCCACGGCTACCGCTTCTGCGCCGAGGCCTGCCCCTACAAGCGGATCTACTTCAACCCTGTCCGCGCCGTCGCCCAGAAGTGCATCGGCTGCTACCCGCGGCTCGAAGCCGGCGTCGCGCCCGCGTGCGTGCGCCAGTGCCCCGGCCGCGCCCGCCACATCGACTACATGGAGAACCGCCAGGGGCACCCCTACCAGCTCGTACACGAATGGAAGGTTGCCCTGCCGCTCCGCGCGGACTTCGGCACCGAGCCCAACGTCTTCTACATCCCGCCGCTCTCGCCGCCCGCCTTCAACGAGCGCGGCGAGTTCGACGAGGCGAACCCCCGCGTCCCGACCGAGTACCTGCGCGAGCTCTTCGGGCCCGGCGTCGATGCTGCGCTCGCGACCATCCAGCAGGAGCGCGAGACCGTCGCCTCCGGGGGCCAGTCGGCGCTCATGGACATGCTGATCTCGCGCGAGTGGAATGACCTCCTCGGGCCGTTCACCGAAAACCCCGCCGGGCTCGACCGGCCGCCCGCGCGATGACCGCCCCCGCCGGGCAGGGCAGCGCCCTCGCGGATTGCTACGGGCTCCTCGCCGAGTTGCTATCGTTCCCGGGGACCGCGCTCGAAGCGGCCATCCGCGATGGCGCCCTGCGTTCGGCGGCCGGGCACATCGCCGCTCACCTGCCCGGCCTCGAAACACCGGACCTCGACGCCATCGGCCCGGTCGCGCTCGCCCCGAAGGAGCTCGAACGCGAGTACATCCGCCTCTTCGACGTCCCCGACGGCCCGGCCACGCCGATGTACACCGGCGTCTACGCCCCTCGGCGCCGCGACGCGATGGAGGAGCTCTTGCGTCTCTATCGCCACTTCGGGCTCAGCACCCGCGACGGCCTCAACGACCTCCCCGACTTCGTCCCGACGGTCCTCGAGTTCGCGCGCTTCCTCGCCGCCGGCGAAGCCGCCCAAGCCCCCGGCGGCGCCTTCGCACGCGCCCGCCGCGACCTCCTCGATCGCCACCTCGCCCCCTGGGCCCGCCAGACCCACGCCCGCCTTGCGGACCGCGCCGCCCACCCCTTCTACCGCACCGCGGTCACCCTCACCGCCACCCTCACCACCCACGACCTCGCCACTACATAAGGCAACGCCAACCGGGGCGCGCCTCTTGCCTGGCGCGTACGGCTCGGCTGCCTCAGCGACGACTCACCCGCCACCGCGGCGGACGCCACTCTACGCCTTCACGCCTTTACGCCTCAGTATCCGTCCCGGTACCGCAGCTCGCCCACGCGCTGCTCCCCGAGCAGGTACACCATCCCGTTGGCGTCCGACGACGCCATCATGCCCGTCCGGAAGCAGACGCCGCTGAACCGCGCCGTCACATCCTCGCCCTCGTAGCCGGTCATGAGCGAGGGCGTGAACGCCGTCACTTCCGCCATCTCCACCAGCTCCCAGAGCGCCGGCAGCGGCTGCCCGCCGCGCGGCTCCACCGGCACCACGTGCGCGTTCGTCATCGGCAACCCGACCGATTCGTCGAGGTACCAGGATGGGTGCGCCGCGAACACCGGCCCCGTCTCGGCCGTCCCCCAGAACGTCAGTGCCGGGCACTCCAGCGACTTGCCCACGCGCCGCCGCTGGTCCGGGTCGAACGGCCCGTCGACCGCGAGCAGCGCCGCCGCCAGCTGCCGGCGCGCGTCCTTCGCGGCGCGCTTGGCATCCTTGCATGCCTGCGCGAACGGCTCCAGCGGGGCAGCGACATACCGCGCGCCGAACTTCGACACGAGCCCGATCAGCCCGTCCGCGTCCGCGCGCTCCGGGGCCAGCACCACCGGCCCGCCCAGGTAGAGCGGGGCCAGGACCGCCATCAGCCCCTCCCACCGGCTCAGCGGCAGCGTCACCAGCCACGGGGCGCCGCGCTCCGCATCGAGGAAGGTTGTCATCGAAATCGCCATCGCCAGCAGCGACCGGTTCGAGTGCCAGGCCGGCGCCTTGCCGCCGTCGATACAGACGGCAGGGCTCGCCGGCGCGACGCGCGGCAACATCGCCGCTTCCTCGCCCGCGGGCTGGTTCCCCGCCACCACGGGCGCCCCGATCTGTCCTGCCAGCGAACCCGCATCGCTCGTCGGCGGCGCGATCCGCAGCCGCACGCCCGCCGAGAGCCCGGCCAGCAGCTGCAGCACGTTCTCTCGCGTCAGCGCGCCCGGCAGCACGGCCAGCCGCGCCTCGCCGGCCGCCGCCGCAAGCGGTTTCGCCCGCCGCTCGACCTCCGACGCCAGCTCCGCGAACGTCAGCGTCCCGCTTGCGTCGATGAGCGCCGGCGCGCCCGGCCGGTCCCGCACCTGCCGCTCGATGCAGAGGTCCGAAACGAGGAACGGCGGCACGCCAACCACCCGTGGGATCCCCGCGGGCCAGTACCAGGAAGGCGTGATGGCGATCGTCTTGGGCATGCCGTACCTCCTTCAGCCGACTAGAACAGCCCGCCGGCGTTCAACGATGCGCCGACCCCGATGGCGGCCACCGATACCACGAGCTCGAACTTGAGCGCCTTGTCCATCCGCCCGATCGCCTGCCCCACCCGTTGCCGTTCGCGCGCCACGTCCGACTGGGTCATCTCCGGCAGCGACCGCTTGCGCTGCGCCGGGTGCAGCCAGAACGCCATCAGCAAAACCGTCGCCGCCAGCGCCAGCCAGGCGATCGTCAGCACCAGCATCGTCCGACCATACGGGTCGCCGAGGCTCAGTTCGGGCGCACCCGCCCGCGCGGCCAGCTCCGCCTCGTCGATCCGCAGGAACATCGCCGCGCCCGTCGCGCCGATGACCGCCAGCGAGCCCAGCCCGAACCAGCGGTAGCGCATCCCCGCGTTCTTGCACACCACCCCTACCTGCGAGGGCGGCATCGTCCGCTGGGCGTAGCGAAGCACCCACTCCATCGTGATGGCGCCCCCCACATACACCGCCCAGGACACGGCGTGGACCGCAGCAAGCAGCGTGTCCACGGCTCTCCCCCTCGTCGTCGTCGCGCGTCAGATCAGGCCTCCCCAGCCGAGCGACGCGCCCATCAGCGCGATGAGCAGCGTCACGCCGATGTCGATCCGCGTCAACCGCTGCACCCAGGTCGCCGCCTGGATCTTCGCCGTCTGCGCCGCTGCCAGCTGGGCCCCGCCGGTCCCGGGGGTCAGCTTCCCCGCCAGCCGCGGCCGGAAGACGAACGTGATTAGCGCCCCGTTCACCACGAGCACGCACCACAGCAGCACCATCGCCAGCAGCGTCCGCCCGTAGCTCTCCGAAAGCACGAGCGGGTCTTCGACGAACGGCCAGCTCCAGCTCAGCATCTCCATTCGCGCCAGCCGCAACACGCCCGTCACGAAGATCAGCGCCAGCGACCCCCAGACCAGCCAGAGGAACCGGTCCGCCGTCTTCTGGCCCATGACCTGCGCCTGGGCCGGCGGGATCGATGCCTGCGCCGGCCCGAGCACGAACTCCATCGCCACCGCCCCTCCGAAGTACACCGCAATCGCGATGTCGTGCAGGTACCCGAAGATGATGTGTTGCCACGTCGCGAAGTCGTCCGGCATCTCAGCGCCCCCGCTCGTAGAGGTCCGGCTCGCCCGGGTGCCAGTCGCGGAAGTGCGAGAGCAGCTGCGGCGTCGCCAGGTACGGCTCCTCGCCGCCCGTGTGATACCGCCGGTAGTAGTCCAGGTCCGTGTGGTGCACCTGGCACGAGAACTTCGCCCGCACCGGGTTCACGTACGCCGGCGCCGCGCCATACTTGTCCACCAGGTACCGCACCGTCTCGATCGCCGCCTCCACCACCCAGTCGGGGATGTGCGCCCGCGGGTGCTCGAGGATGCGCTCGCGCACGTCGTCCCGGAACGGTCCGCCGTTGCGCTCGCCCCAGTTGTCGATGGGCGAAAGGTGCGCGCCCCGTGCGTAGCGCAGGTCCACCACGTGCCGCACCAGCGCCTCCGCCGTCGGGAACTTCCGCGACGGTGTCATCGCCGCATCGAGCACGCCCGGCAGACCCTGGCACGTCGCCGTCTTCGATGGGTTGCGCGACGGTTCGCGCTCCAGGAACGAGAACCCGAGGCCCCGCGCGACGTCCGGGTAGGCGCCGAGCAGCAGGTCGTCCGAGTAGCCACCCATCGCCCACGCGCCCAGCCCCATCGCCTCGCACGCCAGCCGGATGTTCTGCACCACGCAGGCCACCTCGGTCACGTGCTGCATCAGCGCCAGCTCGTCGAAGATCGGCAGCGGGAAGCCCACCTCCAGGAAGCCCGGGCGGATCCACTGCTCGCAGCCCGCCGGCTTGTCCGTCTGCGGGTCCTGCAGGTAGAACCCGCCGAACTGGTACGACGACAGCAGCAGGTTCACCCACTCCAGCCCAACATCGCCGACCGGCAGGAACCACGTGCTCCCCGGCCGGTTCGCGTTGTACTGCAGCGCGCCCATCGTGTTCACGTTGTGCGTGCCCGGCGGCGCCGTCGCCCACGCCACATCCGGCCGCTTGTCCGAAATGCGCACCCGGCCGGCCCGGTACCAGTGCAGGATCTTCCAGTAGTCGTCCGGCCCGGAGATCTCGACCGGCGCCATCCGCTCCGTGCCCGGCCGGTAGAGGTGCACCCCGTCGTCGTTGACGATGAACAGCTCGACGCCCTGGTCGTTGCTCGAAGCCGGGACCGTGCGCCCCGCCCACGAAAGCAGGCTCGAAAGGTCGCCCTGCACCGGGATGTCCGCCGTCACGATGCCGTTCGGCCCCAGCGCCGCCCACGCGATCAGCGCCTCCTCCACCTCCGAAAGCGGCCGCGGCCCCGTCGGCGATTCGAACGCCAGCGGCCCCTCCCGCTGCCGCACGACCATGTGGCTCGACCAGTCGAATGATTCGGACTCGCCGGTCTCGCTGCGATACCCGAGGCCCATGCGCCGCGTCCGCACCGTCGAAAGCGCCCCGAAGATGGATGGCCCGCCTTCGAATACGCGCGCGATGGCCGCGTGTTCGGCGGGTGTGAGGGTGATGGGTTCGGGGCTCCCGCCACGAACTGCTGTCGAGGTCATGCCTTGGAAACCTCCACATAGACACCACGGTCGGCCGGCACCGGTTGCCAGCCGAACGGGAGATACCGCAGGTGGCCATAGCGGCTCACCAGGTGCAGCCACTTCACCATCCCCGGCTCGACTTCGTTCGAGCCCTTCCACGACGGGAACATGTGCGGTTCCCAGCCGTTGTAGACGATGAACTGGCCCGGACGGACCCGCGGCGAAACGCGCACGCGGATGGTATAGCTGCCCCGGTCGTTCGAAACCCGCACCAGCTCCCCGTCGCTGATCCCGCGCGCCTCCGCATCGCTTGAGCCCAGGATTCCCAGCGGCTCTCCGCGGTGCGTGTCCGACAGGATCCGGTTCCCCATCGAGACCGCGTGCACGGTCCAGCGCGAGTGCCCGCTCGTCACGAACAGGGGGTACTCCCCGCCGATCGACGGGTTCTCTTTGTGGCACGGCAGCGCTTCGTCCGCCTCGATGAACCACGGGTGGTCGATCAGGAACTGCGCCCGCCGGGTCAGCGTCGGGAACGGCACGCCGTCCTCGGCGTGCCACTGGAACGCCGTCACCGTCTGGTCCGGTTCGATCGTCGATGCCAGCGAGAGCCCGGGCGCGAACATCCCGAGACCCGAGAAGCGCGCCGTGCCCCGCTCCCGCAGCCGCGCGAGCGTGGCGCCCTCCGGCAGCGTGCCCGCCTCGATGCTGTCGCGCAGCCACTCGTCGAGGACCGTCTCTTCCTTGTCGTAGGCGCCCTGGGCGGTGAATGCCTCGCCCAGCGTGTCCAGCCGGCGCTGCTGGCGGCGCCCGTCGAGGTACTCCGTCGTGCCGCTTTCGATCGCCCGCTCCTGCACCTTCTGCGAAAGCGCCTTGAAGATCTCCCACTCCGTGCGCGCCTCGCCCGCCGGCGGGCACGCCTGCTCCGAGAACCCGACGTGGAATGAGTGCGTGATCGCGTACTGCAGGTTCGGCCGCTCGTATTGCATCGCCGCCGGCAGCAGGATGTCCGCCTGCAGCGCCGTCGCGCTCATCCGGTTCTCGACCACGACCACCTTCTCCAGCCGCGGCCAGAGGTTCTGCAGCAGCGTGTCCGAGCCGCCCCGCTGCCGCCGCACCGGGTTCGTCGCGACGATGAACAGCACCTGCGGGTCCGTCGATGGCCCGGGCTTGACCAGTCCGCCCCACCAGCCGCGCCGCGTCGCGTCCGAGACGTACTCCTCGAAGCTACGCGTCATGCCCGGCCCGGACCACGCCTCCGTGTTCCAGGTGTCCTTGTAGCCGCAGTGGTAGAAGTGGAAGAACGCCGGCGGGCTCGCCGTCCCGGCCGCAACGCCGCGCTGGAGCAGCTCGTACCCCAGGATCTCGTCCGAAGCCTCCGGGTCCAGCGTGCGCAGCCCTTCGATCGCCGCCTCCACGCCTTCCATCACCCGGATCGTCTCGGCGACGCCGCGCTTCTGCTTCATCCCGAAGAGCATGTAGCCGTCGAGCCCCGCCAGCGCGAGCCCCTGGATCCCCGTCCCCGGCCGCCCCCAGTTCCCCGTGAGCCCGAGCAGCAGGCACATCGCCCGCTCCATCAGGTCGCCGTGGTAGTACTTCGGCGTGTTGAACCCTTCGATGATCTTCGTCCGCTTGCTCGCGACATCCAACGCCAGGGAGCGGATGACCTCCGGGTTGATCCCGCAGACTTCGCCCGCGGCCTCCGGCGTGTACGCCGCCAGCCGCGCCCGGAGCAGCTCCCACACTGTCGTCAGCTGGAGCTCCGTCCCGTCGTGAGCGGTCGCTTCAAACGTGCCGTCGAGCGCCGGTTGCGACCCTTCGAGCGCCAGCGACCCGCGCGGCGCCGCATCGATCGCCCCCGTCGCCTCGTCGAACCAGTAGAACTGGTCGTCCCGCTCGCCCGCCCAGAGCTCCGGCCCGCGCAGGAACCGGCCGCTCTCCCGGTGGACCAGCAGCGGCAGGTCCGTCTGAGACTGCACGAACTCGCGGTCGAACAGGCCCTCTTCGATGATCACCTGGCACATCGCCAGCGCCAGCGCGGCGTCGGTCGCCGGCCGGATCGGCACGAACGTGTCGGCGATGAGCGCCGAGGGGCTGTAGTCCGGCGCGATGCACACGACTTTCGACCCGTGGTACCGCCCCTCCGTGATGAAGTGCGCGTATGGGATCGACGTGTACGCCGGGTTCGAATGCCAGATCAGGATCAGCTCCGAATGGAACGTGTCGTCCACCGAGCTCGCGCACGAGAACTTCCCGAAGGTGATGTGGTGGCCCGCCGGGAAGTCGTTGATCAGCCCGTTCGCATCCAGCGTCGTCGCGCCCAGGAGCCCGGCGAACCGCAGGTACGCCGCCTGCGCGAGCAACCCGCCCTCCACCGTCTCCTCGAACACGATCGATTCCGGCCCCTCGAAGTCGATCGCCTCGATGAGCGCGTCCGCGACCTCGGTCAGCGCCTCGTCCCAGGAGATGCGTTCCCATTCACCCGAGCCGCGTTCGCCCTTGCGCCGCATCGGGTAGAGCAGCCGGTCCGGCGAGCCGAGCTGCACGCTCCAGGCGCTGCCCTTCTGGCATGCCATCGGGTTCAGGTCCGGCACGCCCTCCTGCACCTGCTCGAACACCGCCGCCGGCTCTTCGAACAGCACCTGCCCATCCCGCGAATAGACGCGGTAGGGGCAGGTTGCGAGGCAGTTCAGGCAGTGGGTGGCGAAGGTGCTCCGTTCCCAGGTCCACCGGTCCCGGTAACGCGAAGCCGCGGCTGATGTCATCGATTCATCCTGCTGGTCGCTCCCGCAGCCCTACGCCGCCACCACACCCGCCACGTAGCGAGCATCTGCCTCGACGAACCCGCTGATCGTCCCGGCCACCCAGCGCAGATAGGGCCACGTGTTGCCGCCCTCCGTGCCTTCCACCAGCTTCGGCAACCACGTCAGCTGCCGCTCCAGGAAGTCGTGCTGCGCCCGCCGGTACGAAGCCTGCAACCGCGGCGACGGCGAAACCGCCTCCTTGAAGCAGAGGTACTTCATGAACTCCAGCTCCGTCGCCAGGTGGTCCGCCGGGCGCGGGTCCTCCGCCGAGGTCGAAAGCCCGAAGTACTCGTAGAACCGCACAACTTCTTCGAGGCGCTGCATCCGGTCGCCCGCGTACAGTCCGCCGTACAGGGGCGCCGGCGGCCCGCCGTTCACCCCGACCTCGAACACGCGGATGTACTCCGCCTGCAGCTCTTCCGGCGTCACCCCGGCATCGACCGACGCCGTCCCGAAGTCGAATTCGAACGGAAGCAGGTGTCCCGCCTCCGTGAGCTGCGCGCCCCACTCCCCGGCCACCGCCGAGTGGTGCACGTCCGCATCCGGCAGCGACGCAAGCCGCGCCAGCGCCTGGTACACACCCAGCCGCGCCGTGATCTCGTTGTCTTCGAGCTCCATCTCCTGGAGCGCGCCGCCGTCGACCTTCAGGCCCGCAAGCGAATAGACGAACATGGCTAAGCCCCCCCGTTCGAGCGGTCGAGCGTCGCCGGGTCCACCGTGAACGGCCCCAGCAGCTCCTGCCACTTGTAGGCGATGAGCGTCGTCAGGATCTCCGACGCCCCGCCGGCGCGCACCGTCTCCATCTCGCCCTTGAGCACGTTCAGCGCCCCGTGGACGCCCGGCCCGAAGAGCGACTCCAGGTACTCCGGCGGGATGCGCGGCGTCTCCGTGTCGATGCTCATGTCGTCGTTCAGGCGGTGCGGCGAAAGCGGCGGGACGTAGTACACGTTCGGCCCCGTCCCCGCCTCTGCCTTCAGCGGCATCGCGACCTTCCAGGTCTTCACCAGCTTGTGGACCGAGCTCTCCTCGTCTTCCAGGTCGCCGATGAACACCGCCCGGCCCGGGCACTGGCGCACGCATGCCGGCGCCACGCCCGCCTCGATCCGCGGGAAGCAGCCGATGCACTGCTGGGCCACGTGCCGGTCATAGTTGAAGTAGATCTTCTTGTACGGGCACGCCTCCATGCAGAAGCGGTCGCCCATGCAGACCTCCTCGTCCCGCAGGACGAGCCCGTCGTTGGTCCGCGAAAGTGCCCCCGTCGCGCACGCCGACATGCAGACCGGGTTCGAGCAGTGGTTGCACTGCCGCGGCAGGTAGAAGTAGTACGAGTTCGGCCACTCGCCCGCACCCTGGTCTTCGTCCCAGTTCATCGCCCAGCGGCCTTCGCGCGGGCCCTGCGGCTCCAGGTGGGCCTTCCCGGCGGTCCCGCCGTAGAACACTTCCTGGTAGTTGTAGTCGAACCCGCCGCCGAATTCGCCACGCGTCGGCTGGTGGCCGGGGCGCGGCTTGCCCGTCTCCGGGTCGAACCCGCCGCCCATGTCCTCCCAGCCCTTCGGCGTGCCGAGGCCCGGCATCGTGTTCACCGACATCCACCACTGGTGCTTTTCGCCCTCATCGCGCGTCCACAGCACCTTGCAGGCCACCGAACACGTCTGGCAGCCAATGCACTTGTTCAGGTCGTACACCCAGGCCAGCTGCCGGGTCTTCGCTTCCGTCGTCGTCACTCTCGTCTCCTCAGGCCAGCTCGAGCTGCAGCCATTCCTGGCTCACGGCTGCGAGTCCCGCCCGTTCGTCGTTCGAACCGTCCCAGACGGCCACGCCAACCGGCTTCCCGGCCGCCGGCTTGGGCCCGCTGAGCACCACGCTCCAGCGTCCGCCCGCCAGGTCGCCGCGCGCAGCAACACCGTCCGCCGCTTCCTTGCGCACCACGCCCGGCCCGCGCGACGTCAGCCGCAGCGGCCCGCGGCCGTTCTCCCAGAACCAGAGCTCGACCGGCCGGTCGTGGTCGCCCATGGTCGCCACGGGCGCGTCGCCCCCGGCCGGGAACATCGCCGCCACCGCGTCCTGGAACTCGCCGTTCGGCGTCGCACCGTCCGGCCATTCCAGCCGCAGGTAGAGCCGTTCGCCGTCACTTGCCGCGGCCAGCGTCGCCGCTCCCGTGGTGCCATACGAGCGCCCCGCCCAGGCCTCGCGGATGTACGCCGTCGGCTGTGCGCCGATCGGCACCGGCCCCAGCGTGATCGAGACGGCTTCCGCGCCGCCCCATGCCGGTGCGGCCGGGTCGGCGAGCTCGCCGTTGAGTCGTGCCACCTTCATCTGTTTACCTTTCCTCCCTGGCGAAGTCGCAGCGCGTCCAGCGCTCGGCGGGCACCGGTTGCCACTCGGCCCCGAGGTGGTTGAGATGTCCGTAGCCGCCCGCGAACCCGATCCACTTGACCATTCCCGGCTCGATTTCGTTCGCTCCGCTCCACTCCGGGTACTGGAATCCCGCCCAGCCGTTGTACGAGATGAGCTGTCCGGGTTTCACGTTCGGCGCCACCCGCGCCCGCGTCACAAACGAGCTCACGTCGTTGAACACACGCACACGGTCGCCGTCCTTCACGCCCCGGGCCGCCGCGTCGTCGCTGTTCACCACCACGTCCGGCTCGCCGCGGTGCGTCCCGAGGATGACCCAGTTCGCCTGGTTCATCGCGTGGATCGACCACCGGTTGTGCCCGGACGTCATCCCCAGCGGGTAGTCGCCGCCCATGTCCGGATTCGGCTTGTATGTCGGTAGCTCCTCACCCGCTTCGAGGAACCACTCGTGGTCGATGTAGAACTGCGCCCGCCGGGAGTACGTCGGGAACGGCATCCCGCGCTCCGTGTGGTCCCGGAATGGCACGTGCGTCTCGTTGGGCTTGATCGGCGACGCCTGGGCCAGCGCCATCGGCGAAAGCCCCCAGTCGATGAACCGCACGTGTCCCTTGTCGCGCAGCGTCCGCAGGCTCGTGCCCATCGGCAGCGTCCCCGCCAGCGCCGAATCCCGGATCTGCTCGTCGGCCAGCCGCTCCTCGTCGAGCAGGAAGCCGTTCATGGAGTACGCCTTCGGCAGCGCCGCGAACGTGCGCTCCTGGCCGGTCGCGTCCGTGTAGTGCGTCAGCCCCCGCTCGCGAGCGCGCTCGGCCATCTTTTCGAAGAGCGCGTGGTAGATCTGCCACTCGTTCCGCGCCTCGCCCGCCGGTTTAGCCGCGCGGTCGCTGAACGTCAGGTTCATCAGGTGCGGCGTCGGGATGTGGAACCCGATCTTCTCGTAGTGCTGCGCCGCCGGCAGCACATAGTCGCTGTAGAGCCCCGTCTGGCTGATCCGGAAGTCGATCGAGACGATCAGGTCCAGCTTCGGCCAGAGCGTCGGCAGCAGCGCCGTCTTCCCGCCGCGCGTCCGCCGCAGCATGTTCCCGCCGCATTCGATCAGCACCCGCGGCGGTTCTTCCGGCCGCGGGAAGTCCATGCCCTGCCACCAGCCCTTGTCCAGCGCCTCGTTGAAGTACTCGTCGAACGTGCGCGGCAGCGATTCGTCGCCCCAGCCCGGTGTGTTCCAGCGCTCGCGGTACCCGGCCTGCCAGTACCACCAGAACGCCGGCGGCGTCGAGAGCGAGTCGTTCGGCGCTTCGTCCGCGCCCCGCTCGCCGCCCGAGCTCATCGAGCCGGGCCCGCCGCCGCTGCGTTGGAACTTCATCGAGAGCTGCCCGAGCTTCTTGACCGCGATCTCGGTCGTCATCGTCGGGTCGCTCGCCTTCATCATCGCGATCGCCGCGTCCCGACCGGAAAGCACCGTCTCGGTGTTCGCCGCCCCCGGGCCCGGCTTGTTCACCGCGATGAACGCCCCGTCGTGCATTCCCGAAGCCCAGCACCGCACGCCCGTGCCCTTCTTGCCCCAGTTCCCGGTCACTGCCAGGAGCAGCGCCTGCGCGCGCTCCATCAGGTCACCGTGATAGAACTTGCAGGCGTTGTACCCGAGCATGATGTTCGTGCGCTTCGTCGCGCACTTCCGGGCGATCGCACGCACCGTCTCCGGGTGCACGCCCGTGATAGCCTGCTGCAGCTCCGGCGTGAATCGCGCGTCCAGCCGCTCCCGCAGGATGTCGCACGCCGGCCGCACGTCGACCGAGCTCCCGTCCGCCAGCTCCACCCGGTACGTCCCTTCGAGCGCGATCTCCACGCCGTTCAGGAAGATGTTCCCGCGGTCCGCTTTCCGCGCGCCCTTGCCGGGCACCCACTGGTAGAGCTGGTCTTCCGGCCCGCTGCCCTCGACGTCCGCCTGGCGCAGGTAGCGGCCCGTATCGGTGCGCACGAGGAACCCGAGGTCCGTCTGTTCCCGGATGAACTTCCAGTTCGCCAGGCCCTCTTCGAGGATCACCTGCACCAGCGAAAGCCCGAACGCCGCGTCCGACCCGCCGTTGATCGGCACCTGCATATCGGCGTGCACGTGCGACGGGTTCACGTCCGGCGAGATGTTGATGACCTCGGCGCCGTTGTACCGCGCCTCCGCGATGAAGTGGTAGAACGGGATCCGCGTGTAGATCGGATTCATGTGCCAGATCAGCACCACTTCCGAGTGGAACCAGTCGTCCGCCGAGGACACCGGGCTGAACCGTCCGAACGTCTCGTACAGCCCGATCGAGAAGTCGTTAATCGACCCGTTCAGGTCCAGCCCGTTCCCGCCGAGCACGCTGAAGAACTTGTTCGTCGGGATGACGGTGGCCATCTCCGGCGTGCCCTCGTGCGCGATGCTCTGGGGCCCGCCCGCCTCGATCGCGTCGATCATCTTGTCGGCGATGTCGCTCAGCGCCTCGTCCCAGTTCACCCGGTTCCACTTCCCCGACCCGCGCTCCCCCACCCGCTTCAGCGGGTAGAGCAGCCGGTCCGGACCGTAGAGCGACTGGCTCCACGACGCGCCCTTCTGGCAGCCCATCGGGTTGAAGTCCGGCACGCCTGGCTCCACCGTCTGGAACGTCCCCGACTGCTCCTCGCGCCACACCAGCCCATCGCGGACGTACACGCGCATCGGGCAGTTACCCGGGTAACAGTCGACGCAGTGCGTACCCCAGTAGACGGCGTCCCACTCCCACTTCGTCCGATAGAGGTCGCGGGCGCTCGTATAGATTCTGTCTTGCACTGCGGTCCCGTCCATTCCGCGGATGGTGAGACGGGCCCGGGGACGCCGGGTATGACTGGCGTCATACGGCCCCGTTGGCGGGGGCCGCACGGCTTAACGGCGCGAGACCCTGGCCGCCTGGGGCGCGCCCGCGCGGGCCGCCGGTGCGAACACGGAGCACTCGAACTGGCACGACCCGCAGCGGGCCAGCTCCCGCACGGCCGCCACGTCGGTGATCTCCACGATCTGTGCCTCCGTGCAGACCACCCCGCGCTGCTGCAGCTCCGACATCGTCCGGATCGCCGTCTCCACCGTCACGCCCGCCCGCGCCGCGATGTCCTGGCGCGTCACCCGGCAGTCGATCCGCACACCCCGCCCCGTCGTCCGCCCGAACTCGCGCACCAGCTGCAGCAGCGTGCAGCCGACCCGCTCGCGTGCGTCTTTAACCGCCGCGATCGCCGTCGTGATGTCCCGCTGCCGGACGTCGATGCAGAGCGACGCGATCGCGTTGCGGATCGTCACCGGATACCGACGCGCCAGCTCCGGCAGCAGGTCCCGGGGCACCAGCAGCAACTCCGACTCTTCGACCGCCGCCGCCGTTTCCATATAGGGGCGCCCGTCGAGCGCCGCCGCCAGGTCCAGCGCGGTCGTCGGCGTCCGAAAGCCGACCGCGTGCTGACGGCCGTCCGCCATCAGGTGCTGCAGCCGCACCCGCCCGGCCGTGATCACCCACAACCCGCGCGATTCGTCACCTTCTTCGAAAACCGTCCGTTGGGCCGGCACGTGGTGCACCGAGCAGCGGGCCGCGATCTTGTGGACCTGCTCCTGCGACAGGCCATCCAGCAGGTGGCAGCGTTCGAGCGCGGCCAGTGTCTGCTCGCGCGGCGGAGAACCGGAGCGCTCCCCGAGTGTCATCTCTCCACCCCCGGGGGATTCTCTTGCCCGCGAACGGCGTTCGAATGTGACTTAAGTCACTTCTGCTGGGGGCGCAACCTCGCCCGGACACGCAGCGGCTGGCTCCCCGGCCGGGAGCGGTAGCCGCACTCTGCCCGGCCTTTACCACGACCGCATATGACTCCGGTCATACAGCGTCCCGGTAGCTGCTCCATAGATTCCCCCAATACCACAGGGGTGCTGCGCCGCACCGGGCCCGCGCGGCCTGGTGCGGCGCCCAGTGCTTCGCGGCATCCGTTCGCCCCCTCGCCCGGCCGCTGCCACTCACCGGCGGCCAACCCTTGGCTTCGAGGAGACCGCTCCACATGACCGCAGGACAGGCCCGGCCGACAGCTCCGAACGGCAACCAGTACCGCGAACGCTGGGATTGGGACGAGGTGAAGTGGGCTTCCCACTGCATCGACTGCTATCCCGGCAACTGCCCCATGCGCGTCTATCTCAAGAATGGCAAGGTCGTCCGCGAAGAGTCGGCCGCCGTCTTCCCCACCTACGAGCCCGGCGTGCCCGACCTCAACCCCATGGGCTGCCAGAAGGGCGTCGCCTGGTCCCGCATGGTCAAGGGCGATGAGCGCGTCCTCTATCCCCTGAAGCGCGTCGGCGAGCGCGGCTCCGGCTCCTGGGAGCGCATCAGCTGGGACCAGGCCACCACCGAGATCGCCGATAAGATCCTCGACGCCGTCGTCGAAGTCGGCGGCGAATCCGTGATGGCGCCCTCGGGCTGCAACATCCCGCCCGCTGCCGGCGCCGCCCGCGGAGCCCTCCTCGCCACCGTCGGCGGCCTCACCACCGACGTCAACGCGGAGATGAACGACTTCGCGCCCGGCTACTACCTCACCTACGGCATGTTCGACCCGGTCAGCAGCATCGACGACTGGTTCCACGCCGAGGTCTTCATCATCTGGGCGGGCAACCCGAACTACACCCGCATCCCGCACATCCACTTCGTCAACGAAGCCCGCTATAAGGGCACCGAAGTCGTCGTCATCGCGCCCGACTTCTCCCCGTCGTCCATCCACGGCGACTATCACATCCCCGTGAGCGTCGGCTCCGACGCCGCCCTCGCGCTCGCCATGGCCCAGGTCGTCATCGAAGAGGGGCTGGTCAACGAGGCGTTCGTCCGCGAACAGACCGACCTCGCCCTCCTCATGGACGCGAAGACCAACCGCTACCTCCGCGAGTCGGACCTCAAGCAGGGCGGCAGCGAGAACCAGTTCTACGCCTGGGACCTCGCCACCGGCGCCCTCGCCCCCGCCCCGCGTGGGACGCTCAAGTGGGGCGATGTCGTCCCGGCGCTCGAAGGTGAGTTCACTGTCGCCACCAAGGACGGCCCGATCACCGTCAGCCCGGTCTACGTGAGCACGAAGGCCCGCCTCCAGCAGTACACGCCCGAATCCACCCAATCGATTACCAGCGTCCATCCAACGACCACGCGGATGCTTGCCCGCAAGATCGCCGCGAAGAAGACCGGCATCCTCTCCGCCCTCGGCGGCATGGGCAAGCACTACCACGGCGACCTCATGGAGCGCGCCCAGCTCCTCCTCCTCGCCCTCACCGGCAACTGGGGCAAGCAGGGCACCGGCGTCCGCGCCTGGCTCGCCGCCTTCTTCGATGGCTCCGCCACCTTCCTCCTCAAGAGCAAGCGCGGCCCCGACGAAGTCGCCGGCCTCCTCGACATGCGCGACCAGATGACCCAGGCCGCCATCGCCATGGACCCGTCGCTCACCCCGCTCCTCCTCGCCGTCGAGCAGGCCCGTGGCTCCAGCGGCGGCCTCATCCCGCCCGTGTTCTGGTGGTACCACCACGCCGGCTACCAGGAGACCTGGGACCGCCCCGACTGGCACGACACCTCCATGAAGCGGCCCTTCACGGAGTACTTCCAGGAGGCCTCCACGAGCGGCTGGTGGAACGGCGTCGACGTTCCCCGCGCCTCCCAGCCCACGCGCGTCCTCCTCGAGATGGGCGGCAACGTCCTCCGGCGCACCCGCGGCGGCAGCAAGATGCTGCTCGAAAAGCTCTGGCCCGAGCTCCAGTGCGTCGCCACCTTCGAAGTGCGCATGAGCACCACCGCGCTCTACTCCGACTACATCCTGCCCTGCGCCCAGTGGTACGAGAAGATCGGCTTCGGGATCCCCAGTTCACACGTCATGCACCTGACCTTCTCCGACAAGGCCGTCGAGCCGGCAGGGGAGTCCGTCCACGAGTGGGAAGCCTTCCGCCGCGTTGCCGAGAAGGTCCAGGAACGCGCCCGCGCCCGCGGCATCAAGCCCTACACCGACATCCGCGGTGTGGAGCGCGACCCCGCGAACGCGCTCGAGCAGTTCACCCGCCACGGCATGTTCGTCGACGAAGAGACGATCGCCGACGAGATGATCCGCGACAGCGCCACCACCGGCACCCTGCCGCCCGGCGCCAGCCTGGAGGACATCCGTAAGAACGGCTTCTATCGCTGGCAGGGCCTCGGCATCAACCCGCGCGCCATCGCCCAGGCCACCACGCCCCGCAACGACGAGACATTCGTCCCCTTCCGCGATCACGTGGAAGCCGGGCAGCCCTATCCCACGCTCTCGCGCCGCGCCCAGTTCCTCATCGAGCACCCCTGGTTCATCGAGGCCGACGAGCACCTGCCGCGCTACAAGCCGGCGCCCGCCATGGGCGGCGACTATGAGTTCCAGATCACCAGCGGACACAACCGCTGGAGCATCCACTCCCTCAACAACGCCTCCGAGATCATGCTCGAAACCCACCGCGGCACGCCGCACCTGGTCGTCAACGCCGCCGACGCAGCTCGCCTCGGCATCGCCGACAACGACATGATTCGCGTCCACAACGACCTCGGCGAGTTCCGCGTCCCGGCCCTGCTCTCGCACAGCGCCCACCCCGGCCAGGTCGTCATGTACAACGGCTGGGACCCGTACATGTTCCCCGATTGGGCAGGCCCCAACGACGTGGAGCCCGGCATGATCAAGTGGCTCCACCTCGCCGGTGGCTACGGTCACCTGCGCTACTGGGTGACCGAGTGGCAGCCGTCCCCCGTGATGCGGAGTACCCGCGTCGGCCTCGAGCGGGTGCCGTAGGGGGTCTCGGCCGGGTGCGCCTCGCGTTGGGGGACGCGGCGCACCCGGCCTCCTGACAGACCGGGACGGTTCGCCCCCACCCCCGGCGACGTCCCTCATGCTTCGAGACGCCGGACCGGCAGCAGGGAGGGACCCGTGACCATCGACTTCAGCCTCAGCCCCGAGCAGGAAGCCATCCGCTCGCTCGCCCACGAGTTCGCCGACAAAGAGATCAAGCCCCGCGCCGCGGAGCTCGACCGGATCTCCGACCCCGCCGCCATCTTCCCCTGGGACATCTACGAAAAGGGCAACCGCCTCGGGTTCAACAAGACCCTGATTCCCACCAAGTACGGCGGCCTTGGCCTCGGCGAAGTCGAAACCTGCCTCGTCGTCGAAGAGCTCTCCTGGGCCGACGGCGGCATCGGCAGCACCTACTTCGTCCACGCCATGCAGCTGCTCACCCTCGGCGAATCCGGCACCGAAGAGCAGAAGGCCAAGTGGTTCACCGCCTGTGCGAACGACCCCGAAGAGCGCTTCTTCATGAGCCTCCCCTGGACCGAGCACGGCGTCGCCGGGAACCTCTCGCCGCGAGACTTCGCTGCCGGCCGCATGGACAACGGCCCAATCCTGCCGCACGAATGGGCCATGCACCGCACCGTCCCGCCCGCCGAGCAGCGCGAAATGACCACCGTCGCGATCGAAGATGGCGACGACTGGCTGATCAGCGGCACCAAGCGCTTCATCACCTCCGCCGGCCGCAGCAAGCTGCTCCTCACCTCCGCCCGCAAGGGCGCCGAGAGCACCGACGGCGCCGGCTTCGGCCTCTTCCTCATCCCGGCCGATGCCCCCGGCGTCTCCTATGGCCACATCGAAGACAAGATGGGCCAGCGCCTCATGCAGAACGCCGAAGTCATCTTCGATAACTGCCGCGTGCCGAAGTCCGACGAGTTCACCAACTACCGCACCGCACCGCGCGTCCGCGGCGGCGACGTCGAAGTCGCGGCCGTCTTCAACGGCATCGCCCGCCGCGCCTACGAAGAGGCCCTCGCCTATTCGCGCATCCGCTACAAGGGCGGCGCCCGCATCGTCTTCCACCAGGCGATGCAGATGGCCCTCTGCGACATGGCGATCAAGGTCCTCACCTCCCGCATGCTCATGCTCCGCGCCGCCTGGGAGAACGACCAGGAGCGCGGCTTCAACGCCTACAACAACATGGCCAAGATCTACTCGTCCGACGTCGCCGTCGACGTGACGAGCAAGGCCATGCAGGTCTTCGGCGGCTACGGCTACATGCGCGACTTCCCGATGGAGAAGCTCTACCGCGACGCGCGCCTTGGCCCCATCTACCACGCCACGAACGAGATGATGATGGTCGGCCAGCTCATCCCGTGGCTTGCCGCCATGGACACCATCTACTAGCGAGCAGGGCATGCACATCGTCGTTTGCGTGTGCCAGGTGCCCGACCCGCAGGCCCCCGCCGGCTCGTTCTACGTGGACGAAGCCGCGATGGAGCCCCGCTGGTCGCCGGCGGCCCAGCCCCTGCTCAGCACGTTCGACCTCCACGCGGTCGAGGCCGCGGCCTGCCTCAAGGAGGCGCACGGCGCCACGGTGACCGCGCTCACCGTGGCCGGCCCGGAGGCCGAGCCCGGCCTTCGGCGCGCGCTCGCCGCCGGCTGCGACCAGGCCGTCCGCGTCGCACCGCCCGCGGGCGCCGGGCACGACCGCCTCGCCATCGCCCATTCGCTCGCCGCCGCCATCCGCACCCTCCCGCCCGCGGACCTCGTGCTCTGCGGCCGTATCGCCGCCGGCTGGGACATGGGCCACGTCCCGGCCATGCTCGCAGAGGTGCTCGGATTCCCGTACGCCTCCCCGGTCACCGCCATCGAAGCCCGCGACGACGGGGCCTCGGTCGAGCTCCGCCGCCTCACCGTCGACGGCTACGAGGTGGTCCACGCGGACCTGCCCCTGGTCGCCGCCGTCAGCAACGAGATCAACGAGCCCCGCTACCCCACGATGCGCTCCGTGCTCGACGCCCAGCGGGCGACGATCACCGTCGCCGACGGCGCGGTCGCGGCAGACGCGACCGCCGCTCGCCTCACCGCCCTCCGGCCGCGGGACCTCTCCGCCGAATGCGAGCTCATCGACGGCGAGACCGCCGAAGACCGCGGCATGGCCCTCGCCGCCGTGATGCACGAACGGGGGTTCGTATGACCGGCGCCATCCCTCCCTGCCAGGTCGCCGTCGTCCTCGCGTCGCCCGCCGACCCGGTCGCCAGCGCGCAGCTTCTAGCCACTGCCCGCCGCCTCGCGACCGTTGCCGGCACGGGGGTGTTCGCGCTCGTCACGGGCGGCGAAGGTGCCCCCCATCCGGACGCCACCGGCGCCGACGCCATCGTCCGCTTCGCGACCGCCTGCGATGTGACCGACCCCGAATCGCTGCTCCACGCGGCCCACGAAGTCGTGCTGCGCGCCCGGCCGCGCGTCCTGCTGTTCGCCCATGACGCCGCCGGGCGCGAAGTCGCCCCGCGCCTCGCCGCCCGCCTCGGCGCGCCCGTCATCACCGACTGCGTCGACGCGCACATCGATGCCGCCGGCACGCTTACGGCCATCCGCCCCTGCTTCAGCGCGAAGGCCCTCTCCGACTGGAGCGTGCCCGCGCCCCACCTCGCCATCGTCACCCTGCGCCGCGACGCATCCCCGGGAGAGGCGGCGTCCGCGGCTTCGCCCCCTCCCGATGGCGGCCTCGTGCTCCCCTCCGCGCCCGCCCCGCGCCTCCGTGTCATCGAACGCCACGCCCCGCCCCCGGGCGAGCTGCAACTCGAAGCCGCCGAGATCGTCGTTGCCGCTGGGCGCGGCGTCGGCAGCCGCCAGGACTTCCAAACCGCCATCGCAAACGGCCTGGCGAAGGACCTTGGCGCGGCGTTCGGCGGTTCGCGCGGCGCCGTCGACCTCGGTATCGTCCCGCAGGAACTCCAGATCGGGCTCACCGGCCGCGTCGTCAGCCCCCGCGTCTACATCGCGGTCGGACTCTCCGGTGCGCCCCAGCACATGGCTGGCTGCAGCGGCGCCCGCACCATCATCGCTGTGAACACCGACCCCCGCGCGCCGATCTTCGGCTACGCCCACCTCGGCGTCGTTGGCGATTACCGCGCTGTGCTGCCCTCGCTCGCCAGCGAGCTCCGCCGCCTCGCCCCCGCCCGCTGATCGCACCCGCGCTCAGGACGCCGAGATCGCCCGCTCCCGGTCGAACGCGCGCAACGCCAGCCGCCACAGCGTCGCATCGATCAGCACCAGCGCCGCCGCCAGCGCCAGCCAGGTCACCGGCCGCGCCGGGATCGCCTGCGTCACCACCAGCATCAGCGGCAGCATCGAGGGCAGCAGCACCAGCCCGCTCAGGTGTTCCGCCACCCGGATGTCCCGCGCCCGTACGCTGAACGCCATCCCCGCGAGCGTCGAGAACCCCGCGAGCAGCGGCGTCAGTAGGAAGAAGCCGAACGGCCAGGTCCAGTCGAGCGTCGCCGCGCGGATCTCGCCCTCCGTGCCCACGAACGCGATGCCCGTATAGACCAGGTAGATCCCGAACGACACAAGCACCGCCGGCGCGACGATTGCGAACACCTTTCCGGCCAGGAACTCGCGGTCGCTCAGCGGCAGCGTGAGCAGCGGCTCCAGCGTCCCCTGGTCCCGCTCGCCGATCACCGAAAACGCCGCCATCGTCGCGGGGATGATCACCGGCGTGAGGAAGAAGCAGAACATCGCCTGCCCCACCGCCAGGTCCACCCCGCCGAGCGACGTCTCGGCGTTGAAGAGCACCAGGTTCACGATCGGCAGGACGAGGAACGCGATCGGCAGGATCACCGCCGTCAGCATGATCATCCGGTGGCGCCGGTACTCGCGCAGCTCCTTGCGCACCAGCGCCCGCACGGGCATCGAAACCTGCAGCGTCGTCATGCGGCCGCATCCAATCTCGCCACCGGCGCCCCCATCAGCTCCAGGTAGGCGGCTTCGAGATCCCCCTCTGGCACGACCGCAAGGACCCTCGCCCCCGCCCCGACCAGCCGCCCCACCAGCTGCGGCGTGTCGCGCCCGGCGTCCTCCAGCTGGCAGCGAAAGCCCGAACCCTCCCACCGGATGCCCGTGACCCCCGGCGCTCCCTCGATCGCCGCGCGCAGCGCCGCGTCCGCCGGCTCGCCCAGCCGCACGCCGAGGCGGTGCCCCAGCAACCGTGACTGGATCTCGCCCGGTGTCCCGAGCCCGACGAGCTGCCCCTGCCGCAGGATCGCCACCCGGTGGCAGAGCCGCGCCGCCTCCGCCAGCCGGTGCGTGTTCATCAGGACGGTAGTGCCGCCCGCGGTCAGCTCCAGGACCATCGCCTCCATCGCCACCGCCGCCGAGGGGTCGAGCCCCGACGATGGCTCATCGAGCAGCAGCACTGGCGGCCGGTGCACGATCGCCCGCGCGAGCGCGACCCGCTGCCGCCAGCCCTTCGATAGCTCGCCCACCCGCTCCCGCTCGCGCCCGCCGAGGCCCACAAACTCCAGCGCGGCGGCGATCGCCGTCCCCGGCTCCGGCACCCCGTGCGCGTCCGCCCAGAAAAGCAGGTTGTCCCGGATCGAGAGCCGCTCATACAGGCTCGGCTTCTCCGGCATCACGCCGATCAGCCGCCGCACCTCCGTGGCCGCCGTCACCACGTCGTGGCCGTGCACCACCGCCGCACCCGCGGTCGGCCGGATCAGTGTGGCGAGCACCCGCAACGTCGTCGTCTTGCCCGACCCGTTCGGCCCCAGCAGCCCGAACACCTCGCCCGGCTCGATGGCGAGGTCCAGCGGCTGCAGCGCCAGGTGCGTCCCATAGCTGCGGCTCACCCCGTGGAGCTCGATGACCGGTACCGCGCGGTTCACCCCTCGATCATCGGCTGCAGGCCCGTCCGAGGTCAGTGCGAGCGGCAAATCGCGAGTGCCACGTCACCCTTCGCGCAGGGCGCTACCGCAGCCGCTTCCCCATGACATAAAACGGCGCGCCCGCCGGCGCGAACGGCATCTCCCGGATGAGCTCGAACCCCAGCCGCCGGTACAGCTCGTGCGCGCGGCTATCCGTCCGCGTGCTCAGCACGCACGCCTTCTCCGGCCGCCCCTCCAGCAGCGCCGCGATCAGCGCCTCGCCCACGCCACGCCCCTGGTGCTTCGGTGCCACCGCGATCTCCACGAGCTCGTACGAGTCCGCGAGCCACTCCTTCGCGACCGCCTTGCCGAGCGCTATCCGCACCGTGTCGTGCCACCACTGCCCCGGGGCGCCGTGGTACCCGTAGCACATCCCGATGACATGCTCATCCTCGATCGCAACGAGCCCCCGGTACGACGGCCGCTTGCAGTGCGAATCGCGCAGCCGGTTCTTCACCTCCCGCCCGCGGTCCGGGTCGCGGTACGGCGGTTGGGCGAACGCGTCGCCGTACACACGAATGGCCCCCTCGAAAAGGGGGCCACGTGTTGGCATCGGCTCGATCTGCCAGCTCATCCGCGATACTGGGTCTTGCCGCCGACCTTGTCCTTGTTCAGCCGCTTGTTCAGGTGCAGCCCGTCGAGCAGGAACTCCACCGCCGCTGCCGTCTCGGCCGCGCTGCCCGCCCCGCCGACCTTCTCGATCGCCGCCGGCAGCCCATCGACCGACTTCGTGAGCTGGACATACGTCTCGCTCGGCGTCATGTCGCTGATCTCGACCGCGTAGCCGGCCTTGAACCGGTTCACGATCGGCTCCAGCTCGCCCAGGTTGAAGTGCCGGTTGAACACCGCCACCACCGAGCCCTGGATCAGCTTCTCGATGATCTGCTCCTCGCGCCCATCCTCGACCGTCTCGAACTCCACCTTCCCGGTGAGCGACGGCACCACGTAGGGCAGGTCGCTCACGCGCGGGACCACCGTGTCCTCGCCCGTCACGATCGCCCGCCGAAGCGCGTTCGCCAGCATGCTCTCGTAGTTCGCGATGCTCGCCCGCACCGACACGCCGGACCGCTGGTTCACATCCGGGCTCCGCCGCGCGAGCCGGCTGATCTCGGCGATCACTTCCTTCATATACTCCGGCACGTCCACCTTGAAGTCGGACGGCACCGGGTGGTGCTCCGCATCCATGATCCCGATCTCGTGCTCGATCCGGATCGGATAGTGCGTGCGCACCTGCGCACCGTAGCGGTCCTTCAGCGGCGTGATGATCCGGCCGCGATTCGTGTAGTCCTCCGGGTTCGCGCTCGCCACCACGAACACATCCAGCGGCAGCCGGATCCGGTAGCCCCGGATCTGCACGTCTCGCTCTTCCATGATGTTCAGCAGGCCGACCTGGATGCGCTCCGCCAGGTCCGGCAGCTCGTTGATGCAGAAGATGCCCCGGTTCGTCCGCGGGATGAGCCCGTAGTGGATGGTCAGCTCGTCGCTCAGGTAGCGGCCTTCCGCCACCTTGATCGGGTCCACCTCGCCGATCAGGTCGGCGATCGTGATGTCCGGCGTCGCGAGCTTCTCGCCGTAGCGCTGGTCCCGCGCCAGCCAGGTCAGCTCCGCCGCGTCGCCCTTCTCCGCGATAATGTCCCGCCCCATCTTCGTGATCGGGTTGTACGGGTCCTCCGGGATTTCGCAGCCCGCCAGCACCGGTGTCGCCTCGTCCAGGAGCGACGTCAGCGAGCGGATCATCCGCGACTTCGCCTGCCCCCGCTCGCCCAGGAAGATGATGTCCTGCCCCGCGAGGATCGCGTTCACGATGTGCGGGATCACCGTCTCTTCGTAGCCGTACACGCCCGGGAAGATCTCCTCCCCCGAGCGGATCTTCGCGATCAGGTTCTTCCGCATCTCCTCGCGGACCGGCAATACCTGGTAGCCCGATGCCCGCAGTTCGCCGACCGTCCGTGGCCGTTCGAGAGTCGTCACGCTTCCCTCTCCTCCCCCCGTCCGTCCTGCGGATGCGGGGCCCTCAGCCGGACGTCCCGCCGGGCGGGCAAGGACCCATCCCAGCGCGGCAACCGGTTCTATTTCGAATTCGGGCCGAATCTATGGATTCGGCCCCGAACCTCATCATAGGGAGCCACCTAGGGCTGTCAACCGGCCACTCCCGGCGCCCCGCGACCCCGCGAACTGCGCCGTTACGCCCACCCTGCCGATACCCACAACGAGCCATCCGCGGGAGGACACCGCATGCCTGACGAAGCGAAGAACATCGCCGAAGAGGACGACGTCCCTTCGAACGTAACCCCCCTGAATGCCGCCGCCGGCGTCGGTGTCGACCGCCGCGCGGAGGGCGGGCTCACCCTGCGCTTCGCCTTCGACCTCCCGAAGCTCCCCAGCGTCATGTCCGTCCGCACCTGGACGCACCAGCAGATGATCAACGGCGCGCTCATCGCCGCCGTCCTCCTCATGGCCGCCTTCATCATCTACAAGGAAGTGTTTGCGTCCGAAGCCGGCGCCACCAACGAAGCAGCCGCAGCTGACCACAACATCCGCCCCAACGTCACCACTGCCTTCAACCCCTCCACCGAGGAGCCCGCCATCGCCGCCGGCGCCTACGTCGATACCCTCGCCTCCGTCATCGGCAACGTCAGCGTCGGTTCCGGCGTCTTCGTCGCGCCCTTCGCCAGCATCCGCGGCGACGAAGGCCAGCCCATCATCATCGGTGCCGGCTCGAACGTGCAGGATGGCGTCGTCCTCCACGCCCTCGAGACCTACCACGACGGCGAGACGATCGAAAAGAACCTCGTGACCGTCGACGGCAAGAAATACGCCGTCTTCATCGGCGAAGGCGTCTCCCTCGCCCACCAGTCGCAGGTCCACGGCCCGGCCGCCATCGGCGACCACACCTTCGTCGGCATGCAGGCCTTCGTCTTCAAGGCCACCGTCGGCAAGAACGTCGTCATCGAGCCCGCCGCCAGGGTCATCGGGGTCACCATCGCCGATGGCCACTACGTCCCCGCCGGCGCCGTCATCACCACCCAGGCACAGGCCGATGCCCTCCCGGTCATCACCGACGACTACGGCTTCGCGAAGCTGAACGACGGCGTGCTCGAAGTCAATGAAGCCTTCGCCGACGCCTACCTGGAAGCCGGCGCAGGTGGACACGTCGAAGAAGGCGCCAGCTCCGGCTCGGCCTCCGGCCACGCCACCGCCACCGGGACCACCACGGCGAAGAAGACCGCAACCGCGACCAAAACCACCGCGAGCTCCCACGCAGACGAATCCGCCACGAAGCCCGCGACCGCTACGAAAACCACCACGTCCGCAGGTCACGACTGACGCTTCGATCGCGCCCCCTGGCCGTTGGTGTCGTTTATTCAACGTATCGAAACAATTGACACTCTTGTTGGCGATCCTTAGATTGCCCGCACCGCGAAACACGCCCGGGTATCCATGCGGCGTTCGTGGTGGAGGGAAGGATTGTCTCGGAACCCCAACTACTGGCAGCGCCGGAGCATCTCCCGGCGTAAATTCGTCTACGGCAGCGGTGTCACCGCCGCCGGCCTCCTCGCCTCGGTCGCCTGCGGCGGCGGGGACGACGATGACGATGACAACAGCACCGGTGATTCGTCCACGCCGAGCCAGGACCGCTCGACGCCTACGCCGCTCCCCGTCCAGACGTCGACGGCCAAGACCGGCGGCACACTCCAGCTCATCTGGAACACCGCCGACGCCCAGCTCGACCCCCACAGCACCACCGAGCACCTGTCGCCTGAGCTGTACCGTGCCGTCAGCCACGGGCTCATGAAGCAGAAGTCCGTCACCGAAGAGCCCGAGTTCGACCTCGCCACCAAGCTCGAGAAGCCGGACCCGCTCACCCTCATCTTCCACCTCAACCCGGCCGCCAAGTGGCAGAACAAGGCGCCGGTCAACGGCCGCGCCGTCACCGTCGATGACGTCATCTAATAGCCTGAAGCGCATCGGCACCCCGGGCGCTGCCGCCCCGCGCGCCTCCACCTTCAGCCAGATCGAGTCGTACACCGCCGGCGGCCCCAACCAGCTCGTCATCAAACTCAAGGCGCCGTTCGTCCCCATCCTCGTCCCACTCTCCGACAAGTGGACCACCATCGTCTCCCCCGAGGCCGTCGAGAAGAACGGCGACCTCAAGCGCGGCGACTCGATCGTCGGCTTCGGTCCCTTCATCTGCGAAATGGCCGAGTCCTCCCGCGGCGCCACGCTCGTCCGCAATCCCGACTACTGGGGCAAGAAGCCCTACCTCGACAAGGTCGAGTACACCACAATCCTCGATACCGAAGCCCGCCACGCCGCCTTCAAGTCCGGCCAGGCCGACGTCTCGGACATCCTCCCGGACCTGCTTATCGACTCCTTCAAGCGCGACGATGTCCAGATCTACGAGTTCGACCAGACCGGCGTGGCCCTCTCGCTCATCGGTGGCCCGAACGACAAGGCCCCGCTGAACGACGAGCGCGTCCGCAAGGCCATCAACCTCGTCATCGACCGCACCCAACTCGGCCAGGCCGCCTTCCCCGGCGCGAAGCAGAAGAACGCCGGCCTCTTCGGTAACCCCGTCTGGGGCGTCCCCGAGGCTGATGTCGTGAAGATGCCCGGCTTCGGTCCCAAGACCACCGACGCCGAGCTCAAGGAAGCCAAGGACCTCCTCACCGCCGCGGGCCACGGCGGCGGCCTCGAGATCGTCATCAACACCACCAAGGCCTACGCCGCCCACCACAGCGACCGCGCCGAGGCCCTCGTCCCGATGCTCGCTCGCGTGGGAATCGACCTGAAGCTCAACGTCATGGAATTCGCGGCCATGAAGGACGCGGAGAACAAGCGCGAAATGCAGTTCACCGCAGCCACCTACGCCGCCTATGGCGACCCCAACACGCCGCTCGTCAACAGCTTCCACAGCGCCGGCACCCGGAACTACTGGAACTTCAAGGACGCCAAGTACGACGAGCTCGTCCTCGCCCAGCAGAAGGAAGAAGACAAGGCCAAGCGCCTCGCCGCCGTCATCGACCTCCAGCGCTACCTGCTGACCGGCACCCCCGTCGCCTCCGGCATGTGGTACCAGAAGACCTCGATCGCCACCAAGAAGCGCGTCAAGAACTTCCAGGGCACGCTCTCGGCCGGCGCGTCCTGCTCCGGCTGGTTCCTCGCCGACACCTGGCTCGATTCCTGAGCGGATCCCCTCCAGGGCTGCCGGCGGGTCCTCGCCCGCCGGCAGTCACACACCCATTCCACATCCCCGGGATACTCACCGCTCCCCACGCAGCTCGCGTCCATCCCGCCGCAGCCGGGGTGGTCCGCCGGGCCCAGCCTCGGCGGCGCGCTAGCCCAACGGCCGCCCCGCGGCAGCCCGCGCACGCCCCGCGACACCGCCCCGCGTCAGCCGCTCCCCACGCAGCTCCGCCATCCCGGCGCAGCCGGGGTAGTCCGCCGGGCCCAGCCTCGGCGGCGCGTCAGCCCAACGGCCGCCCCGCGGTAGCCATCAACCGCCCCACGCACCAGCACGCCAACGCCCATCAGTACCGCGCATCAGTAGCGCGCGCGTGAGCGAGCGCCCGCGCACGCCCAGCACACCGCCCCGCGTCAGCCCGCTCCCCGCAGCTCCGCCATCCCGGCGCAGCCGGGGTAGTCCGCCGGGCCAGCCTCGGCGGCGCGTCAGCCCAACGGCCGCCCCGCGGTAGCCATCAACCGCCCCACCTGGCCAGCAAGCCAACGCCCATCAGTACCGCGCATCAGTAGCGCGCGCGTAAAGCGCCCGCGTGCCCCATGCGATACCGCCCCGCGCAGCTGAATGCGCCGCCCACATCCCACGTCAGTACAGGAGTGACCCGCCCTCAGTGCCCTGCCGGCGCCCCGTGGCCATGCCCGTGCCCGTGGGCATCGTCCCCGCCGTACGTCGTCTCGTCGGGGAAGTCCTTGCTCGGCATGATCGTGATCGGCGCCACCCACGACGGGTTCGCCGGGAAGCCGCCGAGCCGCTTCTTCAGCATGTACAGCACCCCGAACACCACCGCCCCGCCCAGCACGCCCACGGTCGTCCACACAGCCACCGGCACCACGTCCACGCCGCTGCCATCGTCCGCCGTCCCGCCCTCTTCCTCGTCCTGGAACGCCGCCGCCCGGGCGGGCAGTTCGGCCGGCGCCTCTGCGGCGGCCACGGTCGATACGGCAGCTGCAAGCGCGAGGATTGCGGCCACGGCGAGGAGGGCAATGTGCACGGGGAAAGCTTTCATTCCAACTCCGAAGTCTCCGGGCGAAGAAAGTCGTGGTCAAGGCGAACAATTGCCCGCGCGACCTCTTGCAACCCTACTTTGCGCGTGCTAAAACTCATGTAGGGCCTTCGCTGGATGCCGTGTCCGCTCCACGCATCCACGGGCCCTCTTTCTTTGTCCCGCGTTTTCCCCTCCCGGCCTCCCCGGCCATGGCAACCCTCCCCCGCGATCTGTAGCCTGCGCCTATGCGCATCCTCTTCATTGGTGGCACCCGCTTCGTCGGCCTCCACATGGTGCGGGAGGCGCTCGCCCGCGGCCACGAGGCCGTCCTCTTCAACCGCGGCACCAACCCTGACGCGTTTCCCGGCGTCGAGCAGCTCCACGGCGACCGTGACGGCGACCTGGCCCCGCTCCGCGCCCGCACCTGGGACGCCGTCGTCGATACCCCCGGCTACGTCCCCCGCGTCGTCGCCGCCGCCGCCGATGCCCTCCGCGACGTGGCCGCCCGCTACTGCTTCATCAGCACGCTTTCGGTCTACGCGGACTTCTCGCGCCCCGGCATCGACGAACACGCGCCTCTCGCCACCGTCGACGCGCCGGACACCGAGGATGTCACCGGTGCCACCTATGGCGGGCTGAAGGCGCTCTGCGAAGCGCGGGTCACCGCCGCCTTCGGGGACCGCGCGCTGCTCGTCCGGCCCGGCTACGTCGTCGGTCCCGAGGACCCGACCGACCGCTTCACGTACTACCCGGTCCGTGCCGCGCGCGGCGACGAGATGCTCGCCCCCGGCGAGCCGGGCGGCCCGCTCCAGGTGATCGACGCCCGCGACCTCGCAGCCTTCACCATCGGGCTGGTCGAATTCGGCGCGTCCGGCGCCTACAACGCCACCGGCCCGGGTACGCAACTCACCTGGGGCGAATTCCTCGCCGCCTGCACCGCCCGTCCCGGCGCCGCCACCGTGTCCTGGGCGCCCGAGCCGTTCCTCGCACAGCACAATGCCATCGCGAGCGGCGAGTTCCCGCTCTGGGCGCCCGCCGCCATTGCGGGGCTCCACCAGGTCAGCATCGCGAAGGCGCTCGCCGCCGGCCTCGCCTTCCGCCCGCTCGCCGCGACCATCGAGGACACGCTCGTCTGGCGCGCCTCGCTCGGCCGGCCCCTTGCGGCCGGCCCCTCGCCCGAACGCGAGGCCGCCCTGCTCGCCGCACTCCGTTCGGGGAGCGCCGCGCCATGAGGTTCATCGTCTACGGGGCGGGCGCGGTTGGCGGCGTCGTCGGCGGCCGCCTCCACCAGTCCGGCCACGATGTCGTCTTCATCGCCCGCGGCGCCCACCTCGATGCGATCCGCACCGCGGGCCTCCGCCTCCGCTCCCCCCTCGACGATGTCACGCTTCCCGTGCCCGCCGTCGCATCGCCCGCCGAGCTCACGTTCCGCCCCGGCGACGCCATCATCCTCGCGATGAAAACCCAGGACACGCTGCCCGCGCTCGAACAGCTCGCCGCGCTGGTGCCCGGCTCCACGCCGATCGTCTGCCTGCAGAACGGCGTCGAAAACGAGCGGCTCGCGCTTCGACGGTTCCCGAACGTCTACGCCACCGCCGTCATGCTCCCCGCGAGCCACCTCGAGCCCGGCGTTGTCGATGCCAACTCCGCGCCCATCTCCGGCATCCTCGACACCGGTCGCTATCCGTACGGCGTCGACGCCTTCTCCGTCGAGTTCACCGCCGCCCTCGAGCGCTCGACCTTCAGCGCGCGCCCCGAGCCCCGGATCATGTGGCGCAAGTACACCAAGCTCCTGATGAACCTCGGCAACGCCGTCCAGGCCGCGCTCGGTGACCATCCCGCCGCCTCCGAGTGGCAGCGCCGCGCCCGCGATGAGGCCGTCGCCTGTTACCACGCCGCCGGCATCGAATTCGCCACCGCGGAAGAGGACCGCGAACGCCGCGGCGACCTCCTCAAGCTCGCGCCCATCGCCGGTCAGGCGCGAAGCGGCAGCTCCTCCTGGCAGAGCCTCGCCCGCGGCACGCGGACCATCGAGGCCAACTATCTCAACGGCGAGATCGCCCTGCTTGGCTCGCTTCACGGCGTCGCCACGCCGGTCAACCGCATGCTCACGCGGGTCGCGAACCGCCTCGCCGCCGAAGGCGCCCCGCCCGGTTCCCTCACTCCCGCTGATCTCGAGGCCGGGCTCGCCGCCGAAATCCCGCCCACCCCCTGACCTCGCGTCATTCGCGGTCGAACATCCACATATGACGCGCCGATACCGCTTTCCCGTTGCCGCTGCGAAGCTCCTCCCGCTCAGCATCGCCCTGGCTGCCTTCGCGGCCGGGATCTTGGTCGTGGTCTGGGACGGCGTGATCTACGAAACGACCGGCGGGAGCTCCTACGGGCTCGCGGTCACCTTCCTCGCGGTCGCATCAGCGGCCGCCTTCGGGCTCTCGTCGGCCTGGATCATCCTCACGCTGCTCGCTCGCGCCATCCACCTCGGCGGGCGCCACGCGGCGATGTCCCGCCCGGCTCCGCGCCGCCCCCGTGCCACCCGCTGAGCCACTCCGTCCGTTCGCTTCTTACGAGGTCATAACAGCTCACCCCTGCTGCTCACGCCGGCCTATCGGCCCTGGCCCGGTCCCGTCTTTCCATCGCTCCATTGCGGTAGCATCGAGCCGTCCGATGGCTGCCATCCGGCCGCTCCCGGGCCAAGCGTGGAAAGGCCGCCAACAGCCCTTCCTTGGTTTGACCCCCCGTTCGGGCCGGTGGTATAAAGCCATTCGCTACAGGATTCACAAAGTCTGCCCTCTCCCGGGGGCGGATCCGCGTGGGTGCGTTCGAGGGGGAGGTCGTCCGGTTGGAATTCGCGAACCTGCCACATGACTTCGCGGAGACGCTAGAGCTCGTCTTCGTCGGCATTACCATCGTCGCGTCGCTTGCCATCATGGTCGCGTTCGGCCATTGGTGGCAGCGCTAGGCGGGGGCTGGATACACATGGCTATTGAAACACCAACGAAGCCAACGCTGGGCGACAAGATCTACGACGCCCTCTTCCACAACTACGTGTGGAAGTCCATCTTCCGCACCGGTTATCCGAACACGCCGCGTAACCAGATGCTGGTCGTCGCCACCAACGTGTTCCTCCATCTTCACCCCACGCGTATCCATCGCACGCACGTGAAGATCACCCACACCTACTGCCTCGGTGGGCTCTCCTTCTTCATGTTCCTGGGCCTCACGATCACCGGCATCCTGCTGATGTTCTACTACGTGCCCAGCGTCGACCGTGCATACCTGGACATCGAGAACATCCAGACCAACGTGCAGTTCGGCCAGATGATGCGAAACCTGCATCGCTGGATGGCACACGCCATGGTCATCCTCGTTTTCTTGCACATGATGCGCGTCTTCTATACCGGCGCGTATAAGCCACCGCGCGAATTCAACTGGGTCGTCGGTGTCATCCTCCTCGTCCTTACCTTCCTCCTGAGCTTCACGGGCTACCTGCTCCCGTGGGACCAGCTGGCCTTCTGGGCGATCACCGTCGGCACCAACATCGCCGGCTCCGCCCCCGTGCTCGGGCCCAAGTCGCGCTTCTGGCTCCTCGGCGGCCTCCAGGTCGGCCCCGACGCCCTGATCCGCTTCTACACCCTCCACGTGATCGGCCTGCCCCTGCTCGCCGCCATCTTCATGGCCGTCCACTTCTGGCGCATCCGCCGCGACGGCGGCCTCGCCCGGCCACTCTAGTCGCAAGGGAACGGATACATGGCAACCGCAGTAGTCGCCCGCCCGGTCGCTCGTCCCCAGGCTCGCGCCCGTGACGAGGAAGTCCTCGTCTGGCCCGACCTGGTCTTCATCGAGTTCATCGCAGCAATGCTCTTCACCATCACCCTCTTCTTCCTGGCGACGGTGATGAACGCACCCCTCCTGGACCAGGCCAACGCCGACGTCACACCAAACCCGTCGAAGGCCCCCTGGTACCTGCTCAACCTCCAGGAGCTCCTTCTCCACATGAACGCCGCCATGGCCGGCGTCATCATCCCGTCCATCTGGCTCGGCATCATGGCCGCGTTCCCCTACTTCGACCGCGAAAACGATGGCCAGGGCGTCTGGTTCGGCACCGAGCGCGCCGTCAAGATCACCATCATTTCCGGCCTCGTCGGCATCATCGGCACCTGGTTCCTCATCCTCTGGGACTCGGGCAAGATCGCCTTCTTCCTCAACGACTGGTTCGGTCTTTCGGGCGGCGATAACCTCCGCTTCCTCGAAAATGTCCGCTCCATGCAGACGCAGCTCCCGTGGCCGGAATGGGCCTCGGACATCACCTACCTGCCCTTCAACCTCAAGCTCCTCGCCAGCGATGCTCCCGGCGGCCCGACCGAGTTCCAGAACCTGGACTTCCCCGGCTGGCTCGTCGAGCAGGGCATCCCAATCATGGCGATCGTCGGCCTGCCTTCGCTGATGATCTACGCAATGTGGAAGGCCGGCTGGGTCCTCACCCGCCGCGATGCCCTCCTCGCGCTCTTCAGCGGCTTCATCGGCGCCTACGGCATCCTGACGCTCGTTGGCACGGCTTTCCGCGGCCAGGGCCAGGAGCTCGTCTTCCCGTGGGAGCTCAAGGTCAGCGAAGGCATCCCGGGTCAAGAGTAAGGCGGAGGGGGAGGATTCATATGGCAGCGCAACAGGGTGCCCGTTCGGCCTCGGGCCGCATCGAACAGGCCAAACAACAGGAAGCGCGCAAGGTCGCACGCCGCTCGTTCATGCGGGTCAGCGCCTTCGCCGGCATCTCGCTCACGGTGGGGGGCCTGCTCTCGGGCTTCCTCGGTTTCTTCAATCTGCGAAATCCCACCGGCTTCGGCGGCGTCGTCGTCGTCCCGGCCAACGTCATCCCCGCCCCGGCGGCCGAGCCCTTTCGCGTTTCCGAAGGCAAGTTCTTCCTCGCGAACCTGGCCGGGGCTGAAGGCGATGTCCTCGGCGCCGGCGGCGCCGGCGGCCTCCTCGCCCTCTACTGGAAGTGCCCGCACCTCGGCTGCAGCGTCCCATGGGAGGGCAGCTACAGCGGCGCCGCGGTCAACTTCCCCGGGATCAATGGCTGGTTCCGCTGCCCCTGCCACGGCTCCACCTATTCCAAGGCCGGCATCCGCGTGTTCGGCCCGGCACCCCGCTCCATGGACACCATGGAGATCAGCATCAACTCCGACGGTTCGGTTGGTGTGAACACCGGCCGCATCACGAACGGCGGCGCCGATAATCCGCTCCGCACCGTCGCCTACAGCGGCTAACGGAGAGAACGGTTGAACACCCAGAAGCAGACCTTCCTCATCGTCGTCCTCTCCTTCCTCTTCGTCGGCGCCTGCGCCGGCTATGCCGCTGTCGACCTGCCCATCCGCGCGCAGGACCAGCAGAAGTGGCACGAAGAAGAGTCCATCGAACGCGGCGCCCTGCTCTACGCCAACAACTGCCGCACCTGCCACGGCAACGAAGGCCAGGGTGGCGTGGGCCTCCCCCTGAACACTGATGTGTATAAGGACCAGGACCCGCTCGTGCTCGCGAACAACCGCGAGAAGCTCACCCGCACCCTCAACTGCGGCCGCGCCGGCACCGCCATGCAGCCGTGGCTCACCACGAACGGGGGCGCCCTCAACGAGCGCCAGATCGAACACCTGGTGAACTTCATCACCGCCCCGGGCACGGAAGAGAGCGAAGCGCTCGCTGACCTCACCGGCGGCAACGGCACCATGACCAACAAGGGTTGGGAAGAGGCCGTCCACTTCGCCGAGGTCCTCAACAGCCACACCACCGTCATCGTCGGTGGTGAGACCCTCGACACCATCGCCGCCGACCACCTCATCGGGGCCGATGCCCTCTCCGAGTTCAACAGCGGCGTCGACGCCAACGCCATCCTCGAAGAAGGCACGACCGTCCGGCTCCCCGGCTACAACGACGACGCCGACGGCTACGAGTACAAGGTCATCAACGACAACGAGACGATCGCGAAGATAGCCGACTCGCACCACGTTGGCGCAATCATCCTCGCCGAGCTCAACAACCTCCCCTATGAGTACGACAAGAAGCAGGGCCGCTTCACGCTCCTCGACGCAGAAGGCGCGGAGATCACCGGGCTCTTCCCCGGCGACACCATCGCCCTCCCCGAAGGCGCCCGCTACATCATCAAGCCGCTCGACACCCTCCAGATCATTGCCGACAAGCACGGGCTGGCGTCGGTCGGCGTCCTCAACACGCCGTTCAACGTCCGCGTCCTCCCGTCGACCGACCCGGCGACGGAGTTCAGCGGCACGCGCGAGCTGCTCCTCGGCGACTACACCACCTACATCGTCCAGCCCGGCGACGCCCTCGGGACCATCGCCACGAAGTTCGGCCTCGAAGTCGACGACCTCATCCAGCTGAACTCGTCGCTGACCGCCGAAAGCACGCTCACCCCCGGAGACACCGTCGAGGTGGGTGATAACGCACGCTACTTCGTCTCCACGGGCGACACCCTCGCGACGATCGCCCAGGAGCTCGCGCCGCCCGACGGCATCCAGCGCGACATCGCTGCGGACCTCGCTCGCCTGAACAGCATCGAGGAAGGCGATCCCTTCGGGCCCTCGGTCATCATCGAGCTCCCGAAGGTCGACGCCTACACCATCTCCGGCCAGTCGCTCGAAGAGCTCGCCGAGGACTGGGGCAACGTGACCGCCGACACCCTCGCCGAGGCCAACGGCATCACCGTCGACTCCATCATCATGATCGGCCAGTCGCTCCACCTGCCGCACGACGCCTGGGGCAACGCCGCGTCAAATGCCCTCAACCCCGGCACCGCCTGCGTCCAGTACACCGTTCCGGAACAGGTCTTCGAGACGCTTCCGGGCATCGGTACCGTCACCCCGATCGACGAGCCCGCCGAGTTCTCGCAGGAAGTCTCGATCGACGCCGGCGCCAACGACTGGACGCTCACCGCCGACGGCACGGAGCAGCCCATGAACGAGGGCGTCGCCAAGATTGCCCCGGGTACCTCGGTCGCGTTCACCGTCTCCGCCGGTATCCACAACATCACCATCAACGGCAACATCACGAACGACCCCTTCCGCGTCGGCGACGAGGCCAGTGTCCCGTTCGACACCGTCGGTGAGTACGACATCACCTGCACGTACCACCCGGCCATGTTCGCCAAGCTCTTCGTCCGCGAGGAGTAACCGCGGCCAACGCAACGTCAAACGGGCCCGTCCAGCTCCTGGAGGGGCCCGTTTCGTTCCCGGCTCGCTTCCTGCCGCCCCACGTTTGACCCACCCCACCGCGCTGGCTACGATCGCGCGAAATCGAAGCGCTCCGACTGCGGAGCGAGGGGGATGTATGCCTGCGCAAACCGGTAAGCGCTACACCTGCCCAAAGTGTGGCTCCGAATTCATCGTCACCAAGGGCGGCGATGGCGAACTCACCTGCGGCGACACGCCGCTTGAACTGAAGAAGTAAGGAGCGTACCAACATGGCAGTCCAACTCGGCAAGCGCTACAAGGACGAAGAGACCGGTATCGAGCTCCTCGTCATCAAGCCCGGCAACTGCGAGCTCAAGGTCAACGGCAAGGACATGGAGCTCATGCAGCCGAAGGTCCTTCCTTCCGCCGACTGAGTCCTCCGCGATCCGCGCACACGAACGGGGCCATATCGGCCCCGTTTCGCGTTTCCGCTACCATGGCAGCGTGTCCTTCGAAGAGCTGGTCGAAAACCGCATCCAGGAAGCCATGAACGCCGGCGTCTTCGCCCACCTGCCCGGCGCGGGCCGCCCCATGCGCTTCGACGACGCCGACCGCCTCGCCGGCGAGAACTGGATCGGCTTCCGCATCATGCGCGATAGTGGCGCGCTGCCGCCGTGGCTCATGCTCGCCCGCGAAATCGAGCAGGACGAGCTCGCCCTCGCCGGCCTCGAAGCCCGCCACGCCGAGTGGCTCCAGCTCGCAGCCGCCAGCGGCGACTGGCGGCGCCACGCACCTGCCCTGCGCAACCTCGGCGCCCGGATCGCCGTCGCCGCCCGCGCCCTTCGCGCGAAACAGGACCGCTTCAACGTCGAAGCGCCATCCATCGCGCTCGAACGCCCGGGGATCTGGGTCGACCGCCGCCTCGGGCGCCTCCGCGACCAGCTCGCCCGCGCCGGCGCCCCCTGCGACGTCATCGCCCCACTCGACTGAACCAAACCCCATGGAGACGCCCATGTCACTCCGCGAACAGCTCCAGTCCGACCTCGCCCAGGCCATGCGCGACCGCGACGAAATCCGCAAGGGCGCCCTCCGCATGCTCGTCGCCGCCGTCCGCAACGCCGAGATCCCCGCCGCGCCCGGCAAGGACCTCGACGAGGCTGAGCTGGCCCGCCGCGCCGCCGAGGACCACCACCTCAGTGACGACGCCGTCCTCGCCGTCATCCAGAAGCAGGTCAAGCAGCGCCAGGACAGCATCGACCAGTACCGCAAGGCCAATCGAGACGACCTCGCTGCGAAGGAGGAGGCCGAGATCGCCGTCTTCCAGGTCTACCTCCCCCAGCAGGCCGCCCGCGACGAGATTGAGGCCGCCGCCCGCAAGGTGATCGCCGACACCGGCGCCGCCGGCCCGAAGGACATGGGCAAGGTGATGCCCGTGCTCTCGAAGCAGTTCGCGGGCCGCGCCGACGGCCGCACCATCAACGAAGTCGTCCGCGCCCTGCTCGGCAGCTGACGTGACCTACCGTGCCGTGCTCTTCGATTGGGGCGGCACCATCGTCCGCGACGACAGCGTGACGCCCGAGGCAGTGGCGCGCGCTGTCGTGCAGTGCATCGCGACCGAGACCGGCGTCAGCGTCGCCGTGCCCGCGTTCGTCGAGGCCCTCCGCGCCGCCATCCCCCGGTACGTGCCCGGCGTGACCACCACGGCCCCGCGCCTCGACGCCATCCTCGCGGCCACGCTCAGGTCGCTGGAGCTGCCGCCATCCCCGGCCCTCGTCGAAGCCGCGGCGGTCAGCTTCTGCGCCGCCGATGCCGCTGGTCAGCGCGTCTACGACGACGCCCGCGCCCTCCTCGGCTCGCTCCGCTACCGCGGCTACGCCATGGCCCTGGTCACCAACTCGCTCTTCCCCGCGCGGCTCTTCGCCGCCCGCGTCGCTGCGCTCGGCTTCGCGGGCTACTTCGGCGCCATCGTCACCTCCTCCGACGCCGGCCACGGTAAACCCCACCCCGCCCCCTATCGCGCCGCCCTCGATACGCTCGCCGTCGAGCCCTCCGACGCCCTCTTCGTCGGCGACCGCGAGGACACCGACGTCGCCGGGGCTCGGGCGCTCGGCATGACCGCCCTCCGCGTCGACCGCCGCACCGGCGGCATCGATCGCGAACGCTGCGTCATCGGTTCGCTCACCGGCGTCCACGAGTGGCTCGGCGAAGGTATGCCCGGCTGACGTTGGTGAGTTTCCCTGCCCGGCCCCTCCGCTCTGGTATCCTCGAACGCACCTGATGCTCCGTCGCCGCCCCGCGCCAACCATCACCCGCATGCAGGCGGTTATTTTCGGGCTCGTCCTCGCGGTCGCGTCCGTCTTCCTCGTCGTCCCGCTCATCCCCGCGGGCGAAGGCATCGAAGAGGGCGAAAACGCCCCCCGAACCCTCACCGCAGCGCGCAACGCCCAGTACGAATCGCGCGTCCTCACCGAGGAGAAGCGCAACGCCGCTGCCGCTGCCGTCGTCCCCACCCGCCTCGCCCCCGACCCCGCCATCCGCACCCGCCAGCTCCGCACCCTGGACCAGTTCCTCCTTGAAGTCGCGGCCATCCGCCAGAAGCCAAACACCACCAAGCAGGAGCAGCTCACCGCCGTCGAAGGCCTCGCCTCCGCCGCGACCATCAGCGCCGACGGCCGCACCGCAATCATCGCGCTCGACGGCGCGCAGTTCGACGCCTATCGCACCCGCGTCACCCAGGCCCTCGGCGAGATCATGCAGGGCGAGGTCGCCATCAACCTCCCCGGAGACCGCGACGCCATTGTCGACCAGCTCCTCGCGCGCTCCACCTTCTGGGGCGTCACCTCCATCGACGAGGTGGACCTCCTTCGCCCACCCGTCCGCGAGACGCTGCGCGCCTTCGTCGTCCAGAACGCCGCCGTCGACGAGCGCGCCACCGAGGCCGCCCGCACCGAGGCGCGCCAGGCCGTGCCCACCGAGGTCGTCTCGCTCAGCCGCGGCCAGGTCATCGCCACCGAGGGTGAAGAGCTCGATGCCGCCGACATCGAAGCCCTCCGCGAGACCGGCGCCCTCTCCATCGGCTTCGACTACTACAAGCTCGCCGGCGGCATCCTCTTCGCGGTTGGTTTTGGTGCACTCGTGGGCATCTACCTCTACCAGGTGCAGCCATTCCACGCGCCCGCCTCGCGCCGCCTGCTCCTGATCGGCGTGGTCACCATCGCCGCGCTCGCGTCCGCCCGCATCGCCCTCCCCGAGCTCACCCCCGACCGCGACGGCCACTTCTTCGCCTTCGCACTCCCGCTCGCGGCCGCCGCCATCGTCACCGCGTCCTTCGCCGACCTGCCTTTCGCCGCGGTCGTCGCGGTCGCCGTGGGGCTCTTCGCCGCCTTCATCGGCGCCGCCGCACCCGAGCTCTCCGGCTCTGGGTTCATCGGCTCCCTCGAATCGCTCGAGCTCGGCATCGCCTACACCGCCGGTGGGCTCGCCGGCGCCGTCGCCGTCCATCGCGCCGAGCGCCTCTCGCGCTATCTCGCCGCCGCCGTGGCCGTGGCACTGGCCACCGGCCTGGTCCTCGCCGCCTTCTGGCTCATCGCCGAGCCGCGGGAGAACGAGGAGCTCGCCTGGCAGGCCCTCGCCGCGGGCGCCAACGGCGTCGCCTCCGCGGTCATCGGAGTCGGTGTCTTCGTCGTCTTCTCGATGCTCTTCGGCGTCACCACCCGCCTCCAGCTCATGGAGCTTGCCCACTCCGGGCACCCGCTCCTCCGCCGGCTCCAGGACGAAGCACCGGGCACCTACCACCACAGCATGATGGTCGGCGCCCTCGCCGAGCGCGCCGCGGACAGCATCGGTGCCGATGCCCTCGTCGTCCGGGTCGGCGCCTACTACCACGACATCGGCAAGCTCGCACAGCCGCCCTACTACATCGAAAACCAGCTCGACGGCAGCCCCAGCCCCCACGACGCCCTCCCGCCCGACCAGAGCGCCCGCATCATCCGCGAGCACATTACCAATGGCCTCGACATCGCCGCCCGCTACCGCCTGCCGTCCATCGTCCGCGAGTTCATCCCCCAGCACCACGGCACGCGGCTCGTCACGTTCTTCTATCGCCAGGCCACCGCGCGTGGCCTCGAACCGGACCCCCGCGATTATCGCTACACCGGCCCGCGTCCGCAGTCGAAGGAAACCGCGATCGTCATGCTCGCCGATTCCTGCGAAGCCATCGTCCGCGCCCACCAGGACGCAGGCCGCGCCGCCATCGACGAGCTCGTCGACAACATCTTCGCCGAGCGCCTCGCCGAAGGGCAGCTCGACGAGTGCGACATGACCATGCGCGAGCTCCAGGGCGTCGCGGCCAGCTTCAAGGCCACCCTCAAAGCCATCTACCACCCGCGCATCCCCTACCCCACGGCCACGCCCGAAGAGCTCGAACGCATCGCCCGCGGCCCCGTGCCCGAATCCAGCGAGCGCGCCGGCGCCTGACGCCGCGCTTGCGCGTTCGCCCCATCCGGCATCCCCTTAGCACGTGATCACCCACCTCCACGGCTCCCTCGCCCGCATGGACGTCACCGGCCCGCTTGTCGAAGTCGATGTGGCCGGGGTCCGCTACGAGGTACTCGTGCCGCTCTTCCTCTGGGGCGAGCTCCAGGGCCTTGCCGGCGAAGCCGAGCTCGACGGCGAAACCGCCGGCCCTTCCGTTGGCCTCCACATCCACTACTCCGCGACCACGAACCAGCCCGTGCCCGTGCTCGTCGGGTTCCTCCGCCGCGCCGAGCGCGACTTCTTCCGCAAGTTCATCACCGTCGAAGGCATCGGCCCCGCAAAGGCCGTGAAGGCGATGAACGTCTCCGTCAGCACCATCGCCCGCGCCATCGAACAGGAAGACCGCCCCGCGCTGACGAAGCTCCCCGGCATCGGCGCACGCGGTGCCGACAAGATCATCGCCCACCTCCGCGGCAAGGTCGTCGCCGAAGCCGCCATGGCCGACAGCGCCATCACCCAGCCCGTCGACGCCTCCCGCCTCGAACAGCGCCGCGTCGTCGCCGACGCCATCGAGACCATCGTCGCCCTCGGCTACCCACGCTCCGAAGCCCGCCGCTGGGTCGAAGAAGCCCACGACGCCGACCCCACCGGCACCGTCGAATCCCTCACCCTCGCCGTCCTCCGCGGCCGCGACTCCCGCCAGTAGCTCGCCCCAAACAGTGACGAACGTCCGCGCTCCTCTCCCCCGCTGCATGTTCGGGACCAGAGGCGAAGCCGTAGTCGCGGAGCATCGGCTCCGCGGCCCCCAGTGCCATGCCCCGCGTTAGCCCGCGACCACCGCCCCTCGCCGCGACGGCGGCAGCGCAGCAACCGCCCGGCTCGCATGGCGAGGGGGGCCCGAGCGACGCCATCCCGTCGCTCGATGTGTCCCCATGTCCCCCTACACCCGTGCTCCGGGACCGAGTCCACGCCCGGGAAACCCCGCGTCGCCCCATCGCCCGCCCCGCCGTACCATGGCTTCGTGACCCCGGAACTCGACCCGCCGCCAGCTCCCGAACCACGCCCCGCGCCGCCCGCCCGCCCCCTCTGGACCGCCTTCCTCACCCCGGGCGCCATCCTCATCGGCGCGGTCATCATCTCCGCCACCATCTGGCTCATCGACCGCAACGACTCCGGCGACGACGTGACCCACATGGCCGCCGGCGGCAGCGAAACTTCGGCGACCGGCACCGCCACCTCCCCCACGTCCGCGAACCTCAACCTCAAGACCGCGATGACCAACTACGCCGCGGAGCTGAAGCTCGACGCCGTCCGCTTCGACCAGTGCCTCGCCCAGCAGCAGAACGTCGCCCTGCTCAACACCCACGTCCAGCGTGGCCGCGAGTTCGGCGTCACCGGCACCCCCACGTTCTTCATCAACAACAAGATGGTCGTTGGCGCCCAGCCCACCGCCGTCTTCGACGAGGTCATCGAAAAGGAGCTCGCCGCCAGCCCCACCTCGCTCGACCAGTACTCCGCGACCATCCAGCAGCTCGCCGCCGCCGGCCGCTTCGCCATCCTCGACCGCAAGCCCGACGTCTCCGACGCCGAGATCGAGGGCAACCCCATGGCGAAGGTCATGGTCGCCGAGTTCAGCGACTTCCAGTGCCCCTTCTGCCGCCGCTGGAACAACGACAACCTCGAGCGCATCCGCACCCGCCTCGGCAACGACGTGGCGATGGCCTTCCTCCACTTCCCCATCACCCAGATCCACCCGAACGCCGCAAACGCCGCCGTGGTCGCCATGTGCGCCGGCGAACAGGACAAGTTCTGGGAGATGCACGACCTCCTCTTCGCGCGCCAGGCCGAGTGGCAGGAGCTCCAGTAGCCACCCTTGCCCGCCCGCCCCGCCTTCGATACAAACAAGGCCCAATGGTTCTTCCGAAACGTACCGGGAAGACCGGGCAGGTAGCGTTTGGCTGCGGCACGATCGCACATCGCTGCAGCGGGAGGGGTTTCCATGCGTTCGTTCGAAGGTAATCGCGTCATCCAGCACACGGGCACGGAGTTCCCGATCTTCCAGGCCCCCATCGGCCTCATCTCCCGCGCCCCGCTCGTGGGCGCCGTCGCCGAGGCTGGCGGCGTTGGCCTGCTCGAAACCGCGTCGCTGCCCATCCCGCAGCTCCAGGAGCAGTACGAAGAGCTTCGCGGCCGCACCGATAAGCCCTTCGGCATCCACCTCATGGTCGGCACCCTTTCCCGCATGCCCGACCGCGCCGACGCCGTCCTCGATTGGGCGCTCGATGGCAAGACCCGCTTCGTGACGACCGGTTACGGCGACCCCACGCGCTTCATCCAGCGCATCAAGGACGCCGGCGTCGTCACCTACCACCTGACCGACTCGATCGACGAAGCGCTCCGCGCCCAGGATGCTGGCGTCGATGGCGTTGTCCTCGGCGGCGCCGAAAAGGGCGGCGGCCACCGTGCCGACGCGCTCCACACCTTCGCCCTCCTCCAGAAGGCCCGCAAGCAGCTGCACGTGCCCATCGTCGCCTCCGGCGGCATCGTCGATGGCATCGGCATGGCCGCCGCCTTCGCCCTCGGCGCCGAAGGCATCTGGATGGGCACGCGCTTCATCGCCTCCGCTGAGTGCCCCTGGTCGCCCGAGTACAAGCAGGAGATCGTCGACTGCAACGCGGTCATCTCCATCGACCTCAACTTCCCCGTCATCCCCTCGATGCGCGCCGTCCGGAACCAGTTCTCCGAAGCCGTCTCGCGCGGCGAAGCCGGCGACCGCAACAAGATGTACGCCGGCGAACCGCTCAAGCTGTTCTACGAAGGCCGCACTGACCTCGCCCTCGCCGGCTGCGGCGAAAGCGGCGTCCTCATCGACGAGGTCAAGTCGGCCGGCCAGATCGTCCGCGATACCGTCGACGAGTTCTGGACCGAGATCGAGCGGCTCTCCGGCCTGCTCACCCCTCGCGCCGTCGCGACCGTCTGAGTCGCCAAATCGTCCCGGCTGCGCGCCCTCAGCCGGCGCGCAGCTCCCGGGCCGCCCCCGCCGGCGCGCTTTCTCGCAGCTCCACCACGGCGCTCCGCCCCGCTGCGAGCTTGAGCCGCTCCAGCACCGCGCCCTTTCGCGCGTCGTCGCAGAACGCTACCACCTGCAACCGGTTGTCCGGCCACTGCCCGACCAGGTCGTAGCCCCGCACGAACCGCCGCAACAGCAACAGCAGCGACGCCGCGGGCATCCGCTCGCCCGGGCGGATCGCGAACCCGTGCGCGCTGATCCCGTTGCTCGCGGCCACCCGGTATGCCGGCACGCCGTTCCGGTTCCGCTGGCTCACCAGCCCGGGCTGGCCCATCCGGTCCAGCGCGCCGCTCACCTGCTGTGGCGAAAGCGGCGAAGACAGCAGCTCCGCCGCGCCCGCCCGCAGCGCCTCGAACGCGTCCGAGAGCGTGTCCTGCCGCGCCACCACGAACACCCGCGCCCGCTGCTCCGGCGACAGCGTGCCAACGAACTCTCGCGCCCGGCCATCCTGTCCCGCCGCGAGCAGGATCCCCGAATCCGAGCCGCATACGAGGCCGTGAGCCGTCGGCAGCGCGTGCCCGGCCGCCCCACCGCTCCCGCCTATCAGGCCGCACTCCCACGTGCAGCGCATCGTGATCCGCGCGACCTGTCGGTGCATCGCCGTCAGCGTCGCCTCCACCGTGAACGCGTCTCGCGGGTCCAGGTAGGCCATGCAGGCGTCGCGCGCGGCCGCCTGGCGCCACGAGCCCATCGCGCCTTCGCCCGCCCGGTGCGAAGTGCCGCTCAGGGCCGTCCGGTCGTGCACCGCCAGCCGCGCCCAGGTGAAGCACCCCCGGCACAGCCGGTACTGTCGCGGTGGCCACTGCCGGTCCGTGATGGATGTCCGCGATTGCGAAAGTGAGACGGTGAACCGCTCGCCGCCCAGCTCGCCGAGGCAGAAGTTGCAGCAGTTCATGCAGGCCCGCCCGCCTTCCCGCCGTGCCGGGAACCCGAGCACCCCCGGGTCCATGTCGTGCGGCCGCGCCGCAAGGTCCAGCACATGCCCGAACCAGCGCAAGCACCGCATGCACACCGGCTTCGATTCCGGGGTCGCGTCGGCCGGGGGCACGCTCAGCCCCTCGCCCCACCACTCCAGGGCGCCATCGTCATCCGGCGAGGGACACAGCGAACACAACGCCCGGCCTCCGTGGTTCCCGTCACCTAGTGATCGGCGACCCGCGCGCCCGGAAAAGGTGGACAGACTGGAACTTTCCAAACGGCTTAACCGGCGGTGAACACCCCGTCCCGCTGCATGCACGCCAGGATGTGGCTCACGATCCGCCCGGTGCGGTCCATCCCCGCGCTGCAGTGCACCAGCACCGGCTTTGGCAGCGCCAGGAACGCCTCCCACGCCTCGTCGTACTGCTCCGGCGTGAACGGGTGCGTCTGCTGGTCCTGCGTCGGGATGTGCGCCACCTCCAGCCCGGCGGCGTTGTACCGCCCGAGCAGCCCCTCCGGCAGCGAATGCTTGTACAGCCACAGCTGGTCCGGCCCGATCAGGCAGATCACCGACCGGATCCCCCTCGCCTGTACCCGCACCAGCCACTCCTCGACGACATGCTCCGGCACGCGGTGCTCTGGCCCGGGCGTGAACCCCGGCCGCGGGCTGGTGGCGATCAGGTCCTCGATTACCCAGTTCGGCATGCCCCGATTGTGCCACACGCCCCTTCGCCCGGCCTACCGGAGCTGCTCGAGCCCGTCCCCGATTCGCCCCGCGGCCTCCCGCTCGTGGTTCGCTGCCCGCCGCAGCGCCATCGCCGCCGCCCGCCGCAGCCCCGGGTTGGCCACGTTGCCATGTCCCCCGGTCGGGAACGGGAACAGCGTGAGCAGCGGCGCGAGCGCCTTCGTCTCCTCCCGCAGCGCCCGCGCCGCCCCGCCGAGCGGCCCCGCGAGCTCGGGTATCCCGCCGGCCAGGTCCTCCAGGAACGTGATGCCGTCCAGCCGTGCGGCCTGCAGCACCGCCAGCGTGTACGCGTTGCCCGCGCGGTCCACCTCGCCCGCGCCGTCGAGCACGTCCGCCCACGCGGCGATCCCGTCGGCTCCCCGGGGCTGCGTGTCGCCCTCGGGCCCGTCCCGCCCCTCGAAGCACGCGATCGCCGTCTCCAGCGCCCCCGCGAGCACCTCGTCCGGGTCCGGTTCGAACGCCCCCACCGGTGCCAGCAGCTCGATCTCCCCGAGCGGCGCCCAGTCCTCCCAGCGCACGAGCGGTCCCACCTCCGGCGTGAGGATGTCGTCCGCCAGCAACCCCCCGCGCGCATCGTCGTACCCGTAGATGACGCCGTGCTCGTGCAGGTGCAGGTCCCAGCCGATCAGCGGCCGCCCCGCATCGAGGTGGCCCTTCGCCCACGCGGCCGCCCCGGCCCGCGCCGCAGCGAGCTCGTCCGGCCCGGCCGCCCGCGCGGCGAACCGCTCCCACCTCTGTCCCGTCCGCGCGTACCGGTGTGGCAGCGCCGCCCGGTCGACCGCAGCTGGCCCCGAAGGCAGTGCCGCCACGCCCTCTTTCGTCCCGAGGCAGAAGTGCCACGCGTGCCCGGTGAGCCCCATGACCGCGTGTCGCGGCAGCGGCGCGCCCACGTAGGCCAGGATCCCTTCGAGCGCACCGGCCGCGCTCGTCCAGTTCGCCGCGATCCGGGCCCCGGCGAGTTCCATTACCTTCAGTGTAAGGGCGCACACACCCTCGGCGCCTCCCCCTTCCGGCAAAGGCCGCGGCCCGTACAATACGCGCTCACCACCGCCGGGAGGACTCCTTGGCCATCACCTGGGAACAATCGACGCTGCCAAACGGACTGCGCATCGTCACCACCCCCATCCCCACCACGCAGGCTGCGTCCGTCAATCTCTTCGTTGGCGTCGGCTCCCGCTCCGAGCCCCAGCGCCTCAACGGCATCACCCACTTCCTCGAGCACATGGTCTTCAAGGGCACCGAACGCCGCCCCGACGCGGTCATGATCGCCCAGGAGATCGAAGGCGCAGGCGGCACCCTCAACGCCTACACCAACAAAGAGTTCACCTGCTACTGGAACATCGTCCCCTTCGACCGGCTCCCCGTCGCACTCGACGTAACAGCCGACATGCTTCTCCATTCGAAGCTCGAACAGGAGGAGATCGACCGCGAGCGCACCGTCGTCCAGCAGGAGCTCAAGCGGAACCACGACAACCCCCAGGCCTGGGCGGGCCGCCTCATCGGCACCGCTGTCTATGGCGAGCAGCCGAGCGGCTGGGACGTCGGCGGCTCCGTCGAGCTCGTCAACGGGATGAACCGCCCCGATTTCCTCGAGCACATCGGCCAGTGGTACCACCCCTCGAACATCGTCCTCTCCGTGGCCGGCAACGTGACCCACGCCCAGGTCATGGACATCGCCGAGCCGCTCTTCCGCGACATGCCCGCCGGCGACATCCCCTCGGTCCTTCCCTACGACCCGGAGGTCACCGGGCCGCGCATCGCCTGCGATTCCCGCGCCGTGGACCAGTGCAGCGTCTACATCGGCCTGCCGATCTTCGGCCGCGACGACCCGGAGCGGTTCGCCCTCCGCATCATGAACGATGTCCTCGGCGCCGGTATGTCCTCGCGCCTCTTCCGCGAAGTCCGCGAACGCCGCGGCCTCGCCTACTCGGTCAGCTCCGGCTACGGCTTCCTCGCCGATGCCGGCGTCTTCACCATCTCCGCCGGTGTCGACCGCGACCGCCTCGTCGAGACGGTCCGCGTCTGCCTCGATGAGACGGGCAAGCTCGCCAGCGACATCGTGCCCGAAGACGAGCTGCGCAAGGCCAAGGACCACTCCATCGGCCGCTACCGCCTTTCCCAGGAGACCGCCCACTCGCTCGGCCAGCGCCACGGCGAGCTCCTCCTCACCCGCGGCTATATCGAGACCATCGAGTCCGTCGTCGACCGGATCGAAGCCGTAACCGCGGACGACGTGCAGCGCATCGCCCGGCGCGTCCTCCACGGCGAGAAGCTCCACCTCTCGGTGGTCGGCCCGGACCTGGACGAGGCCGAGCTCGAGCCCGCCCTGGTGCTCTGACCTCCGTCCCATCGCCACTGGTCTCGCGGCAGGGGCTTGCCGCAGATGAGTACACTGGTTCGCGCGGTGGTCCCTCGGGGCCACTGCGCGCGCCTCGCCCCGGCGCCCCTGGCGGCCCGGGCACGGTTGGAGTGCCGCACCCGGTTATGCACCATGCCTGACTTGCTCCCGCGCCCCCAGCTCCGCCGCCTCGTGGCCCGGCGCGTCCCCGCCTGGCTGCGGCCGCGGCACGCCGTGCACGCCAGCGAGCGGCCCGGGCCCTGGCGCGGCAGCGGCCTCATCCTCGTCGTCGACGACGAAGAGGTCATCCGCCTGGTCACCGCCCGAGCGCTCGAATACGCCGGCTTCGAAGTGACCACTGCCGCCGATGGCCGCGAAGCCCTCGCCCTCTTCACGGAGCACGCCTCCCGCGTCCGCCTCGTTCTTCTCGACATGACCATGCCCGTGATGGGCGGCGACCAGGTGTTCGATGCCATCGCCGCCGTCCGCCCCGATGCCCGCGTCGTCCTCATGAGCGGCTACGGCCGCGAAGAGGCCACCGAGCTCTTCGGCGTGCGCCCGCTCGCCGGCTTCATCCAGAAGCCGTTCGACCTCCCCGCGCTCACCAGCGCCGTCCGCGCTGCCCTGGGCGAGTAGCTACTCCGGGTACTCGTCCGTGATCAGCCGCACCGAGAAGGTCACGGCCGTGCCGCCGCCCTCCCGCCGCGCGACCGCGATCTCGCCGCCCTGCTCCTCCACCAGCCGCTTGCACACGGACAACCCCAGCCCCATGCCGGAGGCACGCGTCGCCGTCTCGCTCGACCGGTAGAACGGGTCGAAGATCCGCTCCGCCTCCTCCTGGGCGATGCCTGCGCCGCGGTCCAGCACCCGCACGATCGCCGAGTCCCCGAGCCGCCCGACCTCCACGTCGATCGGCTTGTCCGGGTCGCTGTACTTCGCCGCGTTGCTCAGCAGGTTCGTCAGCACCTGCCGGAAGTACACGGTGTGCGCCAGCGCCGGCGGCAGCTCCTCCGTGTAGGTAATCGAAACCGGGTGCCACGGGTGCCGGATCCGGTGGTCCGCCACCGCCCGCTCGATCACCCGCTGCAACCGAACCGGCTCCACCTCCACCTCGTCCGAGGCTTCGATCCGCGCCAGGATCAGCATGTTCTCCACGATCTGCTGCAGCCGCTCCGCGTCCCGCTCGATGTCCCCGAGCGCGTCGTTGCGCTGCTCCTCGCTCAGCGCCCGCCCGTGCCGCGCCAGCGCGTTCGCGTTCCCCCGGAGCGTCGTCAGCGGCGTCCGCAGCTCGTGCGACACCAGCCCCAGCACCTCGTCCTTCACCGCATTCGCCCGCCGCAGGTCGTCCGCCACCTGCCGCAGCTCGCTCCGCGCCGCCTCCTGCTCGCTCACGTCCACCACGATCAGGCCCACGCCCAGCCGCTCCCCCGTCGCCGAATGGCGCACCGGGTACGAACTGACGATCCAGGCGGCGACCCGCCCGTCCGCCGTTTCGCCGGTGAGCTCCAGGCCGGTCATCGCCTCGTCCACCTCCAGCCGCTCGCGGAGCTGCGCCTCCAGCGTGCCGCCAGGTTCGCTGCCGAACACCTCGCTCGGCGTCTTGCCCCGGTGGGCCTCCGCCGGCAGCCCGTCCATCGTCTGCAGCGCCGGGTTCACGCTAGCGAACCGCAGGTCCGTGTCGAGGAACGCAAACCCCACCGGCGCCCGCTCCAGCAGCGTCTCGGCCAGCGACAGCCGCTCCGACGACTCGTGCGCCTCCCGCTTCAGCCGGGTGATGTCGTTGCAGCTGCCCGCGAACCCGCCCCCGCCCGGCGCCCCCTGGAGCAGCATCCAGCGCAGCGAGCCGTCCTCGCGCACCATCCGCAACTCCATCTCCAGGGGCAGCCCCGCCGCGTGCGCCTGTTCGAACCCACCCCGGACGGCCTCCTGGTCCCCGGGATGCACGCCTTCGAGCCACCCGTACCCCAGCTCGTCCCCGGCTTTGCGGCCCCGGAACGCGAGCCAGGCGGCGTTGCACCAGGTCAGGTCGCCTCCCGCGCCGCTCTCCCACAGCAGGACCGGGTTCTGGTTGGCCCGGTCGGGTATCGCGGCGACTGGCATGGTCCCGGCAGTGTTCGGCTCTGTTGTACTTTGCAAACGCAACTCCCACGCCAATCTAGCCTGCCCGGCTAACGCGCGCATAACAGTATCCATCCCCACGGTAACGCCCGTGTGTGCCGCCAGCGGCTGCCGCATGTCCGCCAGCGTGTCCCAAAGCCCCGACCCGGTACAATGCTCCCCGTGGATGGGTTCAACAGTACTCCCGTCGAAGGGCTCCGCTCTCCTGTCGTCGTCCTCGCCTTCACCGGCTGGAGCGACACCGGCACCGTCACGACCGATGCCGCCACCCGCCTGGTCGACGCCTACGCCGCCGAGCGCTTCCTCACGGTCGACGCCGAGTCGTACTACGTCTTCACCGACACCCGCCCGACCGTGAAGGTCGGCGAGGGCGGCATCCGCGAGCTCAACTGGCCCCGCAATGAGGGCTTCTACGCCCGCCTCCCCGATGCCGCGCACGACATCGTCATCATCCGCGGCAGCGAGCCCAACCTGAAGTGGCGCACCTTTGCCACCCGCCTCGCTGAGGTCATCGCCGGGCTCCAGCCGTCCCTTGTCTGCGCCCTCGTCGCCCGCCCGGCCGCCACCCCGCACACCCGCCCCGTGCCGGTCACCGGCTCCTCCGCCGACCCCGCCCTCGCCGCGCGCTACGGGCTTGGCCGCTCCATGTACCAGGGCCCCACCGGCATCATCGGCGTCCTCCACGACATCCTTCGGAACGACCACCGCGCGCCGCTCATCAGCCTCGCCGCCGGCGTCCCGCACTACCTCAACGTCGATGAGAACCCTGCCGCCACCATGGCCCTTCTCCGCGCCCTCGAGCCGATGATCGGCCTCCCGCCGCCCGTCGGCGACCTCGAAGACGCCGGCCGCCGCTTCGTCGAGCGCGTCGAAGAAGCCTCCCGCGGCGACGACCAGATCGGCGCCTATGTCCGCTCGCTCGAAGAGCACTACGGCGAGCCCGCGGAAGATCTCGAATCGGACGAGGAGCTCCCCTCCGCCGATGATATCCTTCGCGACGTCGAAGATTTCTTGCGCGGCGGCGGCGACAACTAGTCCCCCGCGGGGCAGCCCGGAGGTTCGGACATGGCGCTCGGTACGGTCTTCTGGAAGCTCGCGTCGCCCTACGACGCCTACGTCTCCCACGTCTCCCGCCTCAACGAAGCGATCGACCGCATCAAGTACTTCACCGAGCTCACGGCCCGCCAGCAGGCCGGCATCGAAGCATCCGTCCGCGTCGGCAGTGGCGAAGCCCCCGACGCAGCCGCCCGCGCCCAGCTCTTCCGCGAGCGCATCTCCGCCAACGCAAAGCGCATGAGCGACGAGGAGTTCGAGGACTTCATCGCCGTCCTCGGTGGTGGCGAAGCCGCGACCGTCGAATCGGCCCGCGAACGGGCCCTGGACCGCCTCGGGCACGCCACCCGCGGCCTCGAACAGTACTTCACTATCGCCGGCCAGGCCCTCGCGACGCTCGAAAAGCGCGGCTACTCGCCCTCCCGGCCCGATGTCGCCCGCCAGCTGCGCGAAAACGGCCTTCCGCAGGCCACCCTCGCGGACTACCGCCACCAGCTCCGCGACCTCGGCGCCCGCGCCTGATTGGTCAGGCGCCCGCCCCATATCGCGGGAAATGCTGCAGCCGCGATTTAACGTTCCCAAACGGAACCCCGGCTCTTGACGTAGCCCGCACTCATCGGTGATAACTGCCAAAGCCTTTTCGCCGTTAGGGGGTCGAGACCCTGGCGGTTTCGCGTTGACGCGGAAAAGGCGATCTTGGCGTTTGCGGGGTGCGTCCCAGGGTCCGTGGGGGACTTATGGCCACTTACCGCCGCCGCTATGGCGCCTTCTCACTCCTTATCCTGGTCATCGTCGCCATCTCCGGCGGCGCCACGCTCAGCCGCGTGCCCTTCGCCGTCGCGCAGGCCGCCGGCGAAGAGTTCACCCAGGTCCTGCCCGCTACCCTCTACGTCGGCGACCCCTCGCACCCCGGCGACGCCGACGCCGATCCCACCCTGGGCACCAACGGCTACTGCATCGACATCGCCGGTTCAGCCGTGGCATCGCTCGGTGGATCCGACGGCTTCGCGATTACCAACGGGGTCATCCTCGACACCGACTACTTCGACAACGGCTCGCCCGGCGACAGCAGCGACGACGTCTACTGCGCCGTCGTGGCCGGGACCATCCCCAACGACGACCTCCCCCGCGTCCCCATCACCCTCCGCTGGACCTACAGCGATGGAGGCAGCGACCCCGTCACCATCGAGCTGCTCATCACCCAGGTCAAAGTCACGTTCACCGGCACTGACGGTGCCGTCGGCGGCGTTGCCACGGTCTGTACCCGCGGCTGGGACCCAACGTTCCTGACGGGTGAGGCCAGCAACACGCCCCCAACCGTCCCCAACGTGGTGGATGTGGTCGACGTAACGGACTGGACGATCCTCACGGCCGGCGTCACCCCGGTCGGCGCCCCCTACAAGCAGGGCCCCGAGTGGTGCCTCAACATGACGTCCGGCGCCCCGGTGTCGGGCATCGATGTCGAGCTCGCCTTCTACGCCGTCTATGACCAGAACACCGAGCTCGACGACATCCTCCACACCGAGACCGCCACCGACATCGCCGAGTTCTTTTCCGCCGCCGCTCCGGAGCTCCGGCACGTCGATACCGCCGGCAACATCGTCCAGCCCCAGATCGCCAACCCCAACGTCGTGACCGCGCCGCACACCGCCTGCGTGGTCCCCTCCATCCCCGGCGATCAGCTCACACCCGGCAACATCCAGTTCACCAGCAGCGACGGCGCGACCGGTAACGTCATCAGCGTCTTCCACGATGCCGACGGTACCAACGGCGTGCCCGATGGCACCCTCTGCTTCACCTGGACGTCCTCGTCCCCGGGCCGGCAGTTCATCACCGCGACCGTCACCCTCGCCCCGGGCGGCCCAACGCTCGCCGCGGGCTCCACCATCGGCGTCTCCTGGGACACCGACGGCGACCGCAACGGCACCGAGCAGTCCGGCCCGCTGGTCAAGGACTGGTTCCTCATCGACCGAACCGAGATCACCACCACCGGCACGCTCAACCCGGATTCCATCGTGACCAACGGGTCCGTCATCATCGGCCCCCAGTTCAACGCTGGCACGGGCTCGTTCCTCGGCGGCATCACCCTCTTCGAGTGGGTCATCGGCTATCGCGACACGCCCTCGGGCCGCGTCGAAGCCGCCCTCGATGGGGTGGAGGTCCGCCTCCGCATCGAAAGCGACTGCGGCTACTTCCTCCCCGAGGATGATCAGCTTCCGCTCGCAACCAAGGCCGGACCGGGTGGCCCGGTCGCGATTCGCCTCGGCACCGTCACCCTCGGCGGGCGCGTGCCCTTCACCGTCACCATAGACGACGACCTGGACTGCGTCCCCGGCGACGTCATCCGCGTCGAAATCGACGTCTTCTACCCCGGCGAGGACGAGCCCTTCCCTGAAACCGAATTCATCGACATCGTCGTCGCCGGGTTCACCACCAACTCGGCCGCGCCGCAACTCCTCTGGGTGGGCCAGACCGCGACCATCGTCTACGGCTTCGCAGGCTCCGGTTGCGGCGACCTCCGCGCCGTCTTCACCAAGTCCGCCGAACAGCCCGGTGCCTTCACCAGTGGCTCGATCAGCGGCCCGAACTCGGCCGAGCTCCAGTTCGACAACGATACGTGCTCTGCCACCATCGGCTTCGAAAGCGAAAAGCCCGGCGAAGTCGACATCGTCGCCTCGTTCATCGATACCGACCCGCAGAACGGCACCACGCCCGGCGACTTTTCGAAGGTCCACTTCCCGCTCTTCTTCCTCGAATTCGAAGACGTGACGCTAAGCATCGACGCCGACGACCACAACGTCTCCGAGTACGGCACCCTCGAGGCGAACGTCCGCGGCTGGTTCCCGGGCACGAACTTCTCCGCCCGCCCCGCCGAGACCAAGCCCGACGGGCGCACCGTGCCCGCCCACCGCTGGGTCCTCCCCGATGACTGGCAGCTCCTCAAGGGCCCGGATGACTTCCGCTTCAGCTGGCCGAACTCCGCGCCCATGCCGCCATCCCGCGTCACCTTCTTCATGGAGAACGAGTCCACCGTCAACAGCTTCCGCGGTGGCGTGAAGAACGGCGGCAGCGGCTTCTTCGTGCCCGATGACGACCTCCGCTCCTTCGACTTCAACATCCACCCTGAGTCGCGCCAGCCCAGCGCCCTCGGCGCCGTCTCCCGCCCCCGCATCATCAGCGAGCACTCCGACACCGACGGCCTCGCCGACATCGACATCTTCGGCGACTTTAACCTCAGCTTCGAAGGCTGCGAGCCGAACACCTTCACCGGCAACCCCTACTGCGACCCCGGCGACATCGCCGGTTCCACCCGCTACTTCGTGGTCGCCGACTACACCGAATGGCGCGGCAAGCACCCGCAGGTCGCCTCGAACGTCGTCTCCACGACCTGGACCTGGGCCGGCTACAAGCGTCTCTCCGTCGTCGATACGCCGGACCCCGCGATCAAGTACCTCGTCGCCCACCTGAAGGACCGCGACGGCTACTGCGACGCCATCAGCTTCAACAACACGCTCGGCAACGTCATCAACTTCGAGTTTGATGCCGGCCGCAACGGCATCATCCTCGCCGCCGCCGACCGGCCGTTCTCTATCCGCCTGGACAAGGAACAGGCCACCGCCACCACGTTCGACATCCAGGACGACCTGGGCAACCCGATCAACGTCGAGATCACCCAGCCCCCCATCGACGCCGATGAGTGCCAGGCCTGGATCAAGATCAGCAACACGCTCCAGACGCCAATCGACGTCCTCGTGACGTTCCCGGCGCCGCCCGTGCCGCTCCCGGGCCAGCTGCGCATCACGCGGCTCGTCTGCGGCCCCTCCGGCTTCGCCACCCTGACCAACACCGGCACCACGCCGATCTCGCTCGCGGGCTTCGGGCTGCGCAGCGCCCTCAACCTCGCGAGCCTCACCGAGGAGCACCTCGGCCTCCAGGGCTACCTCGAACCCGGCCAGAGCATCGATGTGAGCGGTTCCCCCGGCCTCGGCCCCTGGATCAACGTCACCGGTGAGTACGCCTTCGGCAATGCCGCGAACGATTACGCCCGCATCGTCTGGAACGAGTTCCAGGTCCACATGCGCCGCTGCGACGGCACCGAAGTCACCACCGAGCCGCCCAACCCGCTCCCGCTCGACCCCGAAGGCGAGATCAAGCTCGACATCGTCATCCCCTTCGGCCAGCAGACCGGTGCACCGCTCACCCGCGGCTGGAACCTGGTGACTGTCCCGACTGGTGCGCCAATCTCGCAGGTCCTCGGCACCGACACCAGCAAGGTCGAAGGCATCTACCAGTTCGACCAGCTCACCGGCACCTGGCGCCGCTACATCTCCGGCGCGCCCGCCTATGTCCAGACGCTCGAACGGTTCGACTCCGGCGGCGTCTACTGGGTACAGGTCAACGAGGCGTTTACGCTCCGGCTCACCCGCTGATGTCACACAAGGGCGGCCTGCGATAGGCTCGATCGCAGGCCGTCAATCCACCCATGGTGAGTTGTTGCTCATGGCACGAATCGTTCGCGCCGGCGCCTTTGCCGCGCCCGCGCTGGTAGCCCTCCTCGCGCTCTCGCTCCTGAGCAGCGCCGCAGCGCAGGTCTTCGGGCCGCCATCCACCGTCTTCGGCTCTGTCACCGACAGCGCCGGCCCTGTGGAGCCGGACCTCCCGGTCGAGGCCTACATTGGCGACAAGCTCTGCGGCCAGGGCAAGACCCAGTACACGGGCGAGGGTTCCGCCCGGATCACCGTCTACTTCGTCGACGTCGTCTCCGCGGAGCAGACGGCCGGCTGCGGCGTGAAGCCCCTGAACGCGCCCGGCTCCGAGGTCCGCATCAAGATCGGCGAGCGGTTTGCACCCACCACCACCCGCTGGGAGTCCGGCCCCGTCTCGATGGACGTCACCTTCGGCGACGCGACTCCCGCGCCCATCCCCACCTTCACCCCCACCCCGACACGCACCGCACCGCCGGCGAACGGCAGTGTGACGCCCGTCCCCTCCGGGACGACCGCCGCTGCCGAAGACGAGACGCCCGCCGGCACGATCCCCGCAGGCTCGCCGGGCGCCGGCTCGCCCGTCCCGACCCTCCGCGGTGGCATCTCCAGCTCCCAGTCGGCCGCGAACGGCGGTGGCGGCGGCGATGATGGTGGCTTCCCGATCTGGGCCGTGGTCGTCCTCGTCCTCGGTGGCATTGCCGCCGTTGGTGGCGGCGTCGGCTACGCCATCTCCCGCAACCGCACCGGCGACGACAGCGGCGCCTGAGCCACGTCCGCTACACTTCCCGCATGCCCGAACTCGATGACGCCCGCGCCGAAGCCATTCGGCGCGGCGTCGGCTCCTACGACCGCCACATCTTCATCTGCACCGGCCCCGATTGCTGCACCCCGGAGCAGGGCGACGCCGCCTGGCAGCAGCTCAAGAAATCCGTCGCCGCGCTCAACGGTTCCAGCGAGCGTGGCCGCATCTACCGCACCAAGGTCGGCTGCCTGCGCGTCTGCCGCGACGGCCCCGTCGCCGTCGTCTATCCCGAGGGCACCTGGTACGCTGGCCTCGACGCGGCGAACCTCGCCCGCGTGGTCGACGAGGACCTCCGCGACGGCCACCCCGTCGCTGATCTCATCATTGGCGAGAACCGGCTTCCCCGGGCCTGACCTACCGCCCGCTCCCGGCCGTGTAGTCTGCCCGCATGACCGGCGCTTCGCAGTGCAGCTGCCGGTGCGCCAGGATGTCCGTCTCCGCGCCTTCGATGTACTCCCGCACGACCGCTTCCGGCGCGCGGTACAGCGTGTGCGAACCGCTCTTCTCCGATTCCAGCAGCCCCGCCTCGCGCAGCATCTTGATGTGCACGCTCACCGTCGGCTGCGAAAACCCGTAGTACGAGGCCAGGTCCGTGATGCTCATCGGCGAAGCCGCCAGGTGCGAAAGCAGCATCACCCGCGTCGGGTCTGAGAGCACCTTGAACCGCGTGGCGGCGCGCTCGGCCAGCTCCCGCCACCGCTCTGCTTTCGCCTCCGACCGCGGCCCATACCCGATGAGCAGCAGGTCCGGGAACGCGAAGAAGTACTGCCCCTCCCCGGAGAGCCCCAGCGGCACGATCACGACCTGCCCGCGCTCCAGCGCGTCCCGCACCAGCGGCTCGAACCGCTCGCGCCGGGCCAGGTGCGTCGGCGGCAACACCGCCTCGAGCGACTCCGCGCCCCGCACCGCCTGCGCGATCGCTCGCGCCGAGGCGGTGGCCGTGCGCTCGCCCTCCTCCGCCCACCGTGGCCGCACGAACGCCCACACGTCGCGGATGAGCGCCACATACCGCGCGCGCAGCGCCTCGTCCTCCTGCAGCCGCGCCAGCCGCGCCGCGATGATCTGCTGGACGATCGGCGGCTCTGTCGGCAGCTCCGGCACCGCGAACGCATCCCGGGCGGCCATCTCGACGCGGCTCACCATCGTCTCCACGTCGTCCGCCAGCACCGCGCCCGCCTTCCACGCCAGCAGGAGCAGTTCGCCCCACTCGTCATAATCCGACTCGTCCCAGAACGCGAGCACCCGCTGGCGCAGCTCGTCCTCGCCCTCGGTCATCGCCTGCAGCCACGCGGGGACCTCGCGGTGCCGGTCCCGCGCGCGGCTTTCAATCACGAAGAGGGCGAAACAGAGCTCGGTGACCGGCGATACCGCGACCCGGACGCGGCTCGCCAGGCTGGTTGGGGCGCCAAGTTCAGCCGGCATTGCCCAATAACCATACAGCTAAACGCGGATCCACTGCGCACCCCGCACGGTGTCGAAGTGGTTCTATCGCCGCCGCGTCAGCTCCGCCACCCGCTCCCGCCACCCCACCTGCGACAGCGTCGCGACCACCATCCACGACACTGCCACCACGAGGCCGCCAAAGATCATGTCGAAGAAGTAGTGGTTCCCCGTCACCGTGATCGCCCACCACATCACCAGCGAGAGCCCCACGGCGCCCGCCCGCACCCAGCGGTTCGTCGTGTTCACCCAGATCGCCGCTGACGCCAGCGCAATCCACCCGAAGTGGAAGCTCGGCAGCGCCGCATAGTCGTTCACGAACGGCCCCGGCTGGAAGTAGTACGCGTTACTGGCCGCCCCGTGGACCGTGTCCGTGAACCCGAAGTCGTAGCCGTGGATCTCCATCAGCCGCGGCGGGGCCGCCGGCAACACCCAGTACGTCGCGATCCCCAGCACGGCCGAGACCAGCATCACGTTCCGCACGAACCGGAACCGCAGCGGGTCCTTCACCACCAGCCAGAGCGCGATCGCGAGCAGCACCGGGTAGTGCCCCCACGCGTACACCAGGTTCGCCACGTTGATCGCCCAGCGGTGCGGCAGGAACCACTCCTGGATGTGCACCTCCTGGAACAGCCCGATCCGCTGCTCCACGTGAATCACCGCCAGGCTCCGCCCAACCGAGTCCTCGATGTCGTCCGGCCGCACCCCGCGCAGGAGGAAGTACACCGTCATGATCGCCGCGGTGCCCAGGATCTCCGCCGCCACCAGTCGCCAGCGCCCGCGGTCGGCGTACCACGGCGGCAGCTCGCCCTGGCGTCGCGGGTGTGCCGCGAGGCTCATCGCGTCCGCACCCGCCGTCCCGCTCCATCTCGTCCTGGCGTCTCGTCCATCGTCTACTCCGCCTGCGCGGTCTCGAAATCCGGCGATACGTTCGTGAGTACATCAAACGCTAACAATTCGCCGTATCGCCGGTCAACTATTCGCGTCCCGGAGTGTCACGCGCCCACGGGTGTTTGACGTTTCCGCGATAGAATCCCGCCCGATGCCACGCCCCGATGCCGCCCAGGTCCGGCGCAGCCTCGACCGCCTCCGCGCGCTCGCGCTCGACCCTGCCGCTCGCGCCGCCTTCGCCCTCGAGCTCATCGAGCAGGACCCCGGCGCGGAGGTGCTCGGCGGCGCCCTCCCCGCCCTCGCCGCCTACCCCCGCCCCGAGTCGCGCGAGCGCCTCGCCGCCCTCTACGCCGCCTACGACGCCCCGAAACGCGACCCCGGCGGCTTCATCCGTGCCGCCATCGTCGATGCCCTCCGGCCCGTCGTCGTCCCGGGCGACATCCCCCTCCTCGAACGTGCCGCGACCACCGCCGAGCGCACGCCCCAGGACCCGGCCGGCTGCTCGGGCCTCCGCGCCGCCGCCCTCGTCGTCCTCGCAGACGCCGACCCCGATCTCGCCGCCTTCCACGCCACCACGGTCCTCGCGGCAGCAACTGACCTGTTTGCGACATCGGAGATGAACGGCGAACCCGCGGTCACGGCCGCACGGGTCCTCGGTGCGCTCGGCCACGTCATGCCGCTGCTGCTCGCCGTCCGTGGCATCCCGGGGCTGCACCCCGAGGTGCTCACGACAGCGCTCGGCGAGCTCCGTGACATCCCGGATGCCATCCTGCGGCCCCTCCTGCGCGACGCCGCGAACGGTGCGCTGGTGCGAGGGGATCCCGGCGCATTCCGCCTGCCTGGTAGCGCCGAAGCCCAGGACTTGCCGTTTCACCTCGGCCTCGCCGACCTCCTCGTCCGCCACGAGCCCACCGCGCCGGTGCTCGAAGCCGCCGCCGCGTTCCTCCGCGCCCCCCGCCGCTACGAGGTCTACCGCTACTTCGTCGCCTCCATCGTGGCCGAGCGCCACCCCGGGCTCCTCGCCGCCCTCGCCGCCTCCGCCGAAGCCGAGCCCGACCGCCAGAAGCTCGCCATCCTCCAGGAGCAGCTCGCCGTCCGCCGCGGCGACCCCGCAATCGCGCCGCTGCTCGCATCGGTCGAAGCGCGCCTCGCATCATGGGTCCACGCCCCGCCGCCCCCACCCGCCGAAGACGACGATGACGACGACGTTGACCCGGACGGCTAGCGCGAATCGCCCGTGCGCGGTAACGTAACACTCCCGCGTGGGCGGTTAGCTCAGATGGTTAGAGCGCTGCGTTGACATCGCAGAGGTCACTGGTTCGAATCCAGTATCGCCCACCACGCCCCAACTCCCCGCGTCCCCTCCCGGTCATTCTGCTCAATTAACCCGCGACATCGCCCCGCCGCGCCTCGCCGCTTCGCGTGCAGTAGCTGCCCTGCGTACACTCCCGCGCATGCAGATAGGGATCCTCAATCTCGTCGATTGGTACCCCGGCGCCATGAGCCAGGAAGACCGCTACCGCCAGGTCATCGAAGAGGCCGTTCTTGCCGAACAGCTCGGCTTCGATACCTACTGGATCGGCGAGCACCACTTCTCCCACTACATCTGCCCCCACCCCGTGCCGCTCCTCGCCGCCATCGCCGCCCGCACCTCCCGCATCCGCATCGGCACCGGCGTCGCCCTCGGCGTGCACCACGACCCCATCCGCCTCGCCGAAGACTACGCCATGCTCGATGTCGTCAGCGGCGGGCGCGTCGATCTCGTCCTCGGCCGCGGGCTCTACCTCCAGGGCTATCGCGGCTTCAACCAGGACTACGCCGAGTCCCGCGCCCGCCAGGAAGAGTGCGCCCGCATCGTCCGCGGCGCCTGGAGCGAGTCGCCCTTCACCTACGACGGCCAGTTCCGACATGTCCCGGGCGTCGACCTCCAGCCGCGGCCCGTGCAGCAGCCGCACCCGCCCCTCTGGATCGGCGGCGGCCGCGGGCTCGACTCCGTGCTTTTCGCCGCAAACGAAGGCTTCCACCTCGCCCTGCCGTCCGTCCTCGGGCCCGCCGAGGCCTTCGCCCCCCTCGCCGATGCTTACCGCGAAGGCCTCCCCGCCTCCGGCCGGGACCCCGCCGCGTTCCACGTCTCCGCCGGCCAGCACACCTACATCGGCGAATCGGACGCCGCCGCGGAAGCCGAGTTCGAAGCCCACTACATGGCCTACATGCGCCTCGTCGCGAACGAAGTGCGCCCCGAGGTCTACGCCGGCACCGAGCTTGAGGGCGTCGCCGCCGGCGTCCGCAAGAGCACCCACAGTGACGTCTACGAAAAGATGGTCCGCACGAACGCCAAGTGCGGCTCCCCGGACGCCGTCGCCGAGCGCATCTGCCGCCTCTACGACGCCGTGAAGATGGACCACTACTGGAGCTACTTCAGCCTCGGCGGCATCTCCACGCCGAAGCTCTTCGCCTGCATGGAGCGCTTCGCCGCGCAGGTCATTCCCGCGGTTCGCGCGCACGCCGGCGCGTAGCGGCCCCGGTCAGCTCATCCGGTTCGGCACGTTCGGCAGCGCCCCGCTACGATACGCGCCAACCCCGGCCCAGGAGCACGACATGACCGGCACCGCACCCGTCGCCCTCATCACCACCGCCGCCCACTACGTCGGCCCCGCCCTCGCGCGCGTGCTCGCCCGCTCCGGCCACCGTCTCGTGCTCCACGCGCCCGATGCGGCGCTGGTCGAAGAGCTCCGCGCCGCCGGCACCGAGCTCCTGGTCGTCGAACGCGCCCACCAGGCCACTGCCGAAGGCAACAACGCCCTCGTCCAGGCCGCGCTCGAAGGCTTCGGCCGCCTCGACGCTGCCTGCCTGGTCACCGGCCGTATCGTCCTCGGCCCCTTCCTCGATAGCAGCGTCGAAGACTGGGAGCGCGTGAAGCGTGCCAACCTCGACGAGGTCTATTACGGCCTCAAGGCCGTCCTCCCGCCGATGGTCGAGCAGCAGAGCGGCCAGGTCGTCGTCTTCACCAGTGCCACCGGCGCCCGCCCCGAGCCGCGCGTCTCCCTCTACGGCGCCACCCGCGCGGGTGCCAACGCCCTCGTCCGCGCCGTCGGCCTCGAATACGCCCGCTACGGCGTGACCGTGAACGCCATCGGCACGAATTTCATGGACTTCCCCGGCTTCATCCAGGCCAACCGCGCCGACGACCCCGAGCGCCGCGCCCGGATCGAGGCCCAGGTCCCCCTCCGCCGCCTCGGAACCATGGACGAGCTCGCCGAGTTCACCGCCGTGCTTCTCGATGGCCGCTCGCGCTTCCAGACCGGGCAGTTCTTCTCCTACAGCGGCGGCTGGAGCGACTGATCCCGCCACCGGCCGAATACGCGCGATCCACTGTTCTTAACACGCGCTTCGTAAAGTCCCCCCTCAGAATGTGTTACCTTTCGGTAAGCTTGTCCGGGCGAAGTGCGATGTACCAGTCGAACGAACCGAATAGCTCCGTCCTGCAGCTCTCCCGCATCACCCAGCGCTGGCTGCTGCAACAGGTCGTGCCCGGCGGCCACCGCACCCTCCTGCGCCACTACCCCGGCTCCATCCCCGCGCACGAAATCCTCTGGCGCGCGTCCGCCGAATACCCCGGCCAGCTCGTCTACATCGCCGCCTCCGCGTAGTCCGTCCGCCCCGTCCCCCCTCGGCTGATCACCCGCCTGTGCTGCGCCGGCGCGGAACCCGGGTTGCTGGCGCCTCCGCCACCGTAGCCGCCGGCAGCTGCTCCGCCATCGCCGCCAGCCGCGGTGCCACCTCCTGGTAGGCCTGGACCAGGCTGTCGATCGCGTTCAGCAGCATCGCCTGGCGCGACGCGATCACCGCCTGCGTCGCCAGCACCTTCTCCTGCGACTTCATGATGCTCTCCTGGCTGTTGAGCATCGTCTTCTGGTTCGCGATCAGCGTCGGCTGGTTGCTCAGCAGCCGCTCTTGGTTCCGCAGGAACGCCTCCTGGTTGCCGATCATCGTCCGCTGGTTGCTCAGCAGCGTCGGCTGGTTCCCCAGGAGCGTGTGCTGGTTCTTCAGGAACGCTTCCTGGTTCTCGATCATCGTCCGCTGGTTGCTCAGCAGCGCTGGCTGCCCGCGCAGCACCGCCGCCTGCTGTTCGAGCATGAGCGCGAAGTTGTCGATCAGCTCCTGCTGCCCCGCGATCAGCGCCTCGGGGTCGACCTGGAGCTCCTCCTGCAGCGCGAGCACCGCCTGCGCGGCCGCTTCCACCCGCGCCGTCGCTTCCGCCACCACCCCGCGCGATGCGGGCTCCGCGTCCGTCGGCTCCGTCCGGCGTCGCGCCATGCTCCCCTCCTCACGAACGTTGCCGCCCGGTGTCTCGAATGTACCGCGCCCGCCCGCCACGCGCCCCTCCACTTCCCCAGCCCACCCGTTCCCCTCTACTATCCCCTCCCGAACAGACCGAACGGAGCTCCCCCGACATGGACGTTGATTCCCTCCTCGACCCCGACATTCGCGAAGCCCTGAAGTCCGTCCCCCAGATGAACGGCTTCACTTTCGACCAGGTCCCGGCCATGCGCGAAACCCGCCTGGCCCAGCTCGCCACCATCCAGTCGCAGCTCTCCGACGCCGTCGAGCGCACCGACTACACCGTCCCCGGCCCGGATGGCGCGCCCGATGTCGCCCTCCGCGTCCACCGGCCCGCCGGCCAGCAGGGCCCCCTCCCGGCCATCTACTGGATGCACGGCGGCGGCTACGTCTTCGGCTCCCACGAGATGGACGACCTCCGCTTCGACAAGTGGTGCCCCGCGCTCAACTGCATCGGCATCTCGGTCGAATACCGGCTCGCACCCGAGACGCCGTACCCCGGCCCGCTCGAAGACGCGTACGCCGGCCTCGCCTGGGTCCACGAAAACGCCGCGACCCTCGGCATCGACACCGCCCACCTCGGCATCGGCGGCGCCTCCGCTGGTGGCGGGCTCGCCGCCGGCCTGGCGTTGCTCACGCGCGACCGCGGCAAGATCCCGCTCGCCTTCCAGCTCCTCATCTACCCGATGATCGACGACCGCATGACCTCCGTCTCCAGCGGCTGGGAGGTGCCCATCTGGTCGCCGGCTTCGAACAAGGCCGGCTGGGCCGCGTACCTCGGCGACCTCGTGGGCGGCGATGTGCCCATCTACGCCGCCGCCGCCCGCGCCCGCGAGCTCGACGGCCTGCCCCAGGCGCTCATCACCGTCGGCGCCCTCGATGGCTTCCTCGATGAGGACATCGACTACGCCCTCCGCCTGACCCATGCGGGCGTCCCGACCGAGCTCCACGTCTACCCCGGCGGCCCCCACGGCTTCGACGCGCTCCTCCCCGGCACCGCCCTCGCCCGCCGCGCCCGCGCCGACATGGAGACCTGGCTCGCCCACGTCCTCCGCGCCTGAGCAGCGCGATGGAGGACACCTCGCCCGCCGGCACGGTCGTCCATCTCCTGGTCGCCCCGGCGGCGGGCGAACCCATCGTCGAGCTCGATGCCGCCCGGCTCGTCGCCGGCCGCGGCATCGAAGGCGACCGCTACGTCCTGGGCACCGGCCACTGGAGCGACCCCCGCTGGCCGGACCAGCAACTCACCCTCGTCGAAGCCGAGCTCGTGTGCGAGCTCGGCCTCGACCCACGCCACCTCCGGCGCAACATCGTCACCACGGGCGTCGGTCTCGCCACGCTCGTCGGCCGCGACTTCCGCCTCGGCACGGCCGTCCTCCGCGGCGTCCGCCCCTGCGACCCCTGCCGCTACCTCGAGACGCTCACCCGGCCCGGCCTGTACCACGATCTGGCCGGCCGCGGCGGCCTCCGGGCGGCCGTGCTCGAAAGCGGCGTCGTCCGCGCCGGCGATCCCCTCATCCTCATCCCGCCCGCCCCTTCCGGCTAACGCCCCGGCGCGTAGGATGCCGTCCCATGGGTGAAGCCGCCGCGCTCGTCGCCGCGCTGACATGGTCCGGGACGAGCGTGGCCATGGCCTCGATCGCCGTCCGCACCTCGCCGATCGTGCTCAGCGCCATCAAGCTCGCCGCCGGGTCGATCCTCCTCTTCGTCGCCCTCGTCCTTCTCGGCGACGCCGGCGAGCTCACCGACGCCACCATGTCGTCCGTCATCGCCATGCTCGGCAGCGGCCTCGTCGCCTACGCTCTCGGCGACACCATCTACATCTACACCCTCGGCATGCTTGGCGTGCAGCGCGCGTTCACCGTCTCGATGACGCTGTTCATCTCCCTCACCGTCCTCGGCGGCGTCGTCCTCCTCGATGAGCCGTTCGGGCCGATCCAGGTCGTCGGCACCCTCCTGGTCGGCGCCGGCATCTGGGTCATCGTCCGCGCCCGCGCCGTGACCGCCGCCCCCGGCCCCGCTCCCGAGTCCGAGATCCCCATGGACCGCGGTCTCGTCGCGCGTCTCCGCAGCGACCAGGTCGTCCGCGGCTACGCCATCATCGTCGTCGTCGGCATCCTCTGGACCATCGCGACGCTCTGGCTCGCACACGGCCGCGGGGACCTCGGCAGCGTCGCCGCCGCGAGCCTCCGCACGCCCGCCGGCGCCGCTGGCCTCGTCGTCTTCGCCGTCGCCACCATGCCGCGCGAGCTCATCGAGCCCTTCTCCGACCGCCGCCGCCTCGCCGCCATCGTCGCCCTCGGTGTCGTCGGCACCGCCTTCGGCAGCCTCGCCTACGTCTACTCGATCGGCGAGGCCGGCGCCGCCCGCGCCACCATCCTCTCGTCTGTCTCGCCGCTCATGGCCCTCCCCCTCTCGGTCATCTTCCTCAAGGAGCGGCTCACCGGCGCGATGCTGCTGGGCACGGTCATCTGCGTCATCGGGATCATCCTCGTCGTCAGCGGCTCCTGACCGCGCGCTCCGGCCGCCCGGCCCGAACTCCCGCCCCGTCCCGCCGCTGACAACTCCGCCCCACCGCGCCATGCTGGTACGCATCCAAACCCCCGGGAGTGCCCGATGCACCTCCGCCCCGTCTTCCTCCTCGCCCCGATGCTTGCCATAACGCTCATGCTGTCCAGCTGCGGCGGCGACGACAACGACGATAAGCCGACCGAACTCACCGTCACCGTCGAGGCCGAGATCCTCGAGCCCGGCGCCACTGCCCACGCGGAGCCCGGTGCGTTCACCACCACCGCCGACGGACACCTGGCGCACGAGCTCCGCGTGAGCTGGGCGGGCGAAGCCGCGGTGGTCTTCGAAGACGCACGCTTCGTCCATCACGTCGAGCAGGGTGACGGCCACCTCGTGCTCGCCGGCCGCGGCTGCGGCGCCCAGTGGGACGACGAGCGGGACCTCGTCCTCCAGGCCTGCACCGCCGACCTCCAGCTCATCCGCGTCGAACCCGGCCGCGACCACGCATACCCGCTCATGGTGTTCCCGGAGGTGGGTCCGCTCCGCCTTCGCGCCGGTACCTACGTTGTCGAAGAAGCCATCGACTGGTGGGACTCCCCGGTCGACAGCCCGTTCGCCCTCCCCGACACCCCCACGGGCACGTTCACCATCCGCCTCACCTATACCGTTCGGTAAACCCCGCAGATCCGTCGCTTATGTCTCGCCTCGGGTAGGGACAACACGCCGGCATTGCGGCAAGCTTCACCCATGGGACGGACACGCACCGGAGAGCCGCCACTCACGTCGCGCCAGCGCGAGGTCCTCGACCTCCTCGCCCGCGGCCACACCAACGGCGAGATCGCCGAGGCCCTCGGCATCAGCCTCGACGGCGCCAAGTGGCATGTCAGCGAGCTCCTCGACCGCTTCGCCGTCACCTCCCGCGACGAGCTGGTCGACGCATGGCAGGCGGAGCGCCGCCCGGTCGCGCGGCTCGGCCGCTGGCTCGCCGGCGCCGCTGCCCTCACCTCCCTCACCTCCCTCAAGCCCGTCGCGGCCGCCTCCGCCGTGGTCGCCGTCGTTGGCGTTGCTGGCGTGGCCGTGGGCACAGTAGCGATCGCCACCCGCGCTGCGACCGAGGGCCCTGGCGACGCCACGCCCTCCGCCATCGCCTGGCAGCTCACGACCGCGACGCCGCAGGTCTCCCCGAGCAGCGTGCCGCCCCTGCCCCACGCCACCCTCCCGGCGGCGCCCGCCGGCGCAACCTGGTCCCCCTCCGATGCCTACCGCGCCGCCGAAACCCGCGCCATCGAGCTCCTCGCACATCCGGACATCGCCGCTCACTACATAACCCCTGTCACGTTCCTCCAGCTCACGCTCGTCGAAGTCCGGTGGCTCCCCGCCATCATCAACTACGACTCGGCCGACGGTGCCTCCCGCTGGGCCGCCCCCAACGACGACCGTCACAACGCCTGGCTCTTCCGCTGGCGGCTGGATGGCGTCGATGCCCGCTGGCCGGCCGGGTTCGCCGCGGCCCCGCTCTCCGTCGAGGTCGAGCTCCTCCTCGAAGATGGCCGCGCCGAGCCCACGCTTGCAGAACGCGCCAGCCTCTTCCTGACGCCGGACCCTGCGATCACGCTCGGCCCGAACAACGGCTGGGTTCCGCGCGGTGTGTTCGAAAGTGCCGCCCGTTCCGAGCGCGAACGCACCATGCTCACCGACCCCATCCCCTTCGGCTGGCTCAACAACGTCCCCGGGATGGGCGCCTACCAGAGCGCCTACGGCAACTGGTGCGTCGGCTACTTCACCGCCGGCACCACCAGGCTCACGAATCACACTTGCCCCGACCCGGCTGAACTGCGCGGTAGTTCCGGTGCAGCAACGACCGTCTCCGCCGATGGAACCATTGTTGGCCCCTACACCCTCGACCTCCGCCTGCCACCGGGAGCCGTCCTCGTCGAGGTCACCACGGGCGGCGGTCCCACCCTCTCCTTCGACACCGTCGCGGCCCCGCCTGCCAGCGGCATCCGCCTGCGCTTCGCCTACATCGCCCTCGACACCATCGGCGACTCGGTGGAAATGGCCGCCTACGACGCCGCCGGGAACGTCGTCTGGGACCAGGTGAACCAGCGCCCCGGCCCGCCGCCGCCACCTCCGCCCGGCGCCACCAGCACGCCATAACGCGCCAACCGCGCCCCATCGGGAATCTGCCGGACGCCCCACGATCGGGGTTCTCCCGCATTTCTCGTACGCGCTAAGTCAGTTTGCCTTCCGGTTACGATCCTCTGACTTCCGTATACACCAGCCTGTCGAAACTGCATCCAGCCCCCGATGAAGGACTGTATGCGCCGTATCGCTTTTGTTGCGTTGGCGGGCCTGGTTCTCACCGGTTTCGCCGCATCTACCCACATCAACTCCGCTTCCGCCACCACCGCCGCCTGCGCCGCGGTCGATGGCGCCCTCGACCCCGAGGAGGTCGCCTTCTACCTGCTCATCAACAGTTACCGCGAGCAGAACGGCCTCCCGCCACTGACCATCTCCTCGAACCTGACCCGCGCCTCCGTCGTCCACGCCGAGTCGATGGGTTCCCGCGGCTTCTTCGGCCACGATGACCCGTCCGGTTCGACGCCCGCCTCGCGCGCGGCCAGCTGTGGCTATAGCCACGGTGTCGGCGAGAACATCGCCGCGGGCACCAACTGGCAGAGCGGGCTCGCCGCCTTCGAAGCCTGGCGCAACTCGCCCTCCCACAACGCCAACATGCTCGACGGCCGCTACCGCCAGGTCGGCATCGCCCGCCACCACGCCCCCGGTTCGATGTACACCTGGTACTGGGTCACGGACTTCGGCACCCAGTTCGACGGCACGGACGGCACCGATCTCCGCCTCGCCTCGTCCGGCATCGCCAGCGCCGGCCTCAAGCCCGCCCAGTGGAACGTCGCCACCGTCCTCCCCGGCGGGCTCCGCGTGAAGGACATCCACGGCTACACCGCCTGGGACCAGCTGCCGAACGGCAACTGGCAGCAGTGGGGCTCCGCGGACTTCATCCCCGGCGGCAGCACGGTCGGCCTCCTCCCCATCGGCATGAGCATGGACAAGGGCCGCAACCCCCGCTAGCGCTCTCCCATAGGCGGCATTCGAAACGCAGCTCCGTCCGCGTTTCGAATGCCGCCCACTCTCTTGCGCATATTCCCGACGCGCGAACTCGTCATTGCCCCACGCTGTTTCACCCCTCCGCTTCCGCTCCCCGCCGTCCGATCGTGAAGGTGAAATCACTCTCACTACGGCTTCGTGGGGCACCATGGCTGTTGTGCTTTCTCGGCGCGTGATCCTCATTGCCGCGTCAGCCCAGCTGGCGGTGTCCGCGGCTGCCCTCCCGTTCCCCGCGTTCCACCCCTTCCTCGCCGGCGTCCTCTTCCCGGCACCCGCGCTGCTTGCTTGCGCCGTCGCGCTGCGCGCCGCCAACTGCGCGCCCGGCCGCTACCGGCTCGGCTGGCTGCTCATGTCCGTCATGCTCGGCGCCTGGGCCGCGGTAGAGCTCTACTTCGGCTACTACGCCCTCGTCCTGCGCTACGAGGCACCCTTCCCCGGCCCCGCTGACGCCTTCTACTACGCCGGCTATGCCGCCCTCATCGGCGCCGTCGCCACCTTCGCCTTCACCGGCCGCGGCCTGGTCGACTACCGCACCTGGGCCGACGCCGCTGCCGTCACCATCGTCGCCGCTGCCTTCTGGTGGCACTTCCTCGTCGAACCCCGCTTCGAAGACGGGACGAGCCTCGCCGCCCTCGTCGGCATCGGCTACCCCATCCTGGACCTCGCCGTCATCGTCGGCCTCGTCGTCGCGCTCTACAGCGCCCGCGACCACACCAACCCGCGCATGCTCCTGCTTGTGGCGTCCGTGTCCGCCACCATCGCCGCCGACGCCGGCTACAGCCTTGTCGGCCAGGAAACCGTGGCCAGCGCCACCGTCCTCGACCTCGGCTGGCAGGCCGGCTACTGGCTCCTCGCCCTCGCCGCCGTCTCTCCGCCGAGCCGTCCCGCCCTCGTCCGGCCGCTCGAAGGGCAGTCGGTCGCGGGTCTGCTGCTCCCCTACGCCGCCGTCTCCCCGCTCGTGTTGTTCGCCGGCTATCTCGCCTGGCAGGGTCAGCTCCATCTCCCGCTCGCCATCGCAGCCGTCCTGGCCGCCGCGTTCCTCGTCCTCCGCCAGTGGTTCACCCTCGTCGACAACCGCCACCTCTACCGCCAGGTCGCCGCCAACGCAGAGGAACTCCAGCACGCGCTCCAGGAGCAACAGCGCCTCCGCGCCGAAGCCCAGCACCTCGCGGACCACGACGACCTCACCGGGCTGCTCAATCGCCGCGCCTGGATCGCCCGGGCCCGCGAGCACGCCTCACTCGCCGTCACCATCCTCGACATCGACCACTTCAAGGCCGTGAACGACCGTCACGGCCACTTCGCCGGCGACGAAGTGCTCTGCGCGGTCGCTCAGCGCCTGGAGCAGCTCTACGCCGGTTCGGGCGTCGTCGGCCGGCTCGGCGGCGAAGAGTTCGGCGTCCTTGTCGCCCGTCCCCTCGCCGAGGCCGTCGCCCTCGCGGAGCGCGCCATCCTCCTGTTTGCCGAAGACCCCGTGTGCACGCGCCGGGGCACGGTCATCCCGGTCACGCTCAGTGCCGGCGTCGCCTCCTGGCAGGCACACGCCGCCGATCCGCTCGCCGCCTCCCACCAGCTCGCCGATGCCCGGCTCTTTACCGCGAAGCGCGGCGGCCGTGCCCGTGTCGTCTCCGCCCCCGGCCTCGTCGCCTGAGCCTACTCGTCCTGGATCACCACGAACTCGATGTCCGGGAAGAGCGACCGCAGTTGCTTCAGCACCTGCTCGGCAAGCACCGTCGCCGAAACGCCGAGGCGTCGCGCCGTCTCCAGCCGGCCCCTCTCGCAAAGCAGCCATTCGCCAGCGTCGATGAACAACCAGTACACCGTGTCTCCCCGGGCACTCCCTGCGTCATGGCTCAGCGTGCCGCCTCCGGCCCCCGCCGTGACTGGCCGTTCGGCCGTCAGTTCTTCGCCGGGCGGTCGTCCGCCGTCCCACGTGGGCCTCCCGGTGCGATTACGGCGCCTCCGCCCGGCTTCACAGGTCGGGCCGACCCAACGAACGGTCCGCCCGCGCTGAACTCGGTGCGAGGTAGGCCGCGATACCCCATATCCGTCGCCATGCCCACGATTGTCTGGCGACGAACCCGCCGTCTCGCCGTCCGAAGGCACCCGTTTTTTCGGAGCACTCGTCGCCGCGAAACCCGCTTCCCTTCGCGATCCCCGGCCCGCTACAGTGGAAGTAGGTGCACGCGCAACTATCATCGGGCGCCCCAGGAGGCCCACCATGGAAATCGGCATCACCACCTTCGCGGAAACCACCCGCGACCCGCGCACCGGCGTCACCGTCTCGTCCGCCCAGCGTCTCCACGACCTCATCGAAGAGGTGGAGCTCGCCGACCAGGCCGGCCTCGATGTCTACGGCGTCGGCGAACACCACCGCCCCGACTTCGCCGCCTCCGCTCCCGCGGTCGTCCTCGCTGCCGCCGCCGAGCGCACCCGCAACATCCGCCTGACCAGCGCCGTCTCCGTGCTCAGCTCCGACGACCCCGTCCGCGTCTTCCAGGACTTCGCGACGCTCGACCTCCTCTCCGGCGGCCGCGCCGAGATCATGGCCGGCCGCGGCTCCTTCATCGAGTCCTACCCGCTCTTCGGCCAGAGTCTCGACGACTACGACGACCTCTTCCGCGAGAAGCTCGATCTCCTCCTCCGCGTCCGCGAATCCGAGCGCGTCACCTGGTCCGGCAACCACCGCCCCGCCATTGACGATCGCGGGGTGTATCCCCGCCCGCTCCAGCAGCCCCTCCCCGTGTGGCTCGCCGTCGGTGGCACCCCGAGCTCGGTCGTGCGCGCAGCCCGGCTCGGGCTTCCGCTCGCCGTCGCCATCATCGGCGGCGCCCCGGAGCGCTTCGCCCCGCTTGTCGACCTCTACCGCGAACGCGCCCGCCAGGCCGCCGTCCCCGGCGCCGACGTCCGCGTGGGCATCCACATGCACGGCTACATCGCCGACACCCTGGAGCAGGCGAAGGACGAGTTCTACCCGCCCTACGAGGTCGTGATGACCCAGCTCGGCCGCGAGCGTGGATGGCCGCCAATGATCCGCGACCACTTCGAGGCACTCTGCTCGCCTCCCGGCGCGCTCCTCGTCGGCAACGTCGAACAGGTCGCCGAGAAGATGCTCTTCGTCCACGACCTCTTCAAGGCCGAGCGCTTCCTGCTCCACATCAGCGTCGGCACGATGCCGCACGCCCAGGTCATGCGAGCGATCGAGCTCCTCGGCACCCGGGTGGCGCCCCTCGTCCGCGCCGAGCTGTCCCGCCGCACCACCGTCGCCGTCTAACCCGCGCTTCGCGAGGGGCCACGCCGCCGAAGGGCGCAGCCGACCCTCAGTGGTCCGCCCCCAGCGGGACCGGCCGCGCCGGCACCGCGGCCTGCGTCGTGACCCTCCCCCGGACACGTCGTGCCAGCGCGAACAGCAGCGGGTTCAGCGTGATCGACACCAGCGCCGCCCCGAGCACAAGGTCCCGCCCGGTGTCCGGGAAAATGCCGAGTGCGAATGCGCCCTCCACCAGGATGAACGAGAACTCGCCGACCTGGGAAAGCCCCGCCGCCACCGTCAGCCCAATGGACAGGTCCCCGCCAAGCGCCCGCACGAGCGCAATCGCCACCGCCGCCTTTGCGACCAGCACGATCGCCAGCACGCCGCCCAGTTCGGCCGCCCGCTCCCACAGGATCTGCGGGTCGATGAGCATCCCCACCGACACGAAGAACAGCACCGAGAACGCCTCCCGCAGCGGCAGCGCTTCCTCGCCCGCCCGGTGGCTCAACGGCGATGCATTCACCACGAGTCCCGCCAGGAACGCCCCCAGCGCGAACGACACGTCGAACAGCTCCGCGGCAATGAACGAAACGCCCAGCGAAATCGCCAGAACCGCCAGGATGAACAGTTCCCGGGAACCCGTCGTTGCCACACGTGCCAGCACCCACGGCACCGCACGTGTCCCCGCCACCAGCATCAGGACGATGAACGCACCCACCTTCGCCAGCGTCACCGTGACGTCCCAGGCGAGCTCCCACCCGGTCGCGCTCGTCGCCTGGCTGGTGCCCACGAAGCCGGCCAGCGCCGGCAGCAGCACGAGGGCGAGCACCGTGATCAGGTCCTCCACCACCAGCCAGCCCACCGCCACCCGCCCCTGCGGCGTCTCCAGCTCGTTCGACCCGTTCAGTGCCCGCAGCAGCACCACCGTGCTCGCCACCGAAAGCGCGAGCCCCAGCACGATCCCCTCGGCGAGCCCCCAGCCCCACAGCCGGCTCAGCGCGACCCCCAGCAGCGTCGCGAACAGCACCTGGCCGATCGCACCCGGCAGCGCCAGCCGCCGCACCGAAAGCAGGTCACCGATCGAGAAGTGCAACCCCACGCCGAACATCAGCAGGATCACGCCGATCTCGGCGAGCTGCGTCGCGACCCCCTGGTCGGCAACGTACCCCGGCGTAAACGGCCCCACCATGATCCCCGCCGCCAGGTACCCCACGATCAGGGGTAAGCGCAGCCGCCACGCCAGGGCGCCCAGGATGAACGCCACGGTCAGCCCGGCGGCGATGGTGCCGATGAGTTCGGTGTGATGCGGCAGTGCCGGCCTCCTCGAGGGATAGGGGGTCGTATTGCCGCCGCCGACTCGCTGAACCGACGGCCTGTAGGGGGTGCGATAGTCAGTTGGAATCACCAGTGTACGGCCTTTCAAACCCTCCATGGACGACGTTTCGTCATGTATTCCGGTCTTCACACCGCACGTCCCGCGCAAGCGGGGTAGTCCGCCGAGCCCAGCCTCGGCGGCGCGTCTAAGCCCAACGGATGCCCCGCGTTAGCCCGATGCACCCTTGGGCACCACCCCCCCGCGACCCGGCCGCTGTTCCGGGCCGGCCCTTAGGGCCACTTTCCGCGGGCCCACTCGGTCATACGCGCCACCTACACCCGCATCGCTCTTTTCTATTCCGCCTCGAACCTGCCACCCATCATGGTCACCCTCCGCCCGCCCGGGGTATTCCCTGATCACGCCCTACTGCCGTTAATCCCAACATGCGATACATCAGTCCGGAGGTAATCCCCATGCACGCCGACACCTTCCGCCGTTTCGCCACCGAAGTCCCGGTCGCTCTCTTCCAGACCGCGCTCGACGGCCACTGCACCTTCGTGAACCGGCGCTGGATGGAGCTCACCGGACTCTGCCAGCACGAGGCCACCGGCTCCGGCTGGCTCCAGTTCATCGACATCCGCGACCGCTCCCGCATCGTCCGCGAGTGGTTCGAATCCCGCCACACCTCCGACTTCGTGGTCGAATGGCGCGCCGGCGAAGGTCCCGCCACCGGCCGCCGCGTCCGCGCCTCCGTCGCCCTCCTCTGGGACGACAGTGGAATCGTCACCGGCTACGCCGTTGCCCTCGCCGCGACCGAGCCCACCTCGCGCTACGAGCTCCACGAGCGTGGCCACTTCGCCGGCCGCCGCGCCGGGATGACCGACCGCAAGCCCACCGGTCCCATGGTCGCCGCCTGAGCTGCGCCTACCCCATCACCATGTTGATGAACCCGTTCACCGCCACGAAGAGGAACCCCCGCCCCTCCCGCGGGTGAAACACCACCTCCACCCCCTCGATGATCTCCACGTGGCCCACGTCTTTGAGCACCCAGGCGTGATTACCCGTGCTCGCCACGTCCACCCGCGCGATTGACGGCCACACGATCAGCTGCACCCCGTCGGCCGCGCCCCTGAGCGTCAGCCGGTAGACCGGCTCCCCGTCCGGCGTGTACGGCTCCACCGCTGGCACAACGCCGAACAGCTCCGCCGTGGCGTCCACGCACTCCTCATCGAGCCGCGCGAACACCTGCCGTCCCGCCACCTACGTCCGCCTCACGACGCTTCGGCCGCCACCGGGCTCGAATGGTGGTGCAGCAGCCGCCAGTCGCCGTCCTCCCGCATGAACACGTTGGTCGCCAGCAGCCCTACGCCGGCCACGAATTCGCGGCACACCACCACCGCCAGGTCCCCGGCGACCGTGACCTCCGCCCCGCCGGCCACCACCCGCGGCTGCGCAGGGTTGTTCATGATGCCTGCCCAGCTCCGCAGCACCGCATCCCGGCCCTCCAGCACGTTCCAGTGGGGGTGGATGCACGTCACCCGGGCCCGTTCCGCCCATGCCCGGCTCATTGCGGCGAAGTCCCGCTCCGTGAAGGCCGCGTAGAACCGCTCGTTCGCCCGCAGCACCTCCGCCTCGTCACCGTCGTCCGCCACCGGGGCGCCTCAGCCCGCCCGGTGCTGCGCTTCGACGATCGTGTTCGCGATCTGCCGCGCGTTCGGCCAGTTCTTCCACCCCTCGGGCGTGTTGTAGTACCGCCCGCCCAGCTGGTACTCGTCCGGCTCCCGCTCCCCGTACTCCACGTCCACGCCTTCGACCCGGATCGTCGGCGACCCCAGGAACCGCATCGCCTTCGCCTGCTCCGTGCTGTCGACTTCGATATAGGCGACCTCGGCCTCGATCCCGGTCGCCTCGATCGCCATCTTCAGCGCTTCGTCCGCCTGCTTCGTGATCCCCGTCGAACGGGAGTAATAGAGCTCGATCTTCATGCGTCGCTATCCATGCCCGGGAGCTCGCGCAGCTTCGCAAGCCGCGCCGCCATCTCGGCCTCGTACCCGAGCTCCCCGGGTTCGTAGTAGCGTGCTCCGGCGAGCTCTTCAGGTAAATACGTCGCCCCGCGCGCGATGTGGTCCGCCTCGTCGTGCGCGTACCGGTACCCCTGCCCATACCCGAACTGCCGCATCATCCCCGTCACCGCGTTCCGCAGGTGCAGCGGCACCCCCAGGTGCGACGTCCGCACCGCGTCCTCCCGCGCCTTCAGGTACGCCCGGTAGCCACTGTTGCTCTTCGGCGCGAGCGCCAGGTAGAGCGCGCACTCCGCCATCGCGTGGAACCCCTCCGGCATGCCCACGAAGTGCACGGCCTGCTGGCACGCCGTCGCCACCACCAGCGCCTGCGGGTCCGCAAGGCCCACATCCTCCGAGGCCAGGATCACCATCCGCCGCACGATGAATAGCGGGTCCTCGCCGCTCTCGATCATCCGCGCCAGCCAATAGAGCGCCGCGTCCGGGTCCGACCCCCGCAGCGTCTTGATGAACGCCGACACCGTGTCGAAGTGGAAGTCCGCGCCCTTGTCGTAGTACGGCCGCCGGTCCTGCAGCGCGTTCCGCACGTCCCCGGCGCTGATCTCCCGCCGCCCCGCGCCGTTCGCCAGGTTCGCCGCGATCTCCAGCGCCGTCAGCGCCGCCCGCGCGTCCCCGTTCGTGCCCTGCACGAGCAGCTCCCGCGCATCCTCCGCCAGCGCCAGCCCCTGCCCGCCGATCCCGCGTTCCGAATCGCCCAGCGCCGCATCGACGATCGCCCCCAGGTCCTCGTCGCGTAGCGGCAGCAGGCGCACCACCCGCGCCCGGCTCAGCAGCGGCGCCACCACTTCGAACGACGGGTTCTCCGTCGTCGCGCCGATGAGCGTGACCGTCCCGTCCTCCACGTACGGCAGGATCACGTCCTGCTGCGCCTTGTTGAACCGGTGGATCTCGTCGATGAACAGCACCGTCCGGCGCCCGCCCGTCCGCCGCGCTGCCGCCTCCGCCACCACCTTCCGCAGGTCCGCCACGCCGGACGACACCGCCGAGATCGCCACGAACTCCGCCTGCACCGACCGCGCCAGGATCCGCGCCAGCGTCGTCTTCCCGCAGCCCGGCGGCCCCCACAGGATCACCGAAGGCAGCCGCCCCTGCTCCACCGAGCTCCGCAGCATCGACCCCTTGCCGACCGCCTGCTCCTGCCCCGCGAACTCATCCAGGTTCCGGGGCCGCATCCGGGCAGCCAGCGGCGCGTCCGCCTGCACCGGCTCCTCGCCGCTCGTCGCGAGCAGGTTCGGCTGGTACCCGCCTTCCGGCCTGCGTGGTGTCGCCATCCGCCGATCATGGCACAGGCGAACGTCCCGTGCGCGAACGGGGGAAACGGGGCGCTGCAACGCGGCCGCGATACCTGCGGGCACCCGTCGATGCCCCGGTACATTGCCTCGGAGGGAGACTTCCCGCGGAAGGAGGCGTGGTGAGCGACCGCCAGTTCTACGCCAGGGTCGCGCTGACGAGCGGGCCGGCGTTCGTCGTCGCCGGGTACCTCACGCTCTTCAGCATCGGCCTCGGGCTGCTGGTGCTCGCCGTCGTCGCCGCGGGCGCAGCTGCCGCCCTGCATCCCACACGCCTCTACGCCGCGGTCGCCGCCGTCACCGTGTGCCTCGCGGCCGTCCCCTGGGCCGCAATCGCCCTCTGGGCCATCGGCCAGCCGATCGGTTAACCGCCACGGCCGCGCAATCCCCGCCCCACATCGCGCGCGTGTCCCGCCGCTTACCATGCGGTAGCATGCTCGCAGCCGCGCCACCATGGCTCCTCGCCCCGCGGCGAGGAGCGGGCGAGGGCACACCGCTCGAGGGGACACACCACCGATGGATTTCAAGTTCACCGCCGAACACGATGCCCTCCGCGCCGAAGTCCGCGCCTTCCTCAAGGAGGCCGTGCCCTCTGGCCCCGGCCCCGCTCGCCCCACCAGCCAGGAAGACTGGCCCTCCCAGGTCGCCTTCAACCAGAAGCTCGCGGCCCGCAAGTGGGTTGCCCCGGCCTGGCCCGTCGAATACGGCGGCCTCGGCTGGAGCCACATCAACCAGATGATCTTCAGCGAAGAGCTCTCCTACGCCGGCGCCCCCGATGCCGGCCGCGTCTTCAACGTCGGGATGATTGGCCCCACGCTCATCATCCACGGCAGCGACGCCCAGAAGCGCGAGCACCTCCCCCGCATCACCAGTTCCGAAGTCGTCTGGTGCCAGGGCTATAGCGAACCCGGCGCCGGCTCCGACCTCGCCGCCCTCCAGACCCGCGCCACCCGCGACGGCGACGACTACGTCGTCAACGGCCAGAAGATCTGGACCACCGGCGCCCACCACGCCGACTGGTGCTTCCTCCTCGTCCGCACGAACCCCGACGCCCCCAAGCACAAGGGCATCTCCTTCCTCCTCGTCGACATGAAGACGCCCGGCATCCAGGTCCGTCCCATCGTCAACATGGCCGGCTACCACGAGTTCAACGAAGTCTTCTTCGAAGACGTCCGCGTGCCCGTCGCCAACCGCGTCGGCGAAGAGAACAACGGCTGGTACGTCGCGATGACCCTGCTCGACTTCGAGCGCTCCAACGTCGCCTCGATCGCCGCCAACCAGCGCACCCTCGAGCTCATCGCCTCCGCCATCCGCAGCGACCGGCCCGGCGCCGCCTCCGGCTACGCCGCCGTCCCCCGCCACCGCCTCGCCGACCTCTGGGTCGCGAACGAAATCGGGCGCATCCTCAGCTATCGCACCGCCTGGATGCAGGAAGCCGGCCGGATGGTGAACTACGAAGCCTCGGTCATCAAGCTCTACGCCACCGAGCTCGCCCAGCGCATCACCAACTTCGGTGTCAACACCCTCGGCCCCGCCGGCGTGCTCGAACCCGACTCCCGGCACGTCCGCTTCAACGGCGTCATGGAAAAGGGCCACCTCTCCAACGTCTCGCCGACCATCTACAGCGGCTCCAGCGAAGTCCAGCGCAACATCATCGCCACCCGCGGCCTCGGCCTCCCCCGCGACTGACCATCACCACGGCCCAGCGTCCGCCACGACGCGCAGCGGTTGGGCCGCGCAGCGGTAGTCCGCCGAGCCCAGCCTCGGCGGAGCGTCAGCCCAACGCATGCGCCACCGATAGGCCACCAACGCCCCGGGCTGCGAGGGCGGCAGCGCAGCGCCCGCACGGCTCGCACGGAACACCTTCGCCCTGGCCGCTCGCTTCTCACCCACGCCGTCCCAAGTCTCGCGCCAGCTCGGGACCTCCCCTCTCCCTCCGGGAGAGGGGCCGGGGGTGACGGCCGGTGCAACGCCCCCGCCACACCACCCGCATCCCGCGTTGCGACGCCCCGCCCTCGCATCCCATACCCTCGCTACCAGAGGTGCCACACATGACCCGCCCGCCAGACCCCGACACGCCCCCGCCCGCCGAATCCGAAAGCGCCGAGCTCCGCCGCGAAGAAGAAGCCGCCGACCGTGCCCGCGGCCGTTCCGAAGGCTCCGGCCAGGCGCCGAAGCTCGACGACATCGATGTCCCCCACCCCGACACCGCCCCGTCCGCCGGCGAGACAGAGAACACCGCCCCCACGGACTGAGCGTGGGCGCCTACGCCTCCGCGACCTCGTAGCTGTAGGTCTCGATTACCGGGTTCGCCAGCAGCCGCGCACACATCTGGTCCACCGCCGCGCCCGCGGCCTTCTTCGTCGCCGCCGCGACCGTGACCTGGAAGTACCGCCCGCTCCGCACGCCGGACACGCCTTCGAACCCGAGCGAGGTCAGCGCCCCCGCGATCGTGTTGCCCTCCGGGTCGTTCACCGTCGGCTTCAGCGACACGAACACCCGCGCGAGGAACGTGCTTTCGCCCTTGGCTTTCGTGTTCTTGGCCTTCTTGCTGTTCTTAGTGCTCTTCTTCGTCATCGCGGTAGCTCCGTGCCGGTCAACATCCGGTAGGCGGTGAGGTAGCGTTCGGTGGTCGCCGAGACCACATCTTCGGGCAGTTCCGGCGGAGGGTCACCCTCCCGCCAGTTCGCCGCCAGCCAGTCCCGCACCGGCTGCTTGTCGAAGCTCGGCTGCTGCCGCCCCGGTTCGTACCCCTCGAGCGGCCAGAACCGCGAGCTGTCCGGCGTCAGGCACTCGTCGATCAGGATCACTTCCTCGTTCCACAGCCCGAACTCGAACTTCGTGTCCGCGATGATGATCCCCCGCTCCAGTGCCACCGTGTGCGCATAGCCGTACAGCGCCATGCTGCGCATCCGGATCGCGTTCGCCGGCTCCTCGCCCACCAGCTCGGCGAACTGCTCGTAGCTGATGTTCTCGTCGTGCCCCTCGTCGGCCTTGGTCGAAGGCGTGAACAGCGCCTCCGGCAGCCGCTCCGATTCCCGAAGCTCCTCTGGCAGCGGCACTCCGCACACGCGCCCCTCGCGCTGGTACTCCTTCCACGCCGAGCCCGCCAGGTACCCCCGCGCGATGCACTCCGCGTCGAACCGCCTCGCCTTCCGCACGATCATCGACCGCCCGTAGTACCGCTCGTCGACCGCGAACGGCACCAGGTGCGCCGTCTCCGCGGTTAGCAACGTGACGAAGTGGTTCGGCACCACTTCCTTCACCCGGTCGAACCACCACGCCGAAAGCCGCGAGAGCACCTCGCCCTTGTGCGGGATCCCGTTCGGCAGCACCACGTCCAGCGCCGAGACCCGGTCCGTCGCCACGATGAGCAGCTTGTCGCCAAGGTCGTACGTGTCCCGCACCTTGCCGCGGTAGAGCCGGTTCGGCAGGTCCGATTCGAGCATCGCCTCAGGCATCCGCAGCCTTCCTTGCATCCAGGTAGAACACCGTCGTCACGGTCGCCAGGTAGGCCAGGCACGGCACCAGTGCCACTCCGAGCACGGCCATTGCGAACGCGTTCAGGACCACCGTCGCATCGCGCCCCGGATCTTCAGGATCGAAAGGGAACGCGAAGATGGCAAACACCAGCGCACACGCCAGCAACACCAGCGTCCCGAGCGGCACGGCGACGAGGGTGGTGCCGATCAGCGCCAGCATGCGGCCACGCACGAGACTCCAGCTCCGCCGGAAGGACTGCGCGAACGACCGGTTTTCGAGGATGTATGCCTGCGGTGCGAACCCCCCGCGGACCATCAGGTAGAGCACCACGACGGCGCCGATGATCGTCGCGGCGACGGCCGCCAGCACATACGTCGCAAGGGTCGTCAGCAGCAATCCGCCCATGCGCGTGAACGCCGGGTCGAGGCTCGCCGAAAGGCTGATCGGGGCTCCGGTGAGCACGCGGTGCACCGCCACCACCGTCGCCGCATACCCCACCGTCGTGAACAGCGCGCCTGTCCACGCCAGGATGATGGTCCACAGCAATAGGCTCTCGGGCGCCTCTTCGGTGAAGTCCGTGGCTTCATACGGCGCGTCGGGATAGGCCCAGAAGAACAGGAGCAGCCACGCAGCCCCCGCCAGGATGCACACCGGTAGCACCGTCACGACCAGCGGCATGAGCACTGCCCGGCGGTTACGCCAGGGAATCGAGAGCCCCTGCCGCCACACCGGCGCAGGGCGTGCCGGCGGCGCCGGGGGAAGCGGTGCGTATTCCGGTAGCGGCGGCGGTTCGAGCGTCACAGCCCGAGGCGCTCGTACGTCGCGCCGATGTTCGTCAGGTACCACCCGTAGTCGAACAGCGCCCGCAGCTCCTGCTCCGGCAGCCGGCTCGTCACCGCATCATCCGCCAGCAATAGCTCCAGGAACGGCGTGTGCTTCTTCCACGCGGTCATCGCGTTCCGCTGCACGATCGCGTACGCATCCTGCCGGCTCAGCCCGGTCGCGATCAGCGCCAGCAGCACCCGCTGCGAGAACACCAGCCCGAACGACCGCTCCAGGTTCTCTTTCATGTGCTCCGGGTACACGATCAGCCGCTCCATGATCCCCGTGAACAGGTTCAGCACGTAATCCAGCACCAGGCACGCGTCCGGGAACACGATTCGCTCCGTCGACGAGTGGCTGATGTCCCGCTCGTGCCAGAGCGCCACGTTCTCCATCGACGTCAGCGCGTAGCCGCGCAGCACCCGCGCCAGCCCCGTGATCCGCTCGCACTTCTCCGGGTTCCGCTTGTGCGGCATCGCGCTCGAACCCGTCTGTCCCTCGTCGAACGGCTCCTCCGCCTCCCGCACCTCCGACTTCTGGAGCGCGCGGATCTCCGTCGCGAACTTCTCCAGCGACGCGCCGATGAGTGCCAGCGTGGTCACGAACTGCGCGTGCCGGTCCCGCTGGATCACCTGCGTCGAAGCCGCCTCGATGCCCAGTCCGAGCTTGGCGCAGACCAGCTCCTCCAGCTGTGGCGGGCACGATGCGTGTGTCCCCACCGTCCCGCTGATCGCGCCCACGGCGATGACGTCCCGCGCCGCCGCGAGCCGCGCCCGGTTCCGCCGCATCTCGTCGACCCACACCGTGAGCTTGAGCCCGAAGGTCGTCGGCTCGGCGTGCACGCCGTGCGTGCGCCCTGCGCAGAGCGTGTCGCGGTAGGCAACCGCCTGCCGTTCGAGCACTACCGAGAGCGCATCGATGTCCTTTAGCAGCAGGTCGCAGGCATCGCGCAGCTGCAGGCCCGTCGCCGTGTCCCACACGTCCGAGCTGGTCAGCCCGTAGTGCACGTACCGCCCTTCCTCGCCGAGTGAATCCGCCACCGAGCGCAGGAATGCGGTCACGTCGTGGTGCGTGATCGCCAGGTATTCGTCGATCTTCGCGAGGTCGAACCGCGCGTCCCGGCGGATCTTCGCCGCGGCCTCCCGCGGGATCTCCCCCAGCTCGGCCCACGCCTCGCAGGCCGCCACCTCCACGTCCAGCCAGCGCTGGAACTTCGCCTGGTCGCTCCAGACGGCGGCCATTTCGGGACGTGAGTAGCGAGGGATCATCTGCGCGGGGCTCCTGCGGGCGGTACCGCAATGATACCGCCCCCGGCGCTCACGGTCAGACCGCTACGGTGTCGCCGCGCCCTTGATGTACTCGGCCATCCGCTCGATCTGCTCCTTCTGGTGCATGCTCACCCAGCGCAGCAGGTCGCCAATCGAGATGATCCCCACCACCTTGCCGTCTTCCAGCACCGGCAGGTGACGGAATCGCTCATTGGTCATCAGTTCCATCGCGTCCTGCACCCGCGTCTGCGTGTCGATCGTCGCGACCGTCGCGGTCATGACGCCGCTCACACGCGCCGCCGCCGCGCTCTGCCCCGCCCCCACGATCCGCCGTAACACGTCCCGTTCCGTGAAGATCCCCGCCAGCCGGTCGCGGTCCATCACCAGGAGCGCGCCAACGCCGCGTTCGTTCATGAGCCGCACGGCTTCCTGCACCGTCGCGGCCGGCGAAATGACATAAACCTGGCGGCCCTTGTCGGCCAGGACCGCGCCAATGTGACCGTACATTCGTGGCTCCTTCGAGCCCGCGTCACCGCCATTCTACCCCGCTGTCAACCCCGCCCGGCCCTTCCCCCCGGTTCCCAGTTCGAAGTTCCCAGAGGCAATCGGCACATCCATCGCGGTCCCGGCGCCGGGTTCGCTCAGCCCACGACCTTGCGCAGCGACGAAACACGTGCCCCCCACGCCCCGGCGCCGCCCAGCAGCGACCACGCCCCCCACGCCTCTGGGAACTGGGAACTGGGAACCCGGGGGGTGGCCCGGGGTGGGGCTACGGCCCGAACAACTCCGCCACCCGCTGCCCGAACGCCGCGTCCCCCGCCTCCTTCAGCCGCGCCGAGGGCAGGTGGAACAGCTGGTTCACCAGCGAACGCGTCATCGTCTCCAGCACGTCCGCCGGCACCTCCGGGTGCAGCCGCCGCATCCGTGCCAACTCGCGCTGCCGCACGCGCTCCACTTCGAACCGCAGCGCCCCCACGGGCGAACGCCCCGCCTCCGCCTGCCGCAGCCGCGCATCGAGCATCTCGCCCAGCTGCCGCGTCAGCTCCGCCCGCCGCCGCATCGCGTGCGGCCGCGTCCGTTCGTCCGCGAGCAGCTCCGCCAGGCCCAGCACGCCATCGCCCGCCGCGCGGCGGAAGTTTGGCGGCGTCCCGAGGTCCAGGAACAGCCGCGACGCCGGCAGCGCCGAAGTCGCCAGCTCCTCCGCCGACGACCCGAGGCACCCGGCGACCACGTCGAACACGCCGTCGAGGTCCCGGACGCGCGCCAGGGTGGTGTACGTCACGTCTGCGGGCAGGTCGTCCGGCCGCCGCCGCCCGGCGATGACCACCCGCTCGAACCCGAGCTCTTTCGCCCGCGACGCGACCAGCCGCCCCATCTGGCCCGTGCCCAGCACGAGCACGCTGCCCGCCGCCGGCATCCCGGCGACCTTGAGGGCCCGGTCCAGCAGGTGCCCCGCGTGGCTATCGAACCGCACCGCCGCGCGCAGCTCCCGCGCCGCCGCGACTGCGACCGTCGTGGCCCGCCGCACCTCCGCCGGCCCCGCCGCCAGCCCGGCGCGCACCTGCCCGAGGATCTGCGCCTCGCCGAGCACCACCGAATGCAGGCCCGCGGCCACCTCCGCAAGGTGCGCCACCGCCGCTTCGCCCTCGAACCGCTGCGCATCAGCGCCGGTGCACGGCACCGCGCTGTACGCCTCCAGCCGCTGGCAGCTCTCGATGACCGCGCCGCCGGGATGCTCCCGGCGCACCCGCGCGACCAGCGCCGCGACCGACTCCCGGTCGAGGCCCAGCGTGGACCAGCAGCATGCGGTGAGGTTGAGCATATTGTGGAGCGATTTTGTCATCTTTAGCCCGGGAAGGGAACCCCCTCCCGCCGATGATCCCCCACGCGTGTTACGGGCGTGCTCCCGCGCGGTTACGAGCCCGTTTCGCGTTAGCCCCCGAGGCTCTGCACCGCCGGGATGGGCCGTTCGCTCGTCCGGTACTGCCGCTTCCCCTCTTCGAGCAGGTCGCCGCCGCGGCAGTCGTTCACCACGATCGCCGGGAACCCCTCGACTTCGAGCCGCCGGATCGCTTCCGTGCCCAGGTCCTCGAATGCCACCACTTCCGCCTTCTTGATGTGGCGGTTCAGCAGCGCCCCCGTGCCGCCGACCGCGATGCAGTACACGGCGTGGTTCTTCGCGAACGCCGCCCGCACCGCTGGCCCGCGCCCGCCCTTCCCGATCACGCCCTTCACGCCGAGCTCCAGCATCGGCTCCGTGTACGGGTCCAGCCGCATCGCCGTCGTCGGCCCCGCCGACCCGATGACCGCGCCCGGCCGTGGCGGCGTCGGCCCCACGTAGTAGATCACCTGCCCGCGCAGGTCCACCGGCAGCTCGTCGCCGCGCTTCACGAGCTCGATCAGGCGCTTGTGGGCCGCGTCGCGGGCCGTGTAGATCACCCCGCTGAAGGTCACGTGGTCACCGGGCTTCAGCCCGTCGATCACCTCGTCGGTGAGGGGTGTGGTAAGGGCGATGCTGCTCATGCTGTCTGCTCCTGGCCGCCGGCCGCTGGTGGTACGAGTGGTTTTGACATGGTGACGAACTCCGCGGGCATGCGCAGCTTCTCCGGCGCCGCGAACGGCGCCGTCCCCGTCTGCACGTAGCCGAGCCGCCCGTACAGGCCGGGGAGCTCCTCGCGAAGGTTGACATAGGTGAGGTCCATCGCGGTGCACCCGGCATCCCGTGCCCACGCCTCGGCCTCGGCGATCATCTCCGGCCCGATGCCCTGCCCCTGCCGCGTGGGGTGCACCGAGAGCATCCCGAAGTAGCCGCGCTCGCCCTGGATCCGCACGTGCACGCACGCGACGAGCTCGTCGTCCTCGGCGTCCTCTGCCATCAGGAATCCGCTCTCGGCGAGGCACTCCCGCACCTGCACCTCGTCCGTCCGGTTGCCCTTGATGAAGAAGTCCTCCACCCGGTAGGCGAGGTTCACCAGCGACACGATCGCCGGGATGTCCTCCTCGGTGGCGCGGCGGATGGTCATGCTCATCGCGGCATCCTCGACGCGGTCGCAGCCACGGCCGGGTCCTAGATCGTCGCCTGCTTCGTGCGGGCGCTGTGGCACTGGATGTTCACGGCGACCGGCAGCGCCGTGATGTGCGTCGGGTGCGTCTCCACGAACACGTCGAGCGCCGTCGTGCTGCCGCCCACCGCCTGCGGCCCCACCCCGAGCGCGTTTACCGCCTCGAGCAGCTCGTCTTCGAGCGCGGCCACCTCTTCGTCCGGGTGCCGCGAACCGATCTGGCGGAAGAGCGTGTGCTTCGCCATCGTCATTGCCTTCTCGGCCGTGCCCCCCACGCCCACGCCGATGACCAGCGGCGGGCACGGGTTGCCCCCGCTCATGTCCACCGTCTCGCAGACGAAGTCGACGATCGCCTTCTTCCCCATGCCCGGCAGGAAGTTCTGGTAGCGCGACATGTTCTCGCAGCCGCCGCCCTTCGGCATGAAGTACAGGTGCACCTTGTCGCCCGGCACGATCTCCGTGTGGATGATCCCGGGCGTGTTGTCCTGAGTGTTCGTCCGCGCGCTGAACGGCCGGTCCGCGATCGACTTCCGCAGGAACCCTTCCGCGTAGCCGCGCCGGATCCCCTCATTGATCGCGTCCGCCAGGAACCCGCCGGCGATATGCACGTCCTGGCCGAGCTCCACGTGCACCACCGCGCTCCCGGTGTCCTGGCAGAGTGGCAGCATCCGCGTCCGCGCGATCTCCGCGTTCTCCAGGATCTCGTCGATGATCTGCACCGCCAGCGGCGACCGCTCGGTCGTCTTCGCCGCGCGGATGGCGCCCTCCACGTCCTCGGGCAGGTAGTGCGTCGCCTCCACGGCGAGCCGGGCGATGGTGTCGGTGATCGTAGCAGCGTCGATTTCGCGGACGGGCATGGGCCTCACTCGGGCGTCCGCGGGGCGCGCGCACGCGCGGCCGCGGCAGCGTGGGATTGTCCTCGAAGGGTACCGCCACGCTGCCTCAGCCGCACGCCGGCGGGGGCGCTGCTCAGGCGCGCTGGTCCAGGTGCTTCCCCACATTCGGGTCGAGCAGCTGCATCACCTGCTCCCCTGCTGCCCGCTGCGCGTCCAGCACCTTCGCGGCGACCGCGATCTGCGCCTGCTGCTGCACCGGGTTCGCCGGCTGCAGCGGGTCGATCGGCACGGATGTGGGGGCGATGGCCCCAAGCATGTTCATGCCATGGTTCTCGGCGCACTCCCGGTGGCCGTGCAGGGGCAGTCGCGTCGCCGCGCGTGGCCGTTCGGTAGCGCCATCTGTGATGCCCGCCACGCTCCCGCCCGTCCGCGGCGCTATGATCATCCCGTGGAAGACTCTGGTGGCACTGGTGGTGGGACGTCCTCCCGCGATGGGATCGACGTCATTCGCGTGAACAACCGGTCCGGCTCCGTGCAGGTCTACTGCGAGGACCGCCCCGACATCCTCATCGAACGCGGCGGCAACCGCACCGAGCGCGACGGCACGCAACTCTCCGTCCAGCCGTCGGGCGCGTTCGTCATGCGCTGCCCCGCCGGCATCGCCCTGGTCATCGGCTCGCTCTCTGGCCGCGTCGAAGTGCACGGCCGCGCCGGCCCCACGCGCGTCAGCACGGCCTCCGGCAGCATCCAGGTCGCAGAGGCCACGAAAGCCGACGTGCGCTCGATCTCCGGCAGCATCAAAGTCGGCCGCGTCGGCGCCGTGCGCGCCGCCACGAAGAGCGGCAGCATCGAAATCGGCAGCGCCAGCCGCGCCGATGTCGCGACCGTCTCCGGCCGCGCCACCGTCGAGTCCGTCTCCGGCGAAGTCCGCGCCAAGACCGTCTCCGGCCGCGTCGAAATCGGTTCCGCCGGCCGCGAAGAGGTCCACGTCCACACCATCTCCGGCCGGGTCACCGTCCGCCTCCCCGAAGGCGTCCGCCCGGAAATCGCGATGAAGAGCGTCGGCGGCAGGCTCGATTGCACCTGCCCCCGCGGCACCGATTGCCGCGTCTCCGTCTCGACCCTCAGCGGGCGCGTGGAAGTGGTGCCATCCTGATGCAGACGGCGGCGCCCGCCCTCGATGTGCTCACCGGTGCCGTCGTCTTCACCGATATCGTCGGCTTCACCGAGTACACCGCCCTCCGCGGCGACGCCGAAGCCCTCGAGCTCCTCGCCCTCCAGGAGCGCATCGTTACCACCGCCCTCCCCCAGGGCGCGCGCATCGTCAAGGAGCTCGGCGACGGCCTCCTCCTCTTCTTCCCCACCGCCTGCGACGCGATTGAGACCACGGTCGCCCTCCAGGAGCGCTTCGAAGAGCAGTCCGCCGAGCTCGCCGTCCCCCTCTGGGTGCGCATCGGCGTCCACTGGGGCCGCCCCACCCGCCGCCGCGACGACATCGTCGGCCACGACGTCAACGTCGCCTCCCGCGTCGTCGACATGGCCGGCCCCGGCGAAGTCGTCGTCAGCGAAGCCGCCTGTACCGCCCTCGAACGCCGGCTCGACGACATCGATCTCGAAGAGCTCGGCCCCGCGGTAATGAAGGGCATCCCCGCGCCCATCCGCCTCTTCCGCGCCACCCGCACCTGGTAATGCGACACGGCACGGTACCGGCCGGCTCCACCGCTGGTGGATGAGTGGTGATTGCTGCCATGCCAGCCTGTTGCCGGTCTGCGGTGCGGCCGAACGTTCTGGTGGGGCGCCTCGCCCCCGGAGCGGTCGATGGCCCTGGCACAATGCAACTCGCACGATTTCGCGTCGACGCTCGCCTGCGGCCGTTGCGAAGCCCCGCTTTGCGCGCGCTGCGTCGTCACCACCGCGGTCGGCACCCGCTGCCGCGCCTGCGCCCCGAGCTTCACCTCCCGAGCAGCCCGCTCCTCCATCGCCATCCCCGAAGCGGGCGCTCTCCGCGTGCTGGTGTTCCTGGCCGCCGTGGCCATTTGTGTCGGGTCGCTGGTATTCGCCTGGTCAAAGGGTGATCACGACCTCGTTATCATCCGTGCCATCGTCTTCGGCGGCTGGATCGTCTCGCTCACCTTCCACGAGTTCGCGCATGCCCTGACCGCCTACCTTGGCGGCGACAGGGCCATCCGCGAGCGCGGCTACCTCACCCTCAACCCCGTGCGCTTCATGCACCCGATCACGTCGGTGGTCCTGCCGCTGTTCTTCGTCCTCATGGGCGGGATGCCCCTCATCGGCGGCGCAACGATGGTCTGCGTGGCCGACCTCCGTAGTCGCTGGTGGCGGACGCTCGTTTCCCTCGCCGGCCCCGCAACCAACCTGGCCTGCGCCGGCGCCATCGGCCTTGTCTTCCACTACGGTCTCGTCGATCCCTACACCGCTGCTGGCGCCGGGCTCGGCTACCTCGCCTTCCTCCAGGTCGCGGCCGCGATGTGGAACCTCATCCCCTTGCCGCCGTTCGACGGTTTCGGCGCCCTCGAACCCCACCTCGGTGAGACACCACGCCGCTACGCCGCCATGCTCGGGCCGTGGGGCGGGTTCCTGCTCGCGTGGGGGCTGATGGCCGTCATCCCCGGTGCCGCCGACTCGTTCTGGGACCAGGTCTACGAGTTCACCTACGGTCTCGGCATCCACCCGGGGTCCATCGCATGGGGCGAGTGGGGCGCCACGCTCTTCCGCCGCGACTGACCGGCTCCACACACCGGCCCCACGGGCCCGCATTCTTGCGACTTAAGTCACCTTCCGCACCCGGCTGCCCCGGTACCCTAACCCGACTACGCGGCCCGCCCCGCCGCCTCCGGAGCTCCACCATGACCCAGGCCCAGGAACGGCCCTCCACGGCCACCCCCGCGACGCGCCATCACCAGGTTGTCGTCGTCGGTGGCGGCAACGCCGGCATCAGCGCCGCCGCCCGCCTCCTCCGGGCCCTGCCCGGCACCGATGTCGCCATCATCGAGCCATCCAACCGGCACTACTACCAGCCGCTCTGGACCCTTGTCGGCGGTGGCGATGCGAAGAAGGAGTCGACCCGCCGCAGCGAGCGCTCCGTCATCCCGAAGCGCGCCACCTGGATCCGCGACGCCGTCACCACGTTCCTCCCGGAGGAGAACGCCGTCACCACCGCCGCCGGCGCGCGCATCACCTACGACTACCTCGTCGTTGCCCCCGGCATCCAGCTCAACTGGAGCGCCATCCCCGGCGTCCCCGAAGCCCTGGGCAAGGACGGCGTCTGCAGCAACTACAGCTACGAGTACGTCGACAAGACCTGGGAGTTCATCCGCACCTTCAAGGGCGGGACTGCGCTCTTCACCCACCCCGCCACGCCCATCAAGTGCGGCGGCGCACCCCAGAAGATCGCCTACCTCGCCGATGACGCCTTCCGCAAGAACGGCGTGCGCGACAAGACCAACATCATCTTCGCCACCGCCAACGCCGGCATCTTCCAGGTCGAGGCCTACGCGAAGACCCTCCGCGCCGTCGTCGAGCGCAAGGGCATCGACGTCCGCTACCGCACCAACCTCGTCGAGGTCCGCCCCGACACGCGCGAGGCGGTGCTCCGCAACCTCGACACCAACGAAGAGACCGTCGTCCACTACGACCTCCTCCACGTCACCCCGCCGCAGAGCGCGCCCGACTTCGTCCGCAACAGCCCGCTCGCGAACGCCGACGGCTGGGTCGATGTCGACAAGAACACCCTCCGCCACACGCGCTACGCCAACGTCTTCTCGCTCGGCGACGCCAGCTCCCTGCCCACGAGCAAGACCGGCGCCGCCATCCGCAAGCAGGCTCCCGTGTTGGTCAAGAACCTCGTCGCCGAAATCCAGGGCCGCTCGCTCGACGCCAGCTACGACGGCTACACCGCCTGCCCGCTCGTCACCGGCGACGGCAAGCTCGTCATGGCCGAGTTCGACTACGACCTCAAGCCCATGAACTCCTTCCGCATCGACCAGACCCGCGAGCGCCGCACCATGTACTGGGTGAAGAAGTACGGCCTGCCCCGCCTCTACTGGAACGGCATCATGAAGGGCCGCGCCTGACCGGATAGCGTCCGCAACCTACTCTTTCGGCGCGGTCGCCTTCGCCTTGGCGGCCGCCGCCTTCTGCTGCTTCGCCGCCGCGATCTCCTTCGGCCCCTTGAGCAGCGCGGCCGCGATCTGATCGATCTGCTCCTGCGTTAGCAGCGCCGCCTTCCATGTGTCGTTCGCCTTGTCCTCCCACGCCAGTTGTCCCTTTTTCAGGGTCGACCCCGCGCTCGCCCATTCCGTGATGCTCAGCAGCCGCGTGACGTTCTTGAACGCCGCGAACTGCGTCGCATCCAGCGTCCTGGCCTTGCCCCCGGCCGTCGGGAAGCAGTGGAGCGACGCCCCGAAGCTCTTGTTGTCGCTGTGGAACTTCAGCCCCGCCACCGTGTCCAGCTCGTTCGCCGGGTCATCCGGCTTGTAGGCGCTCCCCTGGGCGCCGATCCGCGCCGCTACCTTCTCCGAGTAGTCCTCGAACCCCTGCACGAACTCGGCGTCGCTCACCGCCGCGATCGTGTTCTGCGGGTTGTCCTTCGTCTCGTTCAGCTTCGTCGTGTACGAAGAGATCAGGTGCCGCTCGTGGCTCACGTTGATGTTGAGCGCGTCCTTCGAATCGTCCGCATACGTCACGGAGAGCGGCACGTCGATCTTCGTGCCCTTCGTCGCTTTCCCGGCCGTCACGTCCTTGATGACCTTGAGCGCGCCGTCCTTCGCCTTCACCTGGCCGCCGCCCACCCGCTGGATCAAGTTCGCCGTCGCCCGGTTCCCCGCCATCCGCTGCAGGTCGAGGATGCCCGGCGCCCGCCGCGCCGGCGCATGGCTCGCGGTGGCGCGGGCCGTGACCGTTCGCTCTCCCGCTCGTCGCATAACCCGGCGCAACTGCATGGCCAGCTCCCGGGCGCCCCCGCGCGCCTCCCCGGCATGCTGCGCCGCGCCGCCCCCGCCCGTCAATCACCACCAGCGATGCGCCCGCCCGCTGGGCGACTCAGTCCACCCGCCGCGCCAGGCTCGTCCCGCCGTTTTCCGCGCCGTTATCCCTGAACTCACCCCACAGCGTCTCGCCGTCTGCCACCCACCAGATGAAGTAGCCCGTGGCCCCCTCGCGTTCGAACGCGACGACTATCCGGTCGCCCTGCCGCTCGCCGACCAGGTCGAGTCCCGCGCCCCCGCCCGTCACCACGCCGCCCGCCTGCCGCAGGTCCACCTCGAACCGGTACGTCTCGCCCTGCCCCGGCCCATACGTCACCGTGTCCACGATCTCCCACGTCCCGCCAATGCTCGCCGCCGTGGATCGCGATGTCTGTGGCGCGAGCGTCGGCACCGGTGTGGGCGGCGCGGGTGTCGGTTCCGTGCGGCGCGCCACCGTCGGCGTCGGCGTGGGTGGCTCCGGCGTCGGGCTCGGCGTGGGACTCGGTGTCGCTGTCGCCGTGGGCGTCGCCGTCGCCTCCGTCGTCGGGCTAGGCGTGGGCGAAGGGCTCACCGCGGATTGTTCGCCCGTTGCCTCAGCCGGCGGCTCTGTGCCCGGGACCGCGGCCTCGGTCGCGCCCTCCTCCCGCATCGACATCGCCAGCCCGGTCGCGACCGCCCCCACCGCAAGCCCCACCGCGAGCGCCGCCACCACGAGGAACGCCAGCGTCCCGCGTTGCGGCGGCTCCGCCTCGCCATCCATGTCCACATATGACCAGCCCGCGAACCCCGGCGAACGCGGCGGCCCCGGCACCATCGCCGGCGGCAGCCCTTCCGGCTCGCCGGGCTCGTCCGGCGCCTCCGCGGCCGCTGTCACCACCCCCGGCGGCCGGCCCGGTGGCAACAGGTCGAAGTACACCCCCGCCGGGTACAGCACGAGCGCGGCCAGCACCAGTTGCCAGCTCTCCACCACGGGCAGCATCGCCCCCAGCGTCAGCCCCGCGAGGCACACCACGCCCAGGAACAGGCCCACTGCGCCGACGTACCGTCGCGTCATGTCGCGATTCTCTGCCACGCCGCGCCACCGCGGTGCGCCCGTTACGAACTGTTTTCCGCGACCGGCGGGATTGTTTACGCAACGCCCCTGCAACCCGCTCGCAAGCACTCCAGGCGCCCGTAACGAACGGCCCCGGCCCCGCACTACTGCAGCGGGTGGCATCGCAGACGCCACCACACATGTCCCCCAGGAGAACCACCATGCCCGGAGTCGAATCCCGCGATTTCAGCACCCCCGACGAAACGCGGACCCCGCCGAAGACGTTCATCGAGCTCGTCAGCCTCGCCGGCGGGCAAATCGGCCGCTACACCTTCCAGCCCGGCTGGAAGTGGTCCGAGTGCATCCAGCCCGTCGTCAACACGCCCAGTTGCCAGGTCGAACACATCGGCTACATGATCGCCGGCGCCCTCCACATCGAGCACACCGACGGCACCACGAAGGACATCGTCGCCGGCGACGTCTACCGCATCGCCCCCGGCCACGACGCCTGGAACAGCGGCGAAAAGCCCACCGTCGTCGTCGAATTCCAGGGCGCCGCCAACTACGCCAAACAATAACCCCCGCCCGCAGCCCCGCGGCAGCGCGCACGCCCCCCGCGCTGCCGCCAACCGGCGCCGATAGCAGCCACAGCCCTCCCGCGTCGGACTAGGCGGCGAAGCCATCAGGACGTGCCCACTACGACCGCGACCTGGTCGTCAGGCCGCGCGCAGCGCTCCACCCCAACCGCATGGCGGAAATCGAAAATCGCAAATCGAAAACAGGAGGGGAGGCAAAGCCGCGGGGCGGGGAGGGGCTTGGAGGCGCCGGCCGGATTCGAACCGGCGGTGAAGGTTTTGCAGACCTCTGCCTTGCCACTTGGCCACGGCGCCGGATAACTGCGGTGTGTGGTGCCCAGGGTGAGATTTGAACTCACACGCCTATCGGCACTGCCCCCTCAAGACAGCGTGTCTGCCATTCCACCACCTGGGCACGTCCGCTCATCCTACGAAGCAACCGCGCTTTGCGGCAAGCCGCTGAGGGTCACAAGCGCGGACCCTTTCGTCGAATGGCAGGGGTGGCAGGATTCGAACCCGCGACACTCGGATTTGGAGGCCGATGCTCTGCCAACTGAGCTACACCCCTGCGCAGCACCTATCGTACCAAACCCCGCCTAACGGGAAATGCCTCCCCCGCCGCCCACCTCACACAGGCCGGAACTTCGGGATCGCCGAATCCGCGTGCTTCTCGAACTGCACCACTACCGGCAACCCCACCCGCAGCTCGCTGTTCGGCGCGCCCACGATGTTCGTCACCACCCGCGGCCCTTCCTCGAGCTCCACGATCGTCACGTTGTACGGCAGCTCCGGGAAGAACCCGGGGTGGTACTTCTGGTGCATCACCCCGAACGTCCGGATCACGCCACGGCCGCTCGCCTGCTCCCACGTGTACTGGTCCGAAAGGCACTCGTCGCAATGGCTGCGCGATGGCAGCCGCCACGTCCCGCAGCTCGAGCACTTCATCATCATCAGGCGCCCCGCCATGCCGCCCTCATAGAACGGCTTCGAGGCGTCGTCCGCTTCCGGGATTGGCTTTTCGATAACTGGTTCAGTCATGGCTCAGCTCGCATGCGGGCTCAGGACCAGGCAGGCGTGATAGCTCAGCGTCCCACCGTTCCCTGTGCACAGGATGACGTCGTTCTTCGCCTGGCGGTCGCCGCCATGGCCCCGGCCCTGGATGACCGCCTCGCTCAGCGGCGTCATCCCCCACATGTAGTACCCCGAGAGCTCGCCCCCGCCCGTATTCGTCGGCAGCGAACCGCCCGGCCCCAGCTTCCCGTCCTCCACGAACGGCCCGCCCTCGCCCTTCTTGCAGAAGCCGTAGTCTTCCAGCGTCACCAGCACCGTGTACGTGTAGCAGTCGTACAGCTGGCACTGCGTCACGTCCCCCGGCCCCACGCCCGCCATCCGGTACGCCGTCTCCCCGGCGGCGATGCCGCCCGTCTCCGTCTCCGGGCTGCGGCCCCGCCGGCTCGTGTCGCCCGGGTGCCCCTGGCCCATCCCCCAGACGTAGACCGGTGGCTGCTTCATGCTCTTCGCCCGCTCCGCGGAGCTCACGATCACCGCGATCGCCCCGTTCGAAACCAGGCAGCAGTCCAGCAGGTGCAGCGGCTCGATGATCCACCGCGAGTTGTGGTAGTCCTCCAGCGTGATCGGGTCGCGCATCTGCGCCAGCGGGCTCCGCGTCGCCCACGCCCGTTGCCCCACCGCGATGATCCCGAGCTGGTCCTGTGTCGTGCCGTAGGTGTCCATGTGCCGCCGCGCCGCCAGCGCATAGCCCGTGTTCGCCCCGAAGTATCCCGATGCCGCGAACAGGCCCGCCATGCCCTTCGGCCGGCTCGGGTTGCGCGCCGCACCCGCATAGGCCGCGCCCGCGCCCTTACCCTCGCTCAGCGGCAGGTCCGCGAACACGCAGACCACGTGGTTCGCCATCCCGGCCGCGATCGCCATGCTCGCGTACTGCACCATCTGCGCCGCCGTCGAACCGGCCGCGTTCATGTGGTTCAGCAGCCGCAGGTCCGTCATGCCCAGGTAGTTCTGCAGCGGCAGGCTGATCCCCCCGCCCGTCACGCCCGTGATCCCCGGGTTGATCAGCAGGCCATCGATATCGCTCTTCTGGAGCCCCGCATCCTCGATCGCGATCCGGATCGCGTCCGCCGCCAGCTCCATCGTCGTCTTGCCGAACACACGGCCCATCGGGGTCATGCCCAGGCCGGTGATGGCCGTCGCCCCGCGGAGTGGATGTGCCATCTCAGTACCCTCCGCCGCCCGATTCTACGGAGCCCGCCGCACCGCGCCACACGCCGCGATCCCAACTCCCCCCTCGCCCGCCGCAAAGCCCGGGCCGGGCGAAAGGGAGGCGCGCCGCCGGAGGCGACGCCGCGTCATGACGGGGCGCCGCAGGCGTAGATGGCATGAGAAGGCCGGTCACCCGGCGCAGTCACGTACTGTGCTGCAAAAAGAGGAGTGACCGGCAATGACACAGGATACCAGCACCAGCATCCAGACCGTGGGACTCG